>CAZEWJ010000123.1:0-1551 GCA_964515875.1 uncultured Ignavibacteriaceae bacterium | reverse complement strand
TGTGACGGAAAATTACTTTTCACACAAACTCTAGTAAAGAGGGACAGATTTTAGCTTCGCTAAAATCAGGGAGATTCGTTTGCGTTGCACGTAATACTAAATTTGTTTGCAAAGTAATGCAAGTAATCCCTCTGTTCTGACTACGTCAGAACTATCTCCCTTTGCTAAAGGGAGACTATTTTAATTCATATTACCCAAAAGTAAAAAAGAAAATGAGAATAAAGCTTAGAACAGATATTATCAAACCAATCATAAAAATTAAATAGGAGTAGCTTAACAGCATATATTTTTTTGCCAGCACTTTGCCCAGATAAAAAAGATCAATGGACATATTATCATAAAGCAATGACTGATCATACTTCAATTTTTTTATACCTCCAATAAACTCTTCCATTTTAAGCGATACGAAATTCCCGAAGAACAGAATGCTTTTTTTAGATTTCTCTATGTCTTCTATATTAACTTTTTCTTTTGTTACGGTTGGCTTGGCAGAAAGAATTGCAAAGATAACTGATGTAAGGGAGCCAAGCAGCAGAATGAAAACCGGAATAGTAAAACGAAGATTTTCAATAAAATATTCACCAGAAAGTGTTAAGCCTGATGCAGTAAGAGTTATTATTATGGAGAGTATAATTGTATTTATACTGATCATCATATTGGCTTTACCATCTGCAATCTGACTAAGATTAATATGATTTCTGAATGTTGTCCTGTAAAGAGTATCAATTCCTCTCCCCATATATTTCCCGGTGCTTATGTTAATATTTTCTTTCTTGTTCTTAGAAATATTTGCTCTCTGTTTACTGATATTTTTTGCAAGTCTTTTTTCAAAATTTTCTTTAGCATAAATGGTATAAAATTTATTTGAGCTCAAAAAATCCAATTGATTCTTCTCCCACTCTGTATCAGGATGAGTCTCGCCGTTAACTTTTTCCAGCTCTAAGCGTAATAATTCACCTTTCCTGAAAAAACCTTTCTTCCCGATATGGGCAATATCAGCATCGTGCAGAATTTCTTCAGAAACATCAGAGGGGTAGATTTCTTTTTTTGTACTAAGTATCAGCTTTTCAATTTCAGAAATTTTCTTACCCGGATAATTTTCTTTCTTCAGAAAATCTTCCGCAATCTTTACGCTTTCTTCTTCGTGTCCATTATATTTAGAAACAAATCCTGTATCATGAAATAAGGCTGCAAGCAGCAGAACTTCTTTGTTTTCAGGGGATAAATTATAACCTGCTGAGATTTCTTCACAGTTATTATATACATCCATTGTATGGTTTAAGTTATGATATAAAAACCCGGCAGGTAATCGCTCTTTAAGAAATCCTTCCACAAAATTTTTAGCTTTAGTTATAATTTCGGAGTTATTTTCCATAATTGCTGAGGATAATATTTAAAGCAGCGGTTTATTTGGGGAGTAAAAAACTTCGGTAGTGTCCTAATTAGGACACTACCAAAACTTCCTGATGGAATGTTATAATCTGTACCTTTTGATCTTAATTAAATTGGAAAACGCATAAAATAATAACATTATCACAAATCCCACAAAAA
>CAZEWJ010000122.1:0-1590 GCA_964515875.1 uncultured Ignavibacteriaceae bacterium | reverse complement strand
ATAGCCGTTAACCTAAGGGTTCTGATAAGATCAAACAGAATTATGAAATGGGGACACTCTTCCTGAGAGGAAGAGCAGTAGTTTTTCCCATATTTGTGTTAGTTATTTTGTACTTGAAAAAGGCGGTTGCTAGTTATTTGCCGCCTTTTTCTTTTTTTCGAAGATACTATTTATTATAGGGAAAAGATCAATTTAAGTTCAATTCTGAACGGTTTAAAAAAAGACAAGGCATTCAGCTACGTAACAATATCTCGAGATGTTTCTCCGAAAAACGTCTGGAGGTTTTGGCTCGTGAGCATCATTTTACACAACGTCAATCTAAATTATCTCCGCATGAGTTTGTTGATACTCTCATGTTTAGCCAGTTAGATCACTCCCAGGTAAGTTTGCAGGACTGTTGTAATGATCTCAATCAACAGCATCAAAAACATTATAGTAAAGTAGCCCTTCATAAAAGGTTTAATCAAAGTAGCGTAGATTTTTTAAAAGCTGTTTTAGCAGAGCAATTAGCAGATCATCCTAGCCCAGTTCATGGACCTTTGTGGAAACCTTTTAACCGAATATTAATCGGGGATTCATGTAAATTTTCTATTCCGGAACATTTAGCTCAAGATTACCCTGGTTTTAAAGGATGTAGACCGGCTAAAGCCTTAATGAATCTTCAATATGCATTTGATCTAAAAAATGGCCAGTGGCAATATCTGGAATTCACCAGAGCAACAGAAAATGATCAACGCTATTCCTCTAAAATTCTTGACGATATACAAGCTGATGATTTATTGCTTCGTGATTTGGGATTTGTTACACATCACTATTTGCAAACAGTCATAAATAAAAAAGCCTACTTTATAAACCGAATGCCTCCTAAATGGAATGTGTTTCAAAAAGAAAACTGTAAGCCTATAAACTGGAAAAGCGTTTATCATAAGATAAAGAAGTATGGCTTGAAACACATGGAAATGAAAGTTGGGATAGGAAAGGAAAATAAATCTATAGAATCACGATTAATCATTTCAGCAGTACCATTGTCAGTATATCAAAAACGTCTCGATAAAGTTGAAAAACATGCTCGAAGCAAAGGATTTCAGGTTTCCAAAGAATATAAAATACATTGCAGGCTCAATGCATTTATAACTAACATTCCTAAAGAATTCTTGGCAGCAGACAATATCAGTGAAGTATATCGCACCAGGTGGCAAATCGAACTTATCTTCAAAACATGGAAATCATTGCTGCTCATTCATAAAACCAAACCCGTAAAGAAACACAGGTTTGAGTGTCAATTATTAGCCAAGTTTATTTGGATACTACTAAACTGGAAAATCTTTCAAGCTATTAGTAAATTCATTTTGAAAGAATCTCCCAATAATAACTGCAGCCTCTGGAAGTTTTTCAAGCAAGCTAAACATCATTCATATTCACTAAGAATGGTCATTGCAGGAGTATTGCAATTTGAGCAGTGGTGTAAAATATATATTTATCCAATTATTCAGTGCTTATTAATTGAACCTAAAAATAAAAAGGTCCAGCATCATCAGATACTTAATCAAAGTTTCTCCTTAGGTTAACGGCTATGGTCATTCCGCGGCT
>CAZEWJ010000121.1:0-1611 GCA_964515875.1 uncultured Ignavibacteriaceae bacterium | reverse complement strand
CCATTTGAGAAACCTGCATCTTGCGTTGTTGAATTGTTGCCATTAAATGAGGATCTGTTAGCAAGTCCCTGTAAATCTCAAAGTCATAATTATTATCTGCCAAAATTTTATCTGGATCGGGTAAAGCCTTATAAATTGATTCAAGAAATCCAGTCCGCTTTCTTGTTGCAAACTCTTTAAGAAGATTTAATTTACTTTTCATCTTACTTTTATCCTTATTTTTTCTTTTAACATTTTCCATCTTCCATCTAACCTCTTCCATCTTTTAGTCCTTTGCCTTTTCACGTGTTTTATTCCTTTGTAGTCACCTTTATTCGTTCCTTTAACATTCAATAGGAACTGTGATAGACTATCCACTACATCATCATATTCACCATTTGGAAAATCTTCACACTCATCAGTAAACTCCTTCACCCAAAACTTATCCTTTGGCAGAAAAACTCTTCCAGCTTCAATCAATGGAGTAACCGCGTGAACTCTTGCAATTTTATCCTGCTCAACTTTTATCGGTTTAATCGGTAATCTTGTATTTCGTTGCAATTCCTGTATTAAACTTTGTCCGCTTGCCTTATCTTCAATTAATATTTCATTGCTGTTATGTTTTTCACTTAACTCAATAACTTTTCTTTTCAGTTCAGGGAACTCAACTCTATCTTTCCACATATCCAAAAGGTAGTAGCCATTTTGTGCAACAAGCCAAGTAGTGCAGACAGAATAATCATTTTCCTGGTTTTTCTTAAATGCTGTATCCCAGCTTTGCACCTTCTTCAAAACTCTTTGAGTGTAAAGTTCAGCTTCATTCAGATAATATTGCCACCATTCATTTTTAATAATTCCTTTCTTATCAGTATCTACAAACTTCCCAAATATCTCTTGATCTCTTAATCCTGGAGGTATCTCTTTCGCAAGCTCATCAATCTCATTTGGGTCCAACAATGGATTATCATAAGAAGAGAAGTTGAATGACTTCCAATGACTATTTGTCATCCTGAGCGAAGTCGAAGGATCACATTTTTCAAACAGTTCATAAAACAAATGCTTCTCATTTGTTCTCTTAACAGTTTTCCCTTTTGGAGTTCCCCCGATTAAAACCTTCGCCTTATAATCCAATATCATAGGCAGGATAGTTTCATTCCATAAACTTCGATTCTTAAGCACAATCCCAGCTTCATTTATTACAATCAATGCATAACCAAACCCTTCAATGTTTTCCGGGTTATCCGCACTCCTAAAATCGCAAACAGAGTTTCCAATCTTCAGATCATTCCTATTACTTCTGTACTTCCATAAACTTTTCGGCAGCTTCTTTAATACAGGGATAAAATATCTCTCAACATATCTCTCGATATTTCCATAAACCGTATCTACCCACAAAATAGGGGTAACACCTTCAAGCATCTCCTCAATAACAAAATTTGAAAAACCCTTTGTCAGTCCAAACCTTCTGCCCTTAGCAATAACCTTAAACCTTGCAACACTTTCAAATAATATCTTTTCCTGGTTAGCGTGATATGTTATCTCAAAATTAGTTTCTTTCACCTGTCCGCCTTTGGTGGATTCTCTTCTTTTAATTTATCCTCTAATTTTTTTCTGGTAATATTAATTTTGTAA
>CAZEWJ010000120.1:0-1631 GCA_964515875.1 uncultured Ignavibacteriaceae bacterium | reverse complement strand
CTTTTAGATAACCTTGGTTTTGAAATATCTGCAGTTATTGCCGGACTTGGTATCGGTGGTATTGCAATTGCACTCGCAGCACAGGCAATCCTCGGTGATCTCTTCAGCTATTTTGTAATTTTCTTTGATCGTCCTTTTGAGATTGGAGATTTTATTGTTCTTGGAGATTATAAAGGAACAATCGAATATATCGGAATAAAGACAACAAGGATAAGAAGCTAGCGGTGAACAGATTATTGTATCTAATAATGATCTTACCAACTCAAGGATTCGGAACTTTAAAAGATTGGAGAGAAGAAGAATTGTATTTAAGCTTGGTGTAGTTTATCAAACTACAGCAAAGCAACTTGAAGAAATCCCAAGCTTGTAAGAAGTATAATTGAAGAACATCCTGATATAGCTTTCGACAGGGGACGCTTCCAGGGATATGGAAATTTTAGTCTCGATTTTGAATTTGTTTATTTTGTACTTAGCCCTGACTACAACAAATATATGGATATACAACAGGCGATTAATCTTAAAATTTATAATGAATTTGAAAGGCAGGGAATTGAATTTGCTTATCCTACACAAACTTTATTTCTTACAAAAGAAAATGGAAATGCAGAAGATTAATCCATTATTTTAAACTTATTATAAAGCTCATCATTCTCCGGAAGAGATCCTTTTATCATTACAATTTTTCCGGCAAAATCGTTAGCAGCCTTATTAAGCTCTTTCAGATCCCAATCTTTAAGATAACCTATACAAAGAAGAGCAGAATAAGCATCGCCGGCACCGACTGTATCAACAGCTTCACCAATTATAGGTTTATAATAATCAATCTCATCTCCTTTAAAAAGATAAGAACCATTTTCTCCGCAGGTAACGCAAAGAAGATCTATATTGAAAAAATTCTTTAATTGAACTGCTGATGCGATCAAATCATATTTTTCATATAAGAAAAGATTATTCAGCAGAATCAGCTCGTTATTATTTAATTTTAAAACATCAGATGTTTTTAGTGATAGCTCAATAATCTCTTTTGTAAAAAAATCCTGGCGAATGTTAAGATCACAAAAATATTTTATCTCCCTTTTAAACAATGATTGAATTGTTTTTCTTGAAACAGGATTTCTTTGTGCTAAAGTACCGAAGTAAAGGCAATCAGAGTTTCTGATTATTTCTTCAATATCACTTTTCGTTTCTATATAATCGTAAGCAGAATTCTGCCTGATAATCCAATGAGGTATTTTATTTTCATCAAGATTTGCTGCGGCTATACCGGTTGGGTGCTGTTTATCTGTCTGGAGATAATTGGAAGGAATATTTTTACTGTTAAAAAAATTTAGAATCTCATCCCCATTTTCATCATTACCAATCCTGCTGATAAACTTTCCTTCACCTGTTAATTTTATTATATGATAAATAAAATTGAATGGAGCACCGCCAAGTTTCTTATCATTATTATAAACATCAAATAGTATTTCACCGATTGAGGTAACTAAAGGCATTATTGAATCTGCATTATTGGAATCTTAATGAAGAGCTTTAAAATTTTTGAAAGGGAAACAGACTGAACGCAGCACAGACCTGGCTGCCGACAGTGTAACTCTTCAGCATTTCGGTAACACGGAGTTATATTATTGATT
>CAZEWJ010000119.1:0-1984 GCA_964515875.1 uncultured Ignavibacteriaceae bacterium | reverse complement strand
GGATGAGATTTTTTAATAGGTTTAGCTCAAAAAGTTAAAATGAAATTAAGAAAGTGCCCCTTGTTTTTTCAAATAAGATTTGGATTCATTAACAAATTCTTTGGCTTCTGCCAATCCTGTATTTGCGGTTTCTTTATCAATATAAGAGAATATTTCATAATCCCCGCTTTCCCTGTCATCTTTAAGGTTTGCAAGATATTTCCCCAGGTTTTTGCTGAACTTACCCGTTTTAACAAACAATAATCCGAAAAGAGTAAGCACACCTTTATGAGTTTCTCCCCGTTGTCCTTCGGTTAAAAGTAAAGCCTGGGTAGCATGGAATACTGCATAGTAAGCTCTGGAAATGGAATCATCATAATCACCGGAATTAAAAAGTTTTTCTGCTACTTCCAGTTTTCTATCAGCTTTTTGAAGGTAGCCTTTAACAAGTCCTTTAGTTGTGGCGTCCAATCCTTATTCCTTCATTTAGTACTTTGCTCATAAATGGTGTGGGTATGGATTTAAGACGGTTATATTCTGAAACAGTAAATATCTTTAAAGAAATCAATCTTCCTGTTGAAAGCAAAATATCTATTACTGCATCATAGAGCGAACTGATAATTTCTCTCTCTTTCTTTTCAACTACAATAAGGATGTCATAGTCTGAGTCAGGTCTCCAGTCATTACGGCTTCTTGAGCCAAACAAATACATTTCTTTTACCATGCCATTCAAACCGGATATGGCTTCAAGAAATTTTGTAATTACTGTGTCGTGCATATCAGTTATTTTTTATAAATTTTTAATTGTTTTAACATGACGCTTAACATTACCTATCAACACTTAAAAAAGCAAGCATCAAGATTTTAGATCAAAAAATTTATTCCACGAGATAAATCTCGTGGCTATTAAAAAATATCTCTTTTGTTCGCAATGAAGGGTTTATCCTAATTTTTCTTCAAAGATGAAACTAAGAATGAGCCCATTTTCAAAGTATTAGTGAGGAAACGGGAAAAAGCATTTGGAATAATATTTAAAAATTTGTTCTTAAATTTTCCCGGTGGAATAGGAAATGGCTCAGATTTCATTCCCATTATTTTCACATAATTAATCTGAAATAAATTCTTAACAATATCTTTCCATTCTTTAATTGTATAATACCTTGCAGTTGCTCCATCTGTATAATTCTGTATTATGCTGTTTATGCTTTTGTATTTAAAAAGGTCACCTAGAACCAAGCCGCGCAAAAACCCTGACACAAACCAGTAGTTCCAGTAATTTTTGTAATAAACCATAATAACTGCTTCACCGCCCGGTTTAAGCACTCTTTTAATTTCCTCCAGGATTTTCAACGTGTTGGCGGAATGATGTATAACTCCCCACGACCAGATAAAATCGAAAGTGTTCTCATCAAACTGCAGATTCTCTGCATCCATCCTTATTATTTTTCCCGGAAGGTTAAAAACTTCAAATCTTTTTGAGGTGCTTTTAAAGGCATAATCGGTTAGATCAATTCCGGTAAAATTGCCGGCATACTTAGCAAGCAATGATGCGTGGCTTCCCATGCCAACGCCGATTTCAAGAACATTATAATCTTTTAGTTTCTCAAAATTTATCAGGGGATCAAAAGGAATTTTAGAATATGGTAAATATTCTTTTGCAGATTCGAAGAATCTTTTATCTACTTCCTCAAAAAATTCTTTGCTGAATTCTTTATATCCTAAATTATCATTCCAATCATACCGCATAGGGTGTTCTTCCCACCACTTCTTATTAAGCTTCTGCCATTCAGCAGATTCTTCTTTGCTTTCGGGAAGGCTTGTAGGCTGTATAAAATTCTCAGGAAGCTTTTTGTTAAAATTTCTCATCAGTTAATTATTATTATTAAGAGACAACAAAGTTTGTGGTCGTTTTATCGTTTTGACCTCACCCCAACCCCTCTCCTTAGTAAGGAGGTTGTGTGAAAAGTAATTTTCCGTCACACTGAGCGAAGTCGAAGTGTGAATT
>CAZEWJ010000118.1:0-2143 GCA_964515875.1 uncultured Ignavibacteriaceae bacterium | reverse complement strand
TTGAAGAACTTGAACATGCAAAGAAAAGAGGAGCTAAAATTTATGCGGAAGTAATTGGTATTGGGTTATCAGCCGATGCTCATCATATTACAGCACCTCACCCTGAAGGAACCGGTGCTATTTTAGCAATGGAAATGGCTCTTCAAAATGCCGGAATTAAACCTGAAGATATTGATTATATAAATATGCATGGTACTTCAACTCCTCTGGGTGATATAGCTGAGACTAAAGCTATTAAAAAAGTTTTCAAAGAACATGCTTATAAATTGAATGTTTCGTCTACCAAAAGTATGACAGGACATCTTCTTGGTGCGGCAGGTGCTGTTGAAGCAATTGCTTCCATTCTTGCAATACGGAATAATATTGTTCCTCCAACCATTAATTTTGAAAATCCGGATCCTTTATGCGATTTAAATTATACTTTTAACAAGCCGCAGAAAAAAACTGTTAATGTTGCTTTAAGCAATGCTTTCGGTTTTGGAGGACATAATACTTCTGTAATTTTCAGAAAGTTTGAGAACTAAAAACCAACTCATTTTCTTGTAAAAAGATTTTTAAGAATATTAATTATGTCATCGAATAATCATTTTGATGTTGCCATAATTGGAAGCGGACCTGCCGGATCTCTTGCTGCTCAAAAATTATCATCTAACGGTTTGAGAGTTATACTTTTTGAAAAAGCTAATCCGCCAAGATATAAAACCTGCGGCGGTGGAATTGTAAGTCGTGTTACTCAATACCTCCCTTCAGATATTGATTATGCATTTGAAAAAGAATTTCATCAGATTGAAATCGTTGATCATGAGGCAAACTTCCATTATAACGTAAAAAGAAATTATCCTTTAGTTTTTATGACTATGAGAAGAGATTTTGATTTAGCACTTCTTGAAAATGCCAAATCATCAGGGACCAAGGTAATAGAAAAGTGTGAAGTTTATGATCTGATCACCAATAATGAATCAGTTCTTTTAAAAACAGCAAAGGGTGAATTTAAAGCTTCATTTATTGTAGGTTCAGATGGTGCGCAAGGAATTACTTTAAAAAAATCAGGATTGAAAATAAGAAAGAAAAATCTACCGGCACTTGAATGTGAAATGTATGTTTCCGATAAAGATCTTGAGAAGTTTTCAAATGTAAGATTTGATTTTGGTTTTATTCCCGGAGGTTATGCCTGGGTATTTCCCAAAAAAGATCATCTGTCTGTTGGATTAGGAGCTTTTACTTTTAAGGATAAGAATATAAATCTGAATTTATATTTCAATAGTTATATAAAGAACCTTAACTTTACAAAAATAATTAATATTGCAAGACATGGGTTTTATATTCCTGTAAGCATAGGTAGAAATATTCTTACAAAAAACAGAATGCTGCTTACAGGAGATGCTGCAGCATTAGCTGATCCTGTAACTGCTGAAGGAATAACTTCTGCTGTCTTGAGCGGGCAGCTTGCTGCTGAAGCAATTGTTGAAGGAAACTTAGAAGAGGAAATAATTTCTTCATTATATAATCAAAAGATAGAAAAGAATTTTTATACAGAATTAAAAGCAGGATTATTTTTAAGCAATGCTTTTTATAATTATGATAAATTAAGAGTCGTTTTAATGAAAAGGTATGGAGTAAAATTTTGTGAGATTATAGCAGACATAATATCCGGGGAAAAAAAATATAGTAATCTTATAAAAGATCCTTTCAACTATCTTAAGCTTGTTAAATATTATTTTAGTTCAACATCCGAAACCCTTAAACCAGAACATACCTTACAAAATTATTAAGTATCAAAATAAATCTACCAGAAAAAGAGTAATAGAATTTTCTTAATCGAGAAGGAAATTACAAGAGCTAAAAATAAAGAGAGAAGCGTACCAATTAACACATACTCAGCAAAATCTCTTTTATCAAGTTCTTTAAACCTGGTAAAGCCTTTTGCAGCAACTATAAATCCTATAACTGTTATTTCACCAATTAACACAAAGAAATAAATTAATATCCTTTCAAGCATTCCAATAACTCTACCGGCATTATACTCATGCGGATCAACTTGCTTACTTCCATTTTCAGGTAAGATTTTCAGAATTTCAAAAAAATACCTGATAAGGAAATTTATTTCATTAAGCAAAATCAGGATGCCAAAAATAATTATGTT
>CAZEWJ010000117.1:0-2182 GCA_964515875.1 uncultured Ignavibacteriaceae bacterium | reverse complement strand
CAATTGATCACTCCGTAACAGGAAGTGGTCATTAGTAGGAACGATAGTGACGAAGCAATCTTTGAATATTGAGATTGCTTCACTTCCCGCTAAGGACGGGATTCGCAATGACAAGCCGGAAATAATTATCAATGATTAAATTATAATCTTCTATGATCCCAGAGCTCAGAAAAAAATTTAACTCAGAATTCTCCGAAGAGAAGTATTGGAATTTTGTTAAAGAGCTTGATACTGTTCTAAAATACCCCACAGATTTCCGCGTTTCTGAAACACCTTTATTTTTATCGGAAGAATTTTACAAAGAACTGTTAAAAGCTTGTGATGATCTGACTTCTCAAATAACATCAGTATCTTTTAAAACAAGAACCAATGAATTCATTCCATCCTTAAAAACAATAAAAGGGGAAGAAGAACATCCTCTTTTTCTTCAGCTTGATTTTGCTATTTGCAGAAACAAAGATGGTTCTTTCATTCCTAAACTGATTGAACTTCAAGGCTTCCCTTCACTCTATGCTTATCAGAGTTTTTTCTCAAAAGTTTTAAGAAAATATTTTGATATCCCTGAAAATCTCACTAACTACTTCAGCGGGTATGATGAAAAGAGTTATAAAGAATTGCTCAAAGAAACAATTGTTGGGGATTATGATACTGAAAATGTTATCCTTCTTGAAATTGAACCAGAGAAACAGAAAACAAGGATAGACTTTGCTGCAACCGAAGAGATAATAGGTATTAAAGCTGTTGATATTTCTTCAATTAAAAAAAGAGGCAGCAAATTATTTTATGATTATAATGGGAGAGAAATACAAATTAACCGGATTTATAATCGTGTCATCCTGGATGAAATTGAAAGAAAAAATATAAAATATAATTTCAGCTTTGATGATGAACTTGATATTGAATGGTGCGGGCATCCAAACTGGTTTATAAAGATAAGTAAGATTTCTCTGCCTCTTCTTAAAGGAAAATATGTTCCACAATGTTATTTTCTTAATGAGCTTGAAAAATATCCGGATGATATTTCAAAATTTGTTTTAAAACCACTCTTCTCTTTTGCCGGTTTCGGAGTTGAAGTTGATCTAACAAAACAAATGCTTGATAAAATAAACGACAAAAAAAATTATATCCTTCAGGAAAAAATTGAATATGCACCTTTAATTGAAACTCCTGATGATTATTCTAAAGTTGAGATAAGAATGATGTTTTTATGGCCCGCCCACCGAAGCCTTGGCGTAGGTGGGACAGATAAACCAATCCTTGTAAAAAATCTTATACGAATGAGCAAAGGAAAAATGATGGGTGTAGATTTCAACAAAAATAAATCCTGGGTTGGATCAAGTGTGGCTTATCATTATTAAATTTATTGCCTTAATAAGTCAATATAAGAACAATGGAAAAACTGATTATATCTTTCAAAGAGATGTTATCTCTTTATTAAATATTTTTTAATACAATAAATTCCTGCTGCTAATGAAATAAACAGAGGAGACATCTTTCTGAAGATGTCTCCTCTGTTAAGAAATTCTCACTTATAAAAATATGGGTCGAGCACACTAACCTCTGTTATTCTATCCACAGGTAATTTATTGTTCTTCCCAGCTTTGATAATAGCTTCAGGTGAAGGGGCATCATAAATGCAAAAGGTTTTTTTCTTATCAGTAGTTACATAAGAATGCACCCAGCTTACCTGGTCTTCAGCATTTGTAGAAACAACATTTAAGCATATTTCACTTCCCACTTCATTAACCGGAATTATAAGTCCATCCGGGAAAGTTCTTTCAACAAGAAATCTTTTCATTTTAACTTTTTTCCCGCTATCCTGAGCTTGAATGCCTGTTGTAAACATTACAGCCATTACAAAGAAAACCAAAACTAAAAAGAAGTTTTTCATATATCCTCCAATAATTTGTTAATGAATAACATTTTAGTCAGAAAGACTAAAAAGGTATTGAATTATATTGTTAATTTTTTCTGCCACTCAATTATAACCTTAAACTAAATGTTTGTCTGCAACAATTGTTTCAATTTATAGCATTTTTAATTCATGTAGGCAGTAAAAGAGGGACCAGGAATAATTATGTTATTGTATTAGCATAATCTGAAGGAAGGATACCAAACCTTTTCTGAAAACATTTTGAAAAATAAGAAGGGCTGCTAAAACCGGATTCAAAAGCTATTTCAG
>CAZEWJ010000116.1:0-2279 GCA_964515875.1 uncultured Ignavibacteriaceae bacterium | reverse complement strand
AGTCTTCGACTCCGCTCAGACCGACGAATTTAAATATTCACACAGCCTCTAGTAAGGAGAGGGGAGAAAGAGGTGAGGTTAATTTAATTCTCCGTAATTTCAGCTTTACCCACAGACTTAATCTCATCGGGGGTTAAAACCATAATATTAATTCAATATATATTCTCCGGCATTCCCGTTAAAATCTGTTTTAAGAGAACCCCACCCGTCCTCCCCTTTATTAAAGGGGAGGAGTGGAGGGGTTTTATTTAGCTAACGTCCCTACATTTCTAAAACTGCTTTCAGATTATTTTTAAAACGTTGGAAACCGAACTTTTTTAAGGTTAATTCTTTCTGCTTTCCTTTATCCATTTTTCTGTTCAGTAAATCTAAAATTGCATTTTTTATTTCGGCTTCGTTATCAGGATCAATAATATTGTAATTCGTCCCCTCTGCAATTGCATCTCTGCTTCCATCCTTGTTCCCCGCAATTACGGGAAGACCACAAACCATTGCTTCTAAAAATACAATTCCGAAACCTTCCTGTTTTGATGGCATAATAAAGATATCACAACAACAGTAGTAATCGGAAAGCTCTTCTTCATTTATAAATCCTGTTACTGTAACAGTATCAGTTAATTCTTTCTCTTTTACCAACTGATTAATCCTGTCATATTCCTTTTTATCGTAACTTCCTGCAATCAGGTATTTAACGTCATTAGATACCTTTTTAATTTCAGGCAATGAAGCTATAACTTTGTTATATCCTTTTTTACCTTCAACTGAAGAGATTCTTCCAAGCGTCAGAAGGACTTTATCATTTTCACTAATTTTTAATCTATTTAAAATGTAAGCGGGTTTTTCAAACTTTTCCGGAATTTTAAAATATGGATCGAGTGTATTTGGAAAAATAATTATTCTATCAGCCGGGAAGTTATGAGCTTTTATTATACGCTCTTTTGTATAGCTGCTTACCGCAAGTATATAATCACATTTATTAAGAAAATACTTTTTTATAAAATTAATCTTATCCCATATTTCTACACCGTGTGCAACTAAGTAAACTTTCAAACCGGGTTTAAAAAGCTTAATCAGAATTCCTGCGAATGCTAAATTTATATGCCCGATGAAAACTTTATCGCTTTTTATTCCTTTTCTAACAGCAGATAAAATAAAACTGGTTCTTTTCCCATTGAATCCTTTGAAGCTGCCTCGCGAAAAGTATTTTTTGTCCGGTTCACTGTCATACACGGATAAAACACTGCATTCCAAATCTTCTTCCGCAGCAATATCAGAAAGAGCCTTCATAAATGCTTTATTAAATTTCTCAATCCCTCCAGTAATTCCGAATGCACTGAGATAAAGGAAAAGGATTTTCATTTGCTGATCATAAGGTAATTGGTCAATAGCCATTGGTTATTAAATTCAAGCAGCCATTTATAGTCATTCGTTGTCATTCAGTAGTCATTCAACCAATCAGTCATTCTGGATTCTGGATGCCGGATTAGTCATTAGTGAAATAGTCATTAGTCATTCGGTTGTTATTAAGTGGTCATTCGTAGTCATTGATAGTCATTTGTTGATATGAAATTAATGAGAAACTACGGATGGATGCGGATACTGGGTTTGTAAAGTTACTGGTTTTACAATATTCCCAGAATATCTTTTACTAATTTATTTTTTACTTTTTCTAATTTATCATAATCAGGAGATTCAACCCAGTTAAGAATGCTTAAATTTTCGATATTGAATTTTTCAATTCTCTCCGCAATTAATGGCGGGAATATACCAGCTGCTTTTGATTGAGATGATGAAAAAATCAATTCCCAGTCCAAGGCCCCGGCATTTAGCTGGTTATCATAAATTAAAAGAATATCGGCAACATCTTTTGGTTCTTCTCTATCCGGAAGAGCAGTAATTTTATTTGATAAAATATTTAATACATTATCAACTCTTTTAAATAATCTGAATGATTTTAATTCCCCTAAGTAAAAAGGTACATCATTAATAAACTCGAGTTTTAATTTAAGTTCATCGGTTTCAATAAAAAACCTGGCGAATCTTACATCTTTTTTTATAACAGCAATATTGAAGTTCTCAGATAACTCACTTTGAACCACCTGAATCTGAGAGGGAAAAGAAGGATCATCATTTACAAAAAAATCAAGGTCATCGGAGTACCTGTGGTTTAAATAAAACCGGCTTAATGCTGTCCCACCCGTTAAATAGAAATTATTCCGGGAATTATTAATTTTTTCAAGAATTTTATCCTGAAGCGGATAAAGCTTCTTTTCGTAGAA
>CAZEWJ010000115.1:0-2372 GCA_964515875.1 uncultured Ignavibacteriaceae bacterium | reverse complement strand
TTCCTTCCAGTAAATAATTGACTTTAACGTTCATGTAGAGACAAGGCACACCTTGTCTCTACAACTTGAACCCAATTAAAACTAACCTAATCTAATTAATCACGGAGAAAAAATCACTCTGAATTTTTATTTCATCTTTTCTCTATATTAGAAAAAATAAAAGGAGAATGTATGCCTTATAATATTGATTTGCTGGCTGGAGAAGAAGAACTGGTTGAAACAGAAGTACAAAGTGTAAATGACAGATCAGATGCTGAACTGCTTGATTCTTATTCAAAAGCTGTTGTAAATGCTGCTTCAAAAGTCAGTGCCTCAGTTGTTAACATTCATGTAATCAGCAGGAAAGATGTTCGCCCATCAAGAAGCAACCCGGATGGAAGAGGAGGAAGCGGTTCTGGTTTTATATTTACTCCGGATGGTTTCATTCTAACAAATAGCCACGTTGTTCATAATGCAACTAAGCTTGAGGTTATTCTTAATGATGGAAGAAAAGTTATGGCTGATTTAATTGGTGATGATCCCGATACAGATCTTGCCGTTATAAGAATTGACGGTTATAATCTAAAAGCAGTTGAATTTGGGGACTCTGGAAAAATAAAAGTTGGGCAGCTTGTTATTGCAATCGGAAATCCTTATGGCTTTCAAACAAAAGTAACAGCAGGAGTTGTAAGTGCATTGGGCAGGTCATTAAGAGCTCAATCCGGAAGATTGATTGATAATGTTATTCAAACAGATGCAGCACTCAATCCCGGTAACTCAGGTGGTCCTCTTTTAAATTCAAAAGGAGAAGTGATTGGAGTAAATACAGCAGCTATTCTTCCTGCACAAAACATCTGCTTTGCAACTGCTGTTAACACTGCAAAATTTGTAGCAGGTAAGCTAATTAAAGATGGGAAAATAAAAAGAAGTTATATCGGTATAGCTGGTCAGGATGTTCCTATTCTAAGAAGAATAGTAAGATATTACAGTCTGCCTGCTGAAAAAGGATAATCAATGTTGAGAAGGATAGTCCCGCAGCAAAAGCAGGATTGATACTGGGAGATATAATTTTCAGCTTTAATGATAAAACAATTACCGGTATAGATGATCTTCACAGATTATTAACTGAAGATAATCTTGGAATTACATCAAGAATAAAAATCCTGAGATATACAGATTTAGTTGAATTGGATATAACACCTGCTGAAAGAATAAAATAATATAGACAACTCATTTGGTTAGGAAATACCAGCAGTATTAAGATTTCCTATCGTAATGGTAAATTTATTTTTTTCGGATCGTATAGCTTGTATAAGATAAACTTGAATATGTAAATTAAATATAGATAATGATTTATTTTTTGACTGAATATTTCCTATTTTCAATAAGTCAATCGCTATAATATTATCATTATCTTTTTCAGCAGACTTTATTAATATATTGTTACTTTTATTAAATTCTAATGGTTTTAAGTTTTTAAATTCATCAGTTTTTAAAATATCTTCAATCAAAATTTTTCTTAGATTCTCAATACCTCCTAATTTCAATAAAAACCATTGGAAAGTAGATTCATCTAGAAGAAATCTATTTAAAGTATCTTTAGCTAAAATTCTAGAATTATTAATTATAGCTGCTCCATAATAATTATTCTCGAATTTATATAATTCATCAAAAGTCAAAGCATATCTTAATTCTATTTCTCCAATTGCCTGTTTAAGTGGATAATAAAGTTTATTTGAATTATATGCTCTTAAATTTGCTGCAAAACCTATAGCAAATATTAAATTATGAATAGGGGTTTCAAAAATTTGGAATCCACCATCTCCCGTACTTATAAAATTATTTTTTATGGATTCTTCTGTATAATTCTGAAAAAATAATTGGTTATGTTTTAAACAAAACCAAATAGTTTCCTCGTATAATAATTTGAATAGTATTGGAATTAATGCTTGTTCTAGAGATTTGTATTGACTGTATTGGTAAATATCTATACCTAAAACCGACCATTTTTCAAATTTTTCTATATCAAGCTTTTCTTTTAATAAATTTTTATAGTCTTTATCAGAGGGATAACTATCATCAAGTAAATCTTCAAACTCTTCAAAGATTATTTCCTTAATATTTTTCATTTAATTTCTCCTTAATTATTTCAAACAAAATATTAGCTTTTGGTAATTAAGATTTAATATATTAAAAGATTTTTTTAAGTTAATTTAATTAAAAGGAGAGAAATATCTTGGCGTTAGGTATAGGAATTGTGGGATTACCAAATGTTGGCAAATCAACTTTATTTAATGCACTTACAAAAGCCCAGAATGCTGAGGCAGCTAATTATCCTTTCTGCACAATAGAACCTAACAAAGCTGTAGTGCCGGTGCCGGATGAACGAGTTG
>CAZEWJ010000114.1:0-2391 GCA_964515875.1 uncultured Ignavibacteriaceae bacterium | reverse complement strand
ATTGGTAAGTGCATCGTTATCATTAATAAACAATTCTTCTCCAACAGAGGTAAGACTAGACAATCCATCAATATTCGTTAATACATCATTATTAAATATATCCAAAAATCCTTCAACTGAAGTAAGCTCTAACAAACTATTAAGATTACTAATGTCAATGTCACCATCATCGCTATCAGATATATTTAAATAACCTGTAACTGAAGAATAATGAAAAGCGTCAGCCTCATTGCGACCGGTCTTTATGACCTAATGACATCTCGGTCTTAATCATCATATCTTTCCTTCTCTAATTTAACCTTTTATCTTTTTATCAATATACGATGACAATCCTATAACTGTATTCACTCAACAAACTATCCTGCCGTTTATCAACTGATAATTGACATACATTTGCTTTTGCTGTAATTTTTAATGTAATGATTAATAAACTAAAAATATTCCTTAAGACATTTCCTCTTGAGGGATATTTATGGCTGGCAGCATTACTGATTCTTGCAATATTAAATATTGAATCCACACACGTTACTCTCTGTCCTTTTAACAATCTTGGAATTGGTTTTTGTCCCGGCTGCGGTTTAGGAAGATCAATACATTATTTTATCCGGTTAGATTTTACAGGATCGTTTAGTGCCCATCCTTTTGGGGGTGTAGCTTTTCTGGTTCTTTTGTACAGAATATTTTTGCTTGCAAAAAATAGCGTGCGTCAATTTAAAACAACATTATCTTATTAAGGAGTTAAATATGCTTAATCTTCTACAACTTTTACCTAATGTGGAGAATGATGAATTAATGTATATACAAGGATTAGTCAAAGACATGAGCGATGAAAAAATAAGGCAGTTCACTTTAATTTATAACTCGAGAAGAAAAGATCCTCAAACAATTCTTTTGTTAACGCTTGTAGGTTTTCTTGGTGTTGCAGGAATCCAAAGGTTTATAATTGATCAGATCGGGATGGGATTACTTTATGTTTTTACCGCAGGCTTGTGTTTCATTGGCACCATTATAGATATTGTAAATTACAAAAATTTAACATTTGAGTTCAATCAGAAGGTAGCCCGCCAGGTTGCAGGAATGGTTGCTGCCGGTTAAGATGAAATTATTTTAGTTGGATTATTCAAGTCAAGTAAAGATTGTAAAAGGCTGATTCTTTTAGGGTCAGCTTTTTTTATTTATGTGATACTTTTGTGATGGTTTTATATACCAAGTTTTTTATATAATGCTGTAAAAATATTATAATGTGAATAAATGAAAATATGGCTAAAAATATTTACTCTTATTTGTATTCCATTGTCTTTCTCTTTTTCACAAGAAGAAAGAAATGTTCTTGCTGAGATTTTTACAAACTCACATTGTACTCCCTGTGTATCCGCACACAATACAATTAATGATTACCTGGCTACAAGCCCTAATGCAGATAGAATAGTTCTCATTTATTATCATATGCTTTATCCATACAATGATGATCCCCTCTATCATCATAATCCAACGGATTCTGATGGAAGAGATGATTATTACAATCCTATCCCTGCAACACCAAGAGGATTTTTTGATGGACAGGCTCAAGGTGGTGTTCCAACCTGGACAGACGCACTTGATAACCTGGCTGATATGGAGAGTTCTTTAAGAATTAATCTTAGCGGGACTAAAATGGAAGGAAGTTTCAATATAAAAGCTGAAGTTATTAGGAGTGGAGATATTCCTGATAATGATTTGGTTATTCAGTTTGTTATTGTTGAGGATCTTAACTACACAGGAAGAAACGGCATATCCCATCATGAAAATGTAATGAGAAAAATGATTGATGGTGCTTTCGGGTCGGCTTTCACAATCAATATTAATGAAACAAAAGAAATTGAAAAAGAAGTTACACTTCATCCTGACTGGATAAAGGATAGTCTGAAAGTTGTTGTCTTTATTCAGAGCGATGCTAATAAAACAGTTTATCAATCAGCTATTATTAATTATTCCCAACTGAATGACCCGACTGATATTGGCACAGAAACAAACTTACCTGGAGAATTTAGCTTAGAACAAAATTATCCAAATCCTTTTAATCCCTCCACAACAATAAATTATCAGCTTCCGGAAGAAAATTTTGTAACTCTGAAAATTTACAACCTGATTGGCAAAGAAATCTCTACTCTTGTTAACGGAAAACAGCAGGCAGGTTCTTATAATATTACTTTCAAAGCTAGCGATCTTCCATCCGGAATTTATTTCTACAAATTAGTTGCTATTAATTCAATGGGTAAAGAAATAGTTCAAACAAAGAAGATGACATTAATAAAATAATTCATTGAATTATTCCTTCTTACTAATACCAAATTGCAAAACCAACTTTCACTCTAAAACCTTCTAATTTAATTATAAAAAAATGAGGTTAAC
>CAZEWJ010000113.1:0-2405 GCA_964515875.1 uncultured Ignavibacteriaceae bacterium | reverse complement strand
TACCTTAATTTAAAATAAATTTTATCTATAAGTAATAGATTTTTAATTCTTATTCCTTCCACTAAGCTGAATCTTATTGCTGAACAAAGGTTGCGGAAACAAATTCAACAACTGCCAGCAACCACTGTTTTATGTTTTCGACATAACTCAACCGGTTATAAAACTATAATAAAAGAGATTTATACCCGTTCAGGATTTATTCTAAAATAATTATTGCTTTTATACCCGTAAAGGTATAATTTTTAATAAAGAATATAAAATCATCACCGTACAGGTATAAAAATGGCAAAGAAATTAAACCCGATTGCAGCATTTGTAAAAGAAAAAAGAAAAAAATTAAACCTTACACAGGTTGAGCTTGCAGAAAAAGCAGGAGTGGGAATTCGTTTCATAAGAGAGCTTGAACAGGGGAAAGAAACAATTCAGCTTAATAAGGTAAACCAGGTGCTGCAGCTTTTTGGACATCAAGCAGGCCCGGTTAAAAAATCTTTCGAGGAATAATTATGAGAAAAGGGAAGGTCTATTATAAAGATGAGTTTGCCGGAATTGTAACCGAAGATACTAACGGTGTTTCTTTCGCTTACGATAAAAATTATCTGGAATCAAAAAAAGCAAAACCTGTAAGCTTAACCATGCCTTTAAGAGAAGAACTTTACGCTGATAAAGTTATGCTTCCGTTTTTCGATGGTCTAATACCGGAAGGATGGCTGCTCGATATTGCAGAGAAAAACTGGAAAATAAATCGCAGGGACAGGATGGGCTTGCTGCTTGCCTTCTGCAAAGATACTATCGGTGCTGTAAGTGTAATGAGAGATGAAGAAAATGAATAAATGTTTGTACTGTTATAATATTCTTGAAAGCAAAGAAACAGATTTCCACATTGCCTGCAGTAAAAAATTTTTCGGCTCACAAATTCCACCTTTAGTTGATCTGGACATGAAAAGAATAAAAGAATTAGCGGTGGAAGCACTTGGTAAAAGCATTTCGGTTCCGGGTGTACAGCCAAAGCTTTCTTTAGATTTTAAAAAGACAAAAGGAAAAGAGAAAAGACTGACAATCGTTGGTTTATGGGGAAGATTTATTTTAAAGCCGCCGTTTGAAGAATATCCCGAAATGCCGGAATTAGAGGACCTAACGATGCATATGTCCGGGATGCTTAATATTAATACAGCCGAACATAGTTTAATAAGACTAAAATCCGGCGAACTTGCCTATATAAGCAAACGGTTTGACAGAATAAAAAATGATAAGCTTCATGTTGAGGATATGGCACAGCTTACCGGGACATTGACTGAAAATAAATACCGCGGTTCAATGGAGAAGATAGGTAAAGTGATTTTAAGATATTCGAGCTACCCCGGTATTGATGTAATAAAACTTTTTGAGCTGACTTTATTCTCATTTATAACCGGTAACTCAGATATGCATTTGAAAAATTTTTCATTAATCAGAAATGAAGATGATGAGATAATAATGTCCCCGGCTTATGATTTGTTATCAACGAAACTTCTTATACCAAAGGATAAAGAGGATTTAGCCTTAACCTTAAACGGTAAAAAAAATAATTTCAGAAAAAAAGATTTCGATTATTTTGCTGGTCAGCTTGGCATTAACGAATCTACTTTGAGTAAAATATACAAAAGATTTGAAGATTCTTACCCAGGGTTAATCAAACTAATTAATAAAAGTTTTTTATCCAGAGAAATGAAAGACAAGTATATTTTTCTTCTTAACGAAAGAGGTAAAGTAATTTCCTGATTAGAAAGTTTTCCGTTTTCCATCTTCCATCTTCCATCTTCCATCTTCCATTCCTACCACTTCTTGCCTTTTGAAAACTTAATCATTACGTTTGCGGCTAAATCCATCCTTGTTCTGGTTTAGTATTTATAAACTAATTGGAGGTGTTATGAACACCAAAAAGCTCCTGGTTACTTTTATCGTAGTTTTTGTTCTCCTTTCAGTAATGGGCTATATTATCCACGGTGTATTACTGGCTTCAACTTATGACATGGAGGAAGTACAAGCTGCCTTCAGACCTGAAGCTGAAATGAGCAGCAATATGTGGATTTTGCCTGTAACAGACTTATTCTGGTCTTTCTTCTTTGTCTTCTTCTTTGCAAAAGGATATGAAGGCAAAGGAATTATGGAGGGGTTAAGATTTGGTTTCTATATGGGATTGTTCTGGTCATTAGTATCTTCATATCAAAGCTATGTTTTTTATGCAATACCTTATTCACTTGCACTCAAGTGGTTTATATTCGGAATGATTCAAATGTTAATCCTTGGAGTTGTTGCTTCTTTGATTTATAAACCAGCTGCAAAATCTGCAACAGCCTGATTCAATTTTTTAGTCCCTCTTTACTAGAGGCTGTGTGAATATTTAAATTCGTCGGTCTGAGCGGAGT
>CAZEWJ010000112.1:0-2576 GCA_964515875.1 uncultured Ignavibacteriaceae bacterium | reverse complement strand
AACTCGCTATTGACTCTATAAAAAATGCTATTGCAGTGGGATATGCTGAATTTGAATGGCTTAAAAGAGATACAGATCTGGAAAGCCTAAGAAATGAACCTGAATTTTTAGAATTGATTAAGGGGAAATAATGGAGAGTTGTATGAACGATATAACAGGACAAACAATTTCCCATTACAAATTAATTGATAAACTTGATGAAGGCGGACCTGTCCGCCTAAGCATAAGAATTATTGGAAGGACTATATGATAGGTACAACTATATCTCATTATAATATAACTGAGAAGATCGGCGAAGGGGGAATGGGCGTTGTTTATAAAGCGAAGGATTTAAAATTAGACCGATCAGTTGCTATTAAATTCTTACCTGCACATTTATCTTCTTCAGAAGAAAGTAAAAAAAGATTTATGACCGAAGCTAAATCGGCTGCTGCCCTTAACCATCCTAACATTATGAATATATTTGAAATAGATGAGCAGAATGGTTCTTTGTTCCTTGTTATGGAGTACATAGAAGGTGAAACTTTGAAGTCCTACATTTCCAATTTGAAATCCGGCTCGGGCATTTCTTATCTAAAGGCAACGGATTGGATATTACAAATAAGTCAGGGGTTAAAAGCCGCACACGAAAAAAATATTATCCATCGTGACATCAAAACTGAAAATATAATGTTAACAAATACTGAACAACTGAAAATAATGGATTTTGGTCTTGCTAAGCTAAAAGGAAGTTCAGGAATAACAAGAACCGGAACATCACTTGGAACTCTGTCATATATGTCTCCGGAACAAGCCCAAGGATTAACTGCTGATCACCGCTCGGATATATGGTCTTTAGGTGTTGTATTTTATGAAATGCTTACCGGCGAAACTTTATTTAAAGCTGAGCATGAAGCTGCTTTGTTATACTTAATAGTAAATGAAGAACCACCCGCACCAAGTATTCTTGATAGAAAAATTCCTCATCAGATAGATTCTGTGGTTAAAAAAATGCTTGTGAAAGATGCATCTCAAAGATTTCAAAATATGGATGAGATAATTAATTCTCTGGAAAATGTTAAAAAGGAAATTAGAAAAACAGAGCCAGGCTCGAAGAAAAAAGCTATTGCCGTACTACCCTTTGATAACATTAGTCCGGATAAAGAGAATGATTATTTCAGCGAAGGTTTGACAGGAGAGTTGATAGCGAATCTATCGAGATTAAAAGATATAAAAGTTATTTCAAGAACAACATCGATGCAGTATAAGGATACTAAAAAAGATATCAAGACAATCGGACGTGAACTCGGAACACGTTATATTATCGAAGGAAACGTCAGGAAATTCGGAGATGATTTACGAATCACTGCACAATTAATAGATGTGGAAAGTGACACTCAGTTGTGGGCAGAAACATACAAAGGTAAACTTGCCGATATCTTTGATATTCAGGAACAGGTTTCTAAACAGATTGTTGACGCATTAATGGTTAAGCTAACACCAACGGAAAAAGTGGAACTTACTAAGCGACCCACAATAAATGCGGAAGCCTTTGATTATAACCTGCGCGCAAGAAATTATTTATACCGTCAATCTAAAAATAGTAATCAGTTTGCAATCCAGTTTTTTGAAAAAGCAATCGCTCTCGATTCCCGTTATGCAGAAGCTTACGCAGGTATGGCCGAAGCTTACGCTTTCAAATATGCTTATTTCGAAAGAAAAGAATTATGGCTCGATAGGGCATTAGAGCTAAGTTTGAAGGCATTAATGTATGACGCTACTCTATCAGAAGCATATGCAGCTCTCGGTCTTGCATACTTTTACAAAGGGACATATGTTGAAGCCTTAGATGCTGTTCGAAAGGCTCTTGAACTTGATCCGAACAATTTCTTCGCTTACTGGATAATGGGAAGAGTCTATTTAACCACCGATCGGAATGAAGAGGCTGTTGAACCTCTGAAAAAAGTAATTAATCTTAACCCGGACTTCTATACAGCATATAGTGACTTGAGAATGGCTTACGAACATTTAGGTGAAATTGAACTGCACGACAAATTAATTGAAACAACTCTTAAATTTTTTGCCAGATATTTAGAACAGAATCTGGATGATGCCCGTGCAAGAATTTTTTATGCACAGACTTTAGTAATAGTAGGTAAAATAGAAGAAGCAAAGAAAGAAACGACCTCAGCACTTGAATTAAACCCTAATGATAATGTTATGTCATACAACGCAGCCTGTGTTTACTCGAGGACAAATGAGAAGAAATTAGCAATAGAAACTCTTAAGAATACTATTATTGCCGGATTTGAAAATTATGACTGGATTAAAAGAGATCCTGATCTGGAAAACATTAAAAATGAACCTGAATTTTTAGAACTCATTAAAGGGAAATAAAGGAGATTTGTATGAACGATATAACAGGGCAGATAATTTCCCATTACAAAATAATAGGTAAAATTGGCGAGGGTGGAATGGGAGTAGTCTATAAAGGGCAGGATTTAAAATTGGACAGGTCGGTTGCTATTAAATTTTTGCCTGCACATTTATCTTCATCGGATGAAAATAAAAAAAGATTTATGACCGAAGCTAAATCG
>CAZEWJ010000111.1:0-2578 GCA_964515875.1 uncultured Ignavibacteriaceae bacterium | reverse complement strand
AGTGAAGAAGTTTATTGATGAATATAATGAAAATGATTTATGGCTTGTTGTGGAGTGAAGTCAAAAGACGGCGGATATTTTAGTAATGAGATATGAGTATTGAGTAATGAGAAATTAAAAAACAACAAAAAAGTACATAAACCTAAGCCGTATTTTGGAGAAGCGGAACAATAAGCCATAAGCCAAAGATATAGTGATTAGAATTTACGCTTTAGAAAACCATTAGAATCAAAATAGAGTTGACCGGTTGCTAAGCCTGTTGAATCGGAGGGAAGGTTTTCAAGTTTAATTACATTTCCATCTGCTTCTAAATCACCACCAAAGTATGAAGGGAAATCTCCCTTACCGTAGAAATGATAGAAGGTATCTATTGTTACATTAGCCGGGGCAATACCGGCACTGCCACCAAGAGTAGAATGAAAAGAATAGAATGTATTAACGTGAGTTGAACCTGGCCCCCAACGATTCCAATCTGACCAAAAACCTACACCGAGATTAATAGTATCTGTTGAATTACCTTCTGAGCTAAATAATGCTGAAACACCAGTTGCAAAGGGTAAATTTCCTTGCGATGCCTCAAGGACTACCAGACCAGAAAGGGATCTTATTTCAGCAGAAGAACCCCATTGAAAATTACTTGAGACTTTATTTTTAACCAAGCTTTGAGAACCATATACAATTGAATTTTGTTGACCGTAATTCATTGTTAAATCCGCGGTAAATAGAGCTGGAAGTATATGAGTATCGCCAACAAGATGGGCTGAATCTATTGCAAGAGTACTTCTTAAAGTGGGAAACCAAGTTTGTTTGTTTTTATAAAAGAGACCGGTAATTTCATTAGGACCTTGATCTGCTAACAATGCAATAGCATTTATATAAGCTTCAGGGGTATCATAAACTAATAACTGTTTTGCGCTGACTCTACCATGAGGCCATAGGGCATTACCTCCCGATGTCCACCACTGAGAATATGAAGTAGTAGTGAGTATGAAGTATAGAGTAATGAGATATAAAAGTTTTTTCATTTTAAAGACCTTTAGACAAGTTTAACACGAATTAATTCATCTGCACCTGTAGCTGCATCAAGAGCATAGCCGTTTGCCTCACCTGAAGCGAATGTGATGGCTTTCCCGGATGCATTGGATTGAAGCTTATCACCTAATGAAACTGCTGCACCTGAAAGGATTAATGCAATACCTAAAGTTGTTAGTGGAGCGTATTCATCCAATGCTGTATTAGCATTGAGTACACCTAAAGCTTTTGCTCCATTGCCGCAAGTATTGCCATTAAAACCTATAAAAATATTTTTTGAGTTGCTGAAATCTGCTGCTGCTTTAATTGATGTAATTAATATTGGCTGTTCGGTTTTCATTTGTTTCCTCTTTTGTTTTTAGATTCTTTTTCTGAATCATTGCCAAGTTTTTCAAGATGATCTTCTATTCCTTTTGTATCTTCTTCTGAGAGTTCAATTTCAGAATTTTCAGGAATGATTCTTCCCTTAAGAAATAAATCTGATTTAATGACTTTGTACTTAGTTCGACTCCGCTCACTATTAAGCATTTGTATCCTTTATGAAATAACCTGCATCTGCACCAACAACTTTAGAGATGAATAAATCAGTGTTACGGATTATTTCTACTTTACCTGCTTCTGTATATGAATCAATTAAAGGATTATTCTTTTTTCTTAGTGTATAACCGAAGGCTGGCTCATAGAAAGAGCGTTGAGATTCGGTCTTCGGTACATAAGCTATAACAACATTATCCTGCCAGATGTCCTGGAAAGTTCCTGCATCATTGGCATATACTGAATCGCCGATATAAAGCTGATCAAAATCAAGAAGCTGTCTAAGAAGTTCCGGGGTTACAACTGCTGTTTGAGTGTACTTAATTCTATCAAGGATTGCAGGATGTTCTTTAAGTGCACTATAGGCAGATGCCCCTAAAATGCAAACACCCGGACGTTGTGCAATCTTTGATCTGATTGCTTCCTTTGCAGCTTCAAATATTGTGAAGGGATTGGAGGAAGTGTTTGTAAACTTATCTCCTGCTGAAAGAGTAACTTTGTTACCAGTAGGATAAGTATTTAAATCCTGTGCTATATCTGCAGCAAGCTTCTCTAACCTTAATGAGATACCATCTGTTACAACATTTGTCGCGTGAAGCTTTAATGGAAGAACATCTTCATCCTGTTCACGATAATCCATAGGATATTCAAGATCGTGTTCGGTAAGAACGAAATCAATTTCAGTTCTGTTCTCAGGATTTATCCTGTTTGACTTAGCCCGGATTGCTCTTTCAGTGTTATAAATTTTGAAAGACTCTTTTGTAAATTCAGGAATTTTACCACCTTCCTTACTTACTGAGACAACGGGAAATAAATTTAATGCTACATGAGAGGCATTCTTAAATCCTCTTGCTATGTTAGTAAGAACAGGATCAACAACTCTTTTTTTCTTTAGTGTGCTCATTTATACTTTCTCCATTAATTTTTTGACTGCACTGACATAAGAGATTTTTTCTTTTTTCATAAGTGATTGTACTTTTTTATGAAGGGCTTTGGATTCTTCATCAACAGT
>CAZEWJ010000110.1:0-2796 GCA_964515875.1 uncultured Ignavibacteriaceae bacterium | reverse complement strand
CTTTGTAAATCTTGTTATTCATATACTGTCCCTGCAGATCAAAAGAGAGAACTCTGAAAGGACGGTAATTAACTCCTGCCAGAACCGACATAAGATTATTTTTATCTGAGTCTTCAGAAAGCTTATAGCTTGTATAAGAAACTCCGAGTGACGGTGTAATCAATCCTTCAAAAAAACTATAAGCAGAGTAGAGTGAAACTGCATCAAGCTCACCCGCATAACCAAGGTTCTTCCTGTAAGTAAGGCTTCCCCAGCTTGTGTTTACCCCGCCTGTAATTCTTTGAGAGTTTTCAGTTTCGTAAGTAACGTTTGCAAATTTTGCTATAACCGTATAGTGAGGATTTAATCTGTAATCACCACCTAATTCAATCTCCTGTGAATTGCCGAAATCAAAAACAGAGAAGATCGAATTGTATCTTACCTTTGGTTCCCGGTAATTATAGTAAACATTAATTCCAAGGTTTTCTATCTCTTCGTATCTTCCTGAAATTTCAAATTTAGATGTCTTTTCAAAGTTAAGATCGTAATCGTAACGGGTATCAATTGAGACTATATTTTTGAGAGAATATGAAAGTTCACCTGAAACAAATTCATACTGGTTTGATTTATTTCTTATAAGAACCTGGATTGGATTTAGCTCTTCATCAAGCCTTGCTGCATTATATTCCTGTTCCTTGAAATTTTTATTAACATAATTAGCCATAAACCTGAAGTCATTAAGAAAGTAAGCAGTGAATGAAGCACCAAGTACATAATTGTCTTCCCATTCCTTAATTAATTCAAGCTTCTGGTAAGCAGGAACATTGGCACCATAAAAACCCGAGAGCTTGTAATCGCCTTTTTTAAGATCAAGATTAACTCCATCAAACACTCCGCCTATTACAGAATTAAACTGAGGCTGTCTTCCAAGTTTTAAAGTAGCAATATCAAACAGATCTCTTGCTTCTAAATAAAGATTATAGAATCTTAATCTTGGATGATCTACCTGCTGTTCTTTGGTAAGATTTGTTTCAAGATTCATATATGATCTTAAGGAAACTTTATCTTTATTAATGTTAAGGCTCAGAAGCTGGTAAGCTCTTGCATAAGTTTTTGAAGCATTAACCGAATCGAATCTTTCAAAAGTGTAAACGGAAGAGGAAAATCTGCCGGATATGTTTTGTGAGAAGGCTGTAAAAGTAGTTACCAGCAGAAGTAAGGTTAGTATAAAAGATTTCATATTACATCTTTATATTTTCTGTATTATTCTTTCTTTTCAGGAACAGGATGTTTAATCTTCTGCCACATTTCATTTATGTCTTTTTCAACAAAATTCGGGCTTTCGGAATTATGGCAGCTTTTGCAAAACTCTTCAAGCTTTTCATGAAGGATTAAACCGTTTGCAACAGATTCTTCACGGCTCTTCATTATCTTTAAAGTTTTATAATCGGAACCGGGACCGTGACATGTTTCGCACTGAACTCCGTCTTCAATTTTAAATTTTTCTCCAAGCATAGCCGCTTCAACGTTATAACCTGAAACATGGCATTTCAAACAAGCTTCAGTTTCTGCTGCAGGAGTTGTAAAACCTTTTTCTTTAGCAATAGCATTTGCTTTATCAGTCTGAAGAGTTTTAAATGCCTGGGAATGTTTGCTCTTTTGCCATATATCTAATTGCATTCCCTGCTTCTCAGTTTTATGACAAGGTGCACAAACCTGAACACCAACATAGGAATGTTTTTTGGAAGTTTCTGTTTGGCTAAGTAAGCAAATTACAGGAATTAGAATTAAGAAAAGTGTTATTGTCTTTATCATTACCGGACCTTTAAGATTTTAGTATTTAAATTAAATTAAGAAATAATTGGGAAAGTCCAACGGGCATAAAGCACCGATAAACTCTCCTCTGAAAATCATTATTTATTAAGAACTATTTCCTTTGCTATAATTTGTGGTAAAAATAAGAACGTGATGCACGAGATACATTCAAATCCACATAGCTTCCAGATTTGAACGACTATTTTAATTATAAGAAACAACAAATTCTTTACCAATACAATTGTTTACTATTTCATTTGTTTTATTAAATTTTATTTTCAGTTGTGAGAAACTGGAAACCAATTTTCTTGCTTTAGAGAATAATGAACAATGATAAAATTATTTTATAGAACTAATGAAATGCCTTCAAAATAATATTCTTTTTCCCAAAGCAATTGAATTAGAAAATCAATTGCAGTAATTTTTAACTTTGTTCTCTATAGATGGCACAAGCTTTGACTCTGTTCAGTTCGAATTAGCAATTGTTGTTTGTTATAATGTAATTATTCTTTCAGCATCTTATATGCTTTTTGATTTTGTCTGTAAAGAATTGTTATTTTAATCAAATTATCAACTGTGATTAAATGATCTGGAAAATATTTTTATTAATCAGTTTTGTCTCGATAGTTGGAATCTCTTTTCCCAAAGTCGAGAATCCAAGCATGGTATGAATTTCCTTATATTATAGAACTTGAAGAAAATGCAAAAAATAATTTTCTTTCATGTACCAACAGCGAGGCTTACAGTAATTTCATTTTTTATGACAGCTATTTACAGTTTTAAATATTTAAGAAAGAAAAATTTGAATGATGATGAGGTTAAATGGAATTCTTAGAAAAGAATGCAATCTACATTGTAATGATTATTGTTTTAATCGTCTGGGCAGGAGTTTTCCTTTACCTCTGGAACCTTGACAAAAGAATTAAGAATGTTGAAAAAGAAATTGTAGAGAAGAAATGAAGAACAAATACATTTTCGGTGGATTCATCATTGTAGTATTTT
>CAZEWJ010000109.1:0-2839 GCA_964515875.1 uncultured Ignavibacteriaceae bacterium | reverse complement strand
TCCGAGGAAAGAATTTTTATGTTCCTTGATATTAAATCTGCAACGACTCTTGGTGAAAAGCTTGGTGCAAAAACTTACAGCAGCTTTCTGCAGGATTTCTTTTTTGATATTACCGACCCGATCATTGAAACCTCCGGAGTCATTTATCAATATGTTGGTGATGAAGTTGTTTTGACATGGAAATCCAAAAAAGGAATTGAAGACAATAACTGTATTTCCTGTTTTTTTAAGATAAAGAAGAAAATAGAGGAGAGGAAAGAATTTTATCTGGATAAATATGGAATCGAACCTTTATTCAAAGCTGGTTTGCATATTGGCGAAGCTATTGTTACCGAAGTAGGAGAACTGAAAAAGGAAATAGTTTTTCATGGCGATGTTTTAAACACAGCCTCAAGAATTCAATCCCAATGCAACCAGCTTAACCAGCAGCTTCTTATTTCGGATGCAGTTTTTAACAAGCTTGCAGAGAAAAATGGTCTTGATTTTTCCCCGCCCAACGGCGGGATGATTGCCATAAGTATGGGAAAATATAAGCTGAGAGGTAAGGAAGAAGAGGTTGAGTTGTTTGGGGTGAAAGAGAATGATTTAATCACACACTCTTAATTATATCCACAGAATTTATTTTACTTAGATAGCTATAGACTTCATACTGTGTTCTAATCTTTTTGCTGCTTTTTGTTTTCCGGTATTTGTTGTTCTGGAATTTATTGATAATCCGTGCTTTAATATTATCCTTTAACTGGATGTTAATCATTTCTCTTATCTGCTTCTTAATCTGGTCATTATAAACAGGGAAACAAACTTCAATTCTTCTATCAAGATTTCTTGTCATCCAATCAGCAGAGGAAACAAACATCTTCTCATTTCCAGCATTACAAAAAATAAAAACTCTGGCGTGCTCAAGAAAGCGGTCAACAATGCTTATTACTTTTATATTTTTATTTGGTATAAGGCAGCAAATCCCTCTTATGATTAAATTTATTTTTACTCCAGCCTGAGATGCATTGTATAAATGCTTAATCATTTTCCTGTCTTCAAGACTGTTAATCTTCAAAATGATAAAAGCTTTCTTTCCTGCTTTTGCATTCTCAATTTCTTTATCAATTAATTCTTCCAAAGAGCTTCTTAAATTAAATGGTGCTGTAAGGAGATGCTCAAAATTTTCCTTCTCTTTTTTCTTTGTAAGAATATCAAAAACTTTTCTTGCTTCTTTTGTTAAACGCTCATCTTTAGTGAACAATCCATAATCAGAATAAATCTTCGCAGTCTTTTCATTAAAATTCCCTGTTGAGAAATATCCGTAATAAACTTTCCGCTCGTTTTCTAATCTGCTTACCAAACAAACTTTTGAATGAACTTTCAAACCCGGGAAACTATAAAGAACTTTTACCCCGGCTCTTTGCAATTCTTCGGCACAGGAAAAATTAGATTCTTCATCAAACCTTGCCTTTACTTCTACAAAAGCAGTTACTTTCTTTCCGTTTGCCGCAGCTTTGGCCAAAGCTTTTACTATAAGTGAATTTGATGAGACGCGGTAAAGAGTAATATAAATTGATTTTACATCCATATCATTCGCCGCTTCATCAATAAATTTTATTACATAATCATAACTCTGGTAAGGGAAGTGAAGCAATATATCCTGCCTGCCTGCCGGCAAGGCAGGTTCGGACACAGCCTTGAAAATCGAATTATAATTATCAAGAATTTTACTTCGCTGCGGATGCATCGGCTCGTATCTCAATAAAGAAGCAGCAAACGTGTCATTCCAAACTTGTTTCGGAATCTCACCCGGCGAATAAGATCCTGAAACAAGTTCAGGATGATTATCCCATTGTCTTCCATCTAAGTCCGGAAAGGAAAAGAAGTCATTATAGTTATGATACTTTCCTCCCGGGATAAGATCATCTTTATTTAACTTGATACAGTTTCTTAAATACTTCAGAAAATCTTTTGGCATTTGCGCATCATATAAAAATCTTGATGGGACACCGGTATTTCTTTTGCCCAGGCTCTTCTTTATCTTATCAAGAAGATCACCTGTAAATTCATCATCGATATATAGCTCTGCATCTCTTGTAAGCTTAACTGTATAAGATGATTCAATTTCATAACCGGGAAACAGTTCGGGTAAAAATATTTTTATTACATCATCAAGAAAGATGAGCGATTTATTTTCATTGTCCTCAGGTAAAATTATAAACCTGCCTGTTCTTGATGGAACTTCGATCAAAGCATACTTAAATCTTTTTTTCTTTCTTTCATTAGAAGGAGAGTTTTCCAGCTTTTTCAATCTGACAGCAATGTATATAACTTTATTTTGCAGAAATGTTTCAATTCTTTTGTCGAGAAGTATCGGCTGAAGATATGGTTTTAATTCACGGTTAAAAAAATCAATTAAATAATCTTTATGCTGTGGAAGAAGCTGTTCATCATTTAAAATGAAAATTTTATTCTTTTCAAGATGAGGAATAATCTGTTCACGGTAAATTTTCCCAAACTCTTCCTGCTGCCGGTTTACAGTTTTATGGATTTGCTTTAATAATTCTTCAGGGCTGAAATCAAGCTTCTTCTTTGTCTTCTTCTTTAAAGATAAAAGACTTCTTAAAGAAGCAACTCTAACTCTGAAGAATTCATCAAGGTTGGAAGAATAAATTGCTAAAAAATTTATTCTTTCGTATAAAGGAACGGCAGGATCTTTTGCTTCCTGTAGTACTCTGTAATTGAAGGATAGCCAGCTTAATTCGCGGTTGTAAAAGTTAGTCATTGGTCAATAGTCATTTAAACAGTAAAACCTCTCACTTTAAACATTATTTAAAGTGACAAAAACCCGTGATTTGTA
>CAZEWJ010000108.1:0-2932 GCA_964515875.1 uncultured Ignavibacteriaceae bacterium | reverse complement strand
ATCTTTGTGCTGGGGTTAAATGGATTTGGATAGTTCTGATACAACTCCATTCTGTCAGGAATCTCATTTACTAGTTTTACATCAGTCATTTCACCATAAAGAGTATCAGAAATAATGCATCCTTTTAATTGCCAGTTATCTCTTTCCCATTGATAATCGCCTAAATAAAGGAAAGATGTATAACCAAATCTTTCAGAGAGATTAATTTCTGCAAAAATTAATCCTCCAAGATTATAATTATACCTATTAATTGATTCATTAAATAAAACTATTTGGTACGCTCCACTTAGAGTTGAAGAAAAATAACCAGCCCAATTAATTGTATCTTCTAAGCCAATCGAAGCGTTGATATTAAAAACTTGCTTTTCACAATTGCAATTTGAATCCCAATAGTAAACAAATGCAGAATCGCTTCGGACATATTTTTCCCAGAACATATCTCTAGGTTCAAAAATCCAAAAAGTTTTTCCGTTTGGCATTAATGTATCATCCACAACTTGAAAAGTATAATATGAAGGGAGTTGAGGAGGATTATAGAATTCATAAATTATTTCATAATACCAGGTATTTCCTTTTTCCAGAGGAAATGCTGATTGAGTAAAATTATTTCCGGATAAGAAGAGTATTATTAGAAGAAGAGAAATTTTATTCATAAAAGCCCCGCTTTTATTTTAATGCTGGTTTATTTTACAAATAATTATTTGGAGTAGCAATAACATTTTTATTATTAAGATAATTTCAAATTACATTCTGAAAATGATTTTTCCAGTAAATCTAAAAGTTCCAATTTCCTGGCCCAGTTTATTAAGTATTCTTTATCCAAAGAATCACTCTGAACTTTTATAACACCTAATACATCCAGCCATTGCCGTTCTGAAGTTTCTCCACCTGACCTAAACCATTCTAATTTATTCAGTATTAAATCTTCAGGTGAGCAGAGGTAAACACTTATAGCATCAGGACCTTCTTCAAGTTTATCTTTTACTTTTCTTTCAAATGCTTTCTGTGGATATGGCTGATCTTTTAGAATAAATACATCAATTTTCAGCATGGTTTTAAGATGAAGGATATTAAACGATGCTTTTGTCTTTAATGCATCCTTAATCATCTCGGCATCAATAAAATATTCTGTTTTAAGTTTATTAACGAGGGGTTTGATATGATGAGAAGTTAATGCCGAAACTAAATCAACATCTAAAGTTGTTCTTGGTATTCCAAGAGCAGAACTTGCCACTGAACCAGCTATATAATATAAAATACCTAATTCATTAAAGGCTTTAATAACAGGTTCCAGAGCTTCAACTATTTCATTCTTCCCCATTAGACGCTTTCTGTAAAAATTGATTTACAACCTTATAGAATTTTTCTCCATAATTTATTTTGATGAACAGCAAATCTAATTCCTGTTTACTCATCTTAGGATTTTTTTTAGCCAAAGCTCTTTTAGATAGTTTTATTGCAAATGAACTTAAAGAGTAAAGTATTGATAATCTTTTAGGAATGGAACTCTCTTTCAAAATATTTATTAATTTCTCTTCAACTAATGGATTTGTATCTGTGGATTGAGTTCGCATACAAAAAAGCTAAATAATTATGCTTTGAATTTTAAAAACAGAATAAAGTTTGCTCAGGCTTAAATTATTAAGTTTAATATCAGCAATTTAACAATTAAGCAATTAAACATTTAAAAATGCCTGTTAAAATTTACCTTAAAAAAAACGAAGAACGAAGAATTCTATCCGGTCATCTTTGGGTATTTAGTAATGAGATTGCCAAAACAGAAGGTGAACCTGATAATGGTGATTTCGTAGAAGTATTTGATTACAAAAATAATTTTATTGGGAGGGGATTTTATAACAAAAATTCTCTAATCGCTGTAAGAGTTCTTAAAATAAAAGAAGGAGAAGATTTCTACTCATTTGTGAGAGAAAAAATTCTATCTGCATTTAATCTCAGAAAACAATTTTATCCTCAGAGAAATTCCTTCAGGCTGGTTTTTAGTGAGAGTGATTTTCTTCCCGGATTAATTATTGATAAATACAACAACTCTTTTGTACTACAGGTTTATTCAGCAGGAATGGAGAAGAATATTCAAATCATTATTGATTTTCTTAAAAAAGAACTTAAAGCAGAAAATATCTTCACAAAAAATGAATCATACTTCCGTAGGCTTGAAGGACTTCCTGAAGAAGATAACGTTTATTTCGGTGAGGTGAAGAATGAAATAATAAATGATGGAGTTATTAAATATAAAATTGATTTCAGGACAGGACAAAAAACCGGCTTCTACTTTGATCAGAATGATAACCGGTTCTTTATAGAAAAAATTTCTAAAGGAAAGAAAGTTCTTGATGCATTCTGTAATACAGGTGGTTTCGGATTGCATGCTTCTTATGCAGGAGCCGATTCTGTAACTTTTGTTGATTCTTCACAACCAGCAATAAAATCTGCTGAAGAAAATTTTCATCTGAATGATCTTAAATCAAGAAGTGAATTTATAGCTGAAGATGTTTTTGATTTTCTGAATAGATGTAATGAGAATAATAAATCTTTTGATTTGGTAAATCTTGATCCGCCGGCTTTTACAAAAAGTAAAAAGAATCTTCCAACAGCAATTAAAGGATATGAAAAGCTTAACAGGCTTGCTTTACAAATTGTAGTTGATGGAGGATACTTAACAACATCATCCTGTTCGCATCATTTATCAAAAGAAGAATTTATCAGAGCAATAAACCAGGCTGCTGTGAAAAGCAGAAAAAGGATTCAACAAATTCATTTTAACGGGGCTTCAATTGATCACCCTCAATTGCCGGCAATGCCAGAAACTTCATATCTTAAATTTGATGTTTTCAAAGTTCATAATGATTAAATTGCATTGATAAAAAAATGCAACGTTTTTATCTTTACAAACGTCTATCCTGCCTGCCGGTAG
>CAZEWJ010000107.1:0-2952 GCA_964515875.1 uncultured Ignavibacteriaceae bacterium | reverse complement strand
AGTTGTACGACCTTCTTACTAAGCTTGGAATTGATGTTAAATTTGCAATTCATCCCGTTGCTGGAAGAATGCCCGGGCATATGAATGTTGTTCTTGCGGAAGCAAAAATTCCTTACGAACAATTAATTGAAATGGATGATATTAATCCCGATATGCCGCAGGTTGATGTTGCTATTGTTGTTGGTGCAAATGATGTTGTAAATCCCGCTGCACGTAATGATAAAACAAGTCCTATCTATGGCATGCCGATAATTGATGCAGATAAAGCCAAAATGTGTTTTGCTATTAAACGTTCAATGAATCCTGGTTTTGCTGGAATAGAAAATGATCTTTACTATGCTGAGCATACTTTTATGCTGTTTGGTGATGCGAAAGCAGTGATTGGTGAATTAGTAAAACAACTATCGGCTGTAGTTGCAGAGAAGTAAGAATGATATTTAGTGGTAATAGATTAAAGTTTGCTAAGGAATATTATGAGTCTCTGGGTAGTGTATATATTAATTTAACCAACCAAATTGAAGAATCCGAAGAATTAAAATTTCTTTTTGACAATGAATCTTTTTCAAATGAATTCTTGTTCATTCTTTTATTCCTATCAACTGAAATTATTCCATATAAAATTCAAAATCCCAAATATTCGAAATCAATTCTCGATGAAATACATAATTTATATTATGAAAACCTTAGAAGTAAATTAAAAATGAAAAATGAGGATATAAATAGTGTAAATATTTTATTAAATAAACGTTATTTAGATTACCGAAAAGAATATAATTCAGAAAATATTTTTTTTAATATTTCAAAATTATTTCTTCAAAATATTAAAAATGATTCACATCTTAATAATATTAGTATCATATTATCAATTTCCTTTTGGCTAACAAAAGCATATGAAACATTGAACAATATTACTGAAAAATTAAATAAGAACTATTTCACAGGCTAAAAGTATGGGTAGTTATCAAACTAATGAAAGATATGATAGAACTCTAATCAGAAATTTACACGAAATAAAATTTGCGTTTTCAAAGCTTAATGCTTTTAATAAATTTGCTGGAAAGCATTATTCTCCAGAATGGGACTTTCTTTCAATTGTTGGTCACGCTCTTGAGAATGATTTAATTTCACATCTAATAAAGGTTTTGGATAGAAATAAAAAAAGTTCAACATTTTGGTATTTGTATAATTGTCAAGGGAAAATTATTAATGATTTTCTTAAAAAAGAACATATTGATATAAAACCGATTGAAACTTTATCAAATAAGTTAAAAAATATTAGAAACTTTACTCATTTTCATATAGATAAAGAAGCTGTCATAAATCCAAATAAGGTTTGGACTGATGAAGATATTAGAGGAGACTTGATTATTCAAAGTTTGAATTTATTATGGAAAATATTAAATCATTTACATAAAAAAAGGTTTGAAGTACCATTTCCAGAAACGATTTATGAAGGTGAAGATATTCCAAAAATCTTAGAAGTTTTGAAGAAAGAAGGTTTAATATTGACTACCATTAATGAAAAAATTGAAATAAGCTGGTAAGAGAATGGAATTTAATGAAAAGTTTAATAGTGCCTGTTATAAAGTAATGACTGGTAATTATGAAGCTGCAATTACTGATTTTACACAACTTATAAAATCAAAACCTGATTTCCCAGAATCATTTTATAATCGGGGGATTGCATATAGAAACTTTGGGAATTATAGAGCCGCAATTGAAGATCATAACACAGCAATTAAATTAAACTCAAATAATTCTGATTATTACTATGCACGAGGTTTAACTCTTTTCCTACTAGGAGATTTTATATTATCATTAAAGGACTATGATCACGCAGTAAAATTAAATTCAAAAGTTTCAAAATATTATTACAATAGAGGATTGGTAAAAACAAAAATAAACCAATTACCTGAAGCAATTGAAGATTTTACAAAAGCTATTTCATATGATCCTCAAGTAGAAGATTATTATTATAATAGAGGATTAGTCTATGGTAAAATTGGAGATTATCACAATGCAATTTCGGATGCAAATAAAGCTATTGAATTAAATCCTAAATCAGCAGATGCATATTATAATCGTGGAATTGCTAAAATTGGAATTGGTTCTATGGATGATGCATTTAGAGATTTAACGAGAGCAGGAGAATTGGGAATCAAACAAGCTTATGATGTAATTGATAGATTCAAAAAAAGATAAGCTTTAATTATGGAGTTCTTTCATTGAGAGTAATAAAAGAAATCCATATTTTGTAACCGCATATCCTACAAAATAAGATGTTTAAAGAATTAGATAATATAATTTTAAATAAAGATTTACCTGGACATAAGCTCAAAAAAGGAGATTTAGGAACTGTTGTTTATGTTTACGAAAAGGGTAAAGCTTATGAAGTAGAGTTCACACTTTTGAAGGTAAAACTTTAGCAGTTCTAACTTTAGAACCAGCTTCAATCCGAAAAATAAATAAGCGTGAAATCCCTCATGCAAGAAGTTATACTGTTTAGGATAAGGGATAAAGAAAAACTTAAACATATCTATGATGCTATTCTGGAAATAGAAAAATATATCAAAAAAATCTCCTCCCCACTGAGATTCTCTTTCACTTTCTGGGTATCCTTTTTTTTACTCTCTCAAATTTCTTTCGCTCAAAACGAATCTATTTTTACCTCCGAATTATTCAAAATCAATTTATCCGATAATCTTTTACTTGTAAACGATAATAATTGGAATGAAATTTACACCAGGGAATTTCTTAATCCGGATGCATACTCATTAGATCTTGATGGTGATGGAATTGATGAATTTTTAGTTAAAGATGTAATTGAATCAGATTCATCACAAGAATATTTGCTCTATGTTTACAACCTTCTTGATACTTTCTTTCTTGCCGGGGAAATTAATTCAGGAGTTATTGAACCTTATGAAACTTATGTGGGGGAAATTGAAGGAC
>CAZEWJ010000106.1:0-2963 GCA_964515875.1 uncultured Ignavibacteriaceae bacterium | reverse complement strand
CCATGCATTAAGAGATAAGGAATTTGGGGTAGCTTATCTGCAAAATTTATAATAGTTCTTTCATCAAGTTTTTTCTCAAAATCTTCTTCTCCTATAATCTTTTTATAAATAGAATTTCTATTGTCACTTGTCATAACATAATCTTTGAGATTGGAAATAGCTCCAACAAGAACCGCACATTTAAAGTTTGGATTTTTGAGTAATGTAAGATAAGCCATCATTCCGCCACGGCTCCAGCCTTCAATTCCCCATTTATCTTTATCAGCAAATGGAAGTTCATCTGCAAGAGGAATAAGATTTAAGATATCGTTTACATCACTTCCACCAAGTTCTTCCTTTCCTTCGCTTCCAGCATTTCCTCTATACTGAGATGCAAATACAACATAACCCCAGCTCGCAATTTGTCCATACATTCCTCTTGCTGTAAACTTATCAATCGCACCTTTGTTTTCGTATCCACCTCTGTTCCAGATAATACATGGAAATTTCTTCCCTTTGTTATCTTTCGGATAAGCAATATATCCTTTCACTTTTAATCCGTCAGAAAGATAGGTTATCTTTTCTACAACAGTATTTTCATAAACATCTTTTCCCCAGCCGCCTATCAGCATTTTTGTTTGGGATTCGGTCAGCTCTATTTTATCTCTCTCTATGATTTCCTATCACTCATTTTTGCTTAATGCTTTATTACCTGCCTGTCGGCAGACAGGAAAAATTTGTAAGTTTGAAAGTATTTTTCAAATCTAAAATTACGGAAAATATTCTGTGGCTAAAAAGAAACCGGTAAAACAAGTTGTAAAATCACAGCAAAGTAAAAAAGGGATTAAACATCTTTACCAGGTTATTGCAGTAATTGCTCTACTTGCTTTAATATTTTTTCTTGTATTCCCGGATATTTTTAAGAATGATAAACCTATGGATGAATATACTTTTAAAAAAGAAGGTGAGCTTACTTTCTATTCAATGAATAATGAACCAATAGTTTCTATAGATATTGAAATTGCAGACTCAGATTATGACAGGCAGTTAGGTTTAATGAAAAGAAAAAGTATGCAAGAGAAACAGGGAATGCTTTTTATATTTCCGGATGAAGAAATAAAGTCTTTTTGGATGCGGAATACCTTCATTTCGCTTGATATGATTTTTGTTAATAGTAAAAAAGAGATTGTAACAATTCACAAGAATACCAGAACATTATCTGATCAATCCTATCCATCTTCTGCACCAGCAGTTTATGTTCTTGAGGTTGTTGCAGGATTTACGAATAACTATAATATTAAAGAAGGGGATAAGATAAGCTGGATGGATACTAAGTTGTAATTACAAGTTCAAGTGTAAGTTCAAGTTCAAGAAGTTATAAGTTTTTATCTTGAACTTGAACTTGCTCTTGAACTTACTTCCCCCCATACAATTCTTCCTCAATAATCTCACAAATAATATGGGCAATTGTAATATGCCCTTCCTGGATTCTCTGAACATTTGATGAAGGAATTACAATTGGTAAATCAACCATTGATTTGAGCTTGCCACCGTTTCCTCCTAAAAATCCGATTGTCTTCATCACTTTGGATTTAGCTGTTTGAACAGCTCTAATAATATTTTCAGAATTTCCGCTTGTTGAAACAGCTATTAAAGCATCACCCATATTACCAAGTCCTTCAACACCTCTTGCAAAAACATTTTCAAAGCCAATGTCATTTCCTGCAGCTGTTAAAAAAGATGTATCGGTTGTAAGGGAGATTGCAGGTAAAGCAGGACGTTTGATTTTATGGCTTAACCTGATTACAAGCTCGGCAGCAATATGCTGGCAATCAGCAGCGCTTCCTCCATTCCCGCAAAGGAGAAGTTTGTCACCATTTTTGAAGGTATCAATAATTAATTTTGAAGCTGAAAGAATATCTTCAGAACATTCTTTAATTATTTTAAGCTTTGTTTCAGAGCTTTGGGTTAGTGAATCGATTATAAATTTTTTCTTATCCAAAAATAGTTTCCTTCTAAAATGAAAGCCGTCATAAAGACGGCTCAGTTATAATTTTAATTCAACATCCTTTTATTTTACCATAACGGGTTTTCTGACATGCACTGCATCTGCAAAATCTTTTATCATATCCCAGTTATTTTCATCTTCAAAAAAATTGCCTGTTACAATTATCTTTGCACCATTTTCGACTTTTTTTCTTGCAGCATTTGGAGATTTTATTCCGCCGCCAACAATTACGGGTATCTTGCAGACTGAAGATACAGATTTAATCATTTCGTCAGGGACAGAATTATCAGCACCTGAACCAGCTTCAAGATAAACGAATTTCATTCCAAGATATTCTGCGGCTAATGCTGTTGCTGCTGCTATTTCCGGTTTATTCCTTGGTAAAGGAAGACTTCCGCTCATATAAACTGCTGTTGTTGTTACACCCGATTCAATAAGAATATATCCTGTTGAGATTGGTTCAATACCAGCTTTTTTAATAATTGGTGCAGCAAGAACATGCTTGCCTATAAGATGTTCAGCATTCCTGCCGCTTACAACGGAAAGGAAAAGTATTGCATCTGCTGCATTTGAAATCTGTGTGATATCCCCGGGAAATATTATTGCAGGAAGTTTTGTATTCTCTTTTACTTTTTTTATAAAAGTCTCAAAATTGTTGTTCAGCATTAAGCTGCCGCCAATAAGAAAAGCATCAACTCCTGATTTTTCACAATGTTTTACAAATGCAGGCAAACGGTCTTCAGTTACCTTATCAGGATCAAGAAGAACAAGATAAGCAGCTCCCTTTGAATTAATGCTTTCAAGCAGGTAATTATATATTTTCATATAAATTATAGTGAAACGATAGATGAATATATAAATTTTGGTTTATAGAAAAAAGATGTGTATTAAATTGGTAATTTAAATTCCCTACAATCGAATTGGTATAAAGTCAAACTTAGTTGAAAATTGAGACTCCATTTTATTAAGCTACTTT
>CAZEWJ010000105.1:0-3353 GCA_964515875.1 uncultured Ignavibacteriaceae bacterium | reverse complement strand
TCAATAATATAACTCCGTGTTACCGAAATGCTGAAGAGTTACACGGCAGGCAGGTCTTCTTCTTCCCAGACAGCCGAACCATCCTTCTGAATTTTTGCATTTTTCAGGCTGAAAGTTAAAACATGTCCGAATGGTTTTAAATTATAAAACAAATCCCTATTAAGAGAATCTTTGAGTTCTGTGAAGAATTCTTTCCTGAGTTTAGCAATTACAAGGTAATATGCCATATAATGAATCCTCAACAAATTTTGATAAATAACACAAACAAAAATTTATTTGTAAATATAATAGTTCTCTGTTTTGAATTTTAAAATGATTCAGAGTATATTAATCAAAAGAAGAGCTCTAATCTTCATTCATCTAACAAAAGCCAAAGAAATTTAAAATAAGGAGGATTATATGCCTGCAAAAAAATTAAAAGAATTCTTAGACAACAACAAAATAAAGTATGAGGCAATTACTCATTCATCAGCTTTTACAGCACAGGAGATTGCTGCATCTGCCCATATCCCCGGGAAAGAGCTTGCAAAAGCTGTTATGCTAAAGATTGATGGAAAAATGGTTATGGCTGTGCTGCCGGCTTCTTATAAAGTAGATTTCGATCTCCTTAAAGAATCAACCGGTGCCTCAAACATAAGGCTTGCTGATGAACATGAATTTGTTGATAAATTTCCGGGATGTGAACCAGGAGCTATGCCTCCCTTTGGTAACCTGTATGATATAGATGTTTATGTTGCTAAAAGCTTAACAGAAGACGACGAAATTGCTTTTAACGCCGGTACACACACTGAACTGATTAAAATGGATTACAAAGATTTTGAAAGACTCGTAAAACCAAAGATTATAGAATTTTCTTATCAAACGATGCTATAGGTATAAATATAAAGGTATACAGGTATAAGGTATATGAAATAATTTTAATCTTTATATCGAACTTTATGACCATATACCCTATACCCTATACCTTTATACCCTATACCAATTTCTTCTCCGTGCATCAGCTATATACTTCAACCATCATCATCTTTTCTGATTTACTAAATTTTCTTCCTATTCTTCGCTATAAAATAAAATTTGAAGTAACATTTAGGAGAGTCTTACCGTCTCTATATTAAAATGCTGGAAACTTTAGGTTACAAAGCGCTTGTAAACCGGTATAAGAATAAGATTTTCAGTTATGCTCTTTATATGGTTAAGAACAGGATGGATGCTGAGGACATAAGCCAGGAGGTTCTTATAAGACTATGGAAGAACATGGGAAAATTCAAGCTGTCTGCTGCCGGTTCCTGGATTATGAGAACAACGTATAATCTCTGCATTGATTATTTAATAAGAACACAGATAGCAAACCAGCGATCAGTATTTATTGATGAGGATTTTGAAGATAGAGTTGTTGATAATAATAGATTGAATCAACCTGAAGCAACAACATTGCAAAGCATAACAGATGAAAGAATAAAAACAGCTATTCAAACGCTGCCGGAAAATTTAAGAAGTGTGTTTGTTCTTTACGAAATCGAAGGTTTAAAATATAAAGAGATAAGTGATGTTCTGGATATGCCGATTAACAGTGTTAAGGTTTACATTTTAAGAGCAAGAAAAAAATTACAAGAGAGATTAAAAGATTATGCACGATAAGGGATATAAAATGGATGCTAAAACTCTGGATAAGATAATTGCTGCAGCTTATAAAGATGCTGGCCTGATCGATAGATTAAAAATCTATTTCCTTGTAAAGAAAGATCCTGAAGTAAAACGAATTTATAATGAGTACCATTATACTGCCAACAACATTAAAAAAATTCCCCTGGAAGAATGCCCTGATTCGGTAATTGAATCTATTCAAATAAAAACAATAAAAGTAAATAAATCTTTTATTCTGAAACCTGCTTATGTTTTTGCAATTTCTTTCCTGTTAGTATCAGCGTTGGTTGCAGTTTTATTATATCAGAATAAAGAAGAAGAACAGGTTTACTCAAAGGCAGAAATAGAGCTCGCTGAAAAGCAAGTAAAAGAATCTCTTGCAATAGTTAACAGGATCTTTAAGAAAACAGAAAATTTAATTCAGGAAGAAATATTACCTAAAAGAGTCGGCAAACCAATTCATAAAAGTTTATCAATAATAAATGAAGTTCTAATAGGAGGTTAAAATGAAATACGGCAAATTTTTATTCATCTTTATTATGTTATTTACCCTTGGGGCATTCGCACAGAATGAATACAGTAAAGAACCCGGTTACTTTGATTTCGGCGATCTCTCTATGTTTGAAAAAGGAGATGGAGTAACAGAGGTTTTCCTTGAATCAAACATACTGAAATTAGTATCCACAATAACCGAAGATGAAGAACCTGAATTATCTTCAATGCTTAATGGTTTGCAGCTTGTAAAAGTAAATGTTTTTGAAGTGAGCGATAAAAATGAAAATGGATTAAGAAATAAAATTGATGATCTTGATAAAAAGCTTGTCTCTCAAAAATGGGACCGGATTGTCAGATCAAAAGGTGGTGAAGAAGCTATTAACGTTTATATAAAAGCAGGAAACAAGAGTAATATTGAAGGGCTTGTTGTTACAAGCTTAGACAAAAGCGGAGAAGCTGTATTTGTTAATATTGTCGGGACAATAGATCTTAAAAAGATAGGAAAGCTTGGAGCGAAGTTTGATATTCCCTCACTTGATAAGATAGATAAGCAGTGAGGCTAATATGAAAACTTTATTAAAAATTTCTCCTCTTATTATAATTGTACTGTTTGCAGCATCTGGATGTATAAATGTTAATCGGAATTTTAAAGAAATGAGCACAAAACTGATTAATAAATTTGGTAATGATTACCATCGTGAAGTTGAACTATCCGCAGGTCCGTTTGTAATTAACTTAGCAAGCTGGGTTGTAAACTTCAACCAGGATGATGAAATAGTTGATGACCTAATGAGACAATTCTCGAACGTTCAGGTTGGAGTTTATACAATGACGAAGGATAGAAAAAAAGAAAAAAATGCTATGATGGAAAAAATTAACGATGAAATGCAGGTAAGAGGCTGGAGATATATTGTAAGGTCTTATGGTGATGATGAATTAACAGCCGTTTACCTTAGCAATGATCCTGAAATGTTCTTTAAGAAAATGTTCATTATTACACATGATTCTGAACAGCTTGTACTTGTAGAAGTTGAAGGAAACCTTGACAAGCTGATTCAGCTTGCGATACGTGATAGAAAATTTAAGTTTGATATGTAAAAACAATCTTTAACCGTCATCGTATATTGATAAAAAGATAAAAGGTTAAATTAGAGAAGGGAAGATATGATGATTAAGACCGAGATGTCATTAGGTCATAAAGACCGGTCGCAATG
>CAZEWJ010000104.1:0-3384 GCA_964515875.1 uncultured Ignavibacteriaceae bacterium | reverse complement strand
AAAGTGGGCCCAGATGGACTTGAACCACCGACCCGCTGATTATGAGTCAGCTGCTCTAACCAACTGAGCTATGGGCCCTTAATATTATTTTCTAATAATTAAATCTTCGACCCTTATAAATCGGCTGCTCTAACTCCTCCACAGGCGGACAGGCAACTGAGCTATGGGCCCTAAGAAAAATTGTATGCAAAATTAATATTTCTGGCTTGCTAATGCAAACTACTTTTTTTCAATTTTTATTTGGCTGAGCAAGTTCTTTTAGAATTCCTTTTAATAAGGAATAGAATTTTTCTACTGTTTCAATATTTACTTTTTCATCGGGGGAATGAGCACCCATTATAGTTGGCCCAAATGAGATCATATCAAGTCCCGGATTTTTGCCTTCAAGAATTCCGCACTCAAGCCCGGCATGTATTGCTTTTATTGCAGGCTCTTTATGGAAAAGATTCTTAAATACACTTTTAGATATTTTTAATATCTTTGAATCGAGATTAGGTTTCCAACCAGGGTATCCATCAGTCATTTCTATCTTAGCTCCCGCAAGACTAAAAACAGATTGAACACTTTCACCAATATATTTTTTTGCGCTTTCGACTGAGCTTCTTTGACTTGTCCCAATAGTCAATTTATCCCCATCAATTTTTATAGTTGCTACGTTTGTGGAAGTTTCAACAAGATCAGGGATATCTTTACTCATCATTATAACGCCGTGAGGTAATGCAAGTAAAGTATTTACAATTTTATCAGAAAAACTTTTTGTAAAGACTTTCGGAAAATTCTCATTTACCTCTTTAAAATTTATTTTCAAGGCGGCATCAGCAGTTTTGAATTCGACCACAGCCTTCTTTTCAAAATCACTTAAGGTCTTTTCAATTTCAGCATAATCTTTTTTATTTATAAAAATGAGAGCTTCCGATTCTCTTGGTATAGCATTTCTTAAACTGCCTCCATCAATCTTTGCAATTCGATAATCAAATCTGTTAAGCTGATTTAAAGTTCTGGCTAAAATTTTTATTCCATTTGCTCTTCCCTGGTTTATATCCAAACCGGAATGACCACCTTTTAATCCGGTTACCATTAATTCATACGCAAAAAAACCTTGGGGTAAATTTTCATATTCAATACTAAATGAACCCAATGTATCTTTTCCACCTGCACAGCCAACATAAAAAGCTCCGTCTTCCTCAGAATCCATATTGAGTAGAATTTTCCCTGAAATTAATCCTGGTTGAAGCTTTGTTGCCCCTGTCAATCCTGTTTCTTCATCAACAGTTAATAAAATTTCTATTGGACCATGAGTAACATCTTTATCTGTTATTATTGAAAGCGCTGCTGCAACGCCAATACCATTATCACTGCCAAGAGTTGTACCTTTTGCTTTTATCCAGCCGTTGTCTCTAACCATTGTAATCGGATCATTTTCAAAATCGTGTTTTGTTTCTTTATTCTTTTCGCAAACCATATCAACATGTCCCTGTAAAACAATAGCAGGTGCTTTTTCATAACCGGGAGTTGCAGGTACAGATGCGACAATATTTCCATACTTATCTTCTTTAAAAGAAATATTTAATTCCTTAAATAATCTTTTCATATGAGCAAGAATTTTTTCTTCTTTTTTACTTGGTCTGGGAACCTGGGTTATTTCATAAAATCTCTGCCAGAGAATGGAAGGTTTTAATCCTTTAATTACTTCGGGTGTCATTATTTCTCCTTATTTAGAATGACAGAAAACTTTTATACAAATATAAATAAAATGGATGTTGTATTGAACTGATATGAAAGGAACTTATTCATGCTTCTTTGAATCCATTCTCTGGAAAAGACAACGATACTAAATGTTAAGTAAAAATCGCATAACAAAGTCCCCTCCATGGAGGGGATTAAGGAGTGGGTAAATTATTTTGGACAGATATGGAACTTAGAGACTATATTTATTAGTTTTTATTAGTGTTGAAGGGAATTTTTCTCAGGATCAAATCAATTACTTTACTTCTTTTGATATAATTGTTTTCCCCGGAATAAACTTAACGTATCGAAGTATATCCCCCCTGAACTCCATACTTAGAAAAAACAATTTGCCATAATTGATTCCTGCGGGCGCGAAATGATCCTGACTGTATAAGCAGAAAATATTTCCACATCCTGAAGAACCTGTCATTATAATAATCTGATTTTATATTATCCCAATTAGTAATAAAGTTATCAAACCATGCTCTAAGTGTTTTAGAATAATCAAACCCGAAGTTGTGCCAATCTTCCATTATAAAAAGATCTTCTGCCGCCAACGCAATTTGATCAGCTGATGGAAGCGCACTACCCGGGAATATATATTTATCCATCCATGGATCAGATACCCTGGTTGTTGAATTGGTAGCTCCAATAGTGTGAAGTAAAAATAATCCATCGTCGTTAAGGCTTTGATGAACAATTTTCATAAATGTTCTATAATTCTTACTTCCAACATGCTCAATCATACCAACTGATACTATCCTGTCATAATTTTCTTTTATATCCCGATAGTCTTGTAATTTTATTTCAACAGGCAGACCTTTACAAAGATCTTTTCCCAAAGCTGCTTGTTCCGTAGATAAAGTAATCCCCACGCATCTGATTCCAAAATTTTCAGCAGCATATTTCATTAAACTTCCCCAGCCACAGCCTATATCGAGCAAAGTTATTCCGGGTTTTAATCCTACCTTATTGCATATTAATTTAAGTTTTGCTTCCTGAGCTTCATCAAGATTTTTTGCGTCCTTCCAATATGCACACGAATAAGTCATAGTTTTATCCAGCATATTTCTGAAAAGTACGTTACCGAGATTGTAGTGGTAACTAACATCTTTTGCAGCTCGATTCTTACTTTGCAAATTCAGAATCTTTGATTTAATGGTAAAATAAAAAAATTTGGGTGAGTAAATTTTATGTTCAATATCTGCTTTTAATACTTTATAGATAAACTCATCAAGATCATTGCAATCCCACCAACCGTCCATATATGATTCCCCGAGACCAAGCACCCCATCGCTAAAGATTCTTCTGTAAAAATTTTCATTTTTTACTAAAATATCCCACGGCCTTGAACCATTAATATTCACATCCGCCAGTTTAAGAATTTCACTTAAAAATTTTTCATCTTTTTTCATTAGCACCTGCGGCGTGGAAATCTTACAAATTATTTTTTAAAGAAAACTATTTCTTTTGTTTCTATTAATATCAAACAATACCACTCATTTTTTAAAGAAGGCTGAAAATTAGTTTAACCGATGAAACCATTAAAGATGAAAGGATTAACTGAAATGAAGATTTATCATCTTAAATTATAAATAAAGTTTGAAATTTTAGATCAATAATATTTCAAACTAATTCTATAACTTCTTTAAGAAC
>CAZEWJ010000103.1:0-4043 GCA_964515875.1 uncultured Ignavibacteriaceae bacterium | reverse complement strand
CACTCCGTAACAGGAAGTGGTCATTAGTAGCGAGTCTTCGAGTGAAGCAATCTCTAAATTAGTGCAAATAATTACTTTGAGATTGCTTCACCCCACTAAAGTGGGATTCGCAATGACAAAACAAAGTTACACAACAAACCTTTAAGACTGGGGTTAAAAAAATAAAGAGAGTCTATGGGCTTTAGCCCAAAAGATCATGAGAACTAATCATCTCAAGTAAAAAACAATCAGCTTACTGGAAGAGTAAAAATAAATTTACTCCCTTTCCCTTCTTCACTCTCAACCCAGGATTGAACCTTATAACCTTCCAGGCTTATTAATCTTGAAAGAAGACTTCTAAGCTCAGCTTCATCATCAATAATTAAAACAGAATCTTTCATTACAAATTATTTCTTTTTATAAATACATCGTTAAATTATTAAAATACTGCTTCAGGTTAAATGTAATCATAATATAAGAGATGAAATAAAATACGGAGAGACAAAGATATATCTATTGGAAAAATCAGATAAACTAATACTTTACAAAAAAATTATGCCAGGTTTGAAAGTGTAATTATATATTCCGTTCCTTTCGAATTGTTAATTGAGATTGTACCTCCAAGCTGCTGTACCAGAACATTAACCAACGCAGTCCTAATGTATTCGTGTTATTAAAATTAGTTTCTTTTGAGAAACTCAAACCATCATCTTTTAAAACCAAAATAAACTTCATATCTCGTTCCTGCTTTAAAGAAAACAAAGTTGAATAATCACAGAATGTATAATATGATGACCGTTTTCAAAAAAAATGCACAATTAGTTACTAAACTGTAAGCAAACTTAAGAGGTTGAATAATGAGGAAATTCAAATAAGCATAATCTTCCTTTTTATGGGTACATTTTCTACTAATAAACTCTTTATATTTCCATTTAATTTGTACCATAAAAAAACTTATATTTAACCTAATTATTCAAAATAAAAAATGATCGGTAAAGAACTTCTAAAAAAATATAATGATCCTAAAAACTTCTTTAACAGGGATTTAAGCTGGGTAGAATTTAACCGCCGGGTTCTTGAAGAAGCGCTTGATCCTGAACAGCCATTACTGGAAAAGGTTAAGTTCCTTTCAATATTTCATTCAAACCTGGATGAATTTTATATGATCCGTATTGCAGGCATTAAGGAACAGATTGCAGCAAATGTTCTTGAGCCAACAATTGATGGGTTAACTCCCATAGAGCAGCTTCAAAAAATTGAAAAGATGATTATGCCGATGCTGAATACAACATTGGACTTATGGCAGAATGAAATTATTCCTGCTCTTAAAGAAAATAATATTGAGGTTGCCGAATATGAAAACTTAACTGATGATGAAAAGGAAAAGCTGAAAGTATATTTCAGGAAAGAAATTTTTCCTGTGCTTACTCCCCTTGCGTTCGACCCGGGAAGACCATTCCCGTACATCTCTAACTTAAGCTTAAGCCTTGCAATTCTTGTTAGAAAGCCAAATGGCGAAAATCATTTTGCAAGAGTTAAAGTTCCAAGTATACTTCCAAAATTAATGCAGATTGATTTAATAATAAATCCAGGTAAGAAGCTTCAGACTAATGGACAGTTCAGTGCAAAATTCATCTGGCTTGGTGATCTTATTAAAGCTAATCTTTCTATGCTTTTCCCCGGGATGGAAATTCTTGAGGCTAACCGGTTCAGAATTATAAGAGATACTGATATTGAATTGCAGGAAGATGAAGCTGACGATCTTTTAAGCGTAATTGAAGAAAATATAAGACAGAGAAGATTCGGCAGTGTTGTAAGATTAGAGGTCGCAAGCAAAATGCCGGATTTCATGCTCGATACTTTAATTGAAAATCTCCAGATAAAAAAAGAAGACGTTCATGTGCTTGAAGGTCCCTTAGGACTTAGTGATGTAATGACTCTGTATGATCTTCCGTTACACCAGTTAAAAGCAAAACCATATTATCCTGTTATTCCAAAAGTATTCGAAGAGGAGGAGGATTTTTTTGGCATTATAAAGCAAAAAGATATTCTCCTTCATCACCCGTATCATTCTTTTGCACCTGTTATTGAATTTATTAAACAGGCTTCACGTGATCCGGATGTTCTTGCAATAAAGCAAACACTTTACAGAGTTGGTTCAACATCTCCAATAATAGAGTATCTTATTGAAGCTGCCGAAAGAGGCAAGCAGGTTGCAGTTCTTGTTGAGCTTAAAGCGAGGTTTGATGAGGAGAACAATATATTCTGGGCAAGAGAGCTTGAGAAAGTTGGTGTGCATGTTGTTTATGGTTTGGTTGGATTAAAGACTCACGCAAAGATGACTCTGGTGGTAAGGCGTGAATCGGATGGCGTTAACAGGTATGTTCATTTGTCTAATGGAAATTATAATGTAACAACTTCAAAACTTTATACTGATCTTGGATATTTTACAAACAACCAGGAAATATGTGCAGATGTTACCGATGTTTTTAATTATTTAACAGGATATTCAAAGCAAACCGATTTTAAAAAGCTTATTGTAGCTCCAATTAATATGAGAGAAAAATTTCTTGAGATGATACTAAGAGAAATCAACAATGTAAAAGCAGGCGGTAAAGGTAAAATAACTCTTAAGCTGAATTCCCTGGTGGATCCGACTCTTATTGCAGCTCTTTATGAAGCATCAAATGAAGGTATAAAAACAGATTTGATCATCAGGGGAATTTGCTGCCTTGTTCCTAAAATCCCTGGTTTAAGCGAGAATATAAGGGTTATAAGTATTGTTGGAAGATATCTTGAACATAGCCGGGTTTTATATTTCTATAATAATGGGAATGAAGAAATTTATTTAAGCAGTGCGGATTTTATGCAGAGAAACTTAGACAGGAGAGTTGAAATAGCGTGGCCGATTGAAGATCCGAAAATTAAAAGTGAAATAATGAAGAGCCTCCTTAATGTATCTATAAAGGATAATGTAAAAGGAAGAGAGCTTCAGCCGGATATGAATTATATAAGATGCGATTCTAAAGAAGATGATAAAAAAATTAATTCTCAGGAATGGCTGATGGATTATGCGGTAAGATCATCTGCGGGATATTCTAAGACAAAGCCTTCAGCAATAAGATAGAGTCAACGACAATTAATTGAATTATATATAAACTATGATAAAAGTAATTTCGGACGGACAAGAAATAGAAAAACTCCACAAGCGGTTTCAACGGAAACTTAAGGAATTTTTCACAGAAAAAATTGACTGCTGGGTAGGTTATCCCGGTGGAAGCTATAAAGATACTGTACATTACTCCCCAGACTTAAATTTATGGATTTCAGTACACGAAATTGATACAAGATATTGGAACGGATTCGGTATTGGCAAACCACATGCAGGAGCAAATAATTCATTAAATGGTGAAATTAATTTTCCATACGAAGGAATAAATAGACGAATCGCAGGTGCATTTGCAGTTGAGGATAATGGAAATATTCTTGTACTTCATAGAGGAAGAATTGGAGGCGGAAAACGTGGCGTTGGAAAAAATCTTTTCACAGATAATTTCAGAGGGGACAAAGTAACAGCAATTGATGGGGACAGAGAAACCGAATTTTGTTTAGTTGGTGAATTAAGTTCACCATATTTACCAAAACAAGTTGCGAATTTCATTTCAGAAATCAAACGAATAAAAAACCTTGAAGACGTTGAAGAAATAGAAAACTTTGAAGATTTAATTAATTATCAATACACTGCTGAAGGTTCTGGAAAACACACCATTAAAAGAGAGGGGAAAATAACTTTTAATAGGATACACGGTATTGTTGTGGACGCATTAGTAAGTCAACTTCAAAATAAAGGGTATAAAGTCGCCAATGACAGAGATCGAGATTTGTTTATATATAACAAAAAAAAAATCACAACTCTTTTTGAAATTAAAACAAGTTTTTCGACTCAATGTTTGTATTCAGCTGTCGGGCAGCTTCTAATTTATAGTATACCAATTAAAAATGAGGTTGACTTAATTATTGTTCTCCCTGAAAAACTAAATAGAACAGTAGAAAAACGACTTGAA
>CAZEWJ010000102.1:0-4217 GCA_964515875.1 uncultured Ignavibacteriaceae bacterium | reverse complement strand
TAATCAATAATATAACTCCGTGTTACCGAAATGCTGAAGAGTTACACGGTAGGCATGGTTTGTAAATGATTTCATTTAAAAATAAAAGATTCAGATCGTACTTCTTTCTTTTTCTCTTTATAGCCGGACTTGTTTTTTTATTCTTTAATGGCCAGGGAGTAATTAAATATTTAAAATTGAAAGACCAGGTGAAAGAAGTAAAATCCCAAACGGAAAAAGTTGAAGATGAAAACAAAAAGCTTGAAGGGGAAATTGATTCATTAAAGAAAAAGATTCCTGCCAAAATAGAACGAACGGCACGTGAAAAGCATGATATGTTAAGAGAAGGTGAAAAAACAATTAAAGTTGAAGAAGAATAAAATGAGGCGATCTGAAATTCCCCAGGTACCATTAGCAGAAAGAATACGTCCTAAAACTTTAGAAGAATTTCAGGGTCAGCAATCTCTTCTTGGAACAGGAAAGCCATTAAGATTAATGATTGAGAATGACACACTCAGTTCTATGATACTTTGGGGACCTCCCGGTACCGGCAAAACAACTATTGCTAAAATTGTTGCCGAACATACCAATGCAGAATACCACCAGATAAATGCTGTTTCATCAGGAGTAAAAGATATAAGAGCTATTATTGAAATTGCAGAACACAATAAATCTTTTAATAAAAGAACAATTTTATTTATTGATGAAATTCATCGCTTTAATAAAGCCCAGCAGGATGCTCTTTTAAATAGTGTTGAAACCGGTTTGATAACTTTAATCGGTGCTACAACTGAAAATCCTTCATTTGAAGTTATTCCTGCTTTAAGATCGAGAGCAAGAACTTATATACTTGAAGAATTAAGTAAGGAAAATCTTGAAACAATAATAAAGTCTGCACTTGAAAAAGATTCATTCCTTTCACAATTAAATATTGAATTAAATGATAAAGAATTTTTAATTTATCTAAGCGGTGGTGATGCAAGAGTTTTGTTGAATATTCTTGAAGCCGCTGTAATACATGAACTTAATCCTGATTTACCTGCCGATGGACCAATTATAATCTCAAAAGAAATTCTGGAAGACATTGTTCAGAAGAAAAATATTATTTACGATAAGGGTGGTGAAGAACATTATAATGTTATTTCTGCTTTTATAAAAAGTGTTCGGGGCAGCGATCCTGATGCAGCATTATACTGGCTTGCAAGAATGCTTGAAGGTGGTGAAGATCCTTTATTCATTGCCAGAAGATTAGTTATTCTTGCCTCGGAAGATATTGGTAACGCTTCTCCTAATGGACTGGTTTTGGCAGAAGCAGCATTTGAAGCCGTTAATAAAATTGGCAATCCTGAAGCAAGAATTATTCTTGCTCAATGCACGACATACCTTGCATCTTCTCCTAAAAGTAATGCAGCTTATATAGGAATAGAAAAAGCTTTTTCAGAAGTAAAAAACAAACCTCTCTTTTCGGTTCCTTTACATCTCAGGAATGCACCAACAAAGCTGATGAAAGAGATTGGTTATGGAAAAGAATATAGATACCCTCATGATTTTGACAATAATTTTGTAGAAGAAAATTATTTACCGGAAGAATTGAAAGGCTCACAATTTTATTTCCCAAGTGAGAATGGGCAGGAGAAGAACCTGAAAGAGAGATTAAAATTTTTATGGAAGAAACTGAAGAAATACTAAAAATTAGTTCAAGTTCCCACCTTTGTAAAGTTTCGGTGGGCAGGCAAGAGTAAAGCCTGCCCCGATTACAGTCGGGGTTCAAGCAGAAGATTTTCAAATTTTAACTTTTGATTTACATTAGCGCGAACATTTTCCCTGGCAATTGTTTTACCAATCCTTTAAACTCAAGCGATAATAAATGAACAAGACAATCAGAAGTTGTTAGCTTTGTTGAAGAAGCAATCAAATCTATCTGAACAGGATTATCTTTTAAAACAGAAAGAATTTTTTCCTCAAAAAGATTTAATTCAATTTTTGGTCTTGGAATATTTTTCCCGATTATAGGTTTAAGCTTTAGCTCAAGTTCCAGTAAAACATCTTCAGCAGATCTTATTAATTTTGCTTCTCCTTTTTGAATAAGAAGGTTAGTTCCTTCCGATTGTTTTATGCCAAGGTTTCCCGGCACAGCAAAAACTTCCCTGTTCTGATCAAGAGCAAAAGCGGCAGTTTGCATTGCGCCTCCGGAAATTCCTGTTTCAACAATAACACAGCCCAGACTTAATCCAGAAATTATCCTGTTCCGTTTAGGAAAATTCATAGCATCAGGTTTAGCTCCCAATTCATATTCAGTAATTATCAAACCTTCCTCTGCTATTTCATCATAAAGTTTTTTATTTTCAGGAGGATAAACAACATCAAGCCCTGAACCTGTTACTGCAATTGTTCTTTTGCCAATCTTTAAAGCCGATCTGTGAGCAATTGAATCAATGCCTCTTGCCATTCCGCTGACAATTGTAATATTCTGGCTTGCCAATTCTGAAGCAATTTTTTCAGTTTGGATTTTTCCATAGTTGGTCGGCTGTCTTGTTCCAACCACAGCAATAGAATATTCATCACCTTTTGAAAAAGAACCTTTAATGTAAAGAAAGAGTGGCGGATCATAAATTTTTTTAAGAAGGGGAGGGAATGATTCATCCCACACGGTAATAATCTTGCCATTAATTTTAGCAAGGATTTCTAAATCTTTTTTTAATGCTGATTCAACATTTTCTCTTTGCGTATTTATTCTTTGAATTTTCCTGGCAAGATTATCACTAATACCATCAACATCTTTAAGTGATTTTAAATCTGAGGAAAGAACTTTTTCTAATGTGCGGAATTTTGCAAGAAGGTTCCTGATTTTTCCCGGACCAATTCCTTCAACAGAAAGAAGCAGTTTTAAATTTAAAAGCTGATCGAAAGTAAGTTTGGACATTTGTAATTAAAGATTAAAAAAATACAAGATTAAAGAAATAAAAAATTGTAAACGATTAATTCAGGAATCCTTTTGATTTGGCAAACCCCAATTTTGTAATCTTTCAATCTTTTAATTTTGTAATTTCAATATCATCAACTATTGCAACAATCATTGTATGAACAGGTGCTTTTTTGTGTCCTAAGATTTGCACAACAGCAGCACCTTCCTGGACTACTAAAACCGTATCTCCTATTCCTGAATCAATAAGATCAAGAGCTATAATATCTTTTTTGCCGATGTAATTTCCGCTTAAATCTATTTGGTGGATAAGAAGAAGCTTGTGTCCTTTTAGGTAAGCATTTTTCTGAGTGGAGACAATATTTCCTTTAACTTTTGCCAGCAGCAATTTCTTTTTCCTGTGGAGTTTTTTCTTCTTTCTTTTTCCTGAAGAAAATAGATGCAGGGAAAATTAATATATATCCAATGAAAAGAAATATTGGAGAAATTATAAGTGAGGCTGTACTATCCCAGGAACCTTGTCCGAGAAAATAAAATCCTATAAGGATGCAGGCAAAACCAGCTAATAATAAAATATAATTCTGTTTTTCCCAATAGATATTAAAAGGGGACTCAATGGGTTTTTTTTGAGTGTGAGCTTTTTTCTTTTGAATCTTTTTAGCCATAATATCTCCATTAGAAAAGTAAAATAAAGCCCAGTGATGGGGAACCACTGGGCTCGACTCCTTTACATCAAAGGGCAGGGGAGAACCCTTTGAAAGAGTCAGTTAAAATATAAATTGCAATTAAACTATTGTCAAGAATTACTTGCTAATCTGATAAACAATTTTACGGATTGTATCAAACTGCAGGTAAGGATATTCTTCCCTTATAGAATCAATTGCATCCCCTGCACTTACCTTAGTGGATCTCAGCTGTTTGAATTTCTTTCTTATCTGATAATCTCTGACTGATTTTTCATCAATTAACCCCTGAGCATTGAGAAGCTCGAAAATATCATCACTGATAAGGTCAGATAAAGGATTGTCGATTTTTGCTTTAAGAGTTTTCATGGTGCCTTCCTTTCATTATATTTTAATGCCACTTACTTAATTAGTAGGTATCAACTTATATACATATACGAACTCCTTGAAAAAAAAGTTTCCTTTACAATAAAAAAACCGACCAGAGAAGCTCCTTAGATCGGCAGAACTTTGCTACTTCTGGTCAAAAATTATAAACTATTTAATAATTTATAATAGTAGCAAATTAGTCAATAAGTAAAAATTCCTTTAATTTTAAGAGCTAAAATAGTAAAAAAAATGATTAAATCAAG
>CAZEWJ010000101.1:0-4219 GCA_964515875.1 uncultured Ignavibacteriaceae bacterium | reverse complement strand
AATATTCTTTGAAAGAAACGGAAAGATATATAAAAGAACTTCTGAAGTGATTGATGTTTGGTTTGATTCAGGTGCAATGCCCTTTGCTCAATATCATTATCCTTTTGAAAATAAAGAGCTTTTTGAAAAGAACTTTTTCCCTGCAGATTTTATTTGTGAAGGAATTGACCAGACGCGCGGATGGTTTTATACACTCCATGCAATTGCAACAATGTTGTTTGATAATGTTGCTTACAGGAATATTATTGTTAACGAATTGATCCTTGATAAAAAAGGACAAAAAATGTCCAAGTCCCGTGGCAACACAGTTGATCCTTTTATTCTATTTGAAAAATATGGAGCTGATGCTACAAGATGGTACCTCGTAACAAACAGCCCGCCCTGGAGGCCAACTCTTTTTGATGAAGAAGCTCTTGCTGAATCTCAAAGAAAGTTCTTTGGTACCCTCCTGAATACGTATTCATTCTTAGCTCTATATGCTAATATTGATAAATTCACTTTTAAAGAAGAACTGGTTCCTTACGAAAAGAGACCGGAGATTGACAGGTGGATAATTTCTAAACTAAACTCTCTTATCGCAGAATTCACTGAGTTAATGGATGCTTATGATGTTACAAAGGCAGCAAGAGCAATTTCAGATTTTGCCATAGATCATCTCTCAAACTGGTATGTAAGAAGATGCAGAAGGCGTTTCTGGAAATCTGAAATGAATGAGAATAAGCTTTCGGCTTACCAGACTCTTTATGAATCTTTGGTTACTGTATGTAAACTTCTTTCACCGTTTGCACCTTTCATAGCAGAAGAAGTTTATACGAATTTAAATTCTATAACGGGAAAAGAAACATTTGAATCGGTTCATCTCTCTTTACTGCCACGAGTAATTTATCGTGATAAAGAGCTTGAAGAGAAAATGGAAATTGCGCAGCAGGTAGTTTATCTTACCCGGACAATGCGTGCAAAAGCAAATCTGAAAGTAAGACAGCCCTTGAAAAAAATTATGGTTGTTGTTGATAAAAATAAAAGTGATGCTGTGAAATACATGAAAGATGTTATTCTTGATGAAGTAAACATTAAAGAGCTTATTGTGCTTGATGATGATTCTGAAATTGTAAGTAAATCTGCAAAAGCAAATTTTAAATCAATCGGGCCAAAGTTTGGTAAGAAAGTTAAACCTGCTGCTGAAGCAATAAAATCGTTTGGCAAAGATGAAATTACAGCCATTGAATCAGGCAGGAGTGTTGACTTGAGTATTGATGGAGAAACAATTACGATAACACCTGAAGATGTTGAAATAATCAATTCGGAAATTAAAGGATGGGTTGTTGAAAACGAAAGTGGTGTTACAGTTGCAATTGACACAGAATTAACCGATGAACTTATTGAAGAAGGGCTGGCACGTGAGTTTGTTAACAGGATTCAGAATATGAGGAAGGATGCTGGCTTTGATGTTACCGATAGAATTAAGATATTCTTTAATGGAAGTGATAAACTTGTTGATGCGGTTATTTCATTTCAGAGTTATGTTTCCAATGAAACACTTGCTGAAAGTTTAAGTAAAGGTGAAAGTTCTAATGGAAATAATAAGCAGGAATGGAAAATCGGCGAGTTGAATTGCACTATTCAAATTGAAAAAGTAAGTCTTTAATTAAAGGAGACTAAGATGGCAAAAAAAACCAAGTCTGGAAAATCTGCTTTTAAATCTTCTGATAAGAAGAAAAACAAAGCTGGAAAGAAAAAAGCTGTGAAAGAAAAATCAGTTAAATCATTAAAAAAATCTGTAAAGAAAAAGGAGACCATGCTTAAGAAGAAAACAAAAAAGACACCGGTAAAGAGGATAATTGCAAAGAAGATCACAACTAAAAAAATAGCTGCGCCAAAGAAAGTAATAGTTAAAAAAGTAAAAGTTCCAAAAGCCAAAGTTGAAAAGGTAAAAGAAAAAGTAGTTGAACCTCCGAAGCTAAGAATGCAGGATATAAAAGGTTACAGCAAAAAAGATCTTGATCATTTCAAACAAATAATTCTTGAAAAGCGCGATGAGATAATTGAGCAGCTTCAAAATCTTAAAGACCAGATGCTTGATCCTACAACAGGTGAATATATTAATGAAAATTCTCCTTACTCGCTTCATATGGCTGAGCAGGGCACTGATGCAATGGAGAGAGAAAAAACATTTCTCTATGCACAAAGAGAAAATAAGTTTCTTGGATATCTTGAAGACGCTTTAAAGAGAATTGAAACCGGAACATACGGCATCTGTATCGAGTGCATCGAAGAACCACAGCATCTTTGTGGAACTTGTCCTTTGGTTCCTAAACCAAGACTTGAAGCTGTTCCTCACAGCCAGCTTTGCTTACCGATAAAACAGAGACAGGAAAAGAAATAACAGGTTTTGAAAAGATGTTTTTATAAATCGGATATAGGAAAATATTGAGAATAGTATTTGTATCAATTGTTATAGTAATTCTGGATCAGGTTTCAAAACTTCTGGTAAAAGGATTTTCGATTTCTTTCCTGAATATAAATTATGAGGGAATGTACCATGGTCAGAGAATTCCAATCATTGGTGATTTCTTCAGATTAACTTTTATAGAGAATCCGGGTATGGCTTTCGGATTCGACCCGGGAACCGGCCTCAAATTATGGATTTCACTTTTTTCTCTTTTTGCCAGTGTTGGTTTACTGATCTATCTTTACTTTATAAGGAACCAGCATCTTACACTCCGGTTATCAATTGCATTTATACTTGGCGGGGCAGTTGGGAATCTTATAGATAGAATGCTTTATGGAGTTTTATATGGATATGCCCCTTTATTCTATGGAAAGGTAGTTGATTTTATTGATTTTGATTTCTTCAATGTTTCTATCTTTGGAAGATACTATGATAGATGGCCCATTTTTAATTTTGCCGATGCCGCTGTTTCGATAGGAGTTTTTATTCTTATATTTTTCTATCGGAAACATCAGAAGGAAACTGAGGAAGTACCTGTAACCGAATCTGATTTACAAGATCAAAAGGTACTTTATGAATCTTCTGAAAATATAACAGAAGAAAATAAAGTTCCGGAAAATCCTGCAGGAGAAAATTCCGATGGCAAAACTGATAAAGGAAAAGAAATACCTGATTGAAGTACCTGCCGGTAAGAAGAAGGAAAGAATAGATCTTTTCCTTACCAGCCAGATTGAAAATGCTACGCGTTCAAGAATTCACAAATTAATTGAAGCCAATCTTGTAACAGTTAATGGAAAGACAGTTAAGCCAAGTTATTTAGTTCAGCCTGATGATATTATTGAAGCATCCCATCCTATAACCCCCAGACCTGAAGAAGCAGAACCGGAGGAGATCCCTCTTGATATTGTTTATGAAGATGAATTTCTTTTAGTTGTAAATAAACGGGCTGGTATGGTAGCTCATCCGGCTTATGCTAATTATACAGGAACTCTTGTTAATGCGCTTCTTCATCATACTAAAAGTTTAAGCGGTGTTGTTGGAAGACCGGGAATTGTTCACAGGCTTGATAAAGATACAAGTGGATTACTCGTAGTTGCAAAAGATGATTTTACACATGCTAAACTTGCAGAGCAATTTTCAAAACATTCTGCTGAGAGAGAATACAGGGCAATATGCTGGGGTGTATTTAAAGATGCTAAGGGAGATATTTCATCTAACATAATAAGAAGCAAAAGTGATAGAAAAAAATTTGCAGTTAGTAAAAATGAAGGCAAAACCGCTGTTACTTTATATGAAGTTATTGAACAGTTTGAGTTTGCAGCTTATCTTAAATTAAATCTTAAAACCGGAAGAACCCACCAGATAAGAGTTCATCTCTCAAGTATAAATCATCCGGTTTTTGGAGATGAAACTTATGGAGGGAGAAAAATAGTTTACGGCACTCAATTGCCTAAAATGAAAAACAGGATACAGAATCTTTTGGAGATAATGCCGAGACAAGCATTGCATGCCAAGAAGCTTGGATTTATTCATCCTCGTAAAAAAGAATTTATGAGATTTGATTCAGAGCTTCCGGAAGATATGAAAAAGTTATTGAAGAAATTAAACTCGCTGCACAGCCTTTAGAAGCTTTTTGTCCAGCTATTAGATCGTCATTAGTAGTGAGTCATCGAACGAAGCAATCTAAGTGAGAGATTACTTCGTCACTGCCGTTCCCTACTAATGACCACTTCCTGTTACGGAGTGATCAATTGAAGTCCAAGGTATTTT
>CAZEWJ010000100.1:0-4227 GCA_964515875.1 uncultured Ignavibacteriaceae bacterium | reverse complement strand
ATACCTTGGACTTCAATTGATCACTCCGTAACAGGAAGTGGTCATTAGTAGCGAGCTTAGAGCGAAGCAATCTCAAATTATTTAAGAGTCAATTCACAAAATATAATTGAGAACCATGAAAAAAGAAGACCTTATCTCTAAATTAAAAACTATTATAAAACCTTATACACAGAATGAAGAAGCATTAAGCAATCTTTCAGAGGATACAAACTTTATTAATGATTTAGAGATAAACTCGGCAAATCTTATTGATGTAATCCTTGATGTTGAGAATGAATTTAATATTGTAATTGATGATGAATCTATCGGGAAAATGACAACGGTGAAAGCAGCAATGGATATTATAAATGAAAAGGTAAATAAAAAATGAAAGGGATTTTCGAATCGCGGTAATCAAAAATCCAATGGATTTTTAACTCCAAAACCAGGTTTTTTATGATATGAGTGTAAACCAAAGTTACGCAAACATCTTTAGGGAAAAAATAAAACTTTCTATTGCTTCTGAGAACAATCTCAAAAATGAAAGGGGATTTAAATTATGAAACTTAAAATATTATTAACATATTTTATTCTTTTAATTGTATTATTCACATATAGTTGTAAAGAAGATTTGGTTGGTTCTGATTTGATAGATACAAGTGTATATTCATATTTACCTGTAAAACCTGGGAACTATTGGATTTATAATTTTAATACACCTGCCGAAATTGCAATAATAAAAAGAGAGATTAAAAATAAATTAACTCACGAAGATGGTTCATTGATTTATGGATTTACTGAAGAAGTTGTTGTAAACAATCCAAATCCAAATGAGCCAATAGTTGGGTATTATTCTCCAAAGGAAGGCGCCATTTTTTATTATTCTAGTTCTAATGACACAATGTTTCCGGGGACATCAATTTTATGTAAGAAAATTCCATTTATTAAAACTCCATTGACCATCGGTGCATCTTGGATTGTTGTAAATGATACATTTAATGTTGCAGCTTTTCCTTCAATTGTAGTAAATGAACAAACATATGATAAAACAATTTTAATAGTATCTAAAAGAGATAACTTTATTGATTCTACTTGGTTTTCAAAGGATGTAGGAATAGTTAGAAAGAAATCTATTGTTGCTGATTCTTTTACTGAATGGAATTTAAAATCATATTCAATTCAGTAATAAAAATTGCCTAACCCGCCAACTCAACCGTTATGTAAAAAGTTAGAACAGCATAATTTTAATATTTTACAACCTGCCCATTGCTTACCAGGTTTTCCCCGGTTCTAACTAAGTATTCTCATCCTTCAACTGGATTTTTTTCCCTAATGTTGTGTTTACACTCATAGGTATCCATTTTCTTTTGCGGGTGTGAATTAAGCACTTGTAAATGGATTGGGAAAATTAAACCTTGAATTGCAGCCATGAAAAGGCTAATTAATACCTTTAATGAAAAGCCAGCGTCAGCACATATTTTCTATCTGTTAATTTCCGAAAAGAATTGCAGAGATAAACAAAATGAAAAAAATAATTATAATCTCATACCTTCTTTTATTCGGTATTTTATCCTGTTCAACAGAAGTTGATGAATTGGACGATGGAACTATTACAGGTTATGATATAAGAGAGTGTGTTTGCTGCGGCGGGTATTATATTAATATAGGGAAAAACAGGTACCGCTTCTACGAATTACCGGCTAATAGTAATTTTAATCTGGAAAATCCCAACTTCCCTATTTATGTAAGGTTAGATTGGACTATGGATGAGAATGCCTGTTTGGGAGATGAAATAAAAATACTTCGAATAGAAAAAAAATGACTACTTCAATTATTAATAACTTTTAAGGATTTAGTTCTTAATAAAGGTAACAAGTTTTTTGAGATTTTCAGTTTTCAAAGCAATTATAAAAAGTAGCCTGAATTTACATTTTCCATCCTTCCCCTTCTGCTCCTAAGCACATCATTTCTTATAAATTTTTTCCCGGTATCTTGAATAAGTAATTCTTTTTGATAAATTATAAGAAAGATTCACATCGGGTTTGTTAAAAAATAAAAGAGGATGTTATGGATACTTTAAAGAAAGATGATATCAGAAAACTCTGCGAAAATAAAGATTACCCAAGTGTTTCAATCTTCATTCCGGCTCATAAAGAGTGGAATGAAATGAGCAAGGATATTACACGCTATAAAAATCAATTAAGTAAAGCAGAAAAAATACTTGCAAATAGTATGAGAGAGAAAGAGTTAATTAATTTCCTAAAACCTGCAAAGGATTTACTGGATGATACTGAATTCTGGAACCACCAGGATCTTGGTCTCGCAGTTTACTTCAATAAAGATGAATTCAAAACATTCAGGCTGCCCGTGCGGGTTGAGGAATTTTTGTATGTCAACAGTGTCTATTATATAAAACCTCTGCTACCTGTACTAATCGGAAACGGAAGATTCTTCCTCCTTGCATTCGATCAGAAAAAAACAAAATTGTATGAATGCTCTAAGTACACAATTAAGGAATTAAATATTCCCGATACGATGACAAGCCTTGATGAAATGCTGGAATATTATGATACTGAAAGATCGCTGCAATTCCATTCGGGGATAAGACAGGCAAGTGCTAGAGGTCAGGGCGGTAATCGCGGAGCTGTATTTCATGGACAGGGAACGGGAACCGATGAAACTGAACATAAAAAGAACCTACTCGATTTTGCTCACATTATAAATAACGGAGTTCATAAATTATTAAGAGATGAGACTACACCTTTAATAATTACAGCAGTTGAATACCTGATTCCTATTTATATAAAAGCAAACTCATATCCCCACTTATATGAAAAGCATTTGCCGTTAAATGCTGAAGAGTTTAAGAAAGATCATCTGCGTGAAAAAGCTTGGGAATTAATAAAACCTTTATTTGAAAAAGAGAGCAGAAAAGCTTTCAGCAAATATGAACAGTTTTCCGGAAACGGTAAAGCATCAAGCAATATCGAAGAGATAATTCGGGCTTCTTTGGCTAACCGCGTAGAATATTTGTGGGTTGATCTTAATGAACATATATGGGGTAGATTTAATGAAGCTGAGCAGGAGGTCGAATATGAAGAAAGGTTAACCCCTGAAAATAAAGATCTGCTGGATTTTGCAGCGACTCAAACTATATTAAACAACGGGACTGTTTATGCTTTGAAAAGAGATGAAATGCCTGTAAGAAAATCTGCATTAGCAGTATTCAGGTTTTAGTTCAGTAATCTGTCATCGGTAATCAGTGATCAGTTTTTAATTCGAAACCGATTACCGATCACTGATTACTAATCACAAATTAAAAAGATATGGTAACAGTAAAACATATTTTACAGGGAAAAGGAAACAATGTCTGGTCTGTTACACCAGATACAAAAGTTTATGATGTGCTTCAGTTGATGGCAGAGAAAAATATCGGGGCAGTTCTTGTAATTGAAAATGAAAGGCTTGAAGGAATTTTTTCTGAAAGGGATTATGCAAGGAAAGTTGCATTAGAAGGGAAATCATCACGGCAGCTTCCTGTAAAAGAGATAATGTCATCGAGGGTTTTGTTTGTTAACCCAAGAAGAACTGCTGAAGAGTGTATGGCTCTGATGATTAAAAAAAGAATACGGCATCTCCCCGTTTATGAAAATGATAAACTGCAAGGGCTTATCTCAATCGGTGATGTTGTAAAAGCCCTGCTTGATGATAAGAAATTTAAGATAGATCAGCTTGAGCAGTATATAACGAACAGGAGATAGAATTTAGATGGAAGATGGGAAATGGAAGATGGGAAAATTTTATAAAAATTTTGATCCAAATTACCATCATTTTAAAATGTTAAACCGCAATCTTACTGCCTGCTAATTAACAAAAAGTGTTTTAAATTGAAAGCTTCATTATAATCCAGAACGAAATAATTTCCTGGTTCTTTAAAACTTAATGAATAACTATTACCCGAAGTATGATTTGAACCGAATTAAATTCATATGTGTATCGTTATGAAACGGATAAAAATTGGCATTAAATATGACCTATTCTATCTGACAAAAGATGAATAGCTCAAGAAAGGAAAGGCAAAATGGAGGAATCGTTGAAAAAACAGATCGAAATAGTGAAAACTCCTATCGGGGAAACAGTAACAAGTCACAGTTACAATCTAAAAGAACAGCTTGATCAATTAATAGGACCTACCGACTTTAAATACAAGCTTGAGAAGGTAAATCTTACTATTGGAATAATTGTATC
>CAZEWJ010000099.1:0-4322 GCA_964515875.1 uncultured Ignavibacteriaceae bacterium | reverse complement strand
TGGGCGGGGTAGCTCAGTAGGTTAGAGCAGTGGAATCATAATCCACGTGTCGGGGGTTCGAATCCCTCCCCCGCTACAATGAAAGAAGGAGAAAAAGGATGTATACACTTTTAATAGCAATTTGTGCAATAGTTTCGGTTCTTTTAATCATCATCGTGCTAATGCAGTCCAGCAAAGGCGGCGGTCTTGCGGGAACATTTGGTGGTGCAGGTATGGGAACTGTTTTTGGAACAAGAAGAACAGCGGATTTTTTAAGCAGGGCAACCTGGTGGCTTGGTGGTATTCTTGCAATACTTGCAATTGTAACTAATCTTTTCTTTTTGCCAGGTCAATCATCTTCTGAACAGATTGAAAGTATTATTCAACAGAATAAACAGAATGTACCGCAAACACCATCATTACCTCAACAGAATAATCCTCCGCAGAATCAATAGCGAAGAACAATTTCATTGCGAACCCCGATTCATCTGTCGGCAGGCGGTTATATCGGGGTGAAGCAATCTATTTATAAATCTGCTCTAAGTTATATAACTCTTTCCAATCAGGATTGAATTTATTTATTAACTCAATTTTCTTTTTTCTAGATCCAGCTTTTATTTGTTTTTCTCTTTTGATTGCATCTGAAGGATTTTCAAATGCTTCATAAAAAACCAACTTTGTAACATTATATTTTTTTGTAAAACCACCTATTATTTGTGATTTATGTTCCCAACCTCGTCTTAAAAGATTATTAGTCGTCCCAGTGTATAATACTGTATGATTCTTATTTGTTAAAATATAAACGAAATAATTCTTCATTTACTTTAAGAGATTGCTTCGCTTCCCGCCAAGGCGGGACTCGCAATGGCATTTAGAATTCGCACAAAGTTTGGATAATATTATCCTGAACATCTCTGTGAAACTTTGCGCCATTCCTGCTGAATTCAAAAAAGATAGAGATAATAAGATCATCTCCGTTTGCACATGTAAGGTACCCGGATATTGAAGAAACTCCGTTTAGTGTACCTGTTTTTCCGTGAAAATTATTTTCTGCAAATGATCCTGCCATCCTTCTTTTAAGAGTTCCATCAATTCCAGCAATGCTTAATGAATTATAGAAGTCATCAAAGTTTGCAACATCGAAATACATTTTTTCAAGCAGACCTGTTATTGCACCTACTGTAACCTGGTCAAACCTTGAAATGCCTGAACCATCAACTACTGCTGTTCCTTTTGAGAATATGCCGTTATCAAAAATGTAGGTAAGAATTGTTTGCGTTGAATAAAAAGCATTACCTTGTTCTCCGCTTGAAACAGCTCCAATTGTTTTGAACAAACATTCGGCAAGGAAATTATCGCTCTCTTTATTAATAAATCTAACCAGTTCTCTAAGCTCAATTCCTTTTTCGGATATTGATACAGCAGCTTCAGGAGTAATTCCCTCCTCAGCATTCAATGTTACTTCAATACCTGCTTCTAATAATTTACTCCTGAGCAATAAAGCGGCATTGAGCGGAGGGTTATCAATATTAACATAATAGTTTCTTAATCTTCCTCTTCTTTTTTTCTGGATAATTTTTTTATTATTATCAATTATAAGTGCAGATATTGGAGGAAGCTTAACATTAGCAACTTCATCTGTAATCCAATCATCACGCATATAAATGTTATCGAAATAGGAATCATCACCAATAATTTTACCGGTAATTTTTGTAATACCTAAATCTTTTAATTCACTTACCATCTCCTGAAGATCCTTAGAAGTGAAAAGTGAATTGCCAAATCCTTTTATATAGAGATTGCCATCAACCGCACCATCTTCAAGATCATTATCTTCACTCAATATTTTAGTATAAAGTATAAAATCTCCTCCCATTATTGATAATGCTGTTGCTGTTGTAAATAATTTTGTATTCGAAGCAGGAATCATTGAGATGGTATGATTTAAAGAATAAATTGTATCTTCAGTTAAAGGGTTGTAAATGAGAATACCTGCTTTTGTTGTTGGGGGAAGCTTTAAAAGTATGAGATCAATTTTATTTCTTATTTCTTCTTCAGATGAACCTAAAAGCGGAGGTATAAATAAAAGCGGGAGGAGTAAATATTTTAATATCTTCATAAACTATTGTAAATAACTTTTCATTCTTAGATTTGTAATAATCTTTTATAATTTTATTTTTATAACTGATGCGAAAATAGAAATTTTATTCCTATAAATAAAAGTCCTTTTCTTAACTACATTCTGGAAAAAGATTTTATGGCAAAAGAAAAATTGCAAAAGACACTTCTAAAAGCATACGAAAATGTTGACTTCCTGAATTCTTCAGATGCAAGGGTTTTAAGAATGCTTGCTGAATTCCTTCAGCCGCAAAGCAGGTTCAGAAGGCTGAAGATAATTGATACTGTAGTATTTTTTGGTTCAGCAAGATTAATGTCTAAGCGGGATGCGGCCAAAGTTTACAATAAGTTTAAAACTATTAATCCAAAAGATACAGCCAAACTTGCCGAAGAGCTGAGAACTGCACAGCAGCTTGTTCATATGTCCAAATATTATGAAGATACTGTTGAACTCTCCAGGAGATTAACGGAGTGGTCAATGAATCTTAAAACCACTGCTAACAGGTTTATTATTTGCACAGGCGGTGGACCCGGAATTATGGAAGCAGCAAACAAAGGTGCAAAGCTTGCCGGAGGATTTTCTGTAGGATTGAACATCAGCATTCCGTTCGAGCAATTTGTTAATAAATATGTTCCAGCCGATCTTAGTTTTGAATTTCATTACTTTTTCATGAGAAAATTCTGGTTTGCATATCTTGCCAAAGCTTTAATTGTTTTTCCCGGCGGGTTTGGTACAATGGATGAATTTTTTGAACTGCTGACTCTGATACAAACAGGTAAGATTAAAAAGAAACTTCTGCTCGTTGTTTATGATAAAAAATACTGGAGCAGTATAATCAATTTTAATGGGTTGGTTGAACTTGGTGTTATCAGCAGAGCAGATTTGAATTTGTTTTCATTCTGTAATACAGTTGATGAAGCTTTTGAACTAATCACTTCACACTTCAAAAAGAATTATCTGGATAAAGGAACTGAGGGGACTGAACCAAGCTTGCATTTAAAATAAAAATGCCTCTTTAACAAGAGGCAGTCGGAAGATCCCGATTATTTAGCGGGAAAAACTACTCCATTTCATCTAGACGGTGAGCCCGTCTGAGAGCTTTGAGCTTTTCCATTCTTTTCTTAACAGAAGGTTTTACAAAAAACGCTCTCTTTTTATATTCTTTAAGAACACCTGATCTCTCATATTTTTTTTTGAATCTTCTGAGAGCTTTATCTATGGATTCGTTTTCGCCGACTGATATACCAACCAAGTAATCTCACCTCACTTTTTTTTGGTGTTTTAGGTTAATGATTCAATTAATTTTTTATGTCCTGATTTCTGAAATTCTACAGTAATAGATTTTTGCCCGCTTGATAGAAAATCTTTTCCTACCACTTTTCCGAAATCATCCCAATTCTGATGATAAATTGACTGACCTATCTCAAAAGATTTCTGAGGAGAATAAGTTATACATTCTTCATTTTCAATTCCCTCAAGAGATACTTTTGTTGCTTTTACATCTTCAGTTAAATCAATAATCATAGTATGCTTGCATTTCTTGCATTTAGCCCATCTTTTGTTTTCGTTGCCGGTAACTTCGCCGGCTAATTCCATTTTTCTAAGGGCATTGCAAAAACTGCAATAAGCCTCAACATTTTTTATTCTTGCCATTAAATAACCTTTATTTTTCAAATCAAGCTTTTAAATATATTCAAGAACCGCTGGATAATCAAGAATAATTCTTCTGCTTAATAAACATTTCTTTTTGATTTAGAAACCAAAACCGGCGATTTGGATAACCTGTGTAATAAGTAAGATAATTCAAATAAATCTCAGGTAATTTAAAAATTTCTTTAGTTTGTTAAGATAGTTCTCCAAAAGAATACTGTTAAAAAATTCCAGAAGGTTTTATTTTCCTTATAACTTTTTTACTTACCTTTTCAGGAGTCGGTTGGATTTTAAGTCTATCCGTGACAATTGATTTCACCAGAAGTTGAACATTATAATCGAATTTTATATTTCTGTCTTTCTCAATAAGGTCTTTAATCTCATATACTTTAGATGGATCTGTTAATTCACCATCAACATAAGCAGTAATTAGTTCGTTTGTATTTTCCTGAGCCATTGTTTCTTTTAAGTTATTAATTCACAATACGTAGAATTTTTTTTGAATTGCCACAACTTAATGAGACTGTGTAAAAAAGCTAGTTAAATATATAAGATTGCTTTTTTGTCATCGTCT
>CAZEWJ010000098.1:0-4629 GCA_964515875.1 uncultured Ignavibacteriaceae bacterium | reverse complement strand
ATCAATCACTTCAGAAGTTCTTTTATATATCTTTCCGTTTCTTTCAAAGAATATTCTATCAACAAAAGGTTTATGAAGATCAATCTCATTAACATCACCAACAGAAATCCTTTTTCCACCTGTCCCGACCTTATCGGGATTCTCCTCAATAAAACCTTCCTTCAATTCAGCCATACTTCCAACTGCAAATGTATCTCCATCTTCACTTACCCAGATTGGAAGAGGAGTTGCCCAGAATCTATCGCGTGAAAGTGCCCAATCTTTATTTTCTTCAAGCCAGTTACCAAATCTTCCTGATCCAACTTCAGGCGGCTGCCAGTTAATGGTTTTGTTAAGCTCAACCATTCTATCTGCAATGGAAGTCGTTCTTATAAACCACGATTCACGGGCATAATAAATTACAGGAACATTCTCATGCCTCCAGCTAAAAGGATAAGAGTGAACAATAGTTTCTTTCCTAAAAAGTTTCCCTTCCTTCTTAAGTTTTACAATAATATCGTTATCTGCATCTTTAACAAACTTACCTGCAAAGTCAGTTACCTCATCCGTAAATAAGCCGCCTCTTGTAACCGGCTGAAGCATTGGTAGATTATATTTCTTTGAAAGTTCATAATCATCCTGACCAAAAGCGGGAGCTATATGAACAATTCCCGATCCATCTTTTGTACTTACAAAATCACCAAGAGTAACATAAAATGCTTTTTTATCAGGAGTGATATATTGCAGAAGCTGTTCGTATTCAATTTTTTCTAGCTTCTCACCTTTCATCTCAGAAAGGATTTCATATTCTCCCTCTACAACCAAAAGTCTTTCTTTAGCAAGAATAATTTTTTTATCGTTATGTCTGATCTTTACATAATCAACATCAGCACCAACAGCAAGTGCAACGTTTGAGATAAGTGTCCAGGGAGTTGTTGTCCAGACAAGGAAATGTTCATCAGAATTTTTAATCTTAAAGAGAACATATATAGATGGATCTTTAGTTTCCCTGTAACCAAGAGCAAGTTCGTGTGAAGAAAGAACTGTTTCAGATTTAGGATCCTGAGGAACAATTTTATAATCTTTATAAATAAGACCTTTATCAAATAGAGTTTTTAATGCCCACCAAACAGATTCAATGTATTCATTTTTTAGAGTGATATAAGCAGATTCAAGATCAACCCAGTAGCCCATTCGTTTTGTCATCTTTTCCCAGACATCGAGATATTCAAATACAGAAGTGCGGCAAGCCTGGTTATATTTTTCAACTCCATACTCAACAACTTCACTCTTTTGCTTTATCCCTAATTTCTTTTCAACTTCAATTTCAACGGGAAGACCATGAGTATCCCAGCCGGCTTTTCTTTCAACTCTGTATCCCTGCAAAGTTTTATAACGACAAACAAGATCTTTCAATGCTCTCGACATTACGTGATGAATTCCCGGTTTGCCGTTTGCAGTAGGAGGACCTTCATAAAAAGTATAGATTTTATTTTGATCCCTTGTGGAAATACTCTTTTCAAAAATCTTATTCTTTTCCCAGAACTCTAAAATCTTTTGCTCTGTTTCAGGATAATTTAATTTTTCTAAATTTTGTTTGAACATAATTATCTGTACTTCAAAAAATCTTCTTCTGAAATTTTAATATCCTTTATAATCTGCTTTAACAATAATGGAGAAATATCCCTACCTTGATGAAAAGGAACCGTTGTAAATCTTCCATCTCTGTGTTTAAATTGTTTATGAGAACCTTTCTGACGCATTTCCATAAAGCCTAATTTTTCCAAAATTGCAACTACTTCCTTTGGTTTTAATACAGGCAGCTTACCCATTAACCGACACAGTTATATTTTGTACACCCACAAAATTGCTTTCTAAGCTTGGTTCACCTTCTTCAAGTAGCATTTCAATAACTTCCTGAAGATTTTTAATTAATTCATCAATAGTTGCACCTTGTGAATGAGCACCCGGGAAACCAGGAATATATCCAACGTACAATTTAGTATCATTACAATACTCAATTATTGCAGTGTAATTTTTCATTTAAACTCCTTCATATTTTTTTATCAATTCTTTCTCAGCCTGTATAAAATCTTTAAGCTCTCTTTCTATTCTATCTTTCTTAAGTATAATATCCTTCGCTGCAATTTCAGCATCATTAATAATTCTCTTTGCTTCTATCTTTGCTTCTTTAATTGTAAGTTCAGCTTCTTTTCTTGCCTCCAGCAAAGTCTCTTCATATATCTTCTGCTTCTCCTGGAAAACAAGAAGACTTCTTTCAAGAATTATAACTTCGGCAACAGCCATTCCAAATAAAGACATTGCTCCAAGAGTAATATTTCTAAGGCTGTAAAGAATAATATTTTCAGTTACTAATTCATTTGCTGAAAAATACTCCCTGAAGAAAGTTATAATAAGAATGCTTACAAACGTTGCTGCAATTATAATTGAGAAAACTATTTTACCACCAGTCTTCCATCCAATACTTTTATTTATATACCAGCCAACTGCAAAGCATAAAACTGAAAGCACAAACCAAACAGCAAAGTTGTTATCACCAAAATTAAAAAGCTCTGTGTTCATGAAATTCGATGCAAACATCAATGTGCCCAGTAATAGAGGAAAAATATAATTATATAATTTTTTCTTAAACATTTAAATCCTCTTTATAACTTCTTTCATAATCAAAGTCATCTTTGGTTCAGCTTCCATGGCAGTAGCAATAATCTCCGCAACATTAACAGGTTTTAAAGATTCAGGAAAACATTCATCTGTTACTATGCTGAAACCCAACACTTTCATTCCCATATGGTTTGCAGCAATATTTTCAGGAATGGTTGACATACCAACTACATCAGCACCGATTCCTCTTAAAAATCTGTACTCGGCTCTTGTTTCAAGATTGGGCCCGGGAACAGCAACATAAACTCCCTTCTGAACTTTAATTTTATTTTCAAGCGCAATTTCTTCTGCGAGATTAATTAATTCCTGGCTGTAAGCTTCACTCATATCAGGGAATCTTGGTCCAAGCTCATCATAATTTTTCCCGATAAGAGGATTATCTCCAAGAAGATTTATATGATCAGACATAATCATAACATCGCCTCTTTTGAAAAGAGGATTCATTCCACCGCAGGCATTTGAAACTAGCAAAGTTTTTACGCCGAGATATTTCATCACTCTAACAGGATAAACAATCTGCTGCATTGTGTATCCTTCATAGTAATGAAATCTTCCCTGCATTGCTACAACTTTTTTCCCGTTTATTGTTCCAAAAATTAATTTACCTTTATGTGATTCAACTGTTGATAAAGGAAAATGAGGAAGCTCGGCATAATCAATTTCATGCTCAATTTTAATTTCTTTTACAAGTCCGCCAAGACCGGTCCCAAGAATAATTCCAACCGGATATTTAGCCTTGGTATGTTTTTTTATTACTTCTAAAGTCTCTTCTATTTTTTTCAGCAGGTTTTCCATAGCTATAGTTTATCCGCAATATCATCAACATCAATGTTGATCTTGCTGCTCTTTTCAATTGTCTTTGCCGGTTCATCTTCTTTAACTGCATTCTCAACTTTCATTTCAAGAAGATGAGCTTGTGAATTTATTATTGCTTTAAGCTTGGATATAATTGCCAGCTTTTCTTCTCTTAACTGAATAAGAGCATTTCTAACATCATTTGCACTCTCTTTTGCTTTATCCAGAACCTGCTGTGCTTTTAATTCAGTTTCCTGTATTGTTAGATTTGCTTGTTTCTTTGCAGACTCAAGTGACCTCGATGTTGATTCCTGTGCTTTTGAAAGAGTATCCTGGATATTCTTTTCAAGTTTTTTATACTCTGCTAAATTTTCATTTGCAGTTTCCAATTCTTTTTTCAATGATTCATTTTCTTTCAGCAGCTCATCTATATCATCGGCAAGTTTTTCAAGGAATGCCTGAACTTCCTCCTTATCAAATCCTCTTATAGATTTTTTGAATCCCTGTCTTTTTATGTCTTGAGGTGAGAGCTTCATTTTAATTCTTTAATCCTTGGAATAATCTCTCTGACCAAAAATTGCAGTACCGATTCTCAGCATAGTAGCTCCTTCTTCAATTGCAATTTCATAATCAGATGTCATTCCCATAGAAAGTTCTTTTATATTTTTGAAATCACGCTGATTGAGATCATCTCTCAACTTATGCAAATATCTGAAACTTTTTCTAATCTCTTCCTTCCCGCCTTGCGGGATATAAGGGGCAATCGTCATTAAACCGATCAGCTCAACATTTTTTAATTCATTACAACTTTTTACAATATTAAATACTTCTTCTTCACTCTCAATACCGCTTTTTGTTTCTTCCTCAGAAGTTTTAACCTGCAAAAGAATTTTCTGAATTTTATTCAACTGCTCAGCTCTCTTATTAATTTCATTTGCAAGAGAGAGGGAATCAACAGAGTGAATAAATTCAGCAGACCTGACTGCAAACTTAACCTTATTCTTCTGAAGATGACCGATAAAATGCCAGGTCACTTTATTTCCCAGAGCTTCAAATTTCGAAATCAATTCCTGAGCTTTGTTCTCACCGAAATCTTTTATACCGCTTTCAAAAACAGTATTGATTTCATCTGTACCAAAATTTTTAGAAACAGCAATAAGTTTAATTTCTTTT
>CAZEWJ010000097.1:0-4671 GCA_964515875.1 uncultured Ignavibacteriaceae bacterium | reverse complement strand
ATGACAATTGATTTTTTCTGTTGTAAGCTCTATGCAATGATTTCAGGATTTATAAAAAATAAGTGCCGATGCACCTTTAATACCGGCATCATTTTTTAGTTTAGCCGGCAGAACTTTTACTCTTTTCTTTGCAGGAATAAAAACTTTTTCCACAATCGTTTCCTGAATTTTATTAAACAATGGTTTGCCAAAACCAGAGACTCCGCCTCCTATAATAAACGTACTTATATCCAGCAAATTACTTACAGAAGTAAGAACCGCACCAAGCTGGATTCCCATATTTTCAACGACGGATTTTGCATATTCATCACCCATTTCCATTGCTTCCTGAATAATACGAGGTGTAATAAGATCAGCTTCATTACTTACAAGTTCAAGAATTTTTGAACCGGGATTATCCTGTAACCCCCTTATTACCTGCTGCTTTAAATAATTATTCCCAACATAAGCTTCTATGCAGCCAACCGAACCGCATTTACATTTTGGTCCCTTATAATTTATTGACATATGTCCAAGTTCTCCTGCAGCTCCGCATCCCCCTCTGTAAATTTTTTTATTAAAGATTATACCTCCTCCAACGCCTGTACCGAGAGTTATCATAACAAAGGAATTATATTTTTTTCCCGCACCAAAAATTAACTCACCAATTGCAGCAGCATTTGCATCATTCTCTATTAAAGTTTTTATTCCGAATTCTTTTTGAATAATCCTTCCGAGTTTTATTTTTCCCCAACCGGGAAAGTTTGGAGGATATTCCACCGTTCCCTTTTCAAAATTAATAAATCCCGGCGCTCCTATTCCGATTCCTTTTATTTTTCCTTTTTTATGTAATAAAATTTGTTTAATTCCTTTTTTAAGCTGTGATATTACTTCAGCAGGGCCAAGTTCAGCACTTGATGGAAGTGAAGTCTTCCATAAAATCTCTCCAAGATTTGAAACTACACCAAGCTTAATGCTTGTTCCGCCAAGATCAATTCCTAATGCATATTTAATTTTATCAGCCATACTTATGGTTTAATGTAAGACGAACTTAGAGCTTTGATTGTTATCAATTTGAATACTGAAAATCAACTATTTTTATCTCTTCAGGATAAGTAATATCACCTAATGAAGTTGTAACTGTTGGTTTCGCAAACAAAATAAGTTTGGATGTACTACCTGAATAGCCTCCAATGTTTAATGCAAGATTAAGAATAGATTCATATCCTCTCTCCTTAAAAAAAGGAATTATATCCATTCCTATAGAAAAAGAAATTTCAACTGCCTCGCCGCTTCCCGGAATTGTAACAGGAGAATTTATATTCCCGGAAATTGTTTCTTTATCATCAATGAATAAACGCCAGGGAAAATTTTTTATTGATGCATCTGTTCTTTTGTATCCGCCGGTTCCATCATTTGGATTTTTAGCTTCAACATTAAGAATAAATGAAACAGGGAGTTTACCTGAAGCAAAGGATGAAGAGATTTTTAAAAATTCTAATGATGAAAAATCTTCAATCTTCTTTTTATCAGTAAGATCAACTCCGCTTAAACTGAAGTTACTAACATTACCTAGTTTGAATTTTAATCTTGATAGGTTAATGAATGTTTCATAAACGCTGCAGCTTAGGTTATTTGATAAGAATAAAATTAATAATGCTAAAACAATATTTTGAATTATTCGTACTCGTAATCTTAATCGTAATCCTACTCGATTAGCCTGACCTTTCCCGTTTGCCGGATTAAGATTAAAAGTACGATTAAGATTACGAATTTTACGAGTAAGATTATTCATTTTTATTGAATTTCGATTCGTGATTCTTCTATCTTCTTAATTATTTCTTCAGCAACTCTCAATGCTCTCAATCCATCTTCACCGGAAACTAAAGGTTTTGTTTTTTGCAAAACAGAATTAACAAACAACTGAAGCTCATACTGAAGAGCATTTATTTCTTTAACCTGCGGCTGTTCATAAATTAATCTTTTCTTATTTTCACCTACTCCAATTTCTCCAAAAGAAATTCCAGATAAAACATTTTCATCTACCGGAAGAATGCGGTATACTTCTGAAACTCCTGTAACAAAATCCAGAGCAATGTAAGTATCTTTCTGAAAGATTCTCATCTTCCTCATTTTCTTTTGTGAAATGCGACTTGCAGTTACATTTGCAACGGCACCATTTTCAAACTGAATCCTTGCATTAGCTATATCAACATTATCCGAAACAACTGCTACACCATTTGCATCAATTTTTTTTATATCGCTTTTTATAAAACTAAGGATTATATCTATATCGTGTATCATAAGGTCAAGAACTACGGCAACATCTGTCCCGCGTGTGTCAAACTGCGAAAGCCTGTCAGTCTCAATAAAAACAGGATTAAAGATATATCTCTCCAATGAAACAAGAGCAGGATTAAATCTCTCTATATGGCCTACTTGCAGGTTGAGATTCTTTTCATCAGCCAGCTTTACGAGTTTTTCCGCTTCATCAATTGTTGATGCTATTGGTTTTTCAATAAATACATGCTTCCCCTTTTCAAAACACCGGCTTGCAACTTCAAAATGAGCTGAGGTTGTAACTGCAATTGAAACAGCATCAGAAGAATTTATCAGATCTTCTTCGTTGTTAAAATAATTTACCTTAAATTCATTAGCCGCAGTTTCAGATTGAATTAAATTAGTATCGAATACTCCGATACATTCACAGTTTTCAATTGATTTAAACATTTTAACATGAAGCTTACCAAGATGTCCAGTTCCAATAACTCCTATTTTAAGTTTTTCCATTAGCGACTGATAATTTTTGAATAGCCGATTACTTTATCATATCCGCCATAATTCTGATCCTCATAATACAAAAATACATGATAAACATTTGTGGTTTCCCATGTATTTCCCTCAAGCACAACCCAGTTTTCATTTTTTATACTGCTATTTATTACATCAGCAAGAACATACTGGTAATCAAATATTCCTCTTTTTAATGAGATAGTTTTAGTATAAAGTCCCCCATCATTTGCCATTTCATATTCAGGAAGTAACTGCCAATTATTAAACGCACCGGTAAGAAAAACATTTCCTGTAATTTCATCAGGAGGTCTTACTGAAAATGCTACATTTAAGTAGTTGGCAAATTCATCCCGGAAGTTTGTTAAGATTGAACCTCCATTTAAATCCTTTGGAGGTTCTTTAAAAAATCTTGAATATTCTATCCCATCGAACTGCGCTTTAACATTTTTCGAGTTGAAAACATTAATATTTCTTAAATCAACCTGGCGGTATTCATTGCCGGGAAGAATATCTCTCGCTGTAAATGTAAATTTCCTGTTTCCATCCCAATAAAACTGACGTTGATTTGTATTAAAGTTCTTGTCAACTATAATTGGACGAGTTACTTTTTGGTTTTCAATTATTTCAACATGAGTAACAAACGCTGGAAACAATTCATCAGGTAAAGAAAATTCTGTAGTTACATTAAATACTTTTGCAAGATCTGCAGGAAAATAAACTTTATCTTCAAGCTGCTCACGTTTAATAGTTGTTCTCATAACAACTTCTTCATTCACCACATAAAATCTTCCTGAAGCATAAACGACAGATGTATCATTCGATTCAGTTATGAAGAACATCCATTTCCCCGAAAATGGAAATTCAACATCTGCAAAATCCGAAGGGAAATTTCCTTTGAAACGATATTTTGCATCCTCAACTGTAGTTGGCAAATTAACAAGATCAAGAAAATAAGCTATGTTCTTTCCATAGTTTATAAGAAATAAATTATCAGTCGGATTCCAATCTTTATCACAATAACGGAAAACAACATTCAGGCTTGGTATGAATTCGGATTCAACATCAAACTCAATTGTTATATTATTACCGCCTTCCGGGGAATAGGAAATGACAGGCAAAGAAGTTTCATCGCCTGTTGTGTAAGCTCTTAAACTTTTTATTATTACATTCTGTGAAAAGGTTACCGTGTTAAAAATAAAGAGAAGAAGAAGAAGAGATTTGTTTTTCAATTTATACCCCAATTATAATTCGATCCCGACAAAGTCGGGACTACACATTTTATTGAAGTGAAGGGAACGAAAATTCTAATAATCTTTTGTTCTCTTACAGCTTCGAGCAAAAGGCCGTCATCAAATGCGGCGGCTAGTTTGCCTGTTTTAAAAACTATTTCATAAAAGGGTGAATCGGAACCGACATCTTGCACACCATAATTTTCATGCATAGTTATGTTAAGTGTTTTTCCAAGATATTCGTTCCAGTTTAGTTTCATTAATATTCCTTATAAAAAAGATTATTTAATTCTTCTTTAAATTTTTCCAGATCTTCACACAAATAAAATGTCTTCAGAAAATTTTCTGCAGAAGCTTTTTCTCCTGCGTTCAGAAAGTTAATGTATATAGATGCCAGTAAAGATTTCATCTCTTTTGATCTGCCGCAATCATTTATTCCTTCCATATCAAATGTTGAAAGAAGAGTTTCATTTTCCGTAATGAAAATTTCATATAATTCTTCATTAACAGAAAAAATTTCCCCATCCTCAAACTTCCAGCAATTAATCGGAAGCATCTTTATTTCACTTACTTCATACAGGTAAGAAAAATCGGTATTTCCGGAAACAATGATAAGTCCTTCAATTTCCCCCACATAAGTTTCATAAGGTTCAATAACTCCTGAATTAAT
>CAZEWJ010000096.1:0-4746 GCA_964515875.1 uncultured Ignavibacteriaceae bacterium | reverse complement strand
CGGATATATAATCGGACCAAACATTAAAAGAGGGTAAACAGGGTTGAGAATAGTAAAGCAAATAACAGACCGTGAAAGTAGATCTCTTGACCGGTATTTTTTAGATATAGGAAAAGTTGATCTTTTAACTCCTGATGAAGAAGTAGCTTTAGCAGTAAAGATCAGAAATGGAGATTTAGTTGCCCAGAATAAATTGGTAAAGGCTAATTTAAGATTTGTGGTTTCGGTTGCAAAGATGTATCAGAACCAGGGCCTTTCACTTGGCGATTTAATAAATGAAGGAAATCTTGGTTTGATTAAAGCTACCGGGCGGTTTGATGAAACGCGGGGATTCAAGTTTATCTCTTACGCAGTCTGGTGGATCAGGCAGGGTATATCAGCTGCAATTGCCGATCAAACAAGAGTTGTCCGTCTTCCGCTTAACAGGATTGGAAATTTAACAAAGCTCAATAAAGCTTATAAAACCTTTGAACAGGAAAATGAAAGAACACCCACTCCGGAAGAACTTGCACAGGTGCTTGATGTTACTGTTGATGAAGTAGCTTTTACTCTTGAGACATCCGGCCGCCAGTTATCAATGGATGCTCCTTTAATAAACAGTGATGAGAATAAAATCAGTTTGAAGGATGTTCTTCCAAATGAGAATCAACATTTACCAGATAAAGAACTGATGAAAGAATCTCTTGAGAAGGAAGTTGCAAATATTCTATCCAATCTTGATGAAAGAGAAGCTGAAGTAATTAAGCTTTCCTTTGGAATCGGATGTAATCATAAAGCTACTTTAGAAGCGATTGGCGAAAGGTTTAATTTAACAAGGGAAAGAATAAGACAAATAAAGGGAAAAGCTTTAGAAAAATTAAGAAATAAAAAACAATGCAGCAGGCTTAAGGATTATTTAGGGTAATATTTTTTAATCGGCGAGAAAAGTTTTTTCTAAATACAAACCATTATTTTGTTAAATCTTCTTCACCCACTCTGCAACTCTCTTTCAATCTCAGTAAAAACATCCCCATCATTCCTGCTGGAATTTTTTAATAGACGAATAGACCGGATAAGGTTGTAACTATCTTAAGAAAACAGAAGAAAAGTGAATCATCATTCTTACCATTCTTTACCTTTAGTCCCTTTTTCAATTCATAGGTAACTAACACTTACAGCCCATAATATGCAGGCTTGTTTTTATTTATTAATTTATAAAAAGGAGTTTATTATGTTGAGTGAAACAAAATCCTGCCTGCCTGCCGACAAGGCATGCTATGCGGGAAAAAGTATAAGACTTTTTATGTTCATTTTTGCCCTCCTGCTGATAGCAGGCTGCTCAAATGAAAAACAAACAACACCAACCGAACCTGTAACTGAAGATCAGCTTGCAAAGCTTTTAAAAGATGTTCCTGATGATGTGCGGTCAGAAATTTTAACAGAAACTCCTGAAGAAGTGCGTGCAGAGCTTTCTAATGAGATTACCCGCTATATGTCAAAGGAGTTAAATTCCGGGCAGTTTTTTATAGCATTAGTAAAAAGTATTGCACCAGCACCAAACCCGGCAGGAAGATGCGCTCCTCTTCTTCTAACTGTGGATCCTATTACAGGCAGCGGTATAGGCACAATTACCCATCGGTTTACAATTGTACAATCTCATTGTCTGAATCCGGTGTCTCTGGAGTTTACTGAAGGAGAGGCTGTTCTTACTGCGGTAATTAGCGGCGATCAATTATGGGAAACATACTTCGGAAGTCTTATCCCGACTATGAATCCAAATATTTTTATAATCAAAGCAAAAACAACTTTCACTGGCGGCACAGGAATATTCGAAGGTGCAACCGGAAATGGTTTTGCAATAGGTGTACTTAATATCAGTACCGGTAAATCAACTTTGATCAATGTTAGTACACTTAATATCGATTAATTAAATTTATTTAGAAATTTCCAATTGAAATTTCCCCCGGTTGATTACCGCCTAAGATAATAGCCGGGGAAAATTTATCACCCCGAAACTTCTTTCGTGAATCATACGATAACCAAACGTCGCTTATTTTCATTTTGATGAAATTTGTTCAATCCATATATTGAATTTATAAAAGACTATTTACTATTTAATCATCTGAAAGGATAATTATATGCCCGTAAAGCCAAGTGAAAAAGAGGAAGAATATTTTGCAAGAGAGGAACTTGAACGGAAAAAAAAACTTGAAGTAGAGAAACAAAAGAAACTTGCTGAAGATGAAAAACGGAAACTGAAAGAACTTCATTATATGAGATGTCCCAAATGCGGTATGGAACTGAGCGAAATTGATTATAAGGGAATCAAGGTTGATAAATGCTTTAATTGTGAAGGCATTTGGCTGGATGCAGGGGAGCTGGAAGCTCTCTCGAAACTCGAAAAGAATTCTATTGATAAATTGTTTTCTTTATTTAAAAAATAATTAATCTGCGTCCTTAGAACAACCTTCAAGGTTAATGCTTCACTAAAGACATTTTTAACCTCTAAGGTTTACATACCAAAATTAGTCCATGCTATTTATACGGTAAATTCCTTTCCTAAAATATCTCTTCCAGGCTGTCACGGTCCCACCCTTACAGCGGCAAACATCCATACCTCTATTATTCCAAAACTCCAGATTAACTTTCCTTTAATTATAATTTGTCATAATTAAGGGAAACTCATTATATTTAATTATAATTTTCTATAATTAAAGGAAATCTATAAAAATTGATGAAAATTGAAGAATTTGTTTCAGGGAGATATTTACAGCAGCAGAATTATAAAAGCTTTTCCCCTACCAGAATTAACTCTTCCTGGGCATGGGAAGATGTGAAAATAAATACTCTCTTATCAGAGGCTAACATGAAATTGGGAGGCCTCGATGCATTCTCTTTACACGTTCCTGATACAGATATTTTTATTGAAATGCATGTAATTAAAGAAGCGACTAAATCAAGTAAGATAGAAGGAACTCAAACTGAAATTGAGGAAGCAATAAAGAAGGAATCAGAAATAGATCCTGAAAGGCAGAATGACTGGCAGGAAGTAAGAAATTATATTGAAGCAATGAACACCTCAATTAATAAACTTAAAACTCTACCGGTGTCTACAAGATTATTAAAAGATGCTCACAGGATTTTAATGCAGGGTGTAAGAGGAGAACACAGGCATCCCGGTGAATTCAGAACGAGCCAGAACTGGATTGGAGGCGCAACTATAAATGACGCAGTTTTTATTCCTCCCGTCCATACGGAAGTTAATGAACTTATGTCCGACCTGGAGAATTTTCTTCATAACCAGCAGGTTGATGTTCCGGTTCTTATAAGAGCAGCAATTGCACATTACCAGTTTGAAACTATCCACCCGTTCCTTGATGGAAATGGTAGAATAGGCAGACTTCTTATAACTCTGTATATGGTAAGCTCGGGAGTATTAACAAAACCATCATTGTACCTGTCGGATTATTTTGAAAGATACAGAACTCTTTACTATGATAATCTTAACAAGGTAAGAGAAAAAAATGAACTTGATCAATGGATTAAATTTTTTCTTGCAGGAATAATAGAAACAAGTGATAAAGGTGTAAAAACATTCAAATCTATTTTAAAGCTTAAAGAAGAAATAGAAGAAAAGAAAATTATATCTCTTGGCAAGAAGCTGCCGACTGCAAAAAAGCTGATGAAATATCTTTATAAGAAACCTGTCGTTACTGTACAGGATATACAGGAAGAGTTAAGTGTATCCTTGCCAACAGCAAATTCTCTTGTAGCAGACTTTGAAAGGCTGGAAATATTAAATGAAAAAACCGGCTACAAAAGAAACCGTGAGTTTGAATTCTCGGAATATTTAAATCTTTTTAAGGATAAATAATTAATTATTACTCCAATCAATTATTCAAAAAGTTTGATATTACTGTAATATACCCCAATCCGCAACTTCCTTTGCAAGCTCTTTAAGCACTTCTTCATCATTTCTACCTGAGTTTTTTGGTAGATGGAATGAGTGATCGGCACCTTCAATAATATGGAGTGTTGCTTTATCTCTCAGTTTCTTTATAATTGGTTTTAACAATTCCAGGTCAGCGAGCTTATCTCTTGTCCCTTGTAAAAAAAGCATTGGTAAATTAACATTAAAAAGATGTTCTGCTCTTTCATTTGAAGGTTTGCCCGGAGCGTGAAGTGGAAAACCAAAAAATACAATCCCTTTTACTTTTTCCATCCCAGGTTTGTTTTTATCAGATGCCGCCATTGAAGTCATTCTGCCACCCATTGATTTGCCTCCTGCAAGAAGTGGAATATCTCCGGCATATTCTATAGCAGCTTTAACTGCTGAGCGGACTGTCTTCATTAGAATCGGCGCCGGATCTGGTCCCTTTTTCTTCTTTTCCATATAAGGGAAATTATATCTTAAAGTTCCAATATCTTCATCAGCAAGGTAACCTGATATCTTCTCCATAAAAAGATGCTTCATTCCTGCACCGGCACCATGAGCAAAGACAAGCAGGAATTTTGCACTCTTAGGTAAGATTAGAATACCGCTTACTTCACCAAAGCTTTTGGAGGCTGTGAATTTAATATTACGAATGTTTCTTTCCATACTTATTATATTTTAAGTTAATAACCCACCCCTAAATCCCCTCCAGGGAGGGGATTTTGAAAACCTGGGCAGGTTTGTTTTGAATTTTTTCACCGGAATATTTTCCAGAAAATAATAAGAGTTTTATAAATAAGAAACAAGTAATTTTTACAAGGCTGCAATAAAGG
>CAZEWJ010000095.1:0-4773 GCA_964515875.1 uncultured Ignavibacteriaceae bacterium | reverse complement strand
ATTTTATTAAAAGCATCTTCTTTGTTTGTGAAAAGCCCTCTGCCTGAATTCTGTAAATATAAGTACCACTTGATAGGTTTCTTCTATCTGTTTAAAACTAAAAGGAGAAACTACAAGAATAAAACAAAGTAAAAACAATTTTTTTCATTTTCATCCCTTTAAAAATTTTATTGTGGAACTTGAGAATCTTTACCATTATTTACTAGCCAATGTAAATTATTATCTGAAGCTGTAATAGAACCGCTTAAATTATAATCACCAGATTTATATCCATCCTCTCCTGCTAAAAATTGTACAAGCCATACTGAGTTATTATCTGCTGCGGTAATAGATCCATTTGAAGTTCCGTCACCACTTATCATTCCCCAAATATTAGTTTCAAGTTCTTTAGCACCGCCGGTTCCATAAAATTGGGAGGGGCTTGAAGTAAAATCATAAGCAGAAACAGGTTCGTTTTGGTTAAGGGTAATAGTATTTGTACTCATAACAGCTAAGTGGTTTCTGTGTCTTACTACAATATAATAATCTCCCGGAGAGGTATTAAAAGTAATATATTCCTCTGTGCCATTATCTCCTACTATCATTCCATCATTTCTTAAGAAAACACTTTTAGAGGTGACCTTAGTTAGCCCATCAGATTCTCTTAATTCAACTTCAACCCAATCAACAACACCGGCAGGTATATTTGCCGCTGTACGTTCACTTGCTGAATATGGAGAAGTTAAAGGGATGTGATTATTTGGTGAGTTCAATGATGTTGACATTAAATTTGTAGAAGTATTATAAGGTCCTTCCAGAAAGATTTTTACTTTGGCAATAACAGGAAGCTCATAAGCAATAATTAATTTGTTGTTTTGTAAAGATGTCTCGGCTCTGAAGATTTCCCTATATACTGTTGAAAGAGTAGTATTACCTTTTATTAAAACGCCTAAATTATTTCCTTCAACCCAATCAGGTTTATTTATTCTATCCTTAATTACATTAGTGATATCTATCCTGTAAAACTGATTAAGAACATAGGCAGGGGCAGAATACCTATACTGTATGGTGCTGAAGAATGAACTCGTATTGAACTGTGCCCACGTTAAAGGCGATACCGGATTATTTCTTAGGTCCGAATAAACATCGGTTACCGCAGTTCCAGTGGAAGAACTTACAAATGCCCTAACTTCAAGTTCAGCAGAAAGTACCGTAGCACCTTTCGGAATAGTAACTGCTTTATATATCTGCTCAAGACCTCTGTATAAATCTGAACTTTCACCAAATCTTGATACACTTGAATTTGCAGCTCCACTTTCATACATGATATCATCAATACTATTAGTCATATAGAATGTATCAATAAGTGTAGGTTTGGTAATAAAAGATTTAATAACAGAAGTATCGGTGCCGCCGGCATTACTAACATACGCACGATAGTAATAGAGCGTATTTGGAGTAAGACCTGTAATGTTTAAATTGGATATCCCATCCATTATAATAGGTGAAATATCTGATGTTTGATCATTAAGCCAGACTCCATTATTATCCGTATCCCATTGAAATCTTACAGTTGTACTTTGATTACCTGTGTTTACTTTAACATTTAATAAAACAGGTGTGCTTGGGAGAAAATTAACATAAAGTGTGTCTATCAAAGGAATACCAGGTTCTCTGAAAACTCCGACAGAACCTAATACATCACCCTGGAAATCAAAAAAAGTCAAATTTTCATAAACCGAACTAAAAGTTGGAGTTGAAATCCATTCAGGTTCCCAATAAAATAAACCTTTACCTTTCCCGTTTGGAATATTTTTAATTACCTGGATTAAGTCATAAAGAAATGAATATTGACCTGAAAGACTTGCAGGATAACCTGTATGAAGCTGCCCGGAATTAGTGACAAAATTTAATGTATCATCCACCGAATCAAGTGTCCAGGGATATGCTGTTTCTACAACAATAATATCCTTATCATATCTTACTGCAAGGTCATTTACATTTTGAGTTAAGCTGGTTAAAGTTCCATGCCACCAGGGATAAAATGAAAGACCAATTATATCATATTGTACATTATTTACTTGAAGGCTATCCAGGAATCTTCTGGCAGCGATATTACCTATGCCATTATCAATGTGAATCATAACGGGTATAGTTGTATTCTGCACAGCATCATTAACAGCGTTACTGGCGGTTGTTAAAAGAGTAGTAAATTTCTCCCATTGTGCAGGTGTATTATATGGTCCACCAGGATATTGTCCATCTATTAGTCCATCAGGCTGTAGAAATCCATTAGTAATTTCATTCCCTATCTGCACCATATCAGGCAGCAAATCCAAAGAATCAAATGTATGAATTACATTAAATGTATAAGCGTAAAGGCTGTCATTTAATTCCTGAAAGGAGAGAGAATCCCATGCAGCAGGTTTTTGCTGCCATCCATTATCAGCCCACGTATCTGAGTAATGAAAATTGAGAAGAAATTTAAAGCCCATTGCCTTTATTCGCGCTGCCATCATTAAAGTCTTTTCCAGGTTATTATATCCTTCAGCAGGAGAATGCCATAAGCGCAGCCTTATATAATTAATATTGTTCTGTTGAAAAATATCGAGAGGGTCTGCAATGGTTCCATCATTATACCAGGCAGCCTCGTTATCCTCAAGCTGAGGAATAAAAGATACATCAGCCCCATTAATAAAACTGCCCGTCTGGGCAGTAATATAAACGTTTAAAAGAATTATTGTTAACAGTACCCTCTGCAGCATATTAACCTGTTTACTGTTGCAATTAAAAGAGGTGGTCTTAAAAGTCGGATTTGTTGTCATTCCCGTGAAAACGGGAATCCAGAAACTTTTAAAACAAAATAGATTCCCACTGGAGTTTACCCCGATGAAAAATCGGGGTGGGAATGACAAGTACTTTTAAGCTACCTCTTGTTAAAACCTATTTAATTAAAAGCATTTTCTTTGTTTGTGAAAAGTCCTGCGCCTGTATCCTGTAAATGTAAGTTCCGCTTGAGAGATTAGCTGCATTGAACGGAACAACATAAAAACCTGGTTCCATTTCTTTATCTATTAGTGTTATAACGTGCTCACCAATGATATTATAAACATCCAGCCTTACTTTTGAATTAACAGGCAAGCTGAATTTTATATTGGTTACAGGATTGAAAGGATTCGGGTAATTCTGAAATAGTACATATTTATCAGGAATTAATTCAACCTCAACTTCATCACTATAGGAGAAGTCGCCGTCATTATCTATCTGTTTAAGTCTGTAAATAAACTTTGAACCACCTGAGAGATTTTTATCTGTAAAGGAATAATTCTTTGTTGAATTGCTGTTTCCATTGCCATTAACGAAACCAATATTTTCCCAACTCTCTACTCCCAACTGACTACTGCCTACTTTCCTCTCAATCTCAAATCCGTAATTGTCAACTTCGGTTTTGGTTTCCCAGGTTAATTCAACACTAATACCTTTTGGTATTGCATTAAAGGAGTTTAGTTCAACAGGGAGAGGAATTGTATTTTCATTTGGCCAATTACCTAAACTCCAAGCTGTTGCACTACTTATAGTAAATAATTCTCTAGTCCCCCATATTAAATTTGAATTACCTAAAGGATCTATTGTGGAGAAATTTATTGTTACAACATCTATAGATGATGTATTCACTGTTGTACCACTGCCACCAATATAGGCAATATTAATTGACACAGTATTAGCTTGTGGACGACTTACAGAGGAAGAATAATCACCTCCCTGGAAGTTATGGAATAAATAATCAGTACCTTCAACAGGGGGGCTAGGAAAAGATAAATCACCATTATTAAAGGAAAATCGAATTGTTGCATTACCTAAATTTTGAGAGCCAGATTGAAGTTTAATTTGGACTTTAACTGAATATGTTACTTCATTATTTGTCATTACAACAAAATTTCCATCTACAGTTTGATTAAAACTAAAAGGAGAAACTATAAAAATAAAACAAAGTAAAAATAATTTTTTCATTTTCATCCTTTCAAAAATTTTATTAGGGAACTTGAGAATCTTTGCCATTATTTATTAGCCAATGTAAATTATTATCTGAAGCTGTAACAGAACCAGTTAAATTATAATCCCCAGATTTATATCCATCTTCTCCGGCTAAAAATTGTACAAACCATACTGAGTTATTATCTGCTGCGGTAATAGATCCATTTGAAGTTCCGTCACCACTTATCATTCCCCAAACACCAGCTCCAAGATCTTTTGAACCAGCACTACCACCAAAAAATTTATTGCTTCCTGTACTGAACTCATAAGCAGAAGCTGGTTCATATTGATTTAAAGCAATTGAACTTGCACTCATAACAGCGAGATGGTTCCTGTGCCTGACCACAATATAATAATTTCCCGGAGAAATACCACTAAAACCTACAGGGCTTATTCCGTCTAAATCAACAATATTCCCATCATTTTTTATAAAAGCTGCTCTTGTAGCAGTAACCGTAGTTGGAGAATTTCTTAATTCAACCAAAACCCAGTCAACAATATTGCTATTTGGAATGCTGCCAACTGATTCGCCTAGAGAATAAGGGTCATTTGTCGGTAAAATAGAATTTAACGAAGTGCTCATTGAACCTGAACTATATGGTCCTTCTAAAAATATTTTTATATCTGCAAGAATAGTTGGTGCGGGAAGAATAATTGCTAATGAATCAAACCAGGTATTTGCCATTACTTCGTAACCATTAGCATTAGGATGTAAATTGTCAGAGAAATAAGTGGAATTCCAATTGCCTAAAGCACTAA
>CAZEWJ010000094.1:0-4937 GCA_964515875.1 uncultured Ignavibacteriaceae bacterium | reverse complement strand
CCACTCCGCCCTTTACTCATCATTCCATTTAGTGACGGCAAAGCCGACACACATTTCATTCTTCCTAAAAGGCTCTCATAAATCTTTACATTGTCATCTATGGAATGTAGCTGTTTCCTTTCTCTCAACAACTACAAGGAGAGACATCATTCAACATTCATAACTCAGTATTCAAAATTCTGTACTTCCCACCGCCCTATTTCATCCGTTCCGTTCAATCCATTCCGGCACTTTGTCCGCTGATGCGTACAAAACTAACCTCCACGCCTTTCACTGCACTCCTTCAATAAGGCTATCATAAAACTTAACATTAAGCATCAATGAGTGTAGCAGTGTCGCTAATCGCTCCACACCTACAAAGAAAAACAGAAATAAAAATAGCCCATTGATCTGGCGATCAAGGGCTATACTTCCTTACGTATGACTCATAGAATCCGGTATGCAATGGAACAAACTTCATTTAAGAAATTGACAGGTACAATAGAGGCTGACGAAACTTATATCGGTGGTAAAAGTCGAAGGGTAGGAAAACAAACCGGACTTGAAAATAAAATTCCTGTTGTTGCTTTAGTGCAAAGAGATGGAAACGTAAGATCATTTGTAGTTCCAACAGTATCAGCATCAACACTTAAAAAAGTCTTAACTGATAATGTAAGTAAAAAAGCAAAGTTAATGACAGATGAATTAAGAGGATATAAAACAGTAGGCAAAGAATTTAAATCTCACGAAGTTGTGAACCATTCTAAGTATGAATATGTCAGAGGCAATGTAACAACTAATACAGTTGAAGCATTTTTTGGTTTATTGAAACGAGGCGTGAACGGAACTTTTCATCACGTTAGTAAAGAACATTTACATAGGTATCTTGCTGAATTTGATTTTAGGTATAACCTTCGTAAGTTAAAAGATAAAGATATTGCCCCTATGGTAGTGGACGGATTTTAGGGCAAACGATTAAGAATTTGGGCAGAAAGATTTTCTCAATTTATTAGAGATTTCCTAAAAAATAGAGATTTAAAGGATTTTCGCTTAGATTAGTTTGTACATTTTTCGCCAATCCAATGAGTCCAATTAATTCCATCTTCAGATATATCAAAATCCCAATGAGATTCGTGAATGCCCATAATTATATAATTGTCCCCGAACAAATAAAATTGAAGGCTCGGACTTATTGTATTTTTAATATTAATAAAATAAAACTGATTTTCTTTTTCATAATTCTTTGTTATGTCAATGAATCTTTCTCTCAAAGACACGGCACAGTCCTTATCGGTGTAATTAGAAATGACACTATCTGGATTGGTGCTGATAGCAAAGCAAGTGGAGACGGAACTGTCAGCGATACCTTTGTTTGTAAAATCTTGAGATTCAATGATTTTGTTATTTCTCATTCTGGGCTTTATACCAGTGGAAAATTTAATGTAGATGAACTTATTACAAACATTGCAAGCAGAGTCAATAATTTTTATGCTATGATGGATACTATTGATAAATATATTCTTTATTGGTTTTCCCAATGGGGGGACTATGCCATTAGTAAGGGGAATATTGGAAATTGGATGGGTAATACTATTGATACCACAACCATTATATTCGCAAAATTTATTGATGATAACCCTATAATTTTTTACCACATATTTGTTACTAAAGCCATTACCTCTGATAATATTCATTATAAAGCAAAAACCACCCTTGATACTGTTTCCTCTCCTATTGCGAAAGAAATATTCTTTGGTTATTGGGGTGGCGATATTATGTTTAGACCTATGAGGCAAAGAATTCAAAATGGGAAAGAAACTATTGATAACCTTATTGGTACGAAAAACATCCCGCCTTTTATTAACGATTTGATTATTACTGAGATGAAAATTAACTGGACAGTTGATAAACCAATTTCTATTATCCGTCTTACTAAAGACAGTATCGAATGGGAAGAAGGTTATAAAGCTTTGTGTGAACCATAAAATTAATATTATTAACCTTTTCAATTTGATTTTCCTTAGTGGGTTTGTGAAAGATATAATTTCCCATTTACCGTTTTCCATTTTCCATCAATGTGAAATCCGCTTCAGTAAGGTTATATCTTTTCATAAAATATTCTTTAGTAAAATTCACTCCCATTTCTTTAAGTATTTTATCTCTCTCTGCACTCTCTTCAACAACTTGCTGTGTTGCTTGCATACTTCATCCCTTCCGTAATTAAAATATGGTACACAATTGGTTCTCTTTTTATTCCGGGAATAATCCTTCCAGTTGTTAGTGCATACTATCCAAAGATGAAAGTATCGAATAAAATTATTTTATTTGAAATGGTAGCAGCCTTTTTTACCGGCACAGTTTGGTACCTTACCCGAATTGAATTTTCTAGCATTTCTATAATTAGCGAAATTGAACCAATGCTCGTTGGGTTGTTTTTTGCTCTCTTAATTCATCTTGCCGGTTTATTTTCCCGCAAATAGTATTTACTCTCATCTTATAATTATCTAAGTTTATAGTGAAATTCTAAAGAGGTTAATTATGAAATCATCTTTTATACTCTGTTTAATTCTTCTCTCAATCAATTTCCCAATTATTGTACAGGAAAGATGTTTTGGTCAAATAAAATCACCTGGACTAAACTTTTCGTGAGGCACTCAACCATGAAATCAAAACCTACCACTTCGCTGTTCCGCGGCATCACATTTCTGATCCTCCTCGCTACGGGAGCTTCATTCGCTCAAGTTTCCGAAACCAAGATCACGGCGAGCGACGGCGAGGAGTCCGAGTACTTTGGATGGACGACGGCCATCGCAGGAAATTATGCAATCATAGGCGCCAGTGAAGATGACGATCTCGGGCCTGTCTCGGGCTCGGCATACATCTTTAAAAATGTAGGATCCGGTTGGGATGAGCACCAGAAGCTTCTTGCGAGCGACGGCTTCTCGTATGATACGTTTGGAAACGCGGTTGCTCTCTCCGATAGTTACGCAGTAGTCGGAGCCCAGCTCGACGACGACGCAGCGCTCAACGCGGGAGCAGTCTATGTCTTCAAACTCGACAATGGGATCTGGATTGAAGCAACTAAGCTCCGCGCAAGTGACGCAGCCGACGAAGATCATTTCGGCAGTTCCGTAGCGATTTCCGGCGATTACATTGTCGTGGGCGCCTCTCTTGATGATGATCTTGGTCCAAATTCCGGCTCAGCATACGTGTTCAGGAGGGACGACACTACCTGGGTTCAGGAAGCAAAGCTTCTTGCGAGCGATGGAGAGATCGATGATCGTTTTGAAGAAGTTTCGATTTCCGGAGACTACATCATTGTTGGTGCGTGGGGCGATAAGGACCAGGGCGATCTCACCGGGGCTGCTTACATTTTTAAGCGTGAAGGGTCTACCTGGATTCAGGAGACCAAGCTGACTGCGAGCGACGCCGGCGGAGGGGATCAGTTCGGTTTGGACGTTTCGATGTCCGGAAATTATGCCATCGTCGGGGCTTACGGCAACGATGACTCCGGTGAAAACTCCGGATCGGCATACATTTTCCGAAGAGACTCGACCGGCTGGATTGAGGATGTAAAGCTGACCCCGGGCGACGGTGCGGACTTCGATGAATTCGGAATATCCGTTTCGATTTCAGGAAACTTTGCACTCGTTGGCGCCGATGTCGATGATGACAGTGGCGAGAACTCTGGCTCGGCGTATCTGTTCAGACGAGATGGGTCGACCTGGACCGAGGATCTTAAGTTAACGGCCAGCGATGGAGAACCATATGACTATTTCGGCATTTCTGTCGCGCTGACGGAGAATCATTTGCTTATAGGCGCGGGGGGAGACGATGACAACGCCTTCGACGCAGGTGCAGCGTATGTCTTCGGGGATTCTGTCGCTGTCCCCGTAGAACTTCTATCATTCTCAGTTTCTGTTGCAGCGAATGTTGTTACTCTTGATTGGTCAACAGCAACAGAAATAAACAACTGGATATTTGAGATTGAAAGAAGAAAAGATAATTCTGATTTTATCACAATCGGATTTGTTGAAGGTAAAGGTACAACAACTGAAAGGCAGGAATATTCTTTCATTGACAAAAATATCACTTCAGGAAAATACTTCTACAGGTTAAAACAAATTGATTTTGACGGAACATTTGAATACTCAAATGAAATTGAAGTTGATGCTATGGGACCAATCTCTTTTTCATTAGAACAAAACTTTCCCAATCCATTTAATCCATCAACAAAAATCACTTATTCAATTCCTGATAAATCTTTTGTTACTCTAAAAATATTTGATCCATTAGGAAGTATAGTTACTGAATTAGTAAATGAGGAAAAACATTCAGGCAATTATGAAGTAGATTTCGATGCTAATAATCTACCGAGTGGAGTTTATTTCTACAAGATTGAAGCAGGTTCATTTGTTGAGACTAAGAAGATGTTGCTGCTGAAGTAAATAACATTTTATGCCCCTTAGCACTTGCTGTGGGGATTTTATAAAAATAGCCTATTGGTCTGGCGACCAAGGGCTACGCTTCCTTAAGTACCGGGTATGGGGGTGACCCGAGTACAGAAGCTATTCTAATCTATTGTAACAGGAAATAAATTAATACCAATAAGAAAGTAAGATAAAGTATTGCACTTTGGATTTTAATTTTATTTCTTTTAAAAATTAATTTTCCCATTTTGTCCTCCAGCTTTTTTTCAAAATTTATATTTAATTTATTATAAAAGCAACATTAATTTTGGGTGCTTTTTTATAGAATTTTGTCTTTTTTAAGCTCAAAGTCCCCTTCAGTAAGATTATATCTTTTCATAAAATATTCTTTTGTAAAATTCACTCCCATATCTTTAAGGATTTTATCTCTCTCAGCACTCTCTTCACCAACAGCTTCTTTCTTATTCAGCTTTACTTTAGGCATACAAGCATCTCCAAAGTTTATCATCACATAATATTCAATCAAAG
>CAZEWJ010000093.1:3336-4965 GCA_964515875.1 uncultured Ignavibacteriaceae bacterium | reverse complement strand
TTCCAGTGTCTTGATTTTCCTTCAGACATCCATTCAATTGCTGTTGCTATTCTTTTATTTCGTGTCTCTTCAGTTTTTGCTTCTGTAATCCATTCAACATATTCTTTTTTATGGGAGTAACTGAAGTTGTTAAAAGTTTCAAAAGCTTTTTTGTTTTTCTTCATCGCATCAATGAAATAATCCGGAACAATTAATTCAACTTTTAGCTTTTTTGGTTTTGCTGGTATTTTAATTCCATCATCATTCAGCTTTTTCGCTTGTTTAACAAAATCAATAATCACTTTATCAGGAGGTAAATCTTTTATGCTCGTCATTCTGCCAAGATTTCCCATTGCATCGCCGCCGTTATTAAATATTTCACCGAGGTAGCCATCAGGGTCTTTTATCAGTTTGTATTTCCAAAATCCAAATACTGTATGCTGCTTAAAACTTGCAAAGCTGCAAAATGGTCCCTTATAATCAAACGAGGGCATACCCCACTTGATGGTTTCTTCAACATCCGGGTTTCCTTTGCGAATTAGCTCCCTTAGTTTTTTTAAAATTGGTTTTGCAAATGGTTGAGCTTTATCTATATAAGCATCAATACGTTTATCTTTTTTTCCCATTTGGGGTTATTCCTGTTAATTAGTGTTTTTCGTAACACAGATTATTAATCTGTGTTACGGTTTATATTCTATAGCTCTTGAAACGAGTCTTACATCGCAGATAAAAAGCTAAGAAAAGGTACTGCTTTTCCTATTCCCCAGAGTAAAAGAGAACCTAATATCCAGACTCCAAATACAAGTATAAAATATTTTGTTGTTGAATCTGACCTGAACATTTTTGCAAGCCCAATACTATAAACTGAATAAGACCAAATGGAGAAAGGATCAATTTTGCCGAGTATCCATCCGGTTATTGTTGATTTATCTATATCGGTGAAAGTAGCTACACTCAAATCAGTCATCAACTTTCCGAAAATCAGGGCAAGTATAGCTGCAAGAACTACCTGGATGATGCTAATGTATGCTGTTAATCCGCTCCCAACAAGTGCGGATGCAAAACCACCATTTCCTTTTAAAGCAAATTTTGCTAATAGGAAATAAATTAAAACAATAAAGAAAAATATTATAAACCCAAAGATGAAAATCCCTACTGTTTGTATAATCCAACCAATTGGGCTATTGCTAAATTTTTCACTTTGTTCAATCTGTTGATCAGCTTGCTCGCTTGTGATTACACCTTTTTCTACCATTTCATTGATAGATTTTTCCTGAATTTGTTTTACTTGATATGATATTTCTTCATTATTCATCATAAGAATTCGAGTGAGAGAAATAACTAAAAGAAGAAGCAATATCGGAAGCAGCCAGTCAACTGTTTTAACAGGAAACTTAGCAATCTTCTCAAATGTCGCAGAAGGTTCAGTAAATATTCCTGTCATTTTATCAGCGTGAGTAAGCTCCTCTTCCGGTTGAACCGGAGTTTCAGAATTCTGTTCAAGATTGTCCATTTTAACTCCCTAATAAAGTTGAAGGTAAGTGATATCAAAAAATTATTTATAGTTTACTCAAAAGGCAAGTTGTAATCAGGAAGGAAGATGGAAGATGGAAGATGGAAGATGGAAGATGGAAGATGGAAGATGGAAGA
>CAZEWJ010000093.1:0-3236 GCA_964515875.1 uncultured Ignavibacteriaceae bacterium | reverse complement strand
ATGGAAGATGGAAGATGGAAGATGGAAGATGGAAGATGGAAGATGGAAGATGGAATGGAAGATGGAAGATGGAAGATTGGAAGATGGAAGTAGTCAGTTAGCTTATTAGTCAAATGATTAATCATTTCAATTGTTAAATTGTCGAATTGTTATATAATCTCATTTTTTAATGATTAAGTAACTAAATAGTTTTAGGATTACTACTAATAATTTTTTAGTAGAGTTATTTTTCTTTTTTGATCTTTGACTTCTGACGTTTCATCTTTGAACCAAGTATTTGCTAAATTTGAAATGAATTTTTAATAGAAATTGAAATGCAAACAAAAACCATAATTGAACCTTTCAAAATAAAATCTGTTGAACCTATTAGATTTACGACTAAAGAAGAGAGAGAAAAGCTTTTAAAGGAAGCAGGTTATAATCCATTTCTTATTCGTGCGGATAATGTTTTGATTGATCTTTTAACCGACAGCGGTACTTCTGCGATGAGCTCCAAACAGTGGGCTGGAGTTATGGATGGAGATGAATCTTATGCGGGTTCAAAAAGCTTTTACAGGTTTGAAGAGGCTGTAAATAAAATTACTCGTCTGAAATATATTATCCCTACTCACCAGGGAAGAGCTGCTGAAAAAATTTTATTTTCAATCATAGGAAGAAAAGGAAAATATTTTCCTAATAACACTCATTTCGATACCACTAGAGCCAACATAGAATTCACCGGTGCGGAAGCAGTTGATCTTTTAAATGAAACCGGAAAGCATCCTGAAATTAGAGCCGACTTTAAAGGAAATATGGATGTTGAAAAGCTTAAAGCATTCGTAAAAGAAAAAGGTGCTGAAAATATTCCTCTCTGCATGATTACAGTAACAAATAATTCCGGCGGCGGTCAACCGGTTTCTATGCAGAATATTAAAGAAGTAAAAGAAGTTTGTAAGAAATACAATATTCCATTATTCATAGACGCATGCCGTTTTGCTGAAAATACTTACTTCATTAAAAAAAGAGAAAAAGGTTATCGGGATAAATCTTTACTTGAGATTGCCCAGGAAATGTTTTCTTATGCTGATGGAGCAACAATGAGCGCAAAGAAAGATGGTCTTGCAAATATTGGTGGTTTCCTTGCAATGAATGATACAGAACTTGCAATGAAATGCAGAAATCTTTTAATAGTTACTGAAGGTTTTCCAACATACGGTGGACTTGCTGGCCGCGATCTTGAGGCAATTGCACAAGGACTTGAAGAAGTGCTCGATGAACATTACCTGCAATATAGAATAAGAAGTGTAGAATATCTTGGCGAGAAACTTGTTGCAGCAGGCGTTCCGATTATTGAACCTCCGGGTGGACATGCAATTTATATAGATGCCAGAAGATTTCTTCCTGATATTCCTTCTGAAAAATTTCCGGGTCAATCAATTGTTTGTGCTCTTTATGTTGAAGGAGGGATAAGAGCAGTTGAAATTGGGAGTGTAATGTTTGGTACGTATGATAAGAATGGAAAATTAATTCCACCGCCAATGGAGTTGGTGAGGTTGGCAATTCCAAGAAGAGTTTATACACAAAGCCATATTGATTATGTGCTTGAGATTATTCTTGAGGTATTTAAGAACAGGGGATCCCTGAAAGGTTATAAGATAACTTATGAAGCTCCGATGTTAAGACATTTTACTGCAAGATTTGAAGAGTTATAAAGCAAAAATGTCATTGCGAGCAAGTCTTCGAACGAAGCAATCTACAAAATTAGCGTTAGATTGCTTCATCCTATTGAAGTAAGATTCGCAATGACCAAAAAGGAATTCTGCAACACTCGATGAAAATTAAAAAACTATATACCTTCACAAACAAAATACAGATCTGGAGACTTCTTCCAACCGAAACCGGAAAACTTGTAATAGAAGAAAGAGATCCTGAATTAAAAGAAGTTTTCTTTAGCTGCATTGATATCCTAACAGGTATAAAAATATTTAACAAACTAATGATAGAAGAAAAATTCTGGATTGGAATTGAGAAGATTTACAAGGGTATAATTTTTTTCCACAAATTCAGAAAACCAGATATGCCTGCGCATCGAGGTATAATTGCTTTTGATATTCAGAACAAAAATATTTTATGGCGAAATGAAGATTACATTTTTCTTTTCATTTATAATGATGAATTATATTGCTACAAAGAGAAGTTTGAAGGCAGAAACTACTTTAAGCTAAATTCTAAAACCGGAGAATTATTAGAAGACATAGGTGACAATTCAGTCGAAATAAGTGCTCTGAGAGAAAAAATTTTAGAAGAAGAAAGTCTTGAAGATTATCATTTTACTAAACAATTTATTCCTGAAACAGAAAGTAATGAAGAAGTAAAAAAAATTTTATCTGATGAAAGGAATCAAAACCTTGTTTCAGGTATGATTGATTTTATTTTGCTTCAAAAGCTGCTTTTTTTTAGCTATCATAAAATCCTTCCTTCCGGAAATGAAATGAGAAATATTTTTAAAGTTATTGATATTGATAATGGAAAAGTTATTTTTGAGGAGGAACTAAACAGTGGAGTAAAGAACTTCGTCCCGGATTCATTTTTTATTAAAAATGATTTCATTTTTTTATTAAAAGAAAAAACAGAACTGTTAGTATGCTCTATAAAAAAATAGTTCTGTAAGAATATCTTATGGAAATAACAGAAGTTGAAAAAGGGGTGCTGTTATTAGCTGCAAGAGAATCAATAAGAAGATTGTTCGACCTGCCTGCCGGACAGGCAGGTCAAACAGCTCGCACTCAAATTGATTTCCGGCAATATCCTTTCTTTAAACTTCATCTTGGTGCTTTTGTTACTCTTAAAATAGAAGAGGCACTAAGAGGTTGCATCGGTTATGTTTTAACGAGAGCAACATTGTATAATACAATTTGCAAAGCAGCAAAACAGGCCGCTTTCTCAGACCCTCGTTTCTTTCCTTTAACAAAAAATGAATTTGAAAAAATAAAAATTGAAATTTCAATACTATCTTCTCCGCAAAAAATAAAAGAGTATGATGAAATTATTATTGGCAAACATGGATTAATCCTGGAGCAAGGTTATTTTCGTGCTGTTCTTCTTCCGCAGGTTGCAATTACAAATAGTTATTTGCGGGAACAGTTTCTTTCTGCTTTATGCGAAAAGGGAGGATTGCTTCCCGATACATGGAAAATTCAAAAATTAAATCTGCAGGTTTTTACAGCGACGATCATTTCAGAAAAATAACCTCACCC
>CAZEWJ010000092.1:0-5208 GCA_964515875.1 uncultured Ignavibacteriaceae bacterium | reverse complement strand
CTTTGGGTATTTTACTTTAACCTTATTTTGTTATTAAATGTTTTTCTAAAATTATCATTAATTACAACCTAAGTCTAATGGAACTTGTTTCAGCATTTTACTTATCCGCAAATCGTAACCCTAGATTCCGAAATAAATTCAGAATTATATAACTTTCGAATTTATTACTGAGAAGGCTGTTCAAAAATTTTAAATTCTACCGGGACCACAAACTGAACTTTAACCGGTTTACCTCTCTGTAATCCGGGTTTAAATTTTGTATAGAAAACAGCAATACGAGCAGATTCATCACAATCGGATCTTATTCCTTTAACAACATCCGCTTTCTGAACTTCTCCGAATTCATCAACAATGATTTCAATTTCTACAATCCCTTCAATTCCATCTTCCTTTGCTTTATCAGGATAAATAAGTTTCTTTTTTATTGATTCAAAACCGCCGACAGGCTCAGGCATAACTTCAACGGTATCCTTTATTTCAGACTTATCCTCAATAACTTTTTCTTCTTCCAGAGGAGGGAATTCATAGTTCTGTTCTTTTGGTTTCTTCGTATTCCTGTTTTGAACAATTTCCTTTTGAGGTTCTTCAATTACATAAATATTTTTCTTTTCAACAAACTGAATTCCCTGTTCATAATAAATATCTTTCACATAATTTCCTTCTTCATCAAAAACAGAAGTGGGACCTTCGCGCTTTCCATCTTCTATATTAATAAGCTCTTTTAATTTTCCGTTAGGATGGTAAGTCTTCACTAATCCCTCAACCCTGCCATTTACATAAAGCCTTTCTTCTTTCAGAGTTCCATCATCATAATAAAATTTTGCTTCACCTTCCCTGATGGAGTCATTATAACTAATTTCAGATTCAACATTACCATTTGGATAATAAATTTTAACAGGATTATCCTGAGGCAAAGAAATGTTAGCATATAGCAGTACAACTAATAAGATTTTCTTCATCATACAAAAAAAATAATCATACGAAAAAAAAATTTCAGCAGCTAAATTAGTAATTAGTTGTGAATTATAAGAGGTAATAAGAGGGTAATTATAAAGACAATTATTGCAATCCCGAAAAAGAAATATCCAACTTCAGCATCGAGAGAAAGAATATTTAATTCTCCCAGTAAATAATGCCAGTCGTGATAAACTTTATTACCGCCCAGAAGAGGAATCCTTTGTGCACGTGCATCCGCAGCGTAAACGCTAATGTTTATAAAATTCTGCCCCAGCCAGAGAAGAGAAAACTGTGTTCCTGTCCTGTATTCATTTCTGAAAAAATACCAGACAATAAGTGATGGAAGAATTATCTGCATTAAAGTTCCGCCGGCAGTGTAGATAAATTTTCCAAAGAACATAAAAAAGAAATGACCTGCTTCATGAATTACAAGATCGGCATTGTCAATCCAGCTATAATCGCCTCTATTAAGCACAAGCCAGAGCATAACAGGAAGCATTACAACTGAAGGAATCCATCTTTTAATTTCATCAAACTTACTGTAAGCTGCCTTATCTAACTGAAGAGGATTATTTTTTATCATTCCAAATTGAATTAATAATTAACATTAGCTAACTTGAAAACAACTTTTAAGCCATTCATTAAAAAACTGACATCGCTTACAAACAACCGAAAGGAGAGTTATGCTTAAATATTTCTTTTTTATTATTGCTATTTTTACTTTTTGTTCACTTACCGAAGCCCAGGATTTTAGAACACCTCGCCCAAGTCCTGATGCTACTGTTTCTCAATATGTTGGTATTACAAAAATTACTGTTGATTACAGTTCACCGAGAGTTAATGGAAGAAAAATCTGGGGAGAGCTTGTTCCGTTTGGCGAGATTTGGAGAACGGGTGCTAATGAAGCAACAACAATTACTTTTACCGATCCTGTAAAAGTAAATGGGAATGAATTACCAGCAGGAACCTACGGTGTTCATACTTTACCTGGTGAAAAAGAATGGGAAATTATTTTTAGTAAGGATACAAAAGTTGATGATCCTGCAGCTTATGATGAAACAAAGGACGCTTTAAGATTAAAAGTAAAACCGGAAGAATCAGCATTTACAGAAAGAATGTTGTTTACAATTACAGATATTAGTGAAAACTCTGCTAATGTAAATTTGATTTGGGAAAAGCTGAAAGTTTCTTTTAGCGTTGATGTAAATACTCAGGAATTGACTTTGCAAAGGGCAAGAGATGCGTTTAACTGGAATCAATTAATGTCCGCTGCAACATATTGCCTGCAAAACAATGTTAATCTGGAAGAGGGATATAAATGGATTCAGGCTTCTACTTTAATAAATGAAAATTACTGGAATCAGAGAATCAAAGCTCAGTATCTTGCTAAAATGGATAAGAAAGCGGAAGCTGTTGCCACAATGGAAAAAGCTATTGATTACGGATCTAAAATGGAAGATGCACCTTTTGATTTTGATAATATGAAGAAGATGTTAGCGGATTGGAAACAGTGATTTAATTGTAGAGGTCATTTTGAAGGAGCGGAGCGACTGAAGAATCTTTTTTAGATCTTTCGCTTCGCTCAAGATGACAATTCCTCAACCGTAAAATTTATCCCGTCTGTTCTCTGCACTTCTGCATTCATCACTGCAGCAGTAATCATTATCAACTTTACAATCATGGCAGATGATGATGATTTTATCGCAGTCTATGTTGTGGCAATTAATATAATATGAGGTAGGCTTTCCACAGAATTCGCATTGAGCAATATACTTTAATTCTTCTTTTGTATTTGGCTCTACAACTTTGCGGTCATCGAAAACAAACATGCTTCCCTGCCAATATGTATCGGGATATTTGTTGATGAAATTAATTATCCCGCCATCTAACTGGTAAACATCTTTAAAACCTTCTTTAATCATGTAAGCCGATGCTTTTTCACATCTGACTCCGCCAGTGCAGTAAGTAACAATTGTTTTATCTTTAAGTTCTTTTAGTGATTCTACAACTTTGGGCCATTCTCTAAAATGAGTAATATTTGGAGCAATAGCATTTTTAAATCTTCCGATTTTACTTTCGTACCAGTTACGCGCATCTACAATTACAAAATCTTTTCTTTCACTATAGAACTTTAATAATTCTTCCGGTGAAAGCCTTTTGCCTCCATTTTTTCGATCTACATTTTCCAATCCTGAGTTTACAATTTCATCTTTAACTCTTACATTCATTTTAGGATAAGCAACTTGGCCGGTATCAGCTTGCTTAATCCAAATATCCTCAAAAATCTTATAGCTTTTTAGTTTAGATTTATAGAGTTCTGTTTTTTCTTTAGTGCCGAATATTGATCCGCTTATGCCTTCTTTAGCAATATAGACCTTTCCTTTTAAACCCAGCTCTAGACACCAATCCAGATGTTCTTTTGCAAAGGATTCAGGATCTTCAACAGTTATATATTTATAGAATGAAATTACTTTATACATGTTAAGAGATATATTTTAAAAGGCAGATTAAAAATACTGATTATAACAAAGAGGAAAAAGATATTTTGAATTCAACTTTTAATTTACTATTTCAAGTGGAAATACTCTGTTTCTTTGAACCATGCTTTACCAGCAGAACTCCGATTATAATTACTACTGCTGCAATAAGTATTATAAAATCAAGCCTTTCGTCAAGTATTAACCACCCAAGAAATAATGCAATAACAGGATTTATATAAGCATAAGTTGAAACGAATGACAGAGGTAAATGAGCTATTGAATAGATGTAAGAGCCATACCCAAAAATAGAGCCGACTAAGGTGAGATAAGCAAATGCAAGCAAACCATCCTGAGTAAAATGAAGTTGTGATGGTTCTCCAAGAATAATTCCCAATGTAGTAAGTGCAAAACCGGCCATTAACATTTGAACAGCAGCATTCATTAAGGGATTTAAATTCAGCTTCTTATATTTTGAATAAACTGAGCCGGTTGCCCATGCCATTTCAGCTCCCAGTATGCTTAAAACTCCTTTCAAATAAGAACTATCAAATAATTCTTCCCAGTGGCTTCCAAAAATCAATGAAACTCCGACCAAGCCCAATATAATGCCGATAAAGATTAAAAGATTTAGTTTTTTTCCCTGAGGAAGCAATGATTCAAGACCTACCATCAAAAAGGGAGTTGTTGTTATAAGTAGAGCAGTTAAGCCGCTGTTAAGCCATTGTTCGCCGACAACAACAAGACCATTTCCGAAGCCGAGAAGCAATAATCCTACAATAGCAATTGGAATTAAATCCGATTTAGCCGGTAGTTTCTCTCCTTTTAATCTAAGGTATAGAATGAAAATACTTCCGGCAACAATCCATCTGAAACCGGCAAAGAGCATTGGCGGAAGATCTGCAACTCCAACTCTGATTGCGAGGTATGTTGTTCCCCAGATTATACAAACAGCCATCCAGGCTAAATAAGCTTTAGCATTTTCTTTGTTCAAACAGTCTTACTTTTTTTTAAGGAATGTTTAAAAGCAAATTACCAATTGTACTAGATTATTAAAAGCAGGATGTGGGTTGTTTTTTTAAGATTATCCCGATAATGAGAATAGATAATGTAAAAGAGCTTTTAACATTAAACATTTAATTAGTTCTTCATTCAGTTGAACAATAAAATTCAGTTACTAATATAAATATTTTAACCCACCCAGTTTTCTGCAAGCCTCTCAAATTTTTGTGCGTTAAGAGTATTATTCTCACTAAAATATAAAGCCGGAATTCCTGAAAAATTTAAACTTCTTTTCAATTTACTTATCATCAAAGGATATTCCTTGACTTCCCATCCATAATTGTTAATAATTATTAAATCTATATTATTCTTAATTGAGTAAGTCAGTACCTCTTCATCAGGATTACCATGTTTAATAACTTCTTTAATAATAACTTCTGGATGAGGTATTTCAAAAATAAATTTATTCATTTCTTCTTTTGCATTGTTATATCTCATTTCATAAATAAATTTATCATCTTCAGATGAAGATTGATAGAAACGTTCTATAATATGAATTATATGCAATGTTGCTTTTTCATGATTAGCAATCAGACATCCAAGATAAAAAATATCATTTGAGAATCTAGAAAAATCAAGAGATAGAAGAATATTTTTATATTTATACATTTTAAGTCTCCTTCAAAGCTAAGCTATCAAGCTTATGGGTTATTTCAGATATATCAAACGGTTTATAAAATATTGATTTGACATATTTTCTTATTCTTTCATC
>CAZEWJ010000091.1:0-5576 GCA_964515875.1 uncultured Ignavibacteriaceae bacterium | reverse complement strand
TATTCGGCTTTATCCCAGTAACCTCTATCTTCAAAGTAGCTTTTGAAGAGCCAGTTATGTTTAAGTGCTTCCATATTTTCTGCAAGGCGTGATGCTGCGAGGCGGGCATCGTAAGTTGTTTTTTCAATATTCGCTATAGCACTAGTAAATGCAGAATCAAACCGGGAACCTTCAACAAGCATTGCACCAAGAATACCTTTTCCCTGGCTGACACCGCTAATAATTGTATCAAGATCAACAACAACGGCATCAATATTTCCTACTACTTTTTCGACACCTTTACCCAGCTTATCAAAGAGCTCAGTCATTGCTTTAATCTCAACAGTAATTTGCTGTAAACTTGAATCAGCTCTTTTAGTTAACTGAGCAGCATCATTATATAATTCTTCATCAGCTAAAAACTTTCCAATTGATCCTTCACCTCTGTTAACACGCGCAACAATTTCGGAAAGATCTTTAGTCATCTCTTTTGTGTATTTCATAATTCCCTGTGTCTCTTCAATTACCTGGGCAAACCCAACCGGCTCCCTGGTTTGTATAACCCCTCCATCTTTTACCCTTTCGGCAGAGCTTGTTCCTATCTTAATTACGACCACTTTATTTCCAACCAACCCTTCAGTTTCAATAGTTGCACGTGTATCTGTTCTTATAAAGCGCGCGACATCCTCTTTTATATCCATTAAAACTTCAACACGCCCTGTTGTATCATTAACAATTTCTATATTTGAAACTGTACCAACATCAATACCGCTCAGCCTTACAGTAGCACCGTTTTTCAATCCCTGAGTATCATGGAAATAAGCACGTACTTTAAAAGTAGAACTGAAGAGCGCATCTTTATCCCCAATCATAAAGATTGCAATCGCAAGAATTATCAGTCCTAAGAAAACAAAAATGCCGATTTTAACCGTAGAATATTTTTTTGCCATTATTTTTCTCCACTGTCGTTATCAACTAAATCAATGCTGAAAAAGTTTTTAAGGAAGTGATCATTTGTTGTTTCAAGACTTTTTATTTCACCTTCATAGCAAATTTTTCCATCTCTTAAAACAATTGCCCTGTCGGAAACTATTTTAGCACAGATAAGATCGTGGGTTACAACGATAGATGTTACATTAAGATCTTTCTGCAGTTCAACTATAAGCTGGCTTATCTCCTTTGTCGTAATGGGATCGAGACCAGTTGTCGGTTCATCATATAAAATAAGTTCAGGCTGTGTAATAATTGTTCTTGCAAGTCCTACTCTTTTTTTCATACCACCTGAAAGCTCAGCCGGTTTTTTATCAATCGCTTTTGAGAGACCAACTTTTTCAAGAACATCCTTAACTTTCTCTTCCCGTTCAGAAGCAGAAAAATCAAAGTTACGGATAAGAGGGAATTCAAGATTTTCTCTCACAGTCATTGAATCATAAAGTGCAGATCCCTGGAAAAGAAAACCCATTTTCTTTCGTAGTTCATTCATTTCTTTAATCGGGATATGAACAACACTTTTACCATCAACAAGAATATCACCTTTATCCGGCTCAAGAAGCCTGACGATACATTTTAATAAAACACTTTTGCCCGTTCCACTTCTGCCGAAGACGACAAAATTTTCTCCCTCTTCAACATTGAAAGAGATGTCATCAAGCACTATATGATCTTCACCATTTTGACCAGGCGGCGGAAATGCCTTAGACAAATTTTTAACTTCAACCATCAGCCTGGCCATATCCACACCGTAATTTTAACCAGAACAGTATCAGTAAGTAATATTAAAAGAGATGCCATCACAACTGAACTTGTTGATGCCTGCCCAACTCCGGCTGTTCCATTTTCAGCATTATAACCTTTATAAGCACCAACGGCGCCTACAATAAAACCAAAAATTAATGTTTTAGCCACTCCGGGCATTAGATCTGTAAACTCAAGGGATTTAATGACTGCGTTTATATAAAGCTGAAAACTTGACCCTTCAGAAAGGGTAATTGCAAGATATCCACCCATCATTGCCAGGAAATCCACATACAAAGTAAGTATAGGTAAAATAAGAGTGCACGCTAATATTCTTGTAACAACAAGGTATTTATATGGATTAATTGCAGATACTTCCATTGCATCAATCTGTTCCGTTACTCTCATTGAACCGAGCTCGGCACCAATTCCCGAGCTCACCCTTCCTGCAAAAATTAATGCAGTAATTACAGGGCCCAATTCTCTTACAACAGAAAGTGCAACCATACCGGGAAGAAATGATTCTGCACCGAATCTTTTCATAACAGGTTGGCTCTGCATTGCAATAACCAACCCTATAATAAAACCAGTAACAGTTACAATTGGCATTGTTTTAATACCAAGTTCTTCCATATGTTTTTTAACCTCACCAAACTCATAAGGAGGCATGAACACATCTTTAAAGAATTTCATTGAAAAAGCTGAAAGACCGGCAACAGTTTCAAAAAAATTGGTTAGGGATCGGCTGAATGCTACAGGATTTTCTTTATCTTTTATCAAAATTTTCGCTCTTAAAAAATGAAAAAATGATTTTGTCTTTAAAGAAAATACTAAAAAATGTTTCTTAAAAAAAGAATAGGGAAGTACAAGAGTAAGTTCAAGTTCAAGAATATGTTCAAGAGCAAGTGCAAGTTTAAGAGTAAGAAAGCTTCATCCCCCTTGAACTTGATCTTGAACTCTAAATGAAAGCATTTACATAATGTTCAATAATTGGTTTTTGATTGCCTCTTAACAAAACAGTAATTACATCAAACCTGCAATCAATTACTGTTATCTCTTTATCATAAAGATATAGCTCTGCCATTCTTTTAATCTGCTTCATTTTATTCTTTGTTACGGAATAGACAGGATCACCAAACTCAAGATTTTTTTTTAATTTAACTTCTATAAAAACTGTAAAGCTTGTCTCAGGATCTTTAGCAACAATATCAATCTCACCTTTTCCAAACCTGTAGTTACGCTCAATTATTTCGTATCCCTTTTTTAAGAGATGATCAACCGCAATATCTTCACCTTCATCACCAAATTGTTTTGTAGTTATGGTCATAAGCAATATGTCATGCCAAGTCCTTGAAGAAACTCACCCTTCGACTTCGCTCAGGGTGACACACTATTAAAAGATGAATTTGTCGTCATACTGACTCCGCTCAGGGTGACACACTATTAAAAGATGAATTTGTCGTCATACTGAGCGAAGTCGAAGTATGACAGTTTAATTTTGCTCAATAAACTCTTCTATAAATTCAAATTCAGTTTGCTCTGTTAGAATTTTTGAGAGAAAGGTTTTTCTGTGAAAGAAACAGGGACCATAAGTTTTAATTGCTTCAATGTGTTCGGGTGTTGCATAGCCCTTATTGTTAAACCAAAGATATTGCGGAAATTTTAGCGACAATCGTTTCATAATACGGTCCCTTGCAACTTTAGCAATTATTGAAGCTGCTGCAATAGAGAATGATTTTGCATCTCCATCAATTATAGGAAGAGCAGGAATATCACCTCCGAATATTTTATTTCCATCCACTAAAATAAGGTGTGGTTTTATTTTTAATCTTTTTATAGCGATAGACATTGCAAGCAAAGAAGCCTGTAAAATATTTATCCGGTCAATTTCTCTGTGGGAAACAACTGCAACTGAATATGTTAAAGCTTTGCTCAGAATTTTGGGAAGGAGGTTTTCTCTCTCTTCTTCAGTTAGAAGTTTTGAATCTTTTACCCCCCTGATTTTTGTATTCTCCGGAAAAATAACTGATGCTGCAACAACGGGCCCCGCTAAAGGACCTCTGCCAACTTCATCGGTACCCGCAATTAGTTTTATATGTTCTGTAAGAAAAGATTTATCGAATTTGTTCATTTGCCAAGAAAGATTGCTGTAAGTCCAATAACCATATTTAATTTTAAAAGATTGCTTAACCTATTCAGGTTTTTTACAGAGTCATCCTCAAACAAAGATTTAATTATATACACAAGCAAAGGATTTACAAATATCATAACGATCAGGAAGTATTCAATAGCATAAAGATTAATTACAAAAGGAAACAAAGTTAAAATAATTAAAACAACTGTAATAAAAACAATAACCATTTTTGATTTTTTAAAACCATAAAGTACCGGATAAGTAGTTACTCCCTGCAGTCTATCTCCTTCAATGTCTTCCATATCCTTTACAATTTCTCTTATAAAGTTTATCAGAAAGGCAAACACAGCGGGAATTATTGCAGCTTTAATATTGTTAACGGCTAAGCCACCATAAATAAAAGCTAATGCTGTTAAGGTAGAAACAACAATATTCCCGAGCAATAAGATTTTTTTTAATTGATTGGAATAAAAAAACAAAAACACCGATGCGATAAAAACAATAGTAAACGCATTTATATTTATAAAGGAAGAAATTACAAGAGACAGAACTGCTAGAAAGAAATATAAAGCAAAAGCTTCTTTTAAGGATAGTTTTCCTTGTGGTAAAACTCTTTGAGGTTTGTTTATCTTGTCAATATCAATATCAAAATAATCATTTATAACATTTCCTGATGAAGCAGTTAAAGCCCCGGACAATCCTGCAAGAATTATTTTTAAAACAGAATAGTTCCCATCTATACTTATGATTGATGCAACAATGATTACAAGAAATGTAATAACTGAATTGATAGGGCGGGATATCTGAATGTAAGCTATAACCTTTATACCTGAAGACATAAAAGCAAAATAATTCCTTTATTCAAATTTATGTCAATTCAGATATAATAAAAAATAAAGAAAGAGATTCCCCCACACTAACCCAATTTCTTTAAGAAATTGGGTTAGCCCTCTCATCTTTATAACTCTTTTTAAAAATTGACTGTTTAAAACTTGATTATAATCAATATGATTTTAAAATTAAAAAGGTAAGTTTAGATACTAATTTACAGATTGATTAAAATTTTATCTTTTAAATAAAGGAATTAAAAAATGAAAAAGTTTTTGGTTACTCTCTTTTTAATCGTTTCTTTAGTAAGTATAACTAATGCACAATTCTTAGAAAGCGGAATCGCTGTTACTTTAGTTTCTCCTGTTGGCAATTTTTCAGATGCTGTTGGAACAGGTTATGGCGGAGTTTTTATGGCTAAGTTTGGTTTGCCTATTCTGGATATTACAGGTTCAATTGAATATTTAAGATTTGCTGAAAATGAAATTGCAAATAGTAAAATCAGTTCAACTATGTGGAGTATAAATGCCGGTGCAAGAATGAGCGTATTTCCTTTTATTTCTGCTGGTGCAGAGCTTGGCAATTACTGGATAACTGTAACAACAGATGATGGAACAGGTGAGAGCGATAATGCAATAAATAAAATTGCATTTACTCCACTCATTGCAGCGCAAATAAGTATACTTGAAGCTTCAATACGTTACGCTTTAATTAAGGATGCAAGCTTTTTCTCAATCAGGGCAGGGATTTATTTTTAATTTGCGAATCCTGATTTATCGGGTGAAGCAATCTCTCAATTGAGATTGCTTCACTCGATGCCCGGAAGAATTATTAGCATAGCTCTTACTAATAATTATTTCCCCGGTTGTCTTCTCTATAAGACAAAAATCAATTTTGTCTT
>CAZEWJ010000090.1:0-5634 GCA_964515875.1 uncultured Ignavibacteriaceae bacterium | reverse complement strand
TGTTTATAGTAATCTTAGCAATCCCATCCATCTTTTCATAGATGATGTCGGTGTATCCGCCTGAGGTGGATTTTACTTTTTTCCAGTAAGTGGTCATTTGATTTCCTAGATTTTAATGAAGTAAAAATAATGTAAAATGGCGAAAGATAGGAATAGCTGAAAGGGATCGTTTTGTGGATTAGTGATCTTTTTATTAACCAAAAGAACGGAGCCTTTATAAATATTTCTTGTACTTTTCTTAGCGTAAGAAAAGTACCAAAAGAAGCATGCACTTAAAAAGAAATTCTAAAATTATCCTTCGTTCCGCTAAGATAAATTAACTCGCTTCGCTCAGACAGAATTTATCTTTTAACGCTCTACTGCGGATAATTTTTTAACGAATTTCTTTTAATGTGCAAATACAAAGGCAGATTAGAATTTACTGACCTAAAATAAATGGAGCCTGTCCCGAACTTGATTCGGGATAAAGAAATTTGTCGGAATGAAGAGTTAAAAGGGTTGTTATTTAAAAGGAGCCTGTAAAAAATTAGATAGTTGGTAACCTTTTACTTTAACGGAGGTTGGGCTAAAGCCCAATTTATTTTTTTGGTTTTATTTTATCAACGGGTTGAAAGCCGCGGCTATTGCAATATTTTAGCATTTAAGCTAAGTTTGTTTTGAAGAAAGTGTAACACCCCGTTTGATAAACCGGCGGGGAAATGCTGAGTGTTGGTGGGTTAGGCATTGCCGGAGATAATAAAAAAGAAAGAAATTTAGAATGAAAATTAAACTTAGAGATATTGACATCCCAAATGAAAATCCATTTGAAAATGATGCTTTAAATAGAAAAGTCACCGCTGATATATTGACAAATCTTCTGCTAACCATTGATGAACCTTTTGTTTTAAGTATTGATTCACCTTGGGGAACCGGGAAATCAACTTTTATAAAAATGTGGCAAAAAGAACTAGAAAATAAAAATTTTCCGACCTTATATTATAATGCTTGGGAAAATGATTTTAATGATGATGCTCTTTTATCTATAATAAGTGAAATTGATCATGGAATTAATGAACTAAAGAATAAATATGGTTTTAATAATAAAACAGTTCAAAAATTTGACAAGGTGAAAAAACTAAGTACTATGTTTGCCAAAAGAGCAATTCCAGCCGCATTAAAAATAGCTACTTATGGTGTGATCGATCTTAATCAGATTAATGAAGAATCAATTGCCAATTTTGTTGAAGAAGTTGCGAAGGAAGAAATAAAACACTACGAAAATTCGAAAAAGAATTTAACTCATTTTAAGAAATTATTAAATGACTTTGTAATAGAACTTACTGAATATAGTTCATTTAAGGATAAACCATTTATTATTTTTATTGATGAACTTGATAGGTGTCGTCCAACTTTTGCTATAGAAGTATTGGAGAAATCCAAACATTTTTTTAGTTCAAACGGAATTGTATTTATTTTAGCATTAGATAAAAATCAAATACAACATTCGATAGCCTCAGTTTACGGAATAGGAATGAACGTTGACGGTTATTTAAGAAGATTTATTGATTTATATTATGATTTACCTAATCCTTCCAAAGAACAATTTATAAACTCCTTATTTAAAAAATATAAATTTGAAGATTTTTTTAATAAACGTACTCATCCAGAGTTGCAAAACGATTGGGGTCATATCCAATACATTTTTTTAGAGATGTCATCCATTTTTAACTTATCCTTACGTATTCTTGTTCAATGTTTTACACAATTAAGTTTAGTAATTAGAATGACTCCTTTAAATAATTATTTATATGGCATCCCGCTTTCTTTTTTGATTATTCTAAAAATTGTCAATAAAGATTTATATTATTCTTACGTCAATCACCAAATTGATGGAGAAAAAATTATCGAGTTTATTAAATCACAACCATTAAGCTCTAATTTAGTATCTCATGAATATGCAAGTGCTTTATTTGCGTATTTAATTTGGCTGTCTCCTAAGGATTATGAAGAAAAAATTAATTGGAAGAAATTAGAAGATGAAAGTAACAATCCAGAATTGACACAAAGAGATAAATTTTTTGCACAAAGAATTATTGAAATCATTCGTTCTCTAACAAGTGAAGGAAAACATCCTTGGCGAATGTTAGAAACCATAAAAAACAAAATAGAAATTTTAGACCAATTTGTGAGTAATGCTGAATAAAAAAACATTATTGATCCCTATATACCTGTTTAGAAAGCCTTCCATCACACTTGACAAAAATCTTCTGGTTACTTCTTGTTTAGCTAATAGTAATTAAATAAGTTAGCATCCAGTCAGGCATTGTTTTCTTCCGGGTCCCTGCGAGAAATAACGGATAATTTATAAAACAATTATCTGATACATATATAAACACACGGAGAATTTTTATGATAACAAATTTCTTACGATTGTTTTCACATCTTCTTTTTACTCTCTTTTTGCTTTTCATTTTCAACACAAATATCTCAGCTCAGAATGATGCAATGATGCAGGCTTTCTACTGGGATGTTCCCGTTAATGCAGGAAGCTTTAATGGTTCCTGGTGGGATACTCTGGAATCCAAAGCTTCATCTTTAAGTGATGCCGGCTTTACAGCTCTCTGGGTTCCACCTCCATCAAAAGGCAATTTTGGAATTACTGATATGGGTTACGGCTTATTCGATCATTATGACCTTGGTAATTACAACCAGAAAGGAACAACCGAAACGCGCTTCGGCAGCAGATCAGAGCTTGAATCAATGATATCACAATTGCACAATGAAGGAATTCAGGTTTATGCAGATATAATTCTCAATCATATTTACACAAACGAGGATGAGCAGGAAGAAAATCCTGCTGTAAAAGAATATGTTTTTGATGAAGCATACAGGAACAGCACTCAATACCAGGCTTACCCTACAAATGAAATCACCTGGAAAATTTCCAACGCATCTTCGGGAGATTATTACATCCAGATAGATGGCTACCTGCTTGACTGGGGTGCGAGCTACACTCAACGAGGTTATGATGTTTATATTGACTGGACAGGTGCAGGTCCTAATGGTTCACAATCCTGGGAAGGTGAACCAAACAACGGCAGCGGGAATTTTAATACATTTCCTGCTTCAGGAAGAACAGTAAGCGGGCATATGCAGTCATCTTCAGATATTGATGAATATAAAATTACACTCTCTTCCTCAAACGATATTATTATAAAGTTCACTGCGAGAAAAGAAGGAGTGGATTCAGAAGAGGAATGGGAATGGCAATGGGCAGCGCAGGAAAATGGTTATTATCCCAAAGCGGTCTGGTACAACGGAAGCAATCTTGCAAGCTCATCTCTTAAAGCCTTAACAAATACAGGCATTTCTTATGTAGATCATACAGGAACAGGAGAGCCGGATTACACATGGAATTATGATGACTTCCATCCTGTTGATGATAATGACTGGCTTGGTTTCCCGGGATCAGATGAGATTATTACAAATACAAAATTCTTTGGCAATGATCTTAATACATTCAGCACCACAGTTAAGAACAGGCTTAAAGCCTGGGGATACTGGATGGCTGACGAAATCGGTTTCGATGGTTTTAGGCTGGACTTTGTACGTGGCTTCCAGGAATCTTTTGTTGCTGAATGGGTTGATAGCCTTCCTTTGTTGGGAGGTAATCAAAGATTTATTGTTGGAGAATACTGGGGTTCCGATTCCAGGATTAAAAGCTGGGTAAATGCAGTTGCAGGTTATGGTGCCGATGTGGATGCTTTTGATTTTCCTTTAAAAAATAGTTTGAAGGATATGTGTAACGGCAACGGAAGCAGTTATAATATGGCATGGCTTAACTATGCAGGAATGGTCAGGAATAATTCGGGGAACAGTCTCCCGGGAACTTCTGTAGTTCTTTTTGTTGATAACCACGATACAGGCAAGGAACAAGATAAATGGGTAACGAAAGATTTCAAAATGGCTTATGCTTATACGCTTACTCATGAGGGCCGTCCGTGTGTTTTTTATCCGCATTATTACGGTGTTACACAATATGATGCTCATGGCGGCAGTGATACTGTGAAGGCTCCTTCAAGTCTTCAGACAGACATAAACAAGTTAATTCATGTAAGAAAGAATTATCTCGGCGGAACTTTATCTGTTCTTAGTGAAGTTGGAAATCCGTATCCATCCGGCGACACCTATAATGTGTATGCTGCAAGGAGACAGGGAAACGGAACACGAGATGGAGCCATAATAGTTCTAAATAATCATGATTCACAGACAAAAGGTCTCTGGGTTGACAGCTCACCAAGTGGATTTAATAACTGGGCAAATACAACTTTAGTAAATGCTTTTGATACTACACAAACTACACAGGTTTACAGCGATGGACGTGTTTATGTTTCTGCTCCATCAAGAAGTTATGCGATTTGGGTAAAGCAGGGAGATTACCTGGCTTTTTCTAAATTAAATATGGGGGATGCTGAAAATGAATTGCTTCCCCAGGAATTCAAAGTGTATAACAATTACCCGAATCCATTTAACCCGTCAACTACAATTTCTTTCGATATACCGGCAGATGGAAATGTAAAATTAAATATATATAATTCTCTGGGAGAGTTGATTGAAACATTGGTAAATGAATTTATGCAGAAGGGTAATCACACAATTAATTGGAATGCTGAATCCGCCATTGGCGGATTGCCAAGCGGAGTTTATATATATGAAGTGCTCTGGAATGAGAGAAGAGAGGCAAACAGAATGATGCTGCTAAAGTAAGTTGAGAATTAAATTTATTTAGAGGCTGTCTAATTATATTTAAAACCCACCCCTAAATCCCCTCCAAGGAGGGGACTTTATCATGCATTTTTTACTTAACATTTAAAAGTGTTGTCTTTCCCTTAGAATAGAATTTTTCAGACCGTATGAACCTCAGACTCGAAAAGCGTGTTGTCCCCTCTGGGGAGGGGATAAAGGGGTGGGTAAATGTAGATTATTCTTTAGTATTCTTCAGAACCAGCACCTTATCCACTCTTTTGCCATCCATATCAACAACTTCGAATTTGTAATTTTCTGAATCAAACTTATCGCCTATCTGGGGAATTTTATTCAGCTTGAACATAGCGTATCCTCCCAAAGTTGAGTATTCCTCCGGATGCTCAAACTGTATATTTAATTTTTCTTTAAGTTCGTCAATCAGCATACTGCCATCTATAAGAAGCGAACCATCCTCTCTTTCAAATATTGGAGTTTCAAATATCTCATGCTTATCCGGCAGCTCTCCGAAAATATTTTCTATAAGATCGTGCAAAGTAATCATTCCTTCGGTAGAGCCATATTCATTAATTACTATTGCTATATGAATTTTTGTTTCCCTGAAACGTTCAAGAATTTTTATTGCAGGTAAATTCTCAGGGATAAATAATGGCTGAACTGCTATTTCTTTTAAATTTAATTCCTTTCCTTTTTCAGAATGCCGGAAAAAATCTTTTACCTTAAGAATTCCAATTATCTTGTCCAAAGAACCATCACCTAAAGGCAGCCTGGAATAATTGCTGTTATAAACTGTTTCTCTTATCTCCTCCAGCGAATCATTTACATCAATCCAGACGATATCCTGCCTGTTAATCATTATAGAATATGCTTTCCTGTCACCGAAACGGAAAA
>CAZEWJ010000089.1:0-5747 GCA_964515875.1 uncultured Ignavibacteriaceae bacterium | reverse complement strand
AGGTCATTCTTTTGATAAATAAAGGCAATCCCTTTATTGGTAACTCGCAATGACAGTTTAATCTTTTACTGATTCAAATTTTTAATAGCTTCTTTTAAAAATGCAGGCAGCACAGTTTTTCTTGTCAGCTTAATTTTATCAGGCTGCTTAAGCAGTTCTATCATCTCATTATATTTTTCTTCGCTGTACTTCTCCACAATATGCTTTTTTCTTTCAGGACGTTTGAAATGGTACATCATACTTTCAGGATCAGCTTCGGGATGAAATTGTGTGCCGGCAATTTCTTTTGAGATCCTTACTGCCATTATCGCCGGATGACTATTCTCAATTGTTTCTTTTTCAACTGCAAGTATTTCAGCACCAAACTCTTTTATTTTTTTTTCATCAGGATTTACAACCTGAAACTTGCGAAAATCAGCACCATAGAAAGGATTCGGCAGTTCACTCAGTAAAATATCTTCTTCACCTTCTTTTGTTTTTTCAAAAGGGAAGAGACCAAAAGATTCCTGTTTTCTTTTTGTTACTTCACCGAATTTGAAGAAGCGTCCCATCATCTGGAATGAGTGACAGATGAAAAAGAAATATTTCTTTTTTTCACCTGAAGTCTGGTTGTAATTCAATACATCATCAATAAGACTGAAATATTTTTTCTCCCATTCTTTCCCTTCATCTTCAAAAGGGCTTCCGGGTCCTCCGGATGAAATGTAGATATCATAATCTTTTCCGGGTACATCACCCTTATAGCGGGATTCGTAAACATCAAATTTTACTCTGCTGTTGCTGTATTTATTGGAATCTGTAACAATTTCCTTAATGCAGCGCATTCCTTCATTCTTTTCATTGTTATAAAGATCTATTATTGCGACTTTAACTTCTTTTTCCTTCATATTTTGCCAAAATTATTTTGTAACTACTAAGGTATAAGGTATAAAGTTATAGGGTATATGGAATAGCACATTACTCTATACCATATACCTTTTATACCATATACCCAATATCTATAATCCATAATGTGTTTCATCAATGATATAATCAACAACATTTTTTGTATCATAAGATTGTTCCCAGATTGCAAGCTGCCTGTCAGCTCCTGTTCCCATCTCAAAAATTTTATGAATATTTTTTAACTCTTCCCGCGAACCAAGATCATCAACGACTTCATCAACAAATTCAAGCAGTTCATTAACAAGATCAATACAGGGAACTTCCTCTTTTTTTCCAAAATCAATCAGTTTGCCTTCTATACCATACCTGGCAGCGCGCCATTTATTTTCTGCAATCAAAGCTCTCCTGTAAAGCCTGAATCCAAGATTTTGCTTTAGCAGCTTATGAAGCTTTGCAACAACTGCCTGTATTATTGCAGCGAGTGCAATTGTTTCATCAACCCGCATTGGAATATCACAAATCCTGAATTCAAGTGTATTGAAAACAGGATGAGCACGAATATCCCACCAGATTTTTTTTGCATTATCAATGCAGTTTGTTTTTACAAGAAGATTAATATAGTTATCATACTCAGCAATGCTGTTAAAGTAATCCGGAATTCCTGTTCTGGGAAACCTGTCAAACACTTTGCTTCTATAGGATTTGAAACCGGTATTCCTTCCAAGCCAGAAAGGAGAGTTGGTTGAAAGGGCAAAAATGTGCGGCAGAAAATATCTTGCAGCATTCATTATATGAAGTGCAGTTTCCCTGTCATCAACTCCAACATGAACGTGTAAACCAAAAATTAAATTAGCACGGGCAACCTGCTGCATATCCGTTACAATTGTTTTGTACCTGGGATGAGCAGTAATTCTCTGATCTTTCCAGTGTGAAAAAGGATGAGTACCTGATGCAGCAATTCTTAATCCTTTACTTTTAGCAAGGTTTGCAAGATTACGTCTCAGCTTTGTAACCTGTTCACGTGCTTCTGTAATATCCTTGCAGACATCCGTTCCCATTTCCACAACAGACTGATGCATTTCAGGTTTAACATTTTCTGCAAGAAGCATTTTTCCATCTTCAAGGATTTGCTGAATATGTGAACGAAGCTCACGTGTTTCAGGATCAACTATCTGAAATTCTTCCTCAATTCCTATAGTGAAAAGTTTATTTTCAGACATAATTGGTTATCCGTTTCTTTTTAAAGAGGTTCATTATTAGCAAATGATTTTATAAACTTACCCCAAGTTAAATTATTCTGATTTTTTTTGTGAGACTTTGCCCGTCTGATTGCCATATTTGCTGCAGATTCAACAATCCATTCGAAATTTTCTTCACCTACAGAATGAAGCTCTGCATCGGGAGCCGGGTTACAGAAATCAATAGCTATCGGAACTCCATCTCTAACAGCAAACTCAACTGTGTTAAAATCATAACCTAAAGCATTGTTTAAAGCAAGCACTCCTTCCTCCACTTTTTCAAAAAGTTTTTTTTCAGAAGGCTTTCCTCCTCTAACATATCTTAGATGATGCGGCTGTTTCGGATCATACTGCATAATGTGTACATCCTGCCTATCAAGACAATAACATCTGAAGTATTCAGTAAAAATAATTTCCTCCTGAAGCATCATTACAAGCTGTCCGGTTTCATTATATGCTTTAAAAAATTCAGCAGAGTTATTCAGCTTATAAACATTTTTCCAACCCCCTCCTGCAAATGGTTTAAAGTAAGCAGGGAATCCAACATAATTAAATATTGCTTCCCAGTTCATTGGATAAGAGAGGTTACGAAAAGACTTTTCATTTGTATCGGGTGGATGCTCATTTGAAGGAAGTAAAACTGTTTTAGGAACTGCAACACCGGTTTTTACTGCTAAAGCATTATTAAAAAATTTTTCATCTGCACTCCACCAGAAAGGATTATTTATTACTGCTGTTCCTGTAAGAGCTGCATTTTTTAGGAATCCTCTGTAGAAAGGAACATCCTGGGAAATTCTATCAATAATAACATCATAGCCGTTTGGTTCTCCCTGGATAACTTTATCTATCTTTACAAACTCAGCAGATATACCATCTTCTTTTTTAGAATTAACTCTTTCAACAAAAGCAGGTGGAAATGTAGCTTCCTGACCGAAAAGTATTCCAATCTTTTTCATTTATAACCCTTAAATTTTCAGTTAGTCCCGACTTGTCGGGATAATTATTAAACTTCAGTATAGAATTTCAGAGGGGTGAAGTTTTTGAGTGCAAATAATAATTGAATGGAATTAGATTGTCAAATGTTAATCTTCTATCTTTTCAAGATATTGGGGTAACATTTTCTCCACCAGTGCAGTCATATCCTTTCCGGGAACATTCATCCAGCCAGTGAGATATCCCTTTTGAATTAAGAATGTTTGACATATTTATATTTTCCTGAAGACATATATCCCATTCACCTGTTCCCAAAATAATTCCCATATTTCTTATTCTTTTAAGATGCCATTGATCAGAAAGATTTTGCATATAATCAGTTGGATTATTGAAATAGCAGTTATCATCATAATATGCCATAATGAACTGTTTTATATCATAAGCACCTCCCATACAAATCAAATAAGAAACAATATCAGGATGGCGAAATGCAAGGTTGAGAGCATGATAAGCTCCAAAGCTACAGCCGGCAACACAAACTTTTTTTCTACCATGGTCTTGCTTTGCAAATTCTATAACATCATGAATTATAAGATTCTCATAACTAATATGTGTTTTTACCCGATCGGCAGGATGAATTGAATAATTATACCAGCTTTCTGAATCAATACTATCTGGGCAATAAATTTTAATTTTTCCTTGTTCGATTAAATGATGAGCCGAACCAATAAGTCCAAAATCTTTTAATTCATAATATCTTGCACGAGAGGTTGGAAAGGCAATAACCGGAAATCCTGAATGACCAAATACAAGCATTTCGAATTCCCTGCTTAAGTATTCAGAATACCATTTAAAATATTTTTCCTGCAATAAGAAAACCGGATTTTTTTAGGCGTCAATATATTAAAAAACCTGTTTATCTCAATAAAGGTATAGAGGTATAATTTCTTCGTTCACAAATCTTGTGTAAATGAAAAGAAATATAGAAAAAGATTGTTAACAATATAGATATAGAACTCCTCTGGAGTTCAGGTTTGTTTTTTGTTTTTTTTCTTACAAACATGAAACTCCTAACGGAGTTTAAGCCTATCTTCTGCCAGGCAGGCATAAAAAATATCGCCAACTCCATAGGAGTTTGAATGTTTGTAGAAGAAGGGACAGGGAAAAAATCCAGTACTCCGTTAGGAGTACAATGTAAATGACAGGCAAACGTTCTTTGGTTCCGGCTCGTCCGGTATATGGCATAAGGTACAAGTGATAATCTTAATCATTTTTATGAATTAATAACTTACATTACACATTTAATCGTAATCATAACCTGGCATAGCCAAAACTGCGAAACCTCCGAGGTTTCTGAAAACCTCGGAGGTTTTTGTTTCCAATGATTACGATTAAGGGTAAGATTTGACTAATAAAAAAATTGACTATTTATAAAACTCTATCGTATATTTACGATAAGCGATAAGAGAATTATAAATGGCAGTTTCAAAAGCAGAAGAGTTTACAAAGACAGAAAATAAAATTTCTGATTGGGCGAAAGCTTTATCTCATCCTGCAAGGATTAAAATTCTTAAAATCCTTGCACAAAAGAATCTTTGTATGTGCGGAGATATTGTTGATTTAATGCCTCTTGCACAAGCTACAGTTTCCCAGCACCTGAAAGAATTAAAGCGGGTAGGGTTTATTAAAGGAGAAATTGAAGGTCCAAAAGTCTGTTATTGTATTGATTATTCAGTACTAAATGAAGCACAAAAAAAACTTAATGAGTTATTTGAATCAACAATAATTAAATAAACAATAGAGGTATAAAATGGAAAACACAGAGTTAAAAGAAGTTGTCAGAAATAAATATTCTGAAATAGCATTAGCAGTCGATAAATCAGAAGGATGCGGCTGCGGTTGTGGGTGCGGTTCTGATAATTCAGAATCCTCAGACTTCAGCGAGAATTATAAATCACTCGATGGTTATGTTGCCGAAGCTGATCTTGGGCTTGGATGTGGTTTACCAACAGAACATGCTGGAATAAAAGAAGGTGATGTTGTGGTTGATCTTGGTTCGGGTGCCGGGAATGATGTGTTTGTTGCGAGATCATTAGTTGGTGAAAATGGAACTGTAGTTGGAATTGATTTCACCGATGCAATGATTACAAAAGCAAACAGAAATCTTTCAAAGCTTAATTACAAAAATATTTATTTCAAGCTTGGAGATATAGAGAATCTTCCTTTGCAGGATAACTTTGCAGATGTTGTAATTAGTAATTGTGTACTAAATCTTGTACCTGATAAACAAAAAGCGTTTCAGGAAATTTACAGAACTTTAAAACCAGGAGGACATTTTTGTGTCTCCGATATTGTCACATCAGGAGAGCTTCCTGAAAAAATAAGAAATACGGCAGCACTATATGCAGGATGTGTTTCAGGTGCACTTAAACAGGAAGAGTATATCGGAATAATAAATGCGTCTGGCTTTGAAAATGTTGAAATAAAGAGTTCAAGATTAATAAATCTTCCTGATGAACTTCTGAAAGAATATTTATCTTCTGAAGAGATAAGAGAATTCAGAAATAATGGTTCCGGAATTTATAGTATTACTGTTGTTGGTTATAAGAAATAAATAGTTATGTAGCACAGACCTATCTGCCGATAGTGTAACTCTTCAGCATTTCGGTAACACGGAGTTATATTATTGAT
>CAZEWJ010000088.1:0-5784 GCA_964515875.1 uncultured Ignavibacteriaceae bacterium | reverse complement strand
ATCAATAATATAACTCCGTGTTACCGAAATGCTGAAGAGTTACACTATCGGCAGACAGGTCTTCGAATGAAGCAATCTCAACTGTAATCCAGTTAATTAATTGTTAGATTGCTTCATCCCGATAAACCTGGCTGCACGAAGCCGTTTCGGCAAAGGCAGGTCGGGAATTCGCAATGACAGTTTCAAATGTTGTTATTTGTAATAGGAGTAAGCAATGAGGATTTTATACTTTTTATTTTTTATAGCAGTTATAATTTTTTCACCAGCTAATAATTCAACCGCACAGGTAACGGGATTATCCGGCTGGAATATATTTGTAGATCCTGGGCATAGCCAGAATGAAAATGTAGGCATTTACGGATATTCTGAAGCTAAAAAAGTTTTGCAGGTTGGCTTAAACCTTCGTGATCTTCTCCTCAGTAAAACAGATATTGATACTGTTTATATGAGCAGAACAAATGATCAGCAGCAGGTTTCCTTAACTCAAAGAACAGATATGGCAAACTCTCTTGGTGCAGCATGGTATCATTCAATTCACAGTGATGCTGGTGGACCAACTGCAAACAGTACACTACTGCTTTATGGGGGATGGAGACAAAATGGGCAAACTGTTGAAAAGATCCCTAATGGTGGAAAAGAAATGAGTGATATTATCGTAGATATCTTAACAGGTGGAATGAGGATTACAACTCGGGGAAATTATGCTGATCGAACATTCTACCAAGGTTTCCCTTATAATCACGATAATCAATATCCTTATTTGCATGTTAATAGGGAGACTTCAATGGCATCTGAATTAAGCGAAGCAGGTTTCCATACAAACCCAACTCAGAACCAGCGCAATATGAATGCAAAATGGAAACGGCTTGAAGCTTATACCTTCTACTGGACAATTCTTCACTATCATGAGATCCTTAGACCTTTTGTGGGAATAACAACAGGAATTATTTCTGATATTGAATCAGCACTTCCTATTAATGGTGCTATTGTTTCTTTAAACGGACAGATTGACACAACAGATACTTATGAATCATTATTCAATCTTTACTCAAATGATCCAAACCAATTGCATAACGGCTTCTACTTTTTTGAAGATCTTCCTGCAGGCACTTATCCTATCACCGTTTCAGCAGAAGGTTTTGATCCTTATGCAGGTAATGTTACAATTGAGGATACTTTCTTTACTTTTAAAGATATCCAGATGGTTTCAAATGTACCTCCATTTATTACTTCAATTTTACCGGAACAGAATGACAGCTTATATCCGGGAAATGAAAATATAAGAATTATTTTCAGCCGGCCGATGAATAAAGCTTCAGTAGAATCCACGCTTGTTATTTCACCATCAGTACAAGTTAATTTCATTTGGTCTGATTTAGACAGAAAGTTAGCAATAACAACCACTAATTTTAATTTTAATACAAACTACCAGCTTACTGTTTCGGGCAATGCTATGGATAAATACAATCATCTTTTTGATGGAGATGGAAATGGAACCGGCGGAGATGATTTTATCCTGAACTTTAAAACAAAAATTCAGGATTTTACTGCACCTGTATTAGTTGATATATACCCTCCTGCAAATGAAACCGGAGTAGAATTAAAACCAATAATAAATCTGAGCTTTAATGAACAGATCAATACTTCCACTCTATCCGGAAAAGTAAAGTTGATAAGAGATTCAGACCAATCAAATGTAAGCGGAATACTAAAACATTATATTGTTGATGAAAGAAGCGTTGTGAATCTTTTTGTAACAAACCAACTGACCGTTAATGAAAGTTATACTATCATTCTTGAACCTGGATTAAAAGACATTTTCGGTAATGAAATTACAAATCAATTTACATCTGGATTTACAACAGGAGATCAACAGTTTACCGTTGTAAGCAACATAGATAATTTTGAAAGTGGAATTGAAAACTGGTGGGCACCTCAGCAAAGCGGAAGTACTGCAGGAATAATTACGGAACTAACCGGAATTTCAAGTGCTCTTAATTATTTTAATTATATCGCCGGTGGAAGCAAATCAATGAAACTTACTTATGGCTGGGATACTCTTGCATCCAGTTGGCTGATAAGAGAATATTATTCTCCAACAACTCCCAGTTTTAACAGCAGCAGTATTTTGCAAACATATTTATTTGGAGATGGAACAGGAAATAAATTCAGATTTGCAGTAAAAGATAATGGAGGATTTGAAGTTTCTCCCTGGTATATAATGAGTTGGATTGGATGGAAGCTTATAAACTGGGATATGGTAAATGACGGAACCGGAACCTGGATTGGAAATGGTGTACTTAATGACCCATTAAGATTCGATAGTTTCCAATTAACATTTGAACCAGGCAATGATAACACCGGTGAAATCTATTTTGATGACCTGAGAGTGGTAAATAAAACTACAGTTGGAATTGATGATAAAACTTCAGCAAGTGTACCTTCAGACTATGTACTTGAACAAAATTATCCGAATCCGTTTAACCCAATTACACAAATTAGATTTGGAATTCCTGAACAAGGATTTGTTAAGTTAGAAGTTTACAACCTTCTTGGGCAAAAAATTTCAACTTTGATTGATGAAGAGATGAATTCAGGTTATCACTCAGTTGATTTCGATGGTAAAGATCTTTCAAGCGGAGTTTATGTTTATACATTATCAGCAAACGATTTTGTAACAAGTAAGAAGATGGTATTGCTGAAGTAAGATCCTTTTTAAAAGTCCTCTCCTTAATAAGGAGAGTTCGCCGCGGCGAATTAGGTGAGGTTTAAACTTTTATAAATATTTTCTTAGCATATAGAATCCACATTAATCCAAGCCAGACTAATACATAAACAATCGCCCAAAGTAATGAAGCATTTATTGGATCAAGCCAGGATAAAAATAAATTGTTGAATAGAAAAGTGCTTAGACCGATATTTTCATTTCCTGAAGGTACTTTAATTATATACATCAATCTTCCAACTAAACCTGAAAGAAAAAAAACTGCTATCGCATTAAGTCCATAAACCTGGAAAAGTTTTATCCACAATTTTGAATTTCGTACATCAATAAACCAGTAGCAGAAACCAAGAAATAAAAGTGCAAGCCCGCCTGTATAAAGTACATAAGAGCTTGTCCATAAACTTTTATTGATCGGGAACCAGCCATCCCAGATATATCCTAAAGTCATAAAAATACTTCCCATTACAAATAACCAAACCGTCTTGGTTGTCTTGTCATTATTTGTTCTGAGCCACCAGCCAGTGATCATTCCCATTATTGCCGTTGCAATTGCAGGCATTGTGCTCAGAATTCCTTCAGGATCCCAAACTTTTGATACGGACCATAAATGTCCTTCGAGTAAAGTTTTGTCTAACCAGGCAGCAAGATTTGTAGTTGGTTCGAGATTAGAATAACCAACTCCCGGGACAGGAACAAGAGTCATTAAAATACAATAGATTATAAGCAAAGCAGAGCCGATATAAATCTGTGCTTTATAATTTGTTTTAAGAAATAAGATTGCAGCAACTAAATAAACAATTGCTATTCTTTGAAGCACTCCGGGAATTCTTAAAGTTGCAGGATTAAAATTATGTCCCAGTAATCCAAAAGGAAAACCGGCGAGTATAAGTCCCAGAAGAAATAGAATCGCGCTTCTTCTTACAATTTGTAAAATAATTTTTTTATGATCATCGCCCTTTTCAACTCTTTTACCTAAAGCAAAAGGAATAGCAACTCCAACAATGAACAGGAAGAAAGGGAAGATTAAATCTGTTGGAGTACAGCCATTCCATTCCGCATGTCTTAAAGGCGGATAAACAGCACTCCAGGTTCCGGGATTATTAACAAGTATCATTCCTGCAATTGTAATTCCCCTGAAAACATCAAGGGAAAGGAGTCTTTCACTAACTCTGATTGGCTGGATTCCTATTGATTCTTGCATATTTTCCCTTTGGTCAATTCAACTCTTTCGCAGCTCAGTTCTCCAGAACTGAGCTTAACAATCTCAATGAGCCTCGGGACTGTCCGCCTGAGGCGGATGAATTACGATAAATTTTTACGGCAATGAAGAATTCATAAATAATTTCTATTTTTGAACTGCAGGCTCATCAGCCTTTGGCTGAAATATAGGTTGTTATTTATTTTGATGCTAATAAAAAAATGAAAATAATTATTCTTATGTCGCTTCTGATTTCTGGCTCTGCAATTTTTTCCCAAACTAATTATCCTGATATAAATAAAGAAATTGAAGCAAGAAATTTTTCCAAAGCATCTATAATGATTGATGAAGTTATTGAGAATAATAATCTTACTTCAAATGAAGAATATGAACTTAATTTTCAGAAAGAGAAGTTAGATAGAATAAAGCTGGATTTTCAGAAAACAACCGAAGATGTACTTGAGTTTGTTAAAAAATATTATCCTGCTGCAGATGAAACGGATTTGAAAAAGTGGGAAGCGGATGGTTCGCTTGAATATAAAATTATAGATGGAAAGAAACTTTATTTTAACCGTGCACATACAAATCTCTTCAGAGTTAATAAAGAAGCTAAAAAGCAAAAGGAAAAAATTGATGGGACTTCTTTAAGCGAACTCAATAAATATCTTTCGACTTATATTCCGGAAGCGGTAAATGAATCAAAGCCCGTCAAAGACGAGGTCTCGCCTAAAGGCGGAGAATTAAAAAATAATTTAGTAAAAAAAGTTATACACAAATTAAATTACACTGTTACCGTAGAACCAAATGCAGTTCCGGATGGAGAAATTATTCGCTGCTGGCTCCCTTATCCAAGAGAAGGACACAACAGACAGACAAACGTTAAGCTTATATCAGTTAATGGTGGTGAATATATTATTGCTGAAAATGAAAATCTTCAGCGGACTATTTATCTTGAAAAGACTGTGCATAAAGATCAGCCAACTACTTTTAATATGGTACTTGAGGTTACAAATTATGCTGAGCTGTTTAATATAGTTCCCGATAAAATTCTTCCATATAATAAAGAAAGTAAAGAATACGAAATATTTACTTCGGAAAGAGAACCTCACATAGTCTTTACAGATGAAATAAAAAATCTCTCTATAGAAATTGTTGGAGAGGAAGAAGACCCTTATCTAAATGCAAAAAAGATATTTGAATGGATAAGTAAAAATATTCCCTGGGCTGGTGCAAGAGAGTATTCAACTATTGGGAATATCTCTGCTTATTGCGTAGAAAAAGGTTATGGCGATTGCGGCATTAAATCTTTGCTCTTTATTACTCTTTGCAGGTATAATGGTATTCCTGCAAAATGGCAAAGCGGCTGGATGCTGCATCCCGGTTCTATAAATCTTCACGACTGGACAGAAATTTATTTTGAAAGTTACGGCTGGGTTCCGGTTGATCCTGACTATGGTTTACAGTCCGCCGCGGCGGATACAAACGAAGATGAAAAATATTTTTTCTTTGGCGGAATAGATGCTCATCATCTCATTATAAATGATGATTATTCGTCTCCGTTATTTCCGGCAAAGATTTTTCCAAGAAGTGAAACAGTTGATTTTCAGAGAGGTGAACTTGAGTGGCGTGGTGGAAATCTTTACTTTGATAAGTGGGATTATGATATGCAGGTTGAGTATGAATAAAAGCCAGTCATTGCGAGACCCGATTTATCAGGGTAAAGCAATCTCACAATTTGTTGCCAATATTCCAAAAGAGATTGCTTCACTCGAAGACTCGTTCGCAATGACAGCATTTAGTGACAATAATATTTTATGAAAGAGCAATATTTTATTTATATAATGACAAATAAAAATAATTC
>CAZEWJ010000087.1:0-5943 GCA_964515875.1 uncultured Ignavibacteriaceae bacterium | reverse complement strand
GTTTTTGAACAGTATGATCCAAGAGGTTTAAAATGAAAGTTTATAAAAGTTATAATCCAAATAAGAGGGACAGCAAAAAAGTTCCTCAGATTAAAATCAAAAATTATATGCTTCTTAATTCCGGTTTTGGAATAGGGAAAGAGTTTGCAGTATTATATCAGCCAGGTAAAATTACTCTTGTACTTGTTGCTAATGAAAAGCAGATAGTTTAATTTTATATCACACTAAAAAAATATGCTTCTATTAAATAATCAATATTTTCTCACTCAAAAAACAATTCTCAGTATGGATTTACTCCATACAAAGTCCATACATTCTCCATACATAAACAGAGGGATTTACAAAAGCCTACAAAATAAAAAAGCCTCAATTCGTATGAAACTGAAGCTTTTTAAGTGGGCGCTGATGGATTCGAACCACCGACCCTCTGCTTGTAAGGCAGGTGCTCTGCTTTCAATATTCCTTTTTGACTTTTGACATTTGACTTTTGACCTTCCTGCAAAAGTCTGCCACTGAAAGCATAACTAAGCACACTCTGTCTATACACACGCAGCTGTACTTTTGCCTTCATAAGCTGCTTAATTCCGTTATCCAGTTCGCTGTAGAGTTCTTCTATTTTGGCAACTATTTTTTTCTGATCAGGGAGGGGTGGGAGAGGTATTGGAAATTCGTTTATTGTTTTACTTGATATTGCTTTAAATGTTGTTCCAGTTCCAAGTTTGTCTAAATCTTTTTCAACTAAACGAAAGAAATAAAAAATAAACTTATTACATTCTGGGTAGCGTATCGCAGCAAGTCCTCTACCTATACAACATTTTTGATTAGCAATATTTGTTGAACCAACTGGTGCACGAACTGAAATCAAAATATCTAATGGCTGTGCAATTTTATTAGGCTCTGAACACCATTTTCTAACTTCTGGGTATAGTTCTGTAAACTCTGCTTTACCTTGAAAAAAGGGTAACCCTAACTTTTCTGTATTATAAGTCGAAGAAGGAGGAGACTGCCCCATTATTATTTCACAAACATCACCAAGTTTAACCCAAGACCAGTTGGGGGGTAGGTTACTAAGCATCTTTATCAGTCAAGCTTTGATCTATATAAATAAAATCAATGAATTGATTATTTAAGTGCTCAAAGTCATGATCAGTTGATAGTAGGGTGGCTTTTAGGACATTAGCTGTAGATGCAATCCAAATATCATTGTCCTGCATATTTCTAGCAGACATTCCAGCAGGAAGTTTCATAATTGGATGTTTACCTTGACTGAAAGAGTCTATTTCTGCAAAGGCATCAAGAATTTGTTCTGAATCAATTTTAACTGAAGGAATTTTTTTAACAAGATCATTCATTACATCAATTTTCTTTTTTCCCCAGCTAAATTTATAAGCTAATGATTTTATTTCTGCAACTGTTACGATTGATATAACAGAAACATTATCAGGATCAAATAGATTATATTTTTTCTCGATATAGGCTGCATAACCCGAGGCACGAATATATCCCACAAGTATATTTGTATCTAGAAGAAATAATTTCATTAATCTAGTTCAGTTAATATCTGCTCAATCGACTCTTCGCTTGGCCATTTACCCCAGATTTCTTTTAACGGCGAAACGTCGGATTTATTTTTAGATATTTGGTAAACAAGTTCTCTAGGTTGCTCATAAATCATATACTCTTCAAATAATTTTTCTGACTCTTCAAAAGGTTTAAGCAAATCAGCCCTTAAAAATCTTACTTTACCATTTGGTTTATAATCTGCCATTCCCCTGACAGTAACTTTTTTACCCCAATGGTCACGCATTACTTCTGAGTCAAGAATGGATCTATCGATTTCTCCCTGAATTTTTTCTCCATTTTCAAGATTTAACTTAAATCTACCTGCATGATGTTCTATTACATCAATAAATCCACTTAAAATTATTTTCCGTGACTCAGGAATAGATGCTGTTAATTTTTTGACTCTTTCGATTTGCTCGTTATCAATTTTTATATTTTTAATTTTTTTATCATGCTTAGAATCAACTTCTATAGATTGTGCATATTTATCAATAAAATCTTTAAATGTTATAAATGATGTCAGTAACCCTTTGTCATACATTTCACTTTCGTATTTTTCGGTAGTAGCTTCATTGAAAGAGTTAGCCCAGATTGTTAACGCAGTATCATTTGGTTCTGGCAAAACAATCCATAAATTTTGTTGATTAATTTGATCAGCGGCAACTTCCGATAATTCCGGTGCTTCCAATGAAAGAACAGTTGAACCTTTACTTATACTGGTAATATTAAAATCTACTGCTTGTCTAAGCCATTGAGGGAGTTGACCTTTCTTTAAACTATTGCCTTCAATTGCAAGACGTAATGCACGTTCTGAATTTTCAATAAAAATGCTGGCTAAATCCTTAAGTGCCAGAATTGATATAGTCCCAGAAGGTGTTTTCAATCCCTTTATTTTTATTTGATATTTAATGGTTTTCATATTCCGTTAACTCATTTTACATCTAAAATAGTTTACCGTTGGTTAAACTACAACTTACTTAGGTTTATGCTGCCAATTCCTCATTAATTTCACTTATTATTTTCGCCGTTCTCTCTCCAAACAATTTCCACATTTTCCCAAGCCCTCCATTATCATTAAACGGAGTGTATTCAAAATCTTCCTTCTCAATTCTTACAGAGGTAACAATATGGTCTTTAATCATTCTAAGCCATTCCATCTGCCCTTCTGTAAATTGCTTGGGTCCTGCATTCTTTCTGAAAATCCAATCCTTAAAAATCCTGTTCACTATTTCTTTTCTTGGTTCAAGCTCTTTGTAAATACCAAGCTCAAATCTTATAAGACAAATAATATCTGTAAGAATTCTTACTGCTGTCGTTCCTTTAACCTTTTGGGGATTGATCCTTCCATAGGCATTCCAGATAATTTCGGGGGATAAAAAGTAGGGCGAGGAATTCAGGGCATCGCGTAAACTTTCTAAAGCATCAAACGTTAGTCTTGGAGATTCTTCACTTCGTTCAGAATGACGGATAGGGTGCGACCGCATATTGTATATTATTCTTAATGCAATTATCTCATCTTTATTCTCATCAATAAACTTCCGGAAGTTATTAATTATTTCTTCAGCTTTCACTTTTGCATCTTTATCATATCCTGTAAAGGTAACTTTATCAATGTTAGTGTTATCAATTACCTGGTAAATCTTTTGTCTTACTGTTTCAACAAAATTTCTTAGCTCCGGTCTATCAAAAGGCTTAACTGCATTTAAGGAGAGTTCATTTGCAGCCTGCTTTAGTAGGGACAAGTCGCGACTTGTCCCTACATCTAGTTCTCTATCAGCAGGCAGATTAAATTTTTGTCTCGTAGTTTCAGCCAGCTTGTCGGGATCATAAGCATTCATTAAATCTTTAACTACGTCGCTTAAAGTTTTTCCGCCAGAAAGTTCTTTGAATTTTTCTCTATCTTTTTCTGTAACCTGTTTATCGAGTCTTGTTAAACGGGAAGCAAGAGAGCTTAAAGTATCTTCATCTCTTTCAAGTATTGCCATCTTCATCAGGTCTTTAAGAGGAACAGTCGGTTTATTATCAACAGCAGGATAATCAATCTTTATAGTTTTAAATACACCAACAGCATCAACAATTACAAAACGGTTTTTATTTGCTTTTGCTGTAGGGCTCCTCTTAATCAATTCTTCTTTTGTCATTGTTCTTGTTCCTCTACCCACCATCTGCTGGAAATAGTTACGTGAGCGGACATCACGCATAAAGATTAAAACTTCAATTGCTTTTACATCAGTTCCTGTTGCAATCATATCAACAGTTACAGCAATACGCGGATTAAAATCATTCCTGAACTGCTGCAGGATAGATTCGGGATCTTCATTTTCACTTTTGTAAGTTATCTTTTTGCAGAAGTCATTTCCTTCATCAAATTCTTCACGGGCAATCTTAACAATATCTTCAGCGTGGCTGTCGGTTTTTGCAAAGATCAGGGTTTTGGGAACTTCATCTCTCTCAGGGAAGAGATCTGTTTTAAGTTTTTCACGGTATGTGCGAATAATATTTCTTATCTGGCTGGGATTAACAACATCACGGTCAAGCTGCCTTCCTTCATAGATAACTTCATCTTCAAGAAGTGTCCACTGCTTTTCACGCGTCATCTTATTCCTGAAATCAACATATTCCTTTGCATTAAGCACAGCGCCTTTCTGTGTTATTTCAGTTTCGATAGTGTAAACATCATAGTCAACATTTACATTATCTGCTACCGCCTGCTTATGTGCATAATGGCTCACAAGATTTTCATTGAAGAAAGCATAAGTTCTTTTATCAGGTGTAGCGGTAAGCCCGATCATAAAAGCATCAAAATAATCAATCACCTGTTTCCAGAGATTGTAAATGGAGCGGTGGCATTCATCAATAATTACAAAGTCAAAGCTCTCAATCGGAACAGCAGGATTGTAAGCGACATCTTTAGGTTTAATTGTAAGTTTGGATTCATAAAGAGATTCATCCTCAAGTGATTCATCAAGTTCCTCACCTCTGAGTATTGAATACATCCTTTGAATAGTGCTGATGCAAACCTGGCTTTTCATATCAATGAAGTTAGACTGCAGACGCTGCACATTGTAAAGTTCAGGAAATAATCTTTTATCATCATTAGGTTTAAACGCACGGAATTCCTGCTCAGCCTGCTTGCCAAGATTTCTTGTATCAACAAGGAATAGAATACGTTTTGCTTTAGCATACTTAAGCAAACGGTAAACAGAAGTAATTGCAGTAAAAGTTTTCCCGGCTCCTGTCGCCATTTGTATTAAAGCTCTCGGACGGTTTGCAGCGAATGATCTTTCAAGGTTTGTAATAGCTTCAGTCTGGCAGAGTCTTAAGCCATCTGTCTGAAGAACAGGTAATCCGCCTGCGGCGGATTGAAGAAGTTTTCTTAAGGTGCTATTCTGTTTATTTAGTTCATCAAGAGTTTCAGGTTTATAGAAGTAGAATATTTCTCTTTGTCTTGGCAGAGGATCGCGTGTATCTGTGAAATAAGTTTCAACTCCGGTTGATTCATACCGGAAAGGAATAGCTTCTTTATTAATGATATGTTTTAGTTTGCCATCAGCATATCTTATGGTTTGTTCATGAACTCCGCTTAGAGTTACTCCTTCTTTCTTTGCTTCAATTACACCAATAGGTTTGCGATCAATAAAAAGAAGATAATCAACTTTACCGGATTCAACAGGATATTCACGGACAGCAATACCAAATCCCGCAGAAGGGTTGAATGATTTATAATCCTGAACTATCCATCCGGCCTGAGTAAGCTTCTTATCAATTTTTTGTCTGGCAAGTTGTTCGGGTAACATTAAGATCCCTGAATTGAGACTCGCAAAAAGTGAAGAATCATTCGGGAGTCCCCATTTTTAAATGAATAATGCATAGTGGAATGGAAATTAGTAAAAGGAGGGTAAAGTTTAAAGGAAGATTTTTATTCTTTTAATAAAAAAATCCAGAATAATATCTCCTTTAAAACAAAAAGAGGCTGTTACCAGCCTCAATAAAAGTAACCAACGTTACCTTCTCCCGACTATTTTAGCAATATCATCCTTTTTGTACTTATAAAATCACCAGCTATTAGCTGGTAAAAATATATTCCACTTGCAAGATCAGATGAATTGAATTCAACTAAATAATTTCCACCTGGTTGAAATTCTGAAATAAGAACTCTCTCCTCTGATCCTGTAACATTAAAAACTTTTAAAGTAACATAACCATTTTGCGGAATTGAATATTCAATTATTGTAGATGGATTAAAGGGATTTGGATAGTTCTGCTTCAGTTTATAATCTAATTTAAATAATTCATCATTTACCCCTGTTGGCGGGTTAACATTTATTATTCCGGACATTCCCGCTCCATTTGGTCCTCCGTGTTCTGCACAATAATATC
>CAZEWJ010000086.1:0-6340 GCA_964515875.1 uncultured Ignavibacteriaceae bacterium | reverse complement strand
ATTAAATGTTTTTCTAAAATTATTGTTAATTACAACCTAAGTCTAATGGAACTTGTTTCAGCATCTCTAAATTTCTGTGATAGATAAGATTCCGAAACAAGTTGGGAATGACATTTTCCAATCACCGTCTTAAAATCCCTCTTCATTTCCCTTGAATCCCCAGTTAAAAAATTGCTATTTTTGAAACATGTTAAAGCAAATTTCTCTTTTTCTAATATTATTCAGCTTATCTCTTTACTCCCAGCAGGATATTATTAACAAATTTATGCTTGCTCAGAATTTTGAGCAGGCGGGCGAATTTGAAAAAGCGAAACAGTTATTTGAAGAATTATACCAGCAGCAGCCAACAAATTTTCAATTCTTTGATGCACTCAACAGGATTTATGTTCAACTTAAAGAATATGACAATTCTATAAGTATTATTGAGCACCGATTAAATTCAAATCAACAAGATATTAATCTTTACGGACTTTTAGGAAAAACCTATTACCTCAAAGGTGATGAAGAAAAAGCTTTTGAAACCTGGGATGAAGCTCTCAAAAAATTTCCTGATCCAACAAGTTATCGTACAATGGCAAATTATGCTATTGAAAGAAGAGCTTTTGAAAAAGCAATTGAATATCTGAATAAAGGAAAAGAAGTAACTGATGATCCAAGAATTTTTTCATTTGATCTTGCAAATATTTATTCTCTTACAATGAGATATAAAGATGCAGCAAAGGAATATTGCTCACTTATCTCATCTCATCCAAATCAGTACCAGTTGATTGAATCAAAAATTCTTTCTTACATAAATAAACCGGATGCACTTGAACAAACCATTGATGCAGTTGAAGAATATAGTAAAGGCGATCTGGTAGAATTTGATTATTTGTATGCAAGACTATTGATGGAAAGGGATGAGCTTGAAAAAGCTTTTGAGGTTTATCTTGAGATAGATAAGAAACAAAACAATCTCGGAGCTGATCTTTACAACTTTGCGAACTTTGCTTATATGGAAAGGGAATATGAGCTTGCAGCCAAAGTTTTTAACGAAGTAATTCAGCGTTATCCGAATTCTCCGGTGATATCTTCTGCAAAGCTTGGCTATGCTAAAACTATGGAAGAAGCTCTTAATAAAGAGTTTGCTGCAAACGATAATTCATGGAAACCATTTTATAAAGCAGGAAAGATTAATTCTGAAGAAATTGAAAAAGTTGTTAAAGCATATAGTGAAATAGTGGATCTCTATCCTCAATCAGAAGTTGCCGGTGAATCTTTATTAAGAATAGGGAGAATATATTTATACAAAAAAGATGATCTCACTTCAGCCGAAAACTTTTTTAACCGCGTTGTTAAAGAATATAACAATTCACGTTTTATTTTTGATGCCTATAAAGAACTTGCATCCATTAATGTTTTAATGGATAATCTTAATTCTGCGGAACAGAATCTTCAGAATATTGTTGAAAATGGCCGGGCTGGAGAAGATCAAAAAAATCCGGCAAGATATGAACTTGCAAAAGTTAAATTTTATAATGGAGATTTTTCTTCTGCTAAAAATCATCTTAATGAGGTTCTTAATAATTTAAAAGATAATATTGCTAATGATGCAATTGATCTTTCACTTCTTCTGAACACAAATATGAATGATTCGTCTAACCTGTTGAAATTTGCAAAAGCAGAAAAGCTTATCATACAAGGAAAATATGAGGAGGCTTCAACCCTGTTTAAAGAGATTGCATCTAACCAGCAGGGTTTTGTATTACAGAACAGGGCTGAACTAAGAGAAGCAGAAATTGAACTTGCAATGAGCAATCTTGAAAAATCAATATCCATTTTACTTGAAATTTCTTACGAACAGGAGAAAAATATATATGCAGACAGAGCATTATTTCTGTTGGGAAGAATCTATCAGTATGGCTTAAAAGATGACATTAAAGCTACACAGATGTATGAGAGTTTGCTTGCAAAATTCCCCAACTCCTTATATCTTGATGAAGCAAGAGAGGAAATAATAAAAATAAGAGATAAAGTTAAACAGGGAACATAAATGGCAAAAAAGCAAAACCAAAAAATAGTTAAATGTTCATTTTGCGGAAGGGACGGCAGCGAAGTTGGAAGTATGATTGCTGGTCCTGATGTTTATATCTGCGATATTTGCGTCGGAAGCAGTGTTGATATTCTTCGGAATAATCTCGCTGCTTTTAATAATACAAAAACAAAAAGCTTCCAGCATCATACGCCCGCAACAATAAAAAAATCTCTTGATGAATACGTAATCGGACAGGATAGAGCCAAGAAAGTTTTATCTGTTGCAGTTTATAATCATTATAAAAGAATTAATTCCCGCTCAAATTTCTTTGAGCTTGATGATGTTGAAATTGAAAAGAGCAATATTCTTTTAATTGGTCCAACGGGTGTTGGTAAAACGCTTCTTGGTCAGACACTTGCAAAAATTCTTGATGTACCTTTTGCAATTGCAGATGCAACAACTTTAACGGAAGCCGGTTATGTGGGTGATGATGTTGAGACTGTTCTTGTACATCTTTTACAAGCAGCGGATTATAATCTTGAACGTGCACAACGTGGAATTGTTTACATTGATGAGATTGATAAGATTGCAAGGAAGAGCGAAAGTGCATCTATTACAAGAGATGTTTCCGGTGAAGGTGTACAGCAGGCACTGCTTAAAATTCTTGAAGGTACAGTTGCCGGAGTTCCGCCTAAAGGTGGGAGAAAACATCCTGAGCAGAGCTTAATTAATGTTAATACCAAGAATATTTTATTCATTGTAGGCGGTGCTTTTGAAGGAATTGAGAAAATTATTGCAGCAAGAATAAATAAGAACAAAATGGGTTTCATATCCGATATTAAGGATAACAATAAAGATGAGGAGTTATTAAAATATGTTCAACCTGAAGATCTTTTACGTTTTGGTTTAATCCCCGAACTTATAGGAAGACTTCCTATTGCTGCACCGCTTCATGCATTATCTAAAGAAGCCTTCAAAAGTATCCTTACTGAACCTAAGAATGCATTACTTAAGCAATATAAAAAATTATTTATGATGGAAGGAATTGAACTTGAGTTTGATCCTTTTGCTATTGATGCAGTGGTTGGAAAAGCAATGCAAAGAAAAACAGGTGCCAGAGCTCTTCGATCAATAGTTGAAGATATTATGCTTGATATAATGTTTGATCTTCCTAACAAAGATAAAGTTGAGAAGTGCATCATAACCAAAGATGTGATTGAAAAAGGTTTAGAACCTATTTATATCGAAGTTGATAGAAAGTCAGCATAATAGAATATATAATATTGATTCATAAGATTGTCATGCCGGACTTGATCCGGCATCTCTTTTAATGATAGGTAATTTTTTGCTATGGATTTGAAAATGTTTAATAAGATTTTATTGTTTTTATTCGCTTTCCCTTTTTTTATTTTATCCCAATCCAAAATTCTAATTTACATGGATCTCCAGCAAACTGATCATCTTAAAGCATATGGAATAACTTTCCACGCTCTTATGGATGGAGTAAAATCAGATTGGCTCCTCAATTACAGAGGCGGTTCTTTTATGATTGATCAATCAGATAAAATTGCTACCGAATGCAGGATTGAAGGAGTTGCTTTCGATATTATTTCGTCTTCAGAAGCAGTCAACATTTATGCTGAAGTTCAGAGTGAAGATAATAATATGGATGTTATTAGATTAGAGAAAGCTCCTAAGATTGCAGTTTATGTCCCACCGGGATTCCAGCCCTGGGATGATGCAGTTACGCTTGCACTTGAATATGCCAAGGTTCCTTATGATAAAATCTGGAATGATGAAATCCTCCGTGGTGATCTTCAGAATTATGACTGGCTTCACCTGCATCACGAGGATTTTACGGGACAATATGGAAAGTTTTTTGCAAGTTTTGCAAATGCACAATGGTATATAGACCAGCAGATACAATATGAAAATAATGCTAAGAAAAACGGATTTAAAAAAGTTTCCGAAATGATGGAAGCGGTTTCATTAACGATTAAAAATTTCATAGCACAAGGCGGATTTCTTTTTGCAATGTGCTCAGCAACCGATTCGTATGATATTTCCCTTGCTGCTGAAAATGTTGATATATGTGCTTCAATGTTTGATGGAGATGCTGAAGATCCAAATGCACAGGAAAAACTTGATTTCTCAAAATCGCTCGCATTTGAAAGCTTTAAGCTGGAGATGAACCCTTATATTTATGAATACAGCGATATAGATATCCAACCGATTGAAATTGGAAATTTTGAGAATGATTATTTCACTTTATTTGAATTTTCAGCAAAGTACGATCCTGTACCTACTATGCTTACACAAGACCATGCAAATGTTATTCACGGATTTATGGGACAGACAACAATGTTTAGAAAAGAGTTGATAAAAAAATCTGTCATTAATCTTGCAGAAAGACAGGGTACAAACCAGGTAAGATATATCCATGGAAATTTCGGAAGAGGCACATTTACTTTTTACGGTGGACATGATCCTGAAGATTACCAGCATGCAGTTGGAGATCCGCCAACAGATTTAAATTTGTACAAGAACTCTCCTGGGTACCGTTTAATCCTTAATAATATTCTTTTCCCGGCAGCAACAAAGAAGAAACAGAAAACGTAAGTGAGAACCTTCAAGGTTTAACACATCATTAAACATTTCGCTAACCTTGTATTTTAGAAGCTTATTTTTCTCATAACACAAAATTTATTCTGTGTCTATTTATACTTATTTTTTACGATATAAAAAAAGAGTCTATTGCACAAGAGATATTTTTAATAGCCACGAGATTTATCTCGTGGGAAAAAAGTCTCCACAAGAATTAGGCTTTAGCCACAGATTCATCTAACATTTGCGGCTAAAGCCAAAGAATTTTGGTTTACCTACAACCCCCGACATAAATGTCGGGGCTATTCAAGACATTCTCAGAGATTTATGAAAAAAATAAAAATACAAAACAGCAATAAAGAATTTGCTGTCGGTAAGGTAGTATGTGTCGGCAGGAATTATATTGAACATGCAAAAGAACTTGGGAATGAAGTTCCTGAAAAACCGATTATTTTTTTGAAACCATCATCTGCAATTATATATTCCGGTGATGAAATTGTGTATCCAGGTTTCTCAAATGAAATGCACCATGAGGTTGAACTTGTTCTTTTAATTGGTAAGAAAATAAAAGATGCAAACTTACCTGAAGCCAGAGATGCAATTATCGGTTATGGAGTAGGGCTTGATATGACTTTGCGTGACATCCAGAATGAATTGAAAAAGAAGGGACATCCCTGGACAATTGCAAAGTGCTTTGATACTTCTGCTGTTGTCTCTGATTTTATCCTGAAACAAAATTATAAGCTTACTTTAAATGAAGAGATTTCTCTTTCAGTTAATGGCATTACAAAACAGAGAGAAACACTTAACCAAATGATTTTTAATCCTGCACAGCTTGTTGAATACATTTCATCTTTAATGACGCTTGAAGAGGGGGATATAGTTTTTACAGGAACGCCAGCAGGAGTTAGCACAGTGAATAAAGGAGATAAGCTTATTGCCGATATAAGCGGAATCGCAAAATTAGAATGCAGGGTAGTTTAGTAAGCTACCTATTAAAACTTCCTAAAGCCTTCTTAATCAACTCTTCAAGAGAAATATCTTTTTGAGCCGAAGGCTCATCAGCCTTTGGCCGAGATGAGCTCAAAATTTCTCTCACTGCATTTTCAGCCAATTTGTAATTATAACCTAAAGTTGTAAGAGCAGAAATAGCTTCCTGTTTTATGCTGTAAGAAATTGGTTGTCCTTCACTCTCTTTTATTTTATCAACTTTGCTGCGGAGTTCAAGTACAACTCTTTCTGCGGTTTTTCTTCCTACTCCCGGTATTGCAATTAATCTCGATACATTTCCTGCTTCAATCGCTTCTTTAAGCTCATCCACTTGTATTCCGGAAAGAATGCTCAAGGCAAGCTTTGGTCCTATTCCATTAACACTAATAAGAAGTTCAAACATTTCTTTTTCAGTTTCATAATAAAAACCAAAGAGAGTGATTGAATCTTCCTTTACACTCGTATAGATATGAAGCGAAACTGATTTTTTATCTGTAATATTTTCAAATGTGTTAATAGAGGTATTTATCAAATACCCAACTCCGTTAACATCAAGTAAAACTTTTGTTGGTTTTAGTGAAACTACATTTCCGCTTAAATAACCGATCATACGTATTAGAATGAAAAATTAAAAGTTAAGTCAGGGTCATTTGAGATTGCTTCGCTCGAAGACCTGTCTGCCGACAGTGTAACTCTTCAGCATTTCGGTAACACGGAGTTATATTATTGATT
>CAZEWJ010000085.1:0-6734 GCA_964515875.1 uncultured Ignavibacteriaceae bacterium | reverse complement strand
AGTCTCTTTCCTTTTTTTATAAAAGGAATTTCAACTAAGAACTAATTTATACCTAACTTGTTATGGTTAGATTTAAAATAAGTGAATTAAATACTATCTTTATAATAGATTTGTTTGAGGAGAACCTATGCATAGTAAAACAAAAAAACGCACAATAAAAAATCCCGAGATAATTTTTCGTGATAAAAAACCTGTTTCCGTAATTATTGATATCAAAGAATATAATAAGCTACTGGAACGTTTAGAAGATATAGAGGATATCAAATACATAAAAGAACTGAAGAAAGAATCACTAACATTCCGAAAGTTTGATGATTTCCTGGCAGAACAAAACTTAGATGTATAATATTTATTTAGAAGGTTCTGCCGAAAAAGATTTAAAGAGGCTTCCTTCTGACGTCATAAAAGCAGTCGTAAAGAACATAAAACAACTTTCAGATAATCCTCGTCCGGCTAACTGTAAAAAACTGAAAGGATTAAAGAATTTTTGGCGAATAAGAGTAGGTAATTACAGAATTGTGTATGAGATAATTGATTCTTCCAGGCGGATTAATGTATATCGTATAAAACATAGGAAAGATATTTATAGATAATAACCCTCATTGTAAACTTCTGTTGCATTGATCGTAAACCATCGTTTACACCTCATTCACTTCACACTCTAAAACAAGACATAAACAAAATATTTTTTCTGGAACAGCAGTTGCAACTGTAAATGAAAAATTATTTTGATACTATGGTTGAACCAAATCAAAACTTTAACATCAACCAAACCATTCTTTAACGCTATCTCTCTGATAACATCTTCAGTAACATCAGTTTTTATTTTGGATGTTCTCTTCGGCCAGGAAATCCAGATCATTCCGTTGGGTTCTATTTCCTTTTTTAATTTAGAAATATCTTTGATTAGTTCTGCTTTTTCTTTGGTAAAGTAGTGAATGAAATCTTTTCTGGCTTTATAATCAGGTATTTGATTTATGTTTGATGGTAGATCGGTGAAAAGTTTTAAATAATAATCAAGACTGATTAACAAGTTTAATTTTGTAGTTCTCTTTTATTCCCAGCTTTTTTGCAAGTGGTGTTCCAGAATAACCTGATGTTTTCATAAGAAATTTAATACTCCTCTTAACTTGCCTCCGAATCTAACATATTTTTTATTTTGTTTACAGTAGTCTGATTGCGGGTTGTAAGAGGGATGCCAAGTTTCTTCTCAAGAAGCAAGATTGAAAAATAGCTTCCTTTCTTTTCATCTTTATGAACTAAGCAATAGACTTCCATATTTTGAAGATGGAATGTTTCATTATTATTATTCAGTGATGTGACAATATTTTTAATTTCCTTGCCCGGTTTTTTATATAAGAATGCTATATACACTCTTGTATTTTCATCAAGCACTTCATCTTTAAATGGATTGTTCTTTACAATAGCGTTGAGTTCCTTCTCCGTTCTTAACATAACGCGCACTTCATAACCAAGCAATTCTTTCAGCTTCTTTTCAATTTTTTTTGTTAAAAGATCTTTCTCTTTTCCTGCCGTTTCAAATATTACATTACCGCTCTGAATAAAAGTTTTAACATTCTTCAGTTTCAGAGATTCAAATATCTTTCTCAGGTCTTCCATTTTTATTAACCCGTGTCCGCCAACATTTATTGCTCTTAAAAATGCAATGTACTTGATCATTCTTCTTCTACTAATTTCTTTATCTGGACTAAGATGGGATTCCAACCTTCGCCTCCATTGTATGAATCATTATACCTTTTTTCACCATCAGCTACTGTTGCATAGTCACCTTGGGTAACAGTTAAAATCGTCTTCCCATTTTCGTCAGACAAACTATATGTTACAGTCAGGTAATTTTCGGGGATGTCTTCAATTACAGAGTTGGGGTCTATGGTTGTGTAAGCTAAAAACTTTTCCGGCTTAATGTCTGCAATATTGCCTTTTACGGCAATTAATTCTTTACCTTCATAATTCATTTTCCATAACAAAGAGCTTCCTATTTTCCAATCAGAAACAGTTTCGCAGCCGAACATATATTTTTTTGTCTGTTCAGGATTTGTTAATGCATCCCATACTTTTGATTTTGTTGCGTTGATGGTGATACTGTTTTTTATTATTAGTTCTTTACTCATAAATAACTCCTTTAAATTTAAAAAATAAAAAAAATATTAATATGATATAAACCTGTATTACCAGCCTCATATTTAGAATGAGAGCAAATAAAATTTATTTCTTTTTGATTAACACAAGTAGAGGGATTTTTCTTCCTTCTTCAGAACATTTAATTAAAGTGTTAAGCCGGTTTAATTTTGTTTCTTCTTTCTTTGCACTTATCACCCACCAGGTGGAAACTCTTTTAGCATAAGGTGGAAGTTTTTGAAAATACTCCCATGCTTTTTTATTTGTTTTTATTTTCTTCTCAAGCTCTTTTGGAAGTATTACTTTTTTCTGTTCAAAGGAATAAAGCTTTGCTTTCTTTTCATCTCTCTTTTTGAAAGCTTCTAATCCGGATGGTTTTACTAATCCAAGTTTTTTAAGTTCTTTAATTCGTTTAATGTTTACAGCACTCCAGATGCTGTCTTTCCTTCTTGGAGTAAAACGAATCTTGTAGCTCTCTTCATCTATAGATTTACGGATGCCATCAATCCACCCAAAACAAAGAGCCTCATCAACAGATTCCTGCCAGGTTATGCTTGGCCTGCCTGTACTTTTCTTATAATAACCAACCCAAAGCTCATCTGCTTTATTGTGGTTCTTCTCAAACCATTTCTGTAAATCGGATTGGGTGGGGAAGAAGAATGGGGACATTGTTCAGAACTAAAATAATGTAATTTGTCTGCTGGTATTATTTGATTTTATAGATTCCCTTTGTCCCTGGTATATATAAAAATCAGTAAGCCATTTATTAGTATTGGTTATATCCTTTAATTCGAACCAACCACCAAGAAAATTATCTTCTTTATAGTTAGTGGATACCACATTTTTTAAATAGTTAATAAACATTTCAGCTTCTTGTTTTGCTGAATTATAAAATCCATTATCGGTTTCTTTTTCAATAACTATTTGAGTTCCAAGTTCTATGTCATAATCGAATTGGTCACGCAAGCGAACAATTACAGAATTAATTTTATCCGTACTATTATCTACTCGGATGTAGTAATCATTTTTCGATTTGCAGTTGCGAATTAATGAGACAACGGCTAACTCTTTTAATTTTTCTTGCATAATTTAAATCCAGTCCATTGTAAGCTTGTCAATCTTTTTCATTTGTTCTATTGTAAATGCTAATGCTTTGATTGTTGAAGCAATGTTATCTACTTCATCGTAGCTGAGTTTTCTTTCTTTGTGATCTTTAAGATATTTATCTATCACTTGATAACCACCAATATAAAAATTCCAAACGTCAATTGGAACATTCTCAAAATATTGTGTTTTGTTTATATAAATTTTGCCTGATTTATTTTTTGGAACATAAGAATATTTTTCCACAATATTATTCCCTTTACCTATAAACTCGCCGTAGGGATAATCAACTTCTTCATCTAATAGATGTACATTAATTAGTTTATTACCTAAAGCAGCTAATTGTTTAAAAGCTTTTAGATCATTTGTAAAAGGAATTTTAGGAAAATCTATTTTTAAGAGCTCATTGTATCTATTACGATAGGTAGGACTATAAAGTATTGCATAAATATAACCAAGAGTCATAACTTCTTCGCCTGGACCAATTTCTGAAGTGAACTTGATGAATTGATAAGTAAAGTTAATTTCTCTATCACCATTTTCATTATATCGATAAAGGGGAAATAGAATAGCACCTCCTCTGTAAAAAATATTTGTATCACAAATTGATTTTGTAATAAATGAAAGATTCCAAGGAACGTTTTGTTCAACAACATTTCCACTCCTTCCCAATAGAAGTCCTATATTAGGCTTAAGCATATGTTTATTTAATTTATAACCAGGTGTTCCAATAAATGCTTTACTCTTTCCAGTGTAAAGTGTAACTCTTTTATCAAACGGTCTATAAAGTAAATCCTGATAATAATTTTCATAATCATCTGCCAGCCCAACAAGTTCTTGTTTTGCTGCTGAAACTTTCCAATCTCTTGAATCATAAATTGAATACTTTGCTTTTAACTCAGATTCAGTAAGACTCAAAAAATCCTTTATTAATTTTTCAAGAGATTGCTTATTAAAGTGAATCGTGACATTATCTCTCTCTGTTTTCACACAACTTCCGTTTATTTCAAAAATTTCTTTAATATTAATAAAATTATCATAAATGTTGTTGGCTGGACTTTGGGGTTTAAATAAAAAATGAGGTCCAAGAGGTTTTATTTTAATCCATTCTCTTCCAAGATCAGAAGAAAAAAGTTCTTTATATTTTGATATTCTGTCACCAAATATATCATCATAAAAAATTTCTTTTTGTTTAACAGTTTTATCTTTTATTAAAATAGTAATTCCCGTTCCAACGATAATGTCAAAAACATTTTCATCTATTGAACCATTTGGTGCTTTTTCTTTTATTCTACTATTCCCATGAAGATTTAGAATATAAATCTTATCAAAAGTTTCAAGAAGTGATTCTCGCATCTTTCTATGGTTAATACCATCATAAAATGAATTATTAGTAATTATGGCAATAATTCCTTTTTCCACATTTTCCATTTTATGATGGGCAAAGCGTATAAATTTTATATAATCATCATCTAGATTTAATTTTTTTTCGTTTAATCCTCTCTTATAATCTTCAAGAAGTTTAATGATTGCTGTATGAATATTTGAAGAACTGCTCGAATATGGAGGATTACCTGTAATTACCAGAATCGGGTTATCTTTTACAACCTGAGCTTTTTGGGTTTCTTCTGTTAGAGCAGGTAATAAAGGAATCTTAACTTGTTTATCAGCAGGTTCAAGAGTGTTGGTAAGATAAATATTAAATCTTTCTTTAGCTTTCAAATCATAATTTTGTTCTTTTAAGTATTGAGAAAGCTTTAAATGAGCAATTGTATAGGGGGCAATAAGATATTCGAAGCCAAAAATATTTTTTAAAATATGCTCTTTAATTATCAAATCTTTTTTGCCTGAATCTTTTGGAAATTTCTCAAAAATTTGCTGTAATACTTCGACTAAAAATGTTCCTGTTCCGGTAGCAAAGTCTAAAACGGTTACTTTATTTCTATCTGCAAGGCCGTCTTTTATTTTGAAAGTGTTTACAAGAATATCATCTATTGCACGAACAATAAAATTTACCACAGGCGGCGGAGTATAATAAACCCCTTTTGCTTTTCTGAGCTTCTTATCATAAGCAGCCAAAAAATCTTCATAGAAATAAACGTAAGGATCTTTTACTATTAGATTATCTGAATTCTTCCGTTTTTTAGTAAATGAGAGAGATTTTTGTATTGCCCATAAGTCCAGATTGTTCATTATGGTGAGAACTTCTTCAACAATCCATCTTGCTTCACGATATTCGTCATTATCAAGTTCATCAAGAAAGTTTACAAGCTCTTTTATCAGTTCAAAAGAAGCTGGAATATATTTCTTAGCATTATAAAGATTTACAGAATGGGCATCAGCATTTAGTTTAGCTAAAAACAATCCATAAACTAAATTTTGAGAAAAAGCATCTGAAAATTCATCAACTGTAAGTTCGTGGAAAACAAAATTTTTAAATGTTTCAAATAGCTGATACAATCTTCCTTCAGTATGTTCTTTTTCTTGTCGCTTCAGTTCGTCAAGTAAAAAGTCTTTTAATAGTTTTGCTCTTATTGCTAATGCAGCAGCTAATTCTTTTGCATCCCCAATTTTTTTGGGTGCTTGAGAAAAAAAGGACTTTATTAATTTTTCAACTGCTTCGGCTTTTAACTTATCAAGTTTAGCACGTTTATTTTCAATATCTGAAAGAAAACAAAGAGTCTCGCGTTTTTGAATTATTCCTTCCTTAATCCAAATCCATTCAATGTAGTTAGTAAGTAAAATATTATTAGAAAGAGATTTATATTTTTTAATTTGCTCTGTCTTTATAATTCTATCAAGGTTCTCTTCAATTTTTTTATTTTCAATATAACCGATGATACTTTCAGTATATGTAACTTTAAAGTCTGGTGAACCAAATTTACCTTCCCGCTTAGGCTCGTGCAGAATTTTAATTTTTGCTCCAGCTAAACTTTCCAATAATTGTTGAAGGCTACTTCTGTGAGAGTGTTCGGTAATCTCACTTATATTTTGTGATTGAAGAGATTTTAAATAGAGGTCAAAGTTATTCATTTAACAGTTATAAGATTAAGTTTCAAATATATTAAAGAATATATATGAATTCGAGTTTTCCCTTTTCATCCCATTAACACACAAATTGCAGCAGTATTAACAATATCCTCAACACTGCACCCGCGGCTGAGATCGAAGAATGGTTTTTTTAATCCCTGCACTATTGGTCCGACAGCTTCTGCTTTACCCCAGCGCTGTGCAATCTTATATCCTATGTTGCCTGCATCAAGATCCGGAAAGATTAAAACATTTGCTCTTCCTGCAACATCACTGTGCGGAGCTTTCCTTCTTCCGACTGAATCAATAACTGCAGCATCAAACTGAAGTTCGCCATCAACTTTAAGATCAGGTCTTTTCTCTTTAACTAATCTTGTGGCTTCAATTACTTTATCAACGTGCTCATGCTGTGCACTTCCTTTTGTTGAGAAGGAGAGCATTGCAACATAAGGTTCTTCATC
>CAZEWJ010000084.1:0-7156 GCA_964515875.1 uncultured Ignavibacteriaceae bacterium | reverse complement strand
AGTAGCTTAATAAAATGGAGTCTCAATTTTCAACTAAGTTTGACTTTATACCTTATCTGAAAGAAATTTATGATTAGCCAAACCTGGCATAAAGAAATAGCCAGAGATATTATTTCATTGGGAAGTATTGTGTTTTATTTTCTTGTGGTTGGAAGAGCATTAGTTGGCCCGTTCTGGGTCTTTTTAACTTTTTTATCCTCAGCAGCAGTAGTTTTGTTTATTCTTTATCTTTTACAAAGAGAATTTGAACTTTACATTGCAAGAGGAATTATCCTTGCAATAGGAACAAGTTATTTTTATGGAGATTTTATTTTCACTCTTTTTGCAGCAGCAGTTTATATTCTTATGGTTATTTCCTCTTCTTTTTTAGGAAATTCCACTGTAAAAATCATAAAAGGAATCATTTTTGGTTTAATATCAACAGGTGTAGGTTATCTAATCGCAGAAATATTTTTTAAAGGACCCTGGTATTAAAGATTAAAAGAAAAAACTTAAAAACTCATTCACCCGGCAAGCCGTCTTCTTTTAGAGACGGGAAAAAGTTCGGTCTTCTCTTCACTATCCGGACTAATCCACTTCTTAAACCGGGTGAAGAGACATAAGCCTAACTCAACCCCAATCCTCTTTCCCTTTCTTACGCGGGCAGTTTTACTCAGAAAAGAGGAAGAGGGATTGAGTTAGTTGCAACATACAGGAGAGTAAATTCTTAATTCTTTTTTGGAGAATTATAAACGATCTTTCTAAGAGTATCAAACTGCAGATATGGGTATTCCTCTCTTAAGGCATCAATTGCATCTCCGGCGCTCATTTTAGTTGCACGCATAAGTCTGAATTTCTTACGAATCTCTCTGTCTCTTACAGAGGTTTCATTTATAAGCCCCCTGCTCATGAGCGCCTCGTAAACTTCATTGCTAATGAGATCAGCAAGAGGATTACTATATTGTTCACCTATGTTTATGTTCTCCATTGTTGTTTCTCCTAAAGGTTGCTGTTTATTAACTTCCAGTTTCTGGTATGTATTTAGCACTTTGAAATTATCTTAACAACAGCACAAATGTGCAGTTATTTAATGAGGTTTATTTGGCGAGGTTAACTATACTGCATATTTATGCAGTATATGTCGTAAGAAAGGAAATCAGATTAGACCTTTTCTTATGGCTTTTGCAACTGCTTCTGATTGTGAATGGACGTGAAGTTTCTTATAAATATTTCTTATATGATGGCGAACAGTATCTACACTAATAAAGATTTTATCTGCTATCTCCTGGTAATTATATCCATCTGCCAAATGATTTAATACTTCTTTTTCTCTCGCTGTAAGCTCATATTCTATCCCGTTACCATTCATATTTTTCTTTTGGTGTAAAACGGAAATAATTTGTCTTGCAATATTTGAGCTCATTGGAGAGCCGCCCTCATAAATATCCTTAATTGCTTCAAGTAATCTACTGGGAGGAGTTTTTTTAACAAGATAACCACAAGCCCCTGCACACAAAGCTTCAAAAACAACATTGCTTTCTTCATAAATTGTAAGCATAAGGATATTTAAGGCAGGATTTATTTTCCTTGCTTTTTTAACCCCCTCAATACCACTAATACCAGGAAGCCCGATATCCATCAGGACAACATCAATATTAGTTTTCGAAATATTGGTAAGAAATTTTTCGCAATCTGGAAATGAACCGATACAATTATAACCCGGCGTTCCGGTTATTAAAGCAGCAAGACCCTCCCTGATTGTTTTATTATCTTCAACTATTACTACATTTATCATAAGAATCCGATTATCCAAACACTCAATAATAAATTATCTGTTTGACAAGCTAAAGGAATTTAAATTTGCACTACTCAATTTGTAACATTAAAAAATCTTTTGATGGAGTAAGCTAATTTATTTGCACCATTTATTTTTCCCACAAAAGTAACTGTGGTTCCGGTATTTGGCACAGATCTCCATTTTAATTTTCCACCAATGGCATTTGCTCTTTCCTCCATATTTCTTAACCCGTTGCCAATTTCTTTACCGGCTCCATTTAAACCTGTTCCATTATCTTTTAAGATCATTTCCAGAACATCCCCTCTTATATTAACTTCTAAAAAGATATTGCTGCATCTGCTGTGTTTAAGCGAATTATTTATTCCTTCTTTAAATATTAAATAAAGATTTTGCCTGTAATCCATTGGCAATCTTACATTTTCCAGTTTATCAAGGTTTGTGGTTTTAAAAGAAATTCCTATATAAGGAAGAACTTCACTATAAGAATCTTTAAGTCTTATAATAAGATCATGAAGTGAGTCTCTCCTGGGGTTAACAACCCAAACAATATCACTCATATTATCAACTAACTTCCTTGCTGTTTCGCTTATAGATTTTAAATTCTGTGGAGTCTTGCCTGAACCATTATTTAACTCTCTTGAAGTCAACTCACTTAAAATTGATATCTCAGTTAAGCCGGAACCGATATTATCATGAAGATCGGCAGCAAGTTTTGTTTTTAGTTTTTCTATCGTAAGAAGATTTCTAATTCTTACGGTACTGATTAAATATATTATTGATAAGAATAAAATTATACTTGCTGTAATAAACCACCATGTTTGCCAGAAAGGAGGCAATATAGTTAATTTTATACTTGCACCTTCGTAATTCCACAACCCATCGCTGTTTGAACCAATAACTCTGAATACATAATCACCCGGAGCGAGATTTGTGTACATTGCAATCCTTTGTTTTGAATCTGTGTATCTCCAATCGTCATCAAAACCTTCAAGCATATATGCATAGCGGCAGTCCTCAGGATTTGAATAATCAAGTGCAGCAAACTCAAATGAGAAAAAGTTTTCCATGTGAGATAGTACTATATTATCCCTTTCACCCTCCAGGTGTTATTAAGAACTTTGATAGAACTAATGACAATATTCGGAATGTAAGGAATATATTTTATGCTGTCAGGATAGAAACTATTAAATCCATTTATACCACCAAAATATATTTCACCATCTCTTGCTTTATAATATGCCCCTCCATTGAATTCAAGACTTTGAACACCATCTGATAAATCGTACTGCGTAAATAGTTGATCTTCCCGGGTGTATTTAAATATTCCATTATTAGTGCTCATCCATAAATTTTTATGCCTGTCTTCTATAATACCATAAACTACATAACTAGTAAGTCCTTCTTTTTCACCATAGCGGGTAAACTGGTTTAGTTCTTTATTATATTTGTTCAAACCTCCTCCAAAAGTTCCAAGCCATAATATTCCTTCGCTATCTTCAAAAATACATATAACCCGGTTATCACTTATGCTGAGAGGATCATTAGAAGCATTTTTATAATTAGTAAACCTTTCAGTTTTCTTATCGAACTTATTTAAACCTCCGCCAAATGTTCCGACCCAAAGTGTACCTTGCCTATTTTCAAAAATTGTATAAACACGGTTATCACTTATTGTTGAATTATCATCCGCATCGTGAATATATCTTTTATATCTTATTCTATTCTTTTCTCCAAAAATTAATTTTGTTAAACCGCCACCATAAGTAGCAATCCAGAACACAGAATCGCTTTCAATATGAATATCCAAAACCTGGTTTGAACCAAGTGTTTCATCATCAAGACCCAATTCCCGGAAATTAACAAAGTCACCCGTTTTTTTATTGTACATACTTAATCCACCTTCAAAACAGCCAACCCAAAGATTATTGTAATTATCAACAGCAAGTGAACGAATATGATCATCTGGTATACTGTTTGGATCATTAGGATTATGTTTATAAGTAACTACCTTTTTTTTCTCTTTATCATACCTGTTCAAACCACCCCTGTAAGTTCCAAGCCATATATAGCCATTCTTATCTTCAGTAATTGACCAGATGACATTATCCGAAAGACTGTTTGGTTCTCCGGGATTATAAGTAACATGATTGAATTTTTTTCTGTTAATCTGTAGCTGGCTTATTCCTCTTCCTAAAGATGTTCCTATCCAGAGAATTCCTGATTTATCTTTTTCGAGAGTAATAACATCATTATCCGGAAGTGTATTATTATCAAGTGGATTATATTTGAAATTCAGAATTGAATTAGTAGAAGGATTAAATTTAATAAGTCCTTCTCCTAAAGTGCCAAGCCAGATATCTCCTTCGTTGCTTTCAACAATTGCCGTGATTGTTTTGTACTGTAATTTTATCCCGCTTTCATTTGAATTGTACTGAACAAACCTGGCTTCCTCAACAGGAACAAATTTTTGAGAATTATCAAGCTTATTTAATCCACCATAGTAAGTCCCTATCCAAAGATTGCTTTGACTATCTTCATAAATTGAAATGATATCATTGTTGCTTAAGTTATGATTGCTATTTTTAGCTTTATAACGGAGGAATTTATAAAAATAACCTGAAGTGCTCTTACTATCCTGAATTTTATATACTCTGTTTAACCCGCCTCCAAAAGTTCCAATCCATATTGCAGATTTATTATCTATTAATATTTTAGTAATTCTGTTAAAGCTTAAGCTATAAGGATCGTTCGATTTATAATAAAAGTGTTCAAAACTCTTTGTCTTTTTATCAAACCGGTAAAGTCCATTACCCCAGGTTCCAATCCAGATGTTACCTTTTTTATCTTCTGCAATTGATGTAATAGAATTGTTGCTGTTCCTGACAAAAGAAATTGGATAAGCTATATAAGAATCATTTAATTTTGTTTTCGCATTGGAACTGCTGTCCGGATAAAAATATTCAAAGGTCTCGGTTCTCCTGTTGAATTTATTTATTACTCCTTTTATAGTTCCAATCCAGAGGTAGCCCTGTGCGTCTTCAAAGATTGCACTGATTTCATTATCAGAAATTGAAGTTGAATCATAAGGATTATTAGCATAAGTGATGAAATTATACCCATCGAACCTGTTAAGACCATTAGCAGTTCCAAACCACATAAATCCGCGTCTATCTTGCATAATGCAAAGAACAGCGCTCTGCGAAAGCCCATCTTTAATAGTAAACTGTCGGAACTGATAATCCTCAGTTGATTTACTTTCGGATGCATGAGCTACATTTGCTAATAATATGATTGCTATAAGGAAAGGCATTTTGTAAATTTTTTTAAATTAATCTTCCTCCTTGTAAAGAAATTAAAACCCAAATCATTCATATTCAAGAGAAAAGTATATAAGTAAGCAAAAACTGTGAATTTATGATTCATTTTAAAAGATTGTTAAAACCTGATACATGGCAAATAGAATTATTCTTCTAAAAAGGGAGAATATTACAAAATTTTTTTACGGCAGTTGTTTTGTATACCTTTAAAGTAAGAATTAGAAAAACATAACCTCACAATCAATCTCCTAAAAAGCCGGAATAAGCCCGGCTTTTTTATTTGATATTACTCTGAATTAAGACTCAATGAAATCTATATATTTTTTGATTTGATAATCAAAACCCCATTTGGCATGCTTATACATTTTACTTTTTGCGGAAAGAAATAATTCTCTGTCTGCTGAGAGCTTGTTAATTTTATTAATAAGATTTTTTGTTTCATAAAAGAAGCTCGTATCTTTAAAATCTTCATAAACAGAAAAAGATTTTTCACACAGGGTAGGAATTTTATATATATAAGCCATATTATATGAACCGGAAATCTGAGTCTTTGAATATTTTTCAAACCAAACATCTGTAGGATGAATTAATGGAAGAATAAGGTCACTCATCTGCAGGTAAGAATAAAAAATTTCATTTGATATAAATTTTTCAAACAGAATGAACTGATTGTTCAGATTTAATTTTTCGAGAGTACTTTTTAATTCCTGTTTAATTTTGTCATCTCTATAATTAAAGAATTGTTTTTTGGGGATTATAAGAAATGCCAGCGGAGAGTCAGGGATTCATTGATAGTAGTAAAGACTTTCAGATTTGAATTAAAATCGATTTTTTTTTGTTGTTAACTAAATGTTTACTATAAAGTTTCAAATTATAATGCCATTCTCCCTTGACACTTCCTCTCTAAATTCTCTTTTATAAATTCCCTGATATTACAATGAACTTATTTCAAGAGTATCATCTTTTTAATTGAGACAAATTTCTCTGTTCTTAATTCATAGATGTAAAGACCGCTAGCAAGATTTACAGCATTCCATTTGTATTTATAATATCCCTGCTCAAAGTTTCCATTTATTAATTCGCCAACCTTCCCACCTAGTGCATTATAAATTATTAGTCTTACATCTTTTGTTTCTTCCGGAATCGCAAATTCTATTATGGTAGTCGGATTAAAAGGATTGGAATAGTTTTGTTCTAAGCTGAATTCAAAGGGTAATTCTTGTGGATCGTTAACGTCTGTGGAGATTAGATTAAAATCAATATAACTAAAATTAAAATTGCCGATTAAAAATTTTACCTGCAATTTGTGTAAACCTTCAGGAAGATAAATATTATTTAAAGTAACTAATTCCCAATTCTGCCAGCCACCTGTTGAAGGAACTGTAATAACTGAATCCATTATCTGCTCATCCAATAATAACACAACATAACCTCCTCCACTTGGTGAAGCGAGATTAACCTTAATATCATAAATTCCCTGCTGTAAAATATTTACTGTGTAATTCACCCATTCACCGTTCTGAATCCACCCAACATTATAGCCATTTGAACCAGCGTCAATACAGGATTCAATATCAACTCCATCATTCCTGTAAAGATTGCCGGTGTTCCAACTGCCATTGCCGGTGTTTTGATTATCAAGATCATTATAAGCGGAATTCAGTTTTCCCATATCAAAATTAACGGCATTAATCTTTCCGGGAACCTGATTGTCTGCGTAAGGAATTATTTCAGAATTAAAAGGCTGTCTGATCAATGCATCTATAACATCCTTATTGAAATTACAGGCTTCAAATTTCAGATAATCAGCCTGAGTCATAAGCGCATCCATTGCAAAAGATACACTTGGTTTGGAGCCTTGTCCATTCCAATAATTAAGTAAAGTTTGATAAGCTGGAATAAGTGCTGCAGATAATGGTCCCGCAATAGATTTAATTTTTTTATGAGGCCACCATGCCCATCCGATATTATTAGTCTTTAGTAATTCAACCAAATCTGTAAACCACCTGTTGGAATTCTCTCCTGTTTCACCTAACCAAAGAGGTCTGTTGGTATTATTTCT
>CAZEWJ010000083.1:0-7235 GCA_964515875.1 uncultured Ignavibacteriaceae bacterium | reverse complement strand
TTAAGAACATAAATTATTAAATAATAATAAGCAATAGATTGCTGTTTGGTGGCGTGCCTTCTCAGCGGAAATAAATTAACCTACTTCAACTTCACTCTTCTTTGCAGAAAGTCTTGCATTTTTTCTCTGCTGGTCATTCAGATATTTTTTCCTAATACGGATATTATCTGGTGTAATCTCAACATACTCATCGTCAGTAATCCATTCAATAGCTTGTTCAAGAGATAATATTGTTGGTGGTTCCATTCTTATAGCTTCATCTGCTCCAGACGATCGCATATTGCTTAACTGCTTTGTCTTTGTTACATTCACATGCATATCATTATTTCGAGAATTCTCTCCAACCACCATCCCTTCATAAACTTTCGTACCGGGTGCAATGAAAAAAACAGCCCGCTCCTGCAGCTTAAACATAGCATAACCAGAAGCAATTCCGTTTTCCATTGCAACGAGCGCTCCTCTTTGCCGATGCGTGACATCTCCTTTATAAGGTTCATAGGAATGAAAATTATGATGAAGTATTCCGTTACCTTTTGTATCAGTCATAAATTCTGATCTGTATCCAATCAGTCCTCTTGCAGGGACAAAAAACTCAAGCCTCGTATTATCTTTAAATGTAAGCATATTCTTCATCTCACCTTTTCTCTTGCCAAGCTTTTCAATTACTGTTCCTACAAACTCTTCAGGTACATCAATAATAACATGCTCAATTGGTTCTGAAAGAACAGCTATAATTTTTTTCATAATTACTTCCGGGCGGCTTACCTGCATTTCATATCCTTCTCTTCTCATATTCTCAATAAGAATAGCAAGATGAAGCTCTCCCCTTCCGCTGACTTTAAAAACATCAGGCGATTCAGTCATTTCAACTCTGAGACTCACATTAGATTTTAATTCTTTTGAAAGTCTCTCGCTTAAATTTCTTGTGGTTACATATTTGCCTTCCAGCCCGGCAAAAGGAGAGTTGTTCACAATAAAATTCATAGTTATTGTTGGTTCATCTATTGCAACAAACGGCAGCCCCTCAGGTTTTTCAGGACTCGAAAATGTATCTCCTATATCAACATCTTCAAAACCTGCTATTGCGCCAATATCTCCTGCACTTAATTCATCAACTTCAATTCTCTTTATATTTTCGAAGGAATATATTTTCGTGATTTTAGAATTTACTTTTTTACCTTCCCTTGTTATAAGAACAATATTATCTCCGGGTTTTATTATTCCACTGTGAACTTTACCAATTCCAATCCTTCCCAGGTAATCATTATAATCAATGGCTGAGATAAGCATTTGAAATGGAGAATCTTCATCTGCTTTTGGTAAAGGGACATATTTAATTATGTTATCAAGAAGCGGTGATAAATTATTGCTTTCGTCATTAAGATCTGTTTTGGCAATTCCCTGTTTTGCAATTGCATAAACAAAAGGAAAATCAAGCTGCTCTTCTGAAGCGCCAAGCGATACGAAAAGATCAAACACTTCGTTCAATACTTCATTAGGACGGGCATCTTTTCGGTCTATTTTATTTATTACAACAATTGGCTTTAACCCAAGATCAAGGGATTTCTTTAAAACAAATTTAGTTTGAGGTAAAGGTCCTTCGGCAGCATCAACTAAAAGAAGAACACCATCAACCATTCTCAAAGTTCTTTCAACCTCTCCGCCAAAATCAGCATGTCCGGGTGTATCAATAATATTAATCTTTATTTTTTTATAAGTGATGCTCAGATTTTTTGCGAGGATTGTAATGCCTCTCTCTTTTTCAAGTGCGTTTGAATCCATAACACGTTTTTCAACCTGCTGATTTTCTCTGAATGCACCGGTTTGTTTAAGCATATGATCAACAAGAGTTGTCTTCCCATGATCTACATGTGCAATGATTGCAATGTTTCTTATTTCATTTAAGTTGAATTTCACTTTATCCTTTAAATAATTATGATGTAAATATAGGCATTAACCAGCTTTCATAAAAAGCTATTAACAATGCATGGGTTATGAAATGATCTGCTTATTAACTAATAATTTGAGTATTAAGAGCAATTTCTTCAAGAACCGATGAAACTCTTAAACAATCCTGCATTCCTCCGTTAAATACGATAGCTTTTCCATTTGCATGAGCTTCAAATGCATAGGAACGCCCCTGTTCAAATGTACAACTGAGTGCTTTAATCAATTGTTCAGTAACTTCTTCAAAAGTATGCCAGTCATCATTAAAGAGAACTACCCTGTTTAAGGTATCTATAGAAACTTCCTGATCTTCAATTATTTCCGGTGCCGGAGATTCTTGTACTATTGAGTCCATAATATTTGTAAATTATAAAAATAATCCTTAAATAAAAATAGTCTTGGTTCTTAAATATCCTGAAAGTGGTTTGATTTTATAGACACCTATTTATATATTTTTTTTGAAATAATTGCAGTTTTAACGGAGGTTTAATGAATATAGCAGTTTGTGTAAGTCATGTTCCAGATACTGCTACAAAAATAAAAATTAGCAGCGATAATAAATCTATAGATAAGGCTGGAGTTACTTTTATAATTAATCCTTATGATGAATTTGCTGTGGAAGAAGCATTAAAGTGGAAAGAAAAATCAGGAGGCGATAGTAAGGTTACTGTTTTCAGTGTTGGAAATGATGCAAGCAAAGAAACTATTAAAAAAGCACTTGCAATGGGAGCCGATGATGGAATCCTTATTAAAACAGAAAATGATTTTGATTCAGTTGGAATAGCAAAAACACTTTCCGAAGAACTTAAGTCACATAATTTTGATATTATATTTTGCGGTAAGCAGTCAGTTGATTTTGATGACAGTTCTGTACCTCAAATGCTTGCTGAGTTTCTTGGGTATTCCTGTGCAACTATTGTTGTAGATTTAAAGCTTGAAGGGAATAAAATTACAGCAGAAAGAGAAATCGAAGGTGGAAGAGAAGTTGTTGAATTGGAGCTTCCCGCCGTTATAGCTGCACAGAAAGGATTAAATGAACCTCGTTATGCATCTCTTAAAGGTATAATGGCTGCAAAGAAAAAAACTATTACGGAAAAAGCTGCACCAACTTATGAAAATCAAACTGAGGTAGTTAAAATGCACACACCACCTGCTAAACAGCCTGGCAGGATTTTAGGAACAGATTCTTCTGCAGTAATCGAATTAGTAAGGTTGCTTAGAGAAGAAGCGAAAGTAATTTAAAAAGGAATAATGGAATATTGGAGTTTTGGAATAATGGAAAATAAAATTTTTAATTGTAATGATAAGTCATGACATTTATTCATTATTCCAATATTCTATCATTCCATCATTCCAAACAAAGTGTTAAGGAAAGCTAATTATGCCGAATAAAATTATCGCGGTTCTTGAACAAAGAGAAGGTAAATTAAAAAGATTTGCTTTTGAAGTTGTAACTGCTGCAGTCAAGCTTGCTAATGAATTAAAACTTGAGAAAGAAGCTATTGTTGTCGGTAATGATGTTGAAAATATTAATGAGATTGGAAATTACGGGATAACAAAAATTGTTCATCTTAAAAATGATAAACTTGCAAATTATTCTTCAACCGGTTATGCTGAAGTAATAGCAAATTATGTTAAAGACTCAGATGCAGATTTTCTTTTATTATCTAATACAGCCTTAGGTAAAGATCTCGCTCCTTATCTTGCAGCTAAACTAAATGCCGGATTAATTGTTGATGCTGTTAACCTCGATACTTCAACTGGAGAATTAATAGTTACTAGACCAGTTTATGCAGGTAAAGCTTTGGTTGATGTTAAATTTAAATCTCCAAAAAAGATTTTGACTATTCGCCCAAACATATTCAAAGCAACTTCAAATAATGGAAGTACTCCGGAAGTTACAGTTAAAGAAGTAAGCCCTTCTAATTTAAAATCAAGGGTAACCTCCTTTAAGAAATCAGAAGGGAAACTTGATGTTGCAGAAGCAGATATAATTGTATCGGGTGGACGTGGAATGAAAGGACCGGAAAATTTTCATCTGATAGAAAAACTTGCAGAAGCTTTAGGAGCTGCTGTGGGAGCATCAAGAGCAGTTGTTGATGCCGGCTGGCGACCGCATAGAGAACAAGTCGGACAAACAGGAAAAACAGTCTCGCCAACTCTTTATATTGCTTGTGGAATTTCAGGCGCTATCCAGCACCTTGCCGGAATGTCCTCAGCTAAATATATTGTTGCTATTAATAAAGATAAAGATGCACCGATTTTTAATATTGCAGATTATGGGATTGCTGGAGATATTTTTGAGATAATTCCCGCATTAACTGAAGAAATTAAAAAGATTAAATCATAATGAGTTAGGAGATTTATTTGCAAAAAATTCAATGCGAAATATTAGGTTTGTCAAGTAGTCCTTCAACAGGAGGCGCTTATGCAATTTTATTAAAGGAAGTAAATGGAAACCGAAGGCTTCCAATAATAATTGGTGCATTTGAAGCCCAGGCTATTGCACTGGAGATAGAAGGAATAAAACCTCCAAGACCTTTAACACATGATCTTTTAAAGCAGGTTACTGACAACCTGGGAGCAACTATAATGGAAGTAATAATTGATGAATTGAGAGAAAATACTTTTTACGCTAAAATAATTCTCGAAGTCTCAGCTTTGACCAATGAAATTGATGCACGCCCAAGCGATGCTATTGCTCTGGCTGTTAGAGCACAGGCTCCTATTTACGTTTCTGAAAGTGTAATGGAAGTTGCAGCATTTATTCCATCTGAAGAAGGAGAAAAAGAAACAGAAGAAGCTGAAGGAGAAGAAAAGCAGGAAAAAATTCCCAATACTAAGGAAGCCAAGATCGCTGCTCTTCAGACTAAATTAAGAGAAGCTATTGATGCAGAAGAATATGAAAGAGCTGCCCGAATAAGAGATGATATTCAGAGATTAACAAGCAATAATTAGGAAGTACATTTCAAATCATTGATGAATCATTCCATCTGCACAGTTGTTATAAATTATCAAACACCCGACCTTTTAAAAATAGCTGTAGAATCATTCAGAAAATTTTATCCTGCTGCTGATCTTTTAATTATTGATAATGGTTCAAAAGATAATTCCAGACCAGTAATTAAGGATTTGCAAAGTAAATCAGCCCAATATACTAACACCCTTTTCCTTAATGAAAACATTTTTCACGGACCGGCAATGCACCATGCAATTCAAGAACTAAATTATGAATTATTTTTCTTTCTTGATTCGGATACTGAAACTCATAAGGGCGGCTTTTTAGAAGAGATGTCAAAAATTCTGAATTCATCTGATAAAGTTTATGGAACCGGAAGATTTCTTATTATGAATAAACGTGGTTTCCAATCATCAAAAGGAATTTCTTTTCCCGCACCGGCCTATATGATGATCAAAAGAGATTTATATTTTCAATTCCCTCCTTTTGAACACCATGGAATGCCTGTGCTAAAAAATTTCTCAATGGCATTAAAGTCAGGGTATGAGTTCAAAGAATTCCCAATTGAAAATTATATCGAACATTTATGGCGTGGAACTGCCGGAAAATTTGGATATGGCCTAGGATTAAAAGCTATGATTGATTATGTGCTGAATAAAATAGGATTGTAGATTTGTTAAAACTAAATTTATTTAAAAAGTAATGAGGAGTTTTAAAGATGGAAAACAAGCACACAATCACTCACATTGAAATCCCGGCACCTGACATAGATAAAGCTGTTACCTTTTATTCAAAAGTTTTTGGATGGCAAGTTGAAATAATGCCGGACAAAACTTATGCTATGTTCAGGATCGGAGACTCAAATTCAGGAGGAGGATTTGATACTTCTACTAAACCTGCTGCTGAGAAAGTTGGTCCCGGAATTGTGATAGATGTTGAAGATATAAACTCAAAACTTGAAGAGATAAAAAAAGCTGGAGGAAAAGTTATCCAGGAAAAAACTGAGATACCAGGCGGTTATGGTTTCTATGCAAGATTCCAAGACATTAATGGAAATCATCTTCAGTTACATTCCAGAAAGTAATTCTTAGCATAACTACGCAGCTTGTTTGGAATAATGTAGTCGTGGAGTATTTATTCCATTACACCACTATTCCATTACTCCATTATTCCATTACTCCACTATTCCATTACTCCATTATTCCTTTACTCCATTATTCCTTTACTCCATTATTAATCTCTTATTGGAATTAAAAACAAAATTTCTTATGTTGAAATTGATACTTGTAATAAGGGCGGACTTACCGGTAAACATACTCCAAACGAACGACTAAATAAAAGTAATTTAGATTTTCTGTAACTCACGTGCCGAAGGTTTGATTTAGAATGACAAATATAGAAGTTAAAATAGGATTTTACGAAAAGGTGAGAGAAGAACTAAGATTAAGGAATTATAGTTACAAGACTATTAAAGCTTATTTAAGCTGTCTTCGAACATTCATTAAATATATCAGACCAATTCATCCAAGAAATATTACTAATGAAGATATAAAGAAATATTTATTGCATCTTCTGGAAATTAAAAAATGCGAAGCCTCTACTGTAAACCAGATGTTTAATGCTATCAGGTTTCTTTATGTTGAATTATACAAAACACCTTTTGTCATTAGTTCAATTCCAAGACCAAAGAAAGCAAGGAAACTTCCGGATATTTTAAGCCAGGAAGAAGTAATTTCAGTTTTTAACACCGTAGAAAACCTAAAACACAAAACGATGTTAATGTTGATTTATTCAGCAGGACTTAGAGTGGGAGAAGTAGTAAGATTAAAAGTAAGTGATATTGATAGTAAAAGAAAATTAATACATATTAGAAATGCAAAAGGGAAAAAGGAACGGTACACACTTCTTTCCGATACAGTTCTTGAGATGCTAAGAGAATATTACAAACAATTCAGACCGAAAGAGTATTTATTTGATGGACAAGGAGAGCGAAAACATCTTTCAGAACGAAGCGTACAAGAGGTATTTCACCGTGCAATTATATCTGCAAGAATTAAAAAGCCTATTTCTGTTCATGGCTTACGACATAGTTTTGCAACCCATTTATTGGAAAATGGTGTGGACTTACGTTACATACAAGAACTACTGGGACATAATAGCAGTAAGACAACAGAAATTTATACGCACGTAAGCAAGAAATCGCTAGGTAAGATTGTTAATCCGTTAGACCAAGCGATACAGCAGTCAAAAGTAAAATAAACGCAACTTCTATTGCGTATATCCAGCTATTTTGGTAGAATAAACGCAATAGTTCGTAATTACAAGAGTT
>CAZEWJ010000082.1:0-7250 GCA_964515875.1 uncultured Ignavibacteriaceae bacterium | reverse complement strand
CAAAAAATATTTTTATAGGATTTGATGGAAACACTTGTGGTAATGGTGCGAAAGCATTAGGTGTTCTTAATGCAAACTCAGCCTTGAATGAACAAGAACCAGTAATGACTATAGGTATTGCATTAGTCTTATCAGGTGCTGCATTCGTATTAGGTGCTAAACTTCAGTCCAATGCATCCGGTAAAGCCATTACATTCGCATCAGGAGAAGCCAACGGCTATGCTCTTGATGCTGCCACAGGTGCAGATGAACTAATTCGTGTAAAACTTATTTAAAGGACTTTGTAATGAAAAGATTATTCTTACTTATACCTTTATTTTTTATCCTTTCTTCTTGTTCATATTCCCAATGGTGGGTTCAAGGTGGTAATGCTTTATGGCCTCATGGTAGAGTTAGTGCAAAACAATTATTAGTTTATGATACCCCCGAATCATATATAAATGCAACAGCACTTCTTTCTGATCAAGGTCCAAATGATATTACAGGACTTTTTTATAAGAACAGGCAAACCTGGTTCCCCCCTCTTCGTTCTCATCTTGCGGTAGATTCAGCACACTTTACAGGTACAACTCATATCCTTCCTGCACTATTCACTTCAGAACTCACTATGAACCACGGTCAACAAGATGCAATCGTATATGGATCTCAAAGTTGGGTTAAAAATAAAGTCTCTGGTAATTTTCAGTGGGGTCCTTCTGGTACAATTAACGCATTAACGGGTGAAGTTGTTCTTGAAGCTGTAAAAGGTAATTTACCCTATGCAACTGGTGTAGCATCATTATTTAGCTCAGAAGGCACATCAACAGATACCATTAATCTTGGTGTTGGTTTTTGGTCAGACTGGAACAGACAGGGTTCAGGTTCAACTCACGTTAATAAATTTTACTCATTCCATTCTACTCTTGGTGGCAGTGACGGAATTGCTCCGGTTAATGTAGTAATAGATACCTTCTATCATTTCTATGGCAAAGGTGATTTCCCATCATACTTTGGTGGTCGCTTAGAAGTTTCTGGATATTTACAACTATTCAATAATACCAACCCATCGGCATCTGCTGATATGGTTAAATTTTATTCAACAGATTTATCCGCAGGTAATACAATTCCATCATTCTATACGGAAGGCACAGGAGTAGTAACAGCAAATGGGAATATAGTAAATAGATATAATGGGACAGTTTATTATATCCCATCTTCGACAAGTGATATTACTGGGTTCTTGTCTTTATCTGGTGGTACTATGACTGGTAGTATCAATATGGGACTTACAAATGGAATTTATGAAATTGATAGTATAATAAATGCTAATGATCCACTTAATATTGGAACTACTTCTGCAGATAATATAAATATTTTTCGTAATGGTTCTAATGTAGTATCATTTACAATTACTGGATTGGTTGGTAATAGTAGCAATGGTAATATTTTAGACTTAAAGTGGGATACGGATAATTTTGAGGATGCTTTGCTTGTAGATGCATCTGCTGATAATGTTACTGTGGCTGCTAAATTTTATAGTATGAATGGTGCTGGTTCATCTTTAGCTGATGCCGTGATGTATTACTCAACTGATTTAACCGCTGGGAATACCATACCAAGTTTTCAGACAGAGGGGACTGGAGTTGTTGCAAATGTAACTTTAACAGCTCCTAATAGAGTCGTAGCGATAAGAGTCAATGGGACAATTTATTATTTACAAGCTAAATTAACGGCAGACTAATGAAAAAAATATTATTAGTAGCTGTTCTAATACCTTTTATGTTATTTGCTCAGGTAGATACAACTTACATTAAACAGAAACAGATTGACTTGCAAAAACAATATGAAACCAGAATGAAATGGTTAGAAGAAAACGACCCGACATTAAATGAGATAAGAGGAGCTTTTAAAATGTTAGAACTTATGAAGGCAGAACAAGATTCAACGAAGGTGAAATGAGAAAGAAATTACGTTAGCATTATCATAATTAAAGTGTAGCTGTATTCCACAACTACTTTACCTGCTATCTGTTCTGTTTATGGCTTATTGTTTCGCTTCTCCAAAATCCCGCTATAGTATTTTCTTATACCCTTATTCTGTTTTTATTCTTACTTAACAATAATTGTTTCATACGTTCACATACCGCCGTCTTTTGACTTCGCTCCACAACAAGCCATAATTCATTTTCACCATCAAAATTATCTTCTTCACTAAATCAGCTTAAAAAAGAAAAAAGGTTTTTGCCCCTGGTTATAATTTGCATTTAATCATTCTCTCTTAACCTTATCATTTCTCATTAGATTGGCACTGCTATCTCTACATGGGCAAGGTAAAAAATACCAACCAAATTTTATCTTATTCGTTTCGCTTTCATCTATTGTAATCGGCAGTCTTTTTCACCTTGCCTTCTCTCAGTAAATCAATAAAAAGTTGTTTACGGGGCAAAAATGTTTTTTTACAGGGGTATAGTGCCTCTGTTAGTTGACCTAATAATAAGGAGTAGTGCCAATGATGGAAGTAAAATTGCTCAACAGTAACCGGCAGCATGAATTGTTACCTCAACACAACTGCAAAAACCATTTGCGAATAATTGAAGAAACTCATTCTGTTAATTCCCTGTATAATATAGTTATTGCTCGCAGGTTAAAATGTAAAGTTTGCTCAAAGGTTTTTGAACAATATGATCCGAAGGGTTTACAATGAAAGTTTATAAAAGTCATAATCCGAATAAGAGGGATTCTAAAGAAGTCCCTCAGATAAAAATCAAAAATGAAATGCTGCTTAATTCAGGTTTTGTAATAGGAAAAGAATTTGCGGTATTATATCAGCCTAGTAAAATTACTCTTATCTTAGTTGCAAAAAAAGAAATCAGTAAGTAAGTTTAATAATTCAGATGCAATCAAATTTAACTAACCATATTAACCAATCACAAAACTTAGGGTTGTACCAACAAAAAGTCGGTACAAAGTCGGTACATTCTCGGTACACAGTCAGCGGGATTCTCAAAAGCCTAAAAAATAAAAAAGCCTCAAAACAATCTGCTTTGAAGCTTTTTTTGAGCTGGCGATGGGACTCGAACCCGCGACCTGCTGATTACAAATCAGCTGCTCTACCAACTGAGCTACGCCAGCAAATTCTTATTTCTTTTTAAAAACTAAATATTGCCTGATTAAATTCGACCTGCTGATGATCCCGCAAAAGCGGGACTCTACCAACTGAGCTACACCAGCATATCACTTCTATAATGAACAATGAAATTATTACCGCATAGCGGGATTCCGCTAAAGCAGAAAAAATAAAATTTAATTTGTGGTATCAAAGTTAGCAGAAATGATAAAAGTTTGCAAGAATCTATTCCCGTCATAACCTTACAGCAAGATAATTGGTATTTTATTTAACATTTGGATAATATTCCAATAAACAAATTGAACTTTAATGATCCCAAAGCAGATTAAAATTGAGAATAAAGAAAATTTATTAATAAAGTGGAATGATGAAACTGAAAGCAGGATAACTTTAAAATATCTTAGAGATGAATGTCCATGTGCAAACTGCAAAGGTGAAACTGTTTTGCTAAAAACATACAGACCAGCACGACCCCAAACCACTAACCCTGAAATGTATAAGATAAAAAATATTGAAGCTGTTGGGGGATATGCTATCCAGATTAGCTGGAAAGATGGACATAATACCGGAATATTTTCCTGGGAATATTTAAACAAACTTGATAAAGACCAGGGAAATGAAAAATCACAAAATTATAATGATCTTATATGACGCAGAATCAATTAAAATATTATTCTTCCCTTTTAAGGAAAAAATACAGGGCAGCAGAAAAAAAATTCCTGGTTGAAGGGAAAAGAATTGTTGAAGAAGGAATTAATAGTAAATATTTCTGCGAAAAGATTTTCGTATCGCAAAAATTATATGAGAATTCCAGATCAAAAAAACTCTTTAAGAATATTGACTTTGAAATATTGAATAAGTCCGAGTTAATGAGACTAACGGACACCGTATCACCCCAGGGAATTTTAGCAGTTTTCAGAATTCCCGAAATAAAAAAAATAGAAGATATTAAATCGAATATTATTGTATTTCTTGAAAATATTTCCGACCCGGGAAACCTTGGAACAATAATAAGAATATGCGATTGGTTTGGAATTGATACTATTTTATGCAGCGATAATACAGTTGATGTTTATAACCCTAAAGTAATCCGTTCTTCTATGGGTTCAATATTTCATCTTGATATTATTGATGACTTCAAGGTTGATTCTTTAGATATTTTATTGGATAGAGGATATAAACTTGTATGTTCAGATCTCAAAGGGGAAAATCTTTATGATTTTAAAATAGCCGATAAAATAATTATTGCTTTTTGTAATGAAGCTACGGGACCATCAGAGGAACTGTTAAGTAAATCTGATTACAAAGTAACAATTCCCAAAATCGGTAAAGCAGAATCTTTGAATGTTGCATCTGCTTCGGCTGTTATCTTAGCCCAATTAACAAAACAGTTTGTTGATTGATTTTTATAAAAGTTTCGTAACACAGATTATTAATCTGTGTTACGTTGTATTTAACGTAAAAGAATCATTTTCTTCGTTTCATTAAATTGACCTGCGGTTAATTGGTAATAATATACTCCACTTGGTAATTGGGATGCATCGAAATTTATGTGATAAATGCCTGCACTTCTTTTTTCATATATTAAAACAGCAACCTCACTTCCCAGAAGATTATAAACTTTGAGCGATATAAACTCATCTGAAGGTAAATTAAATTTTATCTTTGTTTCAGGATTGAAAGGGTTTGGAAAATTTTGTAAAAGATTAAAAGTCATCGGAACAATTTTGTCTATATAAACAATATTACTATAAGCAAAGGTTCCATTGAAATCAATCTGCTTTAACCTGTAAGCAGATTTATCTGCACTAATATTAGTAAGATCATCATAAAAAGTATAATTACTTTCTTCGGCTGTTGTCCCGGAACCTTCCTTAAAACCAATTAATCTCCATTCAAGTTCATTATCAGCATTGAATAATTTTCTTTCTATTTCAAATCCACGATTGTTTATCTCAGAAGCAGTAACCCAATTCAGAACAATAATAGTTCCCTTTTGATTTGCAGTAAAAGAAACAAGCTCAACAGGCAATGGATTCTCAGCGGCAGTAATATTATCAATACCTAAGTCTGCAGCAATGATATCTCCTGCAGAGCTGCCTGCAACACTATGAAGAATTCTGAACTGTGTTACACCACTTAATGTTGCATTCAGATCAGAACCGCCTGTTAGATCCGTTGGTAATAAAGAAAATTGTACAATCTGCCAATCACTTTGCGGTAAAAGCATAATAGCATTTACACTCCAGAAACTTCCACCAGGACCCTGTACAACTATTCTCATACTTAAGTTCTCATTGCTGAAGTTTTTCATATACATGCTGACAACAGTTACACCAGCAGAAATATAATTACCTGCCCATTGAAGTGTATTAAAAGTAATAAGCTTACCACCCGCTCCTATTCCACCATTTGACATTACGTGAAGATAAGCATCCCCATTTCCTCCCGGGCCGCCATCAGGCATAACCATAGGAGGGTTTGGATTTTGAGCACCACTGCCCCAGCCTTGTGTAGTTCCATCCTGGAAATTATCCCATTGGTTCGGTTCAATTGCAAATATGGAAGTAAAGAGAAAAGAAAAAAAGAAGAATGTAATAAACAGCTTCATATTAAGCCCTCCGGAATTTTTTTATTCAAAATGGAAAAGATAGTGCCGGAACTTTTAGTAAAGTCTATCGGAAGAAAGTGACAGGTGCTTTAGAAATTTTGTGATCTTAAGAAGTTAAAGTAGATGTCACCTTTCTAAAAGATGACATCTACTACCATATTGTTATTTACTATAGTGCCAAATGTCCCCTGAGGTTTTTTTAGTTATTTGTTACTTCCTCAGGATTTAAGTCTTTGTATAATTTAATGTATTCTCTTACAACTTTCATTGATCTTCCTGTGATTTCTTTTATCGAGTTTTCATCCATCCCTTTTCTTATCAGCTTCTTTATCTGTTCATAATGTTTTATGTATCTGTCTACTGCATCCTGACTGTGACCAGTCTTCAATATTATATCTGCCGGACTGATTCCCTGTTCATACAAACTTATTATTATTCCTTTATGTGTCGGTAAGCTTCCTTGATCCAACACATATCCTTTTAATGGCAAAATCTCTTTCGTCTTTTTTGTATAGGCATCTAAATATTTTCTTATTGATGTTAAACTCCGATTCATCAACACACTTAACTCTGCTCCGCTTAATAATCCTCCCTGGCTCTTTGCACACTTCAGTAATCTTACCATCGTTTCTATATCTCTTGATTCTCTGTGTTTGTAGTTACTGTTTCTGTCTCCCTTCTTATAATAAATCCTTCGCTCTACATCTTCTTTGGTTATTAAAGGCAATACCACTGTTGTTGTTCCGTAATCCTCTGTCTCTATGTCATCTGCCAGTATCTGTAGGATTTTTCTTGACCCCATTATTTTATATTCCTTCTCTAACAGATTTATTATTGCCGTCCGAAAGTTCCGTTTGTTTATGCTTTCGTATCTGTCTCTTGTTGGATTTAGGCTCATTACAAGCCTCCTCGGAGAGTCCGGAGTCTTCCGACCATCATAGCTGCCAGAGCTGAATAGCTCTTTGCTGTTTTTTTTATCCCTTCTCGATAGCTGTTTCTGTTTATCAGATTCTTTAGATTTTCTTTTCTTGTTTTGTCTTTTTTTCTCTCTTTTATTAACTCCAAATACTGTTTTACTAATCCTTCGCTTATCCCTGTTACTGCGCTGATTTCTTTTCTTTCATATATCCCTTTGCTTTGTGCCATCAATACTTTTGTAAAACTTTCTATGTATCGCTTTATTGCTCCTGAACTATGCCTGGCACTTAACTTTATTTCACTGTAGGTCTTCCCATCTAAGTACATCCCTATTATCTTTACCTTATCTGTTTGACCTCTGCCGATGTTATGAAGATAACCCCGCGTTACCACTTCTATCCCGCGCTGTTTTATCCTCCTGATATCCCGCTTTACTGTTCTTAGACTTACTGATAGAAACCTCTGAAAAATTAATTGACATTAATTAGGGATTTAAATAAGATTGCTGCAAAAAAATAAGAGAATAAAAATGCGAAGCAATAAAATCAATAACGTCGATTTACCTGCCTGCCGGCAGTGTACTACTTCAATAATTCGGTAACACTACAGAGGCGGT
>CAZEWJ010000081.1:0-7604 GCA_964515875.1 uncultured Ignavibacteriaceae bacterium | reverse complement strand
GTATGGGAGGAGTCTTCATTACGTGGTCAGATAATCGTGTTTCTGATTCGCGTATAGCGGCTGGTGGTTATGAAGTTACCTTTTCTTCCATCGGTTATAAGACAAAAACCATTACAATTACGCTGGCAATGAATGAAGAAAAAACTTTAGACATTGTATTAGATGTTTCAATAGAAGAGATGATAGAAATTGTCGTTGTTGGGTCGCGTTCTCAAGAACGAACCGTTACAGATTCTCCATTGCCAATTGATATCTTTTCATTTCAGGAAATATCTACTTCCGGACAGAACTCTTTTGATAAAATTCTTCAATATCGTGTTCCTTCATTCAACACTGTACAAACTCCGGTTAATGATGCTACAGCATTGTTAGACCCCTGGGAAATTAGAAATATGGGAGTAAGCAGAACGTTAATTCTCATCAACGGTAAACGAAAAAACTTAAGCGCATTGGTATATACACAAACCTCCCCCAGCCGCGGTGAATCAGGCGCTGACATATCCTCTATTCCGTTAGATGCAATTAAGCGTGTAGAAATATTAAGAGATGGTGCATCAGCACAATACGGATCAGACGCAATTGCCGGTGTTGTGAACATCGTATTAAAAGATAATACAGAAGGTGGATACACCACATTGAATAGTGGGATAACTCACGAGGGCGATGGCGAAAGAGTTGGCATTTCTTTGAATAATGGCAGTTCCATTTTCGATAATGAAGGGTTTGTAAACTACACTATTGATTTCTCAAGAGTCAATGAAGCAAGACGTTCAGGAATAGTTGATGCTGAGGGTGACGCTGGAGATTTTGGCGCTAATATAGATGATGTCAGAAATTTCCTGGCATTTGATAAATTTGCAGGAAATAGAAATTCTTCTCCTGCAACGTCAGCGGCAAAATTTTTGATTAATACCGGTGTTGATATTTCTGATAATACAGAATTATATGCCAATGGAGGTTATTACTATAAGAAAGTGAACTCCTATGCTAATTATAGAATGCCATACTGGAGAACTCTTGCGGATTTTCCATACCTGAAAGATTTCTTTGGTGATGGAACACCTGCATCCTATAAAGGTTATATTCCGACTTTTGAAGGAGATCTAATTGATTACAATGCTACGATCGGTCTCCGTTCAAAGAAAAATGGATGGAACTTTGATGGCAGCCTTACGCTGGGTCTTAACAGCCAGGATTACACAGTATTTAACTCTCATAATCGATCCCCTGATACAACAGCAAATGGAACACATATATATCAAGAAAACAGCCCGATCAATTTCAAACCAGGTGGAACGACATTCTCACATCAAGTTGGGAATATTGATGTCTCCAGAGCAGTAACAGATCAACTGAGCATTGGTATCGGAGCGGAATTTAGAAGTGAAACGTTTGAAATAACCGAAGGTGATAAAGCCTCCTGGGACGGCGTTGGGGCAGACTCGTATGCGGGAAACAGGCCTGAGAACTCCGGTATATTTAATCGTTATAATTTTGGCGGCTACTTAGACGTAGGTTTTGATGTAACAAAAACTTTCTTAATCTCTGCTACTATACGAAATGAATACTACGGCGATTTTGGTAATGCATTTGTTTATAAAGTAAGTTCAAGGCTGAAAGTTTTGGAAGATCGAATTACTTTAAGAGGTTCCTATTCCACAGGATTTAAAGCTCCAACTTTGCACCAAATTTATACTCAAAGGGTACAATATTCTTTTGTGGCAGGGGGAGGTATTCAGGGTATCGGTTTAATAAATAATGTTTCTCCTCAGGCGAGATTGTTGGGAGTTAAGCCGCTGACGCCTGAAGAATCAAAAAATCTTACAGTGGGAATAGGTGCGCGGCTATTGGAGAATTTGAGTCTAACGTTTGACTATTACGATATTTCCATTTCCGATAGAATTGTTATAAGTAATAGAGTAGTAACTGACTCAGCTACACTGAGTGAAGTAGAATTTTTTACGAATTCGATCAGTACGAAAACTTCCGGTGTTGACTTAGTTATCGATTACAAAAATATTGATGTGGGTTCCGGCGTATTGGGGCTTTCAGTTGCCGGAAATATTAATCTAAAAAATGAAAGAGATGGCGACATACCAACAGTTATAGGATTTGATAAGTCTGACTCCACATTTAAAGAAATTAATGTGATTGATGCTACACAGGAGGCCTTATTCTTTACATCCAGACCAAAAGAGAAATTTGTTGCGGGTGTATCTTATGAAATTGAAAATTTATATATTTCTCTTAATGGCACTTACTTTGGCTCAACAGAGTTCAGACAGGCAGGTTTAAGTCAAAATCTAAAAACTGTATTTGAACCTAAAGTGGTTACAGATTTGGCGCTTACATATGATCTCTTTGATAATGTAAGCCTTTCTGCAAATGTGAATAACATTCTTGATGTATTGCCGGAATGGAAATTTGAGGCATTAAATGCTGCCGGTGAGGCGATTCTGAATGATCCTGCTCAAACAAAAGTTCAAACCAACCTAATTACATTTAATGGACGTTACGACATCATGACATATGATGGTTTTCATTTCAGTCAATTAGGCAGGATTTATAATTTAAGCCTTACTTACAGATTTTAGCATAAGTAAGTGAACTAATTTAAAAGCCGTCCCGACAAGTCGGGACGGCTTTTTTATTTTAAAGAATTTAATTCTAATATTTTTAATTGGGTTTTGTGAAGGGTTCTCATGATTACTCCTACACCAATCTCTTTTATTTTTTATTTTAACCTTTAATGCTAATTTTATTTACTCAAAAAAAATAATGAGGAGAATAAATGATAATCCAAAGTTCAGCATTTAAGGAAGGTGAGAAAATCCCTTCCAGATTTACCTGCGATGGTGAAAACGTTTCTCCACAGTTAAGCTGGAGTGATTTCCCAAACGAGACAAAAACTTTTGCTTTAATAGTTGATGACCCAGATGCACCCGGCGGCACTTTTGTTCACTGGGTAGTTTATAATCTGCCTTCAAATATTTCAAAGCTGCCTGAAGAAACCACTTCTAAAAATTTACCTAAAGAAACCATCCAGGGAACAAATCATATGGGGGACAGCGATTACGGTGGTCCGTGTCCGCCTTCAGGAACACACCGATATTATTTCAAATTGTACGCTCTCGATAGTGAGGTTCGATTAAAAGCAGGTGCAGGTAAAAGAGATCTATTGAAAGCTATGGAGGGACATATACTTGCAGAAGCTCAGTTAATGGGTAAGTACGAAAGAGGAAGATAGAATCATTAAAAGAACATAGTAGTTTATTTTAATCCCGGTCTTTGCCGGGATTTTTATTTTAAGAAAAATTAAATCCCTTAATTAAATACTCTTCTTTTAATAAGTTTAAGCTTAACTTTTATATTTCATTTAGGAAATTGCCAGATTTATGATAGCTGTAATTAATTATGGTGTTCCAGATATTGAGACAATTGCTAAAGCGCTTGATGCTTTAAAATATGAATACATCATAACTAATAAAGAATATGATATATTAAAATCTGATAGAATAATTCTTCCGGGAGAAGGGGATATGTCTTTTGCTGTTAAGCAGCTTCATAAAAATAATCTCTTCACTATGCTTCGTGTCTGCAAAAAACCGATTCTTGGAATTAATACTGGTATGCAGGTATTTGCTGATCATTTAAAAGATAAGAATATAAACGGATTTGGAATGTTTCCTAGCTCGATTGAAAAATTTGATCCTGAAATTTCAAAAGTTCCGTTTACTGGATTAAACAGTATTGAAATTAAAACAGCAAGTAAGATTTTTAATGGAATCGAAGCTGGAGAAAAATTTTACTTTGAACATTCTTATTACCTGCCGATAAATATTTATACAACCTCTATTGCAGATAATAACACAGCTTTTTCTGCTTCGGCTGAAAATGGAAATTACTATGGTGTGCAATTCCATCCTGAAAAATCAGGAGATGCCGGTTTGAAGCTGCTAAGGAATTTTACTGAACTATGAAATTATTCTCAGTAATCTCTCGGGAAGAAAAAAAAATATTTTTTATCCCTTTATTTCTTTTCATCATAATCATAGTTGCCGAAGTAGTCATAATATTAATCCTAAATTCAGGATTAATAGTTTACACAACCGATGATGCGTACATTCATCTTGCTTTGGCAGAAAATATTTTGAAAGGACATTATGGTGTAAATCTGCAAGAATATTCCTCGCCTTCATCAAGCATACTCTGGCCTTTCATTCTTACACCATTTACCGGCTTCAGCTTTGGATATTTAATTCCGCTTATTGTTAACACTCTTTCAGCCTTAGTCACATTATTCATTTTTTATTTAATAACAAAACAAATATTTCTCACTGATTCTTCAAATAATTCAAGGTTTTATAAGATTACCCTCCTCTTTCTAATATTATTAATTCCTGCAGCAAATTTAATTGGTTCTGCATTTAGCGGAATGGAACATTCTCTCCAGATATTTTTTACAGTATTAATAATATGGGGATTGACTACTTCCATACTGGAGAAGCACATTTCAAAATGGTTAATTGCTGCCATAATTATAGCTCCATTAGTTCGGTATGAAAACCTTGCTCTATCTTTTGCATCATTAATTTTTCTTTACTTCACGGGATATAAAAGGAAAGCTATAACTATTTTCATTTTAATAGCCTTACTGATAGTCAGCTTTTCTGTTTTTCTTTTAAATCTGGGACTTGAACCTTTACCATTATCAGTTTTTCAAAAATCATCTGTTATCTCATCCGGAAATATTAATTCAATGTTGGAAAATTTTAAGACCAATATTTTTAGTCCGAGATGCGTCTTGTTATTAGTCGGGATGCTATTATTATCAAGCTTAGCTGTATCAAAAAAAAGAATTAAAGAGGAAAGGCTTTTGGCGGGATGCATTGCTTTGGCAATACTACTGCATTTGCTGATAGGTAAAGATGGCAGGTATATAGTTTACATCTGGACAGCTTCGGTCTTAACTTTCCTTTTCTTATACAAGGAATGGCTGAAAAAAGTAATAGTTCAAAACAGCTTCTTTAAAACTGCAGCAATTTCATTTATAATTACTATCATTCTCTCTTATTACTATATTTTTAATTTAATTACTGTTCCTGTTGCATCAAATAATATATATGAACAGCAACATCAGATGCATCGGTTTATTATAGAATATTATAAAAATCCTGTTGCGGTAAATGATCTTGGATATGTTTCCTACAGGAATGATAATTATGTTCTGGATTTAGTTGGTCTTTCTTCCATTGAAGTACAAAGAGAAAGGAATAATGCAGAAACAACTGAATGGATGAACAAAATTGCAAATGCTAATAAGGTAAAACTTGCTATGATTTATGATAAATGGTTTGATGAGGTACCAGGCAACTGGGAAAAAATTGCTGAGCTTTATCTTGGTAAGATAAAAATTTCCGCTTCCCGAAATATGGTTTCATTTTATATTCTTGATAGTGAAATAAAGAATGAAGTAGTTTCATTGCTCAAAAGTTTCAGAGAGACATTGCCGGCAGGAGTTAAGCTGGTTATTTTGGATTGAAATATTTTTTCATCAAAACTATACCAAAATTGTCATTGCGGGTCCCGCCTTAGCGGGAAACGAAGCAATCTCAACTGAGAATATAGTAATGAATTTGTGAGATTGCTTCACCCCGATAAATCGGGGATTCGCAATGACAATTAATAAAAAATTATCATAAGTAATTTCTTATGTAGAATAATTAGCAAGGAATAATAAATGAGTAAAGGAAGAATGGAAGCATTTAGTGACGGTGTACTTGCAATCATCATTACTATAATGGTGCTGGAAATGAAAGTGCCTCATGGAATTGATTTTGAATCTTTGCGCCCTTTGATACCAGTATTATTAAGCTACCTGCTAAGTTTTGTCTTTCTTGGTATTTACTGGAACAATCATCATCACTTGCTGCAAGCAGTAAAGAGGGTGAATGGACGAATCCTCTGGGCAAATCTTCATCTTTTATTCTGGTTATCATTAATTCCATTTGTTACAAGGTGGATGGGGGAGAATAACTTTGCATCATTAACTGTTTTTCTTTATGGTGTTGTTTTGATTTTCGCTGCAATTGCTTACTTCATACTTACTCTTACACTTATTTCACATCATGGAAAAGATTCATCTATAGCCATTGCACTTGGTAAAGATTTTAAAGGAAAAATATCTATTGTAATTTATGCTGTAGCAATTTTGCTTTCATTTGAGTTTCCAATTGCTGCATGTTTGCTTTATGTAGTTGTTGCAATAATGTGGCTCATCCCCGATAAAAGAATTGAAAGAATTCTTACGGAATAATAATAATAGAAAAAAGTTTTTATAGGATTTATAAATGTATTCAACTTTTGAAACTGATATTGTTATACGACCTGATGATATTGATATGAATAACCATGTTCATAACTCAAAATATCTTGATTATGTGCTTGCTGCCCGATATGATCAGATGATTAAAGATTACAAATTTTCAATGGAAAATTTTCACAAGGTTGGTTACAACTGGGTTGTAAGCATCAGCCATATTGAATATAAACGCGCTCTTAAATTAACAGATAAAATAGTAGTGAAAACTCAATTTGATTCTTACACCGGTGCTCAATGTAAAGTAAACTTCAGAATCGAAATAAAAGAGAAAAATAAAATTGCCGCTGAAGGGCATATCATTTATACAATGATCTCCGTTAAAACAGGAAGGCCTGTTAGAATACCAGAAGAATTAATAAAACATTATACTATCTGAATAATTTTTAAAAAAGTCTCTCTTTGGCAGAGGCTGTGTGAAAATTCTAAATATACCGGTAGCCGCAACCTTCAGGTTGCGAAATAAAACAGTTATCGCAGGCTGAAGCCTGCGGCTACCACCAATATTTTTATTTCAACACAACCTCTAGCAAAGGGAGACAGTTCCGATCCCGCTTTAGCGGGAGAACAGAGGGATTTCTTGCGTGCTGTGTTCTGCACAACCCAATTTCCTTGAGAAAAACAAATGATAGATTTATTTACATCAAGCCTTGTTCTTTTTCAATAATTTCTTATTTTTTTCACAATAAAGAATTTAGAAAAAGATTAAATGCAGGAATTTTTCAAACAATCATTTTATGGCAATACAGTTTATAATTACTCTGTTGCTCTTGGCATCTTTATTCTTGGAATAATTGTATTAACAATTTTCAAAAAAATTGTTTTATCAAGGCTTAAGAAATGGTCTGAGAAAACCGAGACTAAAGTAGATGATCTTCTTATAAGCGGAATTGAAAAATCTGTTATTCCTGTTCTTTATCTCATAATTTTTTATCTCGCCGTTAAAACATTGACACTTCCTCAGGTAGTTGAAAAGGTTATTGATGTAGCCACTGTAATACTTGTAACTTTTTTTGTTATTAGGGTGATAACATCAACTCTAAGGTATTCATTAAATGCATATGTTAAAGAAAAACTCCTGAGGAAGAAGATGCCGATAGAAGGCTGAAGCAGATTAAGGGGATAACATTAATAATTAGTTTTATTATCTGGGTGGTCGGCTTTGTTTTCCTTTTAGATAACCTTGGTTTTGAAATATCTGCAGTTATTGCCGGACTTGGTATCG
>CAZEWJ010000080.1:0-8114 GCA_964515875.1 uncultured Ignavibacteriaceae bacterium | reverse complement strand
ACCGCCTCTGTAGTGTTACCGAATTATTGAAGTAGTACACTACCGGCAGGCAGGCTTATTTTCACAATCCTCTCCACAAGCTCTTCGAAAGTAATACCAATTGCTTTTGCCATTTTAGGAACAAGACTGGTTGATGTCATTCCAGGAAGGCTGTTTACCTCAAGACAGTAATCAAGATCAGCGGGGGTTAATCTGAAATCCACTCTTGCATATCCTTCACAACCTAAAGCTTTAAATGCAGCCAAAGCACTTTTTTTCAGATTATCAGAAACATCATCACTTATTTTTGCAGGAACTTCATACTCACTCATTCCAGGAGTGTACTTGCATTCATAATCGTAAAGACTATGCTTTGGTTTTATTTCCAGCACAGGAAAGACTTCATCCTCTAGTATTGCAACTGTCATCTCTCTTCCCGGAATATATTCTTCTATCAAAACTTTATTTGACCATTTTAAAGCAAGCTTAACTGCATCTTCAACTCCACTTTCATTTTCACATATGGTTAATCCAACTGTCGAACCCTGATCATTTGGTTTTATAACACAGGGATATTTTAATTTCTTTTCAATCTCTTTTTTTAAAAAAAATAAATTATAATCTGCATTTGAAGTAATCCACAATGGTGTTCTTACATCATAATGCTGAAATAAAATTTTTGACATAGTCTTATCCATAGAAATGGCACTCGCCACAACTTTTGAGCCTGTATACTTTACTCCTTTAAGCTCAAGTAGTGATTGGATAGTTCCATCTTCTCCCCACTTTCCATGAAGAGCAAGAAAGGCAAGATCAATTGAATTGAATAAATCCAGGTTTAAAGCTTTTACATAATTTTCATTTGATATCTCAGTGTAATCTTCGTCTTTAAAATAATCATCTGAATTCTTTGGTTGATTATCTCCATAAGCAGGGTTAATTAAAAGAGTTTCATAACCAAGATTTGTTAATGCCTTATATATTGATGCTCCTGTTGCTTTAGAAACTTTTCTTTCAGGAGAGGTTCCACCAAGGAAAAGAGCAATTTTAGGTTTTTTGTTTGACATTAGTTGTCTTTCAACGTTTTACATTCAACACAAATAACCCCACCTAACCTCCCCTTTGTGAAAGGGGAGGAACGGAGGGGTTCTAAAAAATATTTCTTTCATCCGGTAAAATACCATAAACTTCCCGTGCAAGGTTAAGTAATTCCTTTATTTTTTCAAAAGATAATTCCTTCTCGCCGCCTAATAATCTGGATGCAAAAATTGTTTGAGCTGCATGTTCAAGTTTTTCCATTTTGTAATATGCATCATCAAGATTATGCCCTAATGTTACAGCACCATGGTTTTGAAGAAGAAAAGCCCAGGCAAAATCTATATAAGGTTCCATACTCAAAGCTAATCCATCTGTAGAAGGGGTTTCATATTTACACAAAGGGATTTTACCTAAAGTAAGTATAACTTCAGGAAAAACATGTTTTGATAAATCTTCACCAACTGCAGCAAAGGCAGTAGCATAAACCGGATGGCAGTGAACAACTGCATTTACTTCCGGTCTACGTGAATAAGCAAAGAGATGTATTTTAAATTCTGTAGAAAGCTTCCCCTTCCCTTTAAGAATATTTCCTGAAGCATCAATCTCCAGAATATCTTCCTCGGAAACTTCCCCCTTAGAAATACCTGAACGGGTTATCAGAAAAGTATTGTCAGAAGTTATTGTAGAAATATTTCCATCAAATGCGGCAACAAATCCTTTCTCATAAACCTTTCTGCAAATTTCAACTAACTTTGTTTTTTCAGGCATTTGTATTCCAGCTCTTCCATCAACTGCATATTTTTTAAGCCATCATAACCGGTTACAAGCGGGGTTTCATTTTTGAGAAAAGACTTCTGAACAGATTTCAACAGGTAATAAAGATTACTTCCCCTTTTTCTGAATGCTTTTTTTGCTTCTCCTTCCCGAAGTATCGTTAATTTAGAAAAAGCATTTCTTGCCCCTAAAAGCTTTTCAATGCTCAATGCACCTTTATGCCCGAGTATCTCAACCCGGTTAAATGCTTTTTTATTATTGAATGATACGTTGAAATATCCATATCCTCCATTTTCAAACTGGACAATTGCAGAAGCAAAATCATCAACATCACTTTTGTAAATTACATTATCAGTAAAACCATCTATCCTTTTTATCTCGCCGCCAAAAAACCTGAGAAGGTCAATCATATGAGTGCCAAGGTCTCTTATAGCACCGCCGCCGCTTAATAATTTATTGAAACGAAAATTGGTACCGGGTTCAAAATCAGTATTGAAGTTTAAATTCATTGAGACAAGCTTCCCGATATAATCATTGTTGATTAATTCTTTTGCTTTTCTAACTAAAGGATTAAATCTGAATACATAATTCACAGCAAGCTGAACTCCATTTTCTTCACAAGTCTTAACCATCTTTTCTGCTTCCAAAGAATTTATAGAGAGAGGCTTTTCGCAAAGAATATGTTTTCCTGCTTTGGCTGCTTTTACAACCTGTTCATAATGATGAGAGTTTGCACTGGAAACATAAATACAGTTTATATCAGACTTTAGAAATTCATCATAATCAGAAAAAGTATTGGCAATACCAAATTTTTTAGCAAGTTCATTTGCTCTCTCTTTACTATTACTGAATAAAGATACAACCTGGTTCTTCCTTATCAATTGAATAGTTGGAATGAATGCATTCTCGGCAAATTTACCGCAGCCGGCAATACCCCATTTTAGTTTCGGTTTTATTATCTTCATTGAATAAATCTGTTAGTAATGAGTAAGCAGTATTGAGTATGGAGTATCAATGACAAAATTTATACGGGTTATCTATCATTGAGCTAAGCATCCTGGCAATTTCATCATATTTATCAATGAAATGATCATATTTTTCTTTGTTGATATAATTCAAATCTTTAGAAAAATCCAGCCAGACTTCTGTTTCAGATTCTTCTGCTATTGAATCAGTTAATTTACTTGTAAACGATTTTAGATATTTACGTTTTCTCCAGGCTTCGGCAACATTGGCAGGAACTGATCGCGAAGATATTCTAATCCGATCAGTAAGGGAATATAGTTCTTCTTTCGGAAAGGATTTGGTAATTTCAAAAACTTCAAGAGCAAGTTGATAAGAAAACTGATATACTTTTAAATCTCTAAACCCTTTATACTCCATTTTATTATCTAAAAATCTTTCTGAATTTGTGTTAATACTAATTACTGATTACTCCCTACTCCTTCACTCTTTACTTTATAGATAACTATGCAATCTTTTTAAATAGCTTCAGTCTTTCCATTAATTTTTTTACAGGCAGGGAATTCTGCATTATATAAAAATGAGCGCTTACTATATTCCTGTTAAACAATTCCTCAACCTGTTTAACAGCCCATTCAACACCAATATCCAATACCTGTTCAGGCTTTGCATCAGAAACTTCATCTACAAGTTCCTGTGGTATATTCACATAAAAATTCTTAGGGATATTAATAAGGTGTGCTTTCGAAGTAAGTATTTTCAACCCGGGAATTATCGGAACTTCAATCCCTTCTTTCCTGCATAAATCAACATAGTTGAAAAAAGCTTTATTATCATAGAACATCTGGGTTACAACATATTCAGCACCTGCATCAACTTTTTGCTTAACAAATTTTATATCTGTAGAAAGATTTGGTGCTTCGAAATGTTTCTCAGGATAACCGCTTACACCAATACAAAATTTTGTCGGCTTTGCATCAAGAAGGCTGTCTTCAAGATATTTTCCTTTATTCATATTTACAATCTGTCTTACAAGATCTGAGGCAAACAGATTTCTGCTTCTTCCTTGCGGTAAAGGTTTTTCGTATCCAAGGTCATCACCCCGAATTGCAAGAACATTTTCAATTCCGAGATAATTCAGCTCAATTAAAAAATCTTCGGTCTCTTCCCTTGTAAAACCATTGGTAAGGATATGGGGAACGGCATCAATATTATACTTGTTCTGAATAAGAGCACAAATTCCAAGAGTGCCTGGTCTTTTTCTTTTAATAATCTTTCTAATCCCTGTTGAAGTCTCTTCATAAATAACTTCAGCAGAATGGCTGGTGATATCAATAAATGGAGGATGATATTTTGAAATATCATCTATAATAGATAGAAGACTAAAAATATCACCACCCCGTTTTGGCGGTATCAGCTCAAAACTTATTAATGGTTCTTTAGCATTTAACAGGTGTTCAATTACTTTCATATTTATATTTTATTTTGAAGGTTAAATTTAATCGTAAAATCAAATCATTACAATTCTTTATTTTATTCCGGAATAAGTTTTAACAAAGTTTTATTTTTCCTGATTGATTCTTCATCAGTTTTAATAGTCATATATTCTCCCTTGAGCCATATTTGCGACATATCCTTATAGTGATCACTCATAACATTGCCTGACTGCCCCGTAGTTAATATAAGATAAAATTCATCAGGGTTTGAGAAATCAAAAATATATCTCATTGATGGTCCAAGAATATCATCATAAGGCTTATGATCAAATCTCGGATAATTTCCTATCGGTTCATAAAATGGATATTCAGTATTGAAAAGAGTTGTACCGTCTCCGCCAATCGGAAATGGACCAATATTTATAAATTTATCTAATAAAGAAAACTCACCAGTAAAAATATGCTTGTGTGTAACTGTATGAATTTTTCCCCATTGCCATTCTTTTACCTCATTGCCAAATTTCTTTTCAAGCTCGGATAAAGCATCAGTCAGGCTTTTCCGGATTATATCGTCTCTCCCTTCTAATTGAGAAGTTCCGATATTATCAAACCATGGATGAGATGGGTTTTCTAACATTGTTGAAACACTTCTGTAAGGAACACAAGCCACAAAAACAAATTGATTGAACAAATCATCACCCAGTTCATCATAATAAATATTCCTTAACATGTTCGAAAAAAAAACAGAATAAATAGCTGGCACCTGGCTGAATTCACTCATCTCATAATTCCAGTCTTTAAAAAGTTCTAAAGCAAGAGAAAGATTTTTATCCTTTACTTTAACATTATCAAAAGCTGAAAGAATATAATTTGAGATTTTCTTTGCATAAGGTGAAACTTGATCCATCTGGTATTTCATAAAATCAGAGACAGAATATTTTTTTTTACTGGTAAGGAGTTGGGTTATCCTTTCAATTCTTGAAGATGGTTCCCATAAATTTGAAATATGGTACTTAAAATTTTCTAAGGTTTTATTGTTTGCTGTTGCAATAAATTTCTGGGCTGGATTAAATAGATAAGGAATTTCAGATCGTTCAACATATCCTTTCCAATCATACTTGTCTGTTGTTCCATCAAAAATAAAAGTAGGCGATGTTAATTCACGTTTTGGAAGTCTTCCGCCAAAAAGATAACCTATATTCCCTTCTTTATCAGCATAAACAAAATTTTGTCCGGGTACACTGAATAAATTTACAGCTTCCTTAAATTCATTCCAGTTCTTCGCCATATTAATCAAATAAAATGAATTAACTTCTTCAGTTGTTTCCATTCCTACCCATCTCATGCTGATCGCAATTTTCTGAAAATCTTCATTACGATATAAAAACGAATATGGATGGATATCAGAAATTAAGGGACCTCTGTGTGTACTTCTTATTCTTAATTTTACATCAAGGGAATCTTTCACTTTAATAGTTTCTTCACTTACATTTATCTTTTTCCATTCATCATTAAAGAAATACTTAGTTCCTGTTGAATCCATTTTCTCAATATAAAAGTCAGAATCATCAAGCATGATGTTTGTTAAAGTCCAGGAGATATTTTTATTCTTACCAAAAACAACTGCCGGAACTCCGGGGAGAGTAATACCTTCAACATTCCATTTACCTGCTTTTATAACAACAGCATACCATCTTCCAGGCGCGCTATAAGCAAGATGAGGATCGTTCGCAATAATTGGTTTACCTGAAACAGAAAGACTGCTGTCTATTACCCAATTATTTGAACCGAGATGTGTTCCATTAATTCCTAATAATTTTCTGAATGATTTATCTATTTCAATTAATCCCGAATTAATTTCAGGATAGAATTTAATTTCTTTTGGAATTACATAAGGTTCGTTCTCCTGCCATTTCGGAAGAATCTGTTTTACTTTTTCTTCACCAAGCTTTTGCACAAGATGGGTAAAAGAGATATCTGCCCACCAGCTAATATTTAATTCCCAGGCCATCATTCTTGATATTATAACACAATCTACCGCTTTCCATTCATAAGGATCATAGCCGAGCACATCAAACTCTACAGGATATTTTCCCTTTGCATCTTTTAAATATTGATTAACACCAGCGGAATAAGATGTGAGCAACTTTAAGACTTCTGGTCTAATTATTTTAAGAATTCTTTCAGAAGTTTTTTTAATTCCAACAGTTCGCAGCATTTTATCAAATATCAAAGCTTCAGAACCCAGAATTTCACTTAATCTTCCCGCACCTGCTCTGCGAATGAGATCCATCTGGAAAAGTCTTTCCTGCGCATGAATATAACCGAGTGCAAAAGCAGCATCCTCTTCTGAATTAGCTAAGATATAGGGAATAGCCAGGCTGTCATAGTAAACCTCAACACTATTTGAAATTCCTGTAACATTAATTTCCCCTTCATATTCAGGGAGAGAGGCTGTTAGCATGTTGTAGAAAATAAAACCTGCAGCAATAAACAGGATTATAATTGTAACAGTTATAGCAATTGAATTCTTTAACCAGCGAGGCATTAGAAAAATTTTTTTACTCAAATATAAGAATAAAAAGGATTTGAATGAGAAGAGCCACGATGACAATCTGGGTTCAAAGTTCAAGATCAAGTTCAAGAAATAATAAGATGAGGAATTTTTACTATAAATTTCGTTTAAATATTTGGTTTTAGTACCATAAGTATAACAGCAATAAAAGGTGTAATTAAAGCAATGAATCCCCATAAATCCCATTGCTTTGCAAGCTTATGGTATTCGTCCCAATTAAATTTTTCTTTATCAGATGCAAGAGCGGCAATTTGTTTTTGCAGTGGGGCGAGCTTTGCCATAAAAGTAATTCCTGAAATAATAAAAAGAATAATTGACCAGAAAATCCATCCTGTTCCAAGAATTGGAAAACCACCATGTACGGCTCCGCCAATTCCAAATATTGTTATTCCTATTACACCGGGCACTGTAAAATATTTATCGGCTTTTATAATGCCTTTAAAAGCAAAAGCAATTTGCTCAGGATCTTTACTTTTCTGCGCAAACACTTTCCAGAAAACACCTACAGCGATATTACCAAGAAACATTATTACAAATAATACATGAAAGAGTTTTAAATATAGATAGACCATAATTCACTACCTTGGATATGTTTCAAATACTAAAATAAAAAACCCCAATCAAAAATGATTTAGTTTATAAAAATTATTTTTAACTAATATAGGTTAAAAACAAAAAAACCCAAATCGGAGATTGGGGTTTATAAATATATAATCTTACAGCTACTGAATTTTATCCCAATGAACATCGGAACTTCACACAATAAGTAAGCAGTAAATCTAAAACAAAAAACCCCGACCAAAAAATCGGGGTTAAATTAAATCTGGCAGCTACCTACTCTCCCACACACCTGCGCATGCAGTACCATCGGCATTCTGGGGCTTAACTTCTCTGTTCGGAATGGGAAGAGGTGTAACACCCAGGTTATAACCACCAAAATTAAAACTTTCAAAAAACATAATGAAAGACTGAAGTGCCTGAATAATAGCAAAGTATCTGTAATAAAAAAATGGTTAAGTCTCACGACCTATTAGTACTGCTCGGCTAAATACATTGCTGTACTTACACCTGCAGCCTATCAACCTTGTAATCTTCAAGGAGTCTTTAGTGTCTTACGACAGGGATACCTAATCTTGAAGCGTGCTTCGCGCTTAGATGCTTTCAGCGCTTATCACAACCGTACATAGCTACCCAACGATGCCGCTGGCGCGACAATTGGTACACTAGAGGTACGTTCGCTTCGGTCCTCTCGTACTAGAAGCGACCCTTCTCAAGTATCCTGCGCCCGCATAGGATAGGGACCGAACTGTCTCACGACGTTCTGAACCCAGCTCACGTACCGCTTTAAT
>CAZEWJ010000079.1:0-8514 GCA_964515875.1 uncultured Ignavibacteriaceae bacterium | reverse complement strand
ATTGCGAGTGAGCCTGCCTGTCGGCAGACAGGTCTTCGAGCGAAGCAATCTCTAAGGTCATATAGGGAAATTCGCAATGATAAAAAAAAATTCTGCAGCACTCTTACTAATTCTGTGAAAATCTATTTCTTTCATCCCTTTGTTTTATTGTATTCCTCTAATGCAATCTTCTCAAGACTATCTTTCATATCCTTTGGTAAAATTACAGTTTCATAATATTCCCCATCTTTTCCTTTTTCATTTGGAGAAGAAACAAACAATCCATTTGAACCGCTCACTATTTTGAAACCCTTAATAGTAATTCCATCATCCGTTTGGATATCAAAAAATGCAGCGGTTTTCCCTCCTGAATTACTTTTCAGATGATTCATTCGAACAATTTTCATTTTACCCTCCGTATTTTTGTTTATTGAAAGAGAAATTAGAGATAATATGAAGTTGGATTTTGAGGAATTATTACCCCATTCAAGTATTTAATTCTTAAGTTTAATCTAAAAGAAAGAATTTTATAATTCAAGAAAATTCTTATTTAAAATAAAAAAGCCCGATAATCGGGCGACTATCAGGCTTTAACTCCTTAAGATAAAGGGTATGGGGGAGACCCTTTATCAGAGTCGCTGTAAAAATAATATTTCCAAGTTCATTTGTCAACCTATAAACCAAATTTTCTAAAATTTTTTTTCAATTTTATTTGAACAAAAATGACTCCAAGTGATACGGTTATCATTCCTGCTATTTTTATCAAAAAAATCCTTTCCAGAAAGAAAATTTATTTTCAGAAACCATCATCTTTTATATCTTTTTCAATTATTTGACCGTACTTAGAAACTTTATCTCTTAATTCAGACGCTTTTCCTATTAGAACAAACTGGAGATCCTCTTTAGGAAAATATGTTCTTATTATTTCGTTGGCTTTCTCAAGTGTCAACTCATCAACATTCTTTTGAAAATCGTTTATGAAAGAATCACTGATGTCATAAAAAAACATTCTTACAAGAAGAGAAGCAAGATCTCCCGAAGTTTCATAATCAGGCGGGAATTGCCCTTTTAAATAATTTTTTGCTGAGTTGAGAGTTTCCTCATCTATTCCTTTTGTATGAATACTGTCTACAACTTCAAGAGCCATATCAATGGCTTCAATTGTGGTTGCTGTTTCAGTAAAGCTGATGATGATAAAAGTTCCAGAGGTTTTGTAGGGATTAAAATAGCTTCCCGCTCCATAAGTTAAACCGCTGTTTATTCTGAGTGCAGCGTTAAGCCAGGATGTAAACCTACCGCCAAGAATTGTATTTATAACCTGTATGGGAATATAGTCGGGATTGCTCCTTGTAATTCCATATTGCCCTATATAAAAAGTAGTTTCGTGAGAATCATCTTTATTTACAAGAAGGACTCTGCTTTTATCATGAGATGGCATCTCTGAAACGATATCAGTAACTGTCATAGACTTTTCAAGATTCCATTTACCAAAAAGATTAGAAATTTTTTCCTTCATTAGCGGGATTGAGAAATCACCAACCAAAGCAATTGATGAACCTTCGGGTTTATAACATATTTTATAGAAATTTTCTAAATCATTAATGCTTATTTCTGAAACACTTGTTTTAGTTCCGTTAGTGGGGTTTCCATAAGGATTATCTTCATAAATAAATTTTTTAAAATAAGATCCTATTACACTTCTTGGGCTTTCTCTCTCTTGGTCAAGTTCAACAAGCCATCTTTGTTTTCTTTTTTCAAATTCATCTTCAGGGAAAACAGGATTAACAATTATTTCTTTAATTATAGAAAGTAATGTATCCTGATTATCTTTAAGGAAATAAGAAGAAAGAGTTGAATATTCAAGTGAAGCCGAAGTGTTTAACTCTGCACCATTATAATCAACAATCTGTTCAATCTGGTCTTTGGTATAATTCTCTGTACCGAAAACCAAAGACTCGGCAGTTAAAGCAGCTAAACCATTTTTGAGTCCATCCTTGGCTGCTCCTGCAGAGAATATTGCAGAAACATAAATCAACGGAACCTCATGCTGTTCCATAAGATAAATAGTAAATCCATTTGGAAGAACAAATTTTTCATACTCAGGCAATTTGAAAGAATTAGTTTGACTTATCGAATAAGATTGAAGAATCAGAATAAAGAATAAATTGAATAAAACTTTAACTGTAGATTTCATTTTTATTCCTCCTCCGGTGAAATTAAAAATCCAACAGTCCGGTTGGTTTTAATAAAATATTTCTTTGCTGTATTAACAACTTCTTCAGGAGTTACCTTTTTATATTCTTCTGCAGCAGCAAAAAGTTTTGCATAATCCCCAAAAAATAATTCATAAGTTCCTATAGTATTTGATTTGCCATTAATTGTTTCCATTGATTTATAAAATTCCATTACCTTCTGATTTTTAACTTTTTGAAGTTCCTCATCTGTAATTCCTTCTGCAATAACTTTATCAATCTCTTCATAAACAGCATTTTCAAGAGTATCAGGAGAAACACCATCATTGCAGATTGCATAGATTGTAAAAAGATAAGGATCAAAGGAATAGCTTAAATCAGTATAAACAGCAGTAGCAAGCTGCTTTTCATCAACCAAACTTTTATACAGCCTTGAAGTGTTACCTGATGAGAGAATGGAATTAAGTAAACTCAAAGAATAAAATTCCTCCGATTTACTTTCAGGAACGTGATAACAGATCATAATATTTGGAGATGCAACTTCTTTTCTCACAACAATTCTTTTTTCACCAGGTTGTTCAGGTTCAACTGTATGAATCTCTCTTAGAGGAATTCCCCGCGGAATTGGTTCAAAATATTTTTTTGAAAGTTTTTCCACTTCAGCAACTGTTACATCACCTACTATCACAACAACACAATTATTAGGTGCATAATAAGTTTTAAAATAATTCTGAAGATCTTCTTTTTTCCAGTTCTTTATATCAGACTCATAACCAAGCACAGGCCATCTGTAAGGATGTGCAAAAAAAGCTATTCCCTGCACTTGTTCTCCCAGGAAATAATAATTACTGTTTTCGAGTGCTGTACTCCTTTCAGAAAGAACAACTCCCCTCTCGCTCTCAATCATTTCATCATCAAAATTCAAGCAGCATATCCTATCCGACTCAAGCTGAAAAATAGTTTCCATACCGCTCGTGGGAAACCAATCAGTATAAACTGTAACATTCTCACTTGTATAAGCATTGTTTGCACCACCGCTTGCCTCCATAACTACATCAAACATTTTTGGCCCATAATTTTTAGAGCCGTTAAACATCATATGCTCAAAGAAATGGGATAAGCCTGTTATACCGGGATATTCATTCCTTGAGCCAACTTTCCAGAAGAGGTACATATTCGCATTTGGTATGGAATGATCTTCAAGCACAATTATCTTCATACCGTTGCTTAACATAATTGTTTTAATATCATCTTTTGAGTTTTGCGCAATAAGAAAGCACGGCAATAGTAAAATTAAAAATGATAATCGCATAAGATACCTTTGTTGAAAATCCTTAAGAAAATTTCTAATTAAAATTTTTATCCGAACTATGTATTTCTTTTACAGACCTTTTTAATCCTCTGCACACAAATATAGGAAGATTATTTTCGTATGGCATACAATAATTACATCTGTGAATTGCTGCAAGTTTAACTTCTTCAAGAGAATCAAAATGATCTTCTTCGTCTCCCCCTAAAACAAGAATAGTTGTAACTTTTTTATTAAAATCCCACCAGTACCAATAGCTGTTATGCGGAGAAACAACATCGGGAAGCTCATACTTTTTACTATAGTATTCGATTGCGCCAGCTTCTCCATAATTATTACAAAATACTACAGTAGCTTTTCTTTCTTCTTCGGGTAAGGATAGATAAACTTTTGAGACATCTTCAGCAAGTTCCTCCCAGCCAAACATATCAGCATAAAACTGTGGTAGCTCAGCAAGTTCCTTACTCTCTGCTGTTGATGGTGCAAATCCTAAAGCATCAGCATATTTTATGTAAATCTCAACAGGTAGAATCGGAAGAGCGAGAGGCATTATTAAAATACCTGATAATATTAATGGAATTGTTACGGCAAATTTTATCCATCTCCAATTTTTTAACTGTGAAATTTTTTCAAGCAGAACCGCTCCGCCTGCAAATAACATTGGATAGGCAGCAGCAAGATACTCTGCTTTACTATGACCGTTAAGAAGTAATATTAAAAAAGCAGCTAAATAAACTATTCCGAGCATCCTGTACTTCTTTCCTCCCTTATAAAAGAAAAAGAAATACAAACCTGCAAGCCAAATAATTGCAGAAACAGGATTAACATTCATGAATTGTCCTGCTATAAAATCCATAGGAGTTAATCCGGAATATTTATATCCCAAGGCATTTTGAATAAACTCAACATGAGCAAAATCATGAGTGATGTTCCAGATGAAGTATGGAAGAAAAAGTAAAAATGCTATTAAGAAAGCCAACCAGGGTTTTACTGTTTTAAAATATTTTCTGTGTGGTGTTAATAGGAGTGCAACAAAAACTCCTAAGCATAACCATAATATTCCAACTTTGTTCATCAAACCTAAACCTAAAACCAAGCCAAGCAGAATCCACAAATTCTTTTTCTCCCCCTGAATAATTAATATTAAAATGTAAGCCGTTAATGACCAGAGAATAAAATCAAAAGTGTTCATTGAATAAATAGTATTCATCCCCATGATTACAGGTGCAAGTGCAACAGCTAAACATGAAATTGAGACAGCAGTTCTTCCGCCGCTCATTCTCAAAGTCATTTGTCCTGTTAAATAAACTAATACAGCATGAAGAATTGCAGGCAAAAGTCTGATTGCAAATAGAGAATCACCAAAAACAAATCTTATAGCTCCCAGAAACCAGATTGAAAGAGGCGGCTGGTCTACATAGCCAAAATCTGGTCTGTTTACACAAGCGAGATAGTAAAGTTCATCCCGAAAAATTCCATAGCTTGCAAATGCATTTGTAAATAGATGTATTAATAAAGTCAAAAATGATATAATAAATATGATGCTATAATCTTTTTTTCCGGACATAAAATTCCTTTTAGCAAAAGGAAAATTAGATTTGAAGTCTTTCAAGAGCAAATTCTTTTTGATAATCGGTTGAACATTCAAAATAAATAATGGATTACGAAGAATTAATTCCTGAATCATTCAGAATTAATTTATCTTAAAGCATCTTCTATAAAAGCAATTTCATCCAATGGGGATTAGAAAAAATTATTAAACTGTTTGTTGAATCACAATCTATTTTTATTTTTATACTTGAACTTAAACTTGAACTTTCAATATAAACATATTATCTGGGACTGGAATGGAACGCTCTTAAACGATGTTGGTCTTTGTGTTGATATCGTAAATGGAGTCCTATCCAAAAGAAATCTAAATTCTCTTTCTCTTGATACATACAGAGATATTTTTACATTCCCGATTAAGAATTATTATGTAAAAGCAGGTTTCGATTTTACACAATACTCTTTTGAGGAAGTCGGGCTTGAATAGATGAGTGAATATGAAAGAAGACGAACTGAATGTATACTTCATTCAGGCGTGGAGAAAACATTACTTCTGCTGAAAGAAAAGAATATTGAACAGTCAATTCTCTCAGCTTATCCGCATAATACTTTGATTGAAATTATTTCTCATTTTAATCTTAACAGCTTCTTCAGCTATATAATAGGACTTGATAATATTTATGCAACCAGTAAAGTTGAGCTTGGCAAAGAATTGATGAAAAAAATTGGCAATGGAAATGGTAATGTTCTTTTAGTCGGCGACACTGAGCATGATTTTGATGTTGCTTCGGAAATTGGGGCTGATTGTGTTCTTATTGCAAGCGGGCATCAGAGTAAAGAGAAACTGCTTTCATGTAAAGTTCCGGTTTTAGATTCTATCTCAGAATTTACCTCGATGTTTAACAACGCTCGGCTTTAATTTGATAATTCAATCACACAAGCTCTTTAATTTCACTTGAAATAAAAACTCTTAGTCTGGTATCTGAAAAAATTATTGATTATTTAGTTATTAAATAGTAATCTTTACAAACGTTTATAAGTTTTATATTCATTTTTAACAATCTGCGAGGTAAAAAAATGAAAGCTATATGGAATGGACATATACGTTTCTCCCTTGTTACTATTCCGATTAGACTTTATAGTGCTATTGATACAAAAGAAACCGTTAGCTTTAACCAACTGCATAAGGAAGACAATGGGCGAGTTGGATATGATAAGAAATGCAAAAAGTGCGGGAAGTCGTTAACGCAGCAGGATATTGTTAAAGGCTACGAATATGAACCTGATAATTATGTTGTGATTGAACAGGAAGATCTTGATAAAGTAAAAATCAAAAGCAGCAAAATAATTGAGATTGAAGGATTTGTTGACTCTTCCGAAGTTCATCCTACTCTTTATGACACTCCATATTTCATTGGCCCCGATGGAGAAGTTGCTTCCCAGCCGTATGCTTTGCTGAATAAAACTTTAATTGAATCTGCAAAACTGGCTGTTGGAAGAATTGTAATCAGGGACCGTGAAGATGTTGTAATGTTATCTTCTTTAAATAATGGAATAGTTATGTATAAGGTGAGATATCCAAGTGAAGTAAGAAAAATGTCTGAGGTGCCGCTGGTTGATGGAGTGGCAACAAATAAGGAACAATTAAAACTTGCAAAAACTCTTGTTGATTCCATGACAACTAAACTTTCCGAAATAGATTTAAGCGACAGGTTCCAGGATGCAGTTAAGGAAATGATAAAAGCAAAAATAGAAGGGAAAGAAATTGTTTCTGTTACAGAAGAAATTACCCCTGTTGTTGATATGATGAAAGCCCTGAAGCAAAGTATTGAGCAGGCAAAGAAAGAGAAAAAGCCGATGGAAAAAGCAAAGGGAGAGAAAAAGAAAGAAAAGGTTGCAGCAAAAGCTACGAAGACAAAAAAGAAAAAAAGTGCTTAGAGGTTCAAAGTACGTCGTCACACTGAGCGAAGTCGAAGTGTGAAAGCGCTTCACATTGTCAGTCTTCGACTCCGCTCAGACTGACGATTAACTTTTATAATCCCTCATGAATAAAAAGGATTGAATCTGAAAACAATGGCAAAAGTAATTCAATTAGAGGTTACCCCTACACCGCCCAAATTAGGATATAAGAGAGCAAGGAAAAATAGAGTACTCGAAAAAAAGGGGCAGCTAAATTTATTCAAACAAAGCGAACCGCAGATCCACCATCTTCCTTCAAGGTTCACTCCTTTCGAAGAAGCATTAATTCTTGATGAACAGGGAAACCCTGGTGCACAAGAAGCATATTTAAAAGCAATCTTTGAAAACGATTCGGTTCCGGATGCTTACTGTAATCTTGGAATACTTGAATCTAGAAACGGGAATGCAGCTAAAGCATTTGATTGTTTTACTAAATGCCTTACTCTCGAGCCCAGGCACCTTGAGGCTCAATACAATCTTGCAAATCTTTACTTTGAGGTTAATGATTATAAGCTGGCAAAGCTTCACTATGAAATTGCAGCAGAGATTGAACCTGAGTTTCCAAACATCTATTTCAATCTTGCTCTTGTTTATGCTTTAAATGAAGAATACAAAGATGCTGTGAATGCGTTATTCAAGTACAAGGAGCTTGTCCCTGAAGATGAAGGAAAAAAAGCTGATAGTCTTCTTACGGGTTTGCAGAAAACTTTGAAGAATGGGTAAATGTTAATTTCTGAGTTAGTCATTCCGAATTTATTTCCGAATCTCACGCCGTGAAAAAGATGCTGAAACAAGTTCAGCATGACACCTCTAAAGCAATTCAACAACTCTTTTAACCAAAGCAGCAGTTAATCCCCAAATCGTTTCTCCTTCATAATTATAGAAATAAACTTTCCTCTTAATTTTTCCCCAAGGTTTAGAATACCTTGGAGGAAGCTTTAATTGTTCAACTGGAAGAAGATCAATCTTCTTTCCATCATCATCAATATAAAAAGGATGTGCTTCAAGATTTATATGATAAACTTCAGGTGGATTTTCTTTAAAGAAAGAGATGGGAACAGTAAAAACTTTTTCAACTTCTGTTTTATCAAATTTTAATTCTTCAATATTTTCAATTTCAACTTCAGCAATGAAAGCATTAACAACAACACCAGGAACCATTAAAATTCCAAGCTGACCAATTACGTTTATTTTTTCTTTTTCAATACCAAGCTCTTCAAGAGTTTCTCGTATGGCAGTTTCCTCAAGAGATTTATCAGTTAATTTATCAAACTCACCGCCGGGAAAAGATACTTCTCCACCTTGTCTTATATTTGCTGCTCTTTTTTCAAAGAGTAAGTGATAATTATTATTAATCTTAACAAAAGGTATAAGCACAGAAGAATTGAAATATTCATCCTTATCAATTAGTTCCGGATATTCGGACAGTTTTTCCTTTAGAAGATTAAAATTAATTTCTTTCATTTTTTAATTTAGAGATTGCTTCGCTCGAAGACCTGTCTGCCGACAGGCAGGCTCACTCGCAAT
>CAZEWJ010000078.1:0-8822 GCA_964515875.1 uncultured Ignavibacteriaceae bacterium | reverse complement strand
AATGTGTGTCGGCTTTGCCGTCACTAAATGGAATGATGAGTAAAGGGCGGAGTGGTGATAGAATTAAGAATAATAGATACTATTAGCTCTTTCTTATTTTAGCGGAATGTAGGGTGTGCAGTGGGTGGGTGCCACCCGAAATGAAGCCCTTCGCCAAGCTCAGGACAGGCTGACAATTGTAAAGTTACTATTTATGTTCTAAGTGTTGCGTTCAGGTTAGAACAATGTAAGTGGAGTGAGGGTACGCTGTATCATGTACCTGAACGGAACGATGATGAACTGATTAGTATTTGTGCCGAGTTTATATAAGCCAACATTATTTTGACTTAGATAGAAAGAGAAGTTACTGTTAAGATGTTTAGTTAGTTAAATAATGTTTCTTATGTAACACTGGCTGTCAAATGCAAAGATGAACTGATTAAAGAAAATGTAAAGCTAAAACTATTGTGTTGCTCTGGTGTTCTGTTTTACTCCCAGGGTGAAATGAGGGCTGAAAATTTTATCAAAATTTTATGAAGCAGTTTATAAAAACTTAATGAGCAAAGGCGAGCAAGCTTTTATGTTTGCGAACAGTGTGTCTTTGCCCCAAAGTCACACAGCAAACAGGACTTTTAGCCAATGAAATGAAGCCTAAATGTAAAAGCTGTCAACGAGACGGAGCGAATGCATAAGTTTTTGAAACTTGCTGAATAGTGTTTGAAAAACACACAGCACGATTCGTGGAGTAGATTAATTTCTAATACTGGTTGTTAATGCCCAGATGAATAGATGTCAGAAAAAGTTGGGAAGGATAGCAACCAAAATTCTGTAGTAATGATTCTACAATTCATAAAAGATAAGGGAAATATTTTCGTTTAAGTTGAAATTATTGCAGGTAGAAAATTATAATTAGTTAAATAGGCAAATTTATTTGATGGTGTAATTATTGGTCCTATAAATTGAGTTGGTTAAGAAGTAAATAGGTGAGAAAATAATGAACAGACAATGAATAATTTATTGAGTAAAGATGTATTAAAACCAACTACTGATAAAATAAAAATGACTCCACAGCAGATGTTTAAGGAGACGATAGAGGAGATTGATTTGTAAAGAGATAATATGATTGTGGGGAAGGAAATGATGAAAGGGCAGTTGAAAAGCTGCCCTTATTTATTTTATATCAGATTTTTGTTGAAAATTTTAGTTTGGATATAATTGTAAAGTTTTTCTATCTGCCTTTTACATGCGAAACAAATATAATTCCTTTCCGTTAAATCAAAATATTTAGATAAAGCTTCCACATTTACATTTTCCCAATAATTTAGATCTTCAGTTTTTATTATTTATTTGAAAAAAGATGAGAAAAATGACATACTTTGCATCCATACAACTATGACAGAATAATTTTAACAGCAATTGGGAAAAAAAAGGTGTAGTAATTTAATGACAATGAAATCATAGTTGCTTCTATACCAAAAAGAAGGGCCAAGGATTATATTTGAATGAGAAATAAAAAAATGGGTGGAGCCCTATGAATGAAAATATTTTTGATTATGAACTGACTGATATTGAAGGTGAAATATTAAATCCCGCTTATAATGATGAAAATACATATCTGATATTTACACTAAACTTAAAAAGACTGAGCGATTTGCATCTTTTGTTTTTGATACGCAGAGATAAAAAGAATGGTGAGAGAATTATGGATATCATAAGAAATTTGGAAGATGAAGCTGAGAACTTAACTGAAGAAGGACAAAGATTCGATATTTCTACATTCCACAGGAACTGATAAAAAGATATTTGAAGTAATTATTTATTTACAAAATTTTAACTTTGATAGCATTTTCAAGTTCTATTTATTGCGTTGTAACAGGGCATTAACAACGTCAGAGAATTCAAGATCAGAATCTGCAAGCATTACTAAAAGGTGATAAATTAAATCGGCGGTTTCATTAATGATTTGTTCTTTGTTTTCATTTTTTGCTGCAATCAGCAATTCTACTGCTTCCTCACCAACTTTCTGAATTATCCTGTCCGATCCTTCTTTAAATAGCCGGGATGTATATGAACCTTCAGGCATTTCCTTTTTTCTTTGCCTTATTATCCTTTCAAGCGTTTCGAAAAACGAATGATTGTTCCTATCTAAATTAAAACAGGAATAATTACCATTATGACAAACCGGACCCTGCGGCTTAACGTAAACTATAATGGAATCGTTATCGCAATCACTAATAATATTTTTTAAGTAAAGATAGTTACCTGAGGTTTCACCTTTTGGCCATAACCTATTTTTGGTTCTGCTAAAGAAAGTGACTTTGTTTGTGTCAATCGTAATTTTTAATGCTTCATCATTCATAAATCCAAGCATTAGTATTTTATCTGAGTTAACATCAACGATGATGGCAGGGATCAATCCATTGAGTTTTGAAAAGTTTAGTCTGGATGGTTCAATCATATTCTTACCTGAATTCCTTTTTGTGAAAGATAAGTTTTTAATTCTTTTATGCTAAGTTCATTGTAATGAAAAAGACTTGCAGCAAGACAGGCATCAGCTCCGGCAATGAAAGCATCAAAGAAGTGTTCTGGTTTTCCTGCGCCACCAGATGCAATTACTGGGATTGAAACAAGTTTACTAAGTTTTAACAAAAAATTAGTATCATACCCGTTTTTTGTTCCATCTTTATCCATTGATGTGAGAAGAATTTCTCCCGCTCCAAGTACAGATACTTTTTTGCACCATGTGAATGCTTCGAGATTAGTTTTTTCTTTACCGCCTTTGATAAATACAGTATAGTTTCCAATCAAATTTTTAACATCAATTGCTGCGACAACAGCTTGACTGCCAAATCTTTTTGCAGATTCTGAAATAAGGGCAGGGTTTTTAACTGCAGCAGTGTTCAAAGAAATCTTATCTGCACCTGCATTAAGAAGTGCTGATATGTCTTCTACGGATGATATTCCACCACCAACAGTAAATGGAATACGAATTACCGAAGCTACTTCTTTAACAAGCTGAACCAGGGTTTTTCTTTTTTCTTCACTTGCGGAGATGTCGAGAAATACAAGTTCATCGGCACCTTCTTTATAATATCTTTCCGCTAATTCAACTGCAGAACCAGCATCACGGAGATTTATAAAGTTTGTTCCTTTGACAACCCGGCCATTTTTTACATCCAGACAAGGGATAATTCTTTTAACGAGCAAGTTCGGCCAGCTCCTTTAAATCAATTTTATTTTCATAAATAGCTTTGCCTATTACAACAGCATAGAGTCCAGTTGATTTTAATTCTTTAACGTCTTCAATAGAAGAAACGCCACCTGACGCAATTATCTGTACTTCCGGAAATTGTTCAGAAAGATTTTTATATAAATTTAAATTAGGACCATTGAGCATTCCATCCCGTTCAATATCTGTACATAAGAATGTACTTATACCTAAACCAGTGCAATAAGAAATATGGTCTTGGATAGTAATATTAGTTTGTTCAGTCCAACCCCTGACTTTTAAATTTTCATTGGAAGAATCAATTGCACAAATAATGTTTTCACCTCCAAAACTGGAAATAATTTTTTCAAATAATGGCTTATTTGTTACAGAGAGTGAACCGATTACAATTTTATTTACATCGTAACCAAATAATAACTCAACATCCTCTAATGACCTGATTCCTCCACCGAAATTTATTTTGAGTTTAAGCTTTAGAGAGATCCTAATTATTAAATCAAAAATATGAATTATGCCGAATCTTGATCCTGTTAGATCAACTAAATGAAGCAAATTAAATCCATAAGAAGCAAATCTCTCGGCAACTTCAAATGGGTCTTCTGAATAAACTTTAGAAATTTCATATTTACCTTTTTCAAGTCTTACAAGTTTACCGTCAAGTATATCTAATGAGGGTATAATTAACATAGGTTTATAAAATTTTTTATGATTTGAATTCCTTGCAGTGCCGATTTTTCCGGATGAAACTGGACACCATAATAATTTTTAAACTGAACTGATGATGAAAAACTTAATCCATAATTACAAGATGAGGTTGTAAATTCATTTTGCGGAATGAAATAAGAATGTGCAAAGTAGAAATAATCGTTTTCGTTTATGGAATTTAAAATTTGAGAGTCTTTTATCGAACTTAATTGGTTCCACCCCATATGCGGAACTTTCAAATTATAACTATCAAATTTTTTTACATCAACCGGAATTATCCAGAGACAATCAGCATTACCTTCTTCGGTTTGCCTGCACAGGAGCTGCATACCCAGGCAAATACCGAGAAATGGTTTTGTAAATGCTTTTAATATATCAACCAGGCCCAACTTAAAAAGAGATTGCATTGCGGATGAAGCTTCACCAACGCCGGGAAGAATAATTTTATCTGCAGAATCAATTACATTTTTATTATTAGTTAAGATGAATTCTGCATTGAGTTCTTTCAAAACATTTGATACGGAAGCGGTGTTTCCTGCACCATAATCAATAAGAGCAATCATAAAATACCTTTGGTTGAAGGAATACGGTTTTTATTTCTTTCATCAAGCCTTGCTGCTTCATTAAGTGATTTTGCAAATGCTTTGAAGATTGATTCGATTTTGTGATGGTCATTTTCGCCTTTAGCTTTTATGTAAATATTGGATTTCATTGTTGAAGAAAGTGCACGGAAAAATTCTTTTGTAAGTTCGGTAGGGAATTCGCCGACATATTCTCTTTTGAATTTACAATTGAAATTAAGATAGCCCCTCCCTCCAAGATCAATTGTACAAAGTGCAACAGATTCATCCATCGGTATAAAAAACCCATAACGCTGAATTCCTTTTTTTTCTCCGAGAGCTTTATGAACAGCTTCTCCCAGAGCAAGCCCTGTATCTTCAATGGTATGGTGTTCATCAACTACAAGATCACCTTTTACTTTGATACTGAGATCTATGTTAGCGTGACGAGAAACCTGTTCAAGCATATGATCGAAGAAAGCAATTCCCGTTTTAATGTTTGACTTGCCTGAACCATCAAGATTGAATTTGATTTGAATATTTGTTTCGTTTGTTTTGCGGTTTACTGCAGAAAAACGCTTCAATGAAATCATTATTTTGTTCCCATTTCTTTCAAAGTTTTTATTAACAAATCATTTTCTTTTTGATTGCCAATCGTTATACGAAGACAATTTATTAATCTATGATGATCAATCTGTAACCTTACTCTAATTCCATTTTCATTTAAAAAGTTGAAAGTTGGCCTTGCATTGAGCAGTTGAACTAAAAAAAAGTTTGCATCGGAAGGAAATATCCTTACAACATTATCAAGTAAATTCAGTTCTTCAATTAATCTTTTCCTTTCAAGCAAAATATTTTCAACAAACTTATCCTTTTTGTTTTTATTCAATAATGCCAGGAGAACAGCAGAAGAGGTAAATTTGTTAATGGAATAGGGTGCTTTTATTTTGAATAAAAGATTTATAATAAATTCATCGGCAATACAGTAACCGCACCTGGCACCAGCAAGTCCCCAGGCTTTTGAGAATGTCCTGCTTATAATGATATTAGGAAAATGTAATAATTCAGAGAGAAAAGATTTATCCTCAGAAAATTCTATATAAGCTTCATCAATAAAAATTATTCCTTTGAAGGAATTAGCCAGAGATATAATTTTTTCTTTAGTTAAAAGATTTCCTGTCGGATTATTGGGTGAGCAAAGAAATATTATACGGGTATTCTCATCAACAAGAGTAAGAATAGAATCATTGTCCAAATCAAAGTTACAATTGAGATCACACTCTCTTACCTCAGTATCATTGATGTTGCAGGCAACCTTATACATTCCATAAGCAGGCTGGGGGATAATAACATTTGATTTACCCGGCTGGCAAAAAATTCTTATAATAAGATCAATAATCTCATCAGAACCAACTCCAAAGAATAGTTTTCTGAAATCAACATTCAAGTAACGGGATAAAGCTTCCCTGATTTCTACCTGATGGGGATCAGGATACCGGTTAAGATTATTGATACCTGAATGGTAAACACTGCCAAGAGAATTTTCATTTGCATCGAGCAAAATGCCGCTTTGATACTGCGACCGGGCTGAGGAATATGGTTTTAAGTTTAAAATATTTTTTCTAACGAGTTTTTCTAATTGCATAATAAGTGTTTTTAAATTTTTATAATGTTATTTATACTATTACTGTTTTATACTGAAAATAAAGTGCAACCTCACCTAAATCCTCTCCTTAGTAAGGAGAGGACTTTTAAAAACCGTTAAAACGGTTTTCCATTCTGTTTTATTTCATTTTCCCACAGTTAAAACTGTGGGTTACTAATATTAACAACAACCTCACCTAAATTCCCGAAACAAATACAGATCCTGAAACGAGTTCAGGATGACCTTCGGTCAGTTCGGGACAGGCTCTCTCCTTATTAAGGAGAGGAGTTTTAAATCTTATCTTTACTGCTTCGGCGTGTGCCTGGAGTGATTCTGCTTCAGCAAGTGTTATAATTGTTTCCGACAAATTTCTTAATCCTTTTTTTGATATTGACTGAAAAGTAATCGGCTTCATAAACATTTCAACGCTAACTCCGCCGATTGATTTAGCAAAACCATAAGTTGGCAAACAATGATTAGTTCCTGAGGCATAATCTCCTGCACTTTCCGGGGAGTATTGCCCAATAAAAACTGAACCAGCATTAACAATTTTGCCTAAATATTTTTGCGAACCCTTCACGTTAATGATTAAATGTTCGGGTGCGAACTCATTACTGAACGCAAAAGCTTCAACAAGATTATTTACTATCAGGCAGAAGGAATTTTTCAATGCTCCTTTTACAAAACTTTTCCTGGGAAGTTTTTCAACTTGCTCAGAGATGTACCTACTAACTTTAGTTGCTAATGAGTCGCTTGTTGTAACTAATACAACTGCAGAATCATTACCATGTTCAGCTTGGGAAAGCAAATCAGCAGCAACAAATTCAGGGTTAGCTTTTTCATCAGCTATTATCAGTAATTCGCTTGGACCTGAAATCATATCTATTGAACAACCATCAGGATCAATGCTTACTAATGCTTTAGCGGCTGTTACAAATTGATTCCCGGGACCAAATATTTTAGCAACTTTTTTGAACTCATTATCTCCATAAGAAAGTAAAGAAATCCCCTGCGCACCGCCGATTTTAATGAACTCAGTTACACCGCAAAGGTGTGCAGCAAACAGTATTGCAGGTTGAATTTTATCCTTTGCAGGGGAAGCAGCCACTACTCTTTTGCAACCTGCTATTTGAGCAGGGATTCCGAGCATTAACATTGTAGAGGGAAGAGGTGCTGTACCAGAGGGGATATAAAGTCCAACATTTTCGAGCGGGATAAATTTGCGTGCACACTTTACCCCTGCAGTAGTTATAAGTGAATAATTTTTAGGATACTGTTTTTTATGAAAGGCATAAATGTTTTTATAAGCTGATTTAATTGCTGATTTAATTTTTAATGGAAGAACTTTTTCAGCTTCTATAAATTCTTTTTCGCTTATATAAATATTTCCAGACGAAAAGCCATCAAACTTTTTTGCATACTTTATTGCTGAATCGAGTCCATTTCTCTTTATATCATTAATTATCCTCTGAACTTTTTGAATTTTAAAATTTTTGTTGACAGAAGTTCTTTTAAGAAATTCTCTGCGTTTATCTTCAGAAAGATTTTTCAGATAATACTTTTTCATAATATGATGTTTTCGATTGGTAGAAGTAAAATACCGGAAGCACCTGCTGATTTAAGATCGTCAATTATCTCCCAGAATTTTTCTGAAGGAATGACAGCGTGAACTGCAAGCTGGTTTTCCTCTGCGAGTGAAAGTATAGTGGGGCTTTTAAGAGAAGGAATAATATTTAATACCGGGCTGAGCGAATCTTTCGGAATATTCATCATAAGATATTTGGAGTTTTTTGCATTAAGAACAGATTCAATCCGGGATAATAATCCTGAATAAAGGGAGAACTTATCTGAAGATTGAATCAAATTTTTATTCTTAATAAGGACTGCTTCAGAATCAAAAATGGCAACTGATGATTTAAGCTTATTAAGTTTAAGAGTATTGCCGGTTGAAACAAGGTCACAAATAAAATCAGAAACACCCAGCGTTGGTGCAACTTCAACACTGCCGCTGATATTAATTACTTTTGCGTTTATATTGTTTTGAGTTAAAAAATTATTCAGAATATTAGGAAAGGATGTTGCAATCCGCTTACCTGAGAGAGAACTTATATCATTAAGCTCAAAGTCTTCAGGAATACCTATACGCAGTTTGCACCTGCCAAAGCCAAGTTTTTTTACAATTATAACTTCAGCATTATTTTCCGCAACTATATCTTCACCGACAATTCCCAGGTCGGCAACTCCATCCTGAACGTATTCAGGTATGTCGTCATCGCGCAAAAAAAGCAATGTGAGCTTATAATTACTGATACTGACAATAAGGCGGTCGTCAAATTTTTCAATATCAAGATTACAGTTCCTGAGAAGCTGAATTGAACTTTCCGTTAACCTGCCATTTTTCTGTAAGGCTAATTTTAAGTTACCGTTAATTTTGTTTTTCATTTTAATAACCTTTTAAAAACAAAAAACCCGGCTTGTACCGGGCTGTGTTTGATTTTCTTTACTAATGTTTTAGTTAAACGTTATTCACCGGCACTCACTAAAGAGGTTATTATGATGAGAATGATGATGTGCAGTGAAAATGTTTTTCATAAGTGGTGGGAAAATAAAAAGAATTATTTAAAAGTCAAAAGGTTTAATTTATATTTCTGTAATAACTCATTAGAAATGTCAGTACTTAAAACTCCATAGAAATGTCACTGTC
>CAZEWJ010000077.1:0-9402 GCA_964515875.1 uncultured Ignavibacteriaceae bacterium | reverse complement strand
TTAGTCCAAAGATGAATTTGGGCTAAAGCCCTTGGTTCTAGTGTTATTTTTTTCCCCGACTTAAAAGTCGGGGCTATTCATTTATAGAAGATTATTTTGGTTCCTACAAAACTCGCTATGGATACGCTTATCTTAGTAAGGAATGACTTCTTAAAATGCAAATTCATTCTGAAATATCAGTCTTCGACAAGCCAGTGTGACAATAAGTTTTTACTATATAAAACAACTCTATTTCGTTAATAATAACATCTCTATTTAATTCCTGACAGTAAATTCTTACCTAAACAAAATGTATAATTTTTTTTGTTAAGTAGTATTTATTCTACAATCACTATGAAAATCTTTTAAGAATTTCTGATTTAGATACATCCTAACCTTCCAATAAATTCAATTAGAGGAGATTTCCCACTGGTACAATTATTAGTGTATTATACTTAAAGGAATACCGGAGTAAATATGAAACGAATATCATTAGAAACTTTTTTCTCGGCAGAAACTGACCTGGAAATAAACCAATATAGAATTCTAGGCGGGATAAAAGAATTAAATACAGATTTTGATAAAAGGAAAATTTATCCGGGTTTAGCTTCTCTAATTGCATTAAAAAATTCACTCGAACAGATAAGGGAAGAAAGAAAATCTCTGAATGGAAAATTCCCTAAACAGATTACAGGCTTTGATATGAAGCAGCAGAAAATAATTTTTACAGCTCAGGAACATTCAGATAATTATAAAAATATAGACAAGGTTTTTGAATTAATAGATTGGGCTTTACCATTCATTCAGGATTCAATCGAGGAAGGTATCGTTCTTTTTGATTTTGTTGAAAAAAATATAATTCTCGAACAGGTAGGTATTTTACCAATATATAAAGATGAAGGATACTTTATGATTAGCGATAATACTGCCTGTGAATTGCAGGTGCATCGTTATGAATGCTCTCTGTTTTTATCCGGTAAGGAAAAGTACAGAGCTTTAAAAACAGAATTTGTTAAGAGCGAAAAACGGGAGATCATCAGAAGAACACCTGAATCTATTAAACATCAATTAATAATAGAAAGACAGGATCTGCCAAACCCTGCCACATTTATTTGCGATACTGATCTTGATTTTCCTTTTGCCGAAACAATTTTCCCTGTTGCAAAAAGGAAGCTTATGACTGCAATAGCTTCGTAAATTATCCGATAGAGAGAACAATCAGGTCAGCTAAAACTCTTGCCGATTCATCAAGATAAAGATCTTCCGGTGCCGATGATTCCTTTATTTCCTCACCTTTATTCAGAAGCTTAATCCCTTTTATTTTTCTTCTCTCATTCTCTCTCTGGAATTTTTCTTCTTCCTCTTTCTCCATCTCTTTTTTTCTTATATCTTCATTCAGGGAAATCTGGTTTTGATTTCTCTCTTTCTTTGAATCCTGAATGTCTTCAAGGAGATAATCAAATTCGTTGCTTGCTTCAATCCTTTCACTATGCTTGGAATTTAACAGAGAAAGAAAATCTTTTACATTACCAGCGATATTATATTTAGTCGGTTTTATTTCATCCCAGGGTAAAGCGCTCTCTTCTGAACTTTCACCAAATTCGTCAGCATCAACAGAAGAAGGTAATTGTACATCAGGAATTACACCAAGACTTTGTGTGCTTCCGCCATTTATCCTGTAGTATTTAGCAATAGTTACTTTTACCTGTCCAAGCTTATCATCACTGCTCTGAATAACTCTGTTAAGATCAATTAAATTTTGAACAGTACCTTTTCCATAAGTTTGTTCGCCGATAATTATTCCTCTTTCATAATCCTGTATTGCTCCTGAAAAAATTTCAGAAGCTGAAGCGCTGAACCTGTTTACAAGTACAGCCAATGGACCATCATAAACAATCTCAGGATCACTATCAGCTCCAACCTGGATACCTCCATCACTATTTCTTACTTGTACAACCGGGCCATCTTTAATAAAAAGTCCTGTAAGATCAACTGCTTCATTAAGAGCACCGCCGCCGTTATTTCGTAAGTCAATAATAATTCCATCAACACGTTCGGCTTTTAACTCATCAATGATTTTTTTTACATCACGGGTTGTACTTCTATAATTTTTATCGCCCTTTTGCTGAGCTTCAAAATCACTGTAGAAGGTTGGGATCTCAATTACACCAATTCTGTAATTAACATTACCCTCTTTAAAATCGAGTATCTCTTTTTTAGCAGCTTGTTCTTCCAGCTTAACTTTATCGCGAACAAGTTCTAACTCTTTTGGTATGGCATTAATTCCGGCATCAGCGGGTAGAATAAGTAACCTTACCGTTGTACCTTTTGGTCCTCTTATAAGTTGTACAACATCAGTAACTCTCCATCCAACAACATCAACCATTTCAGCATCTCCCTGGGCAACGCCTATAATCTTATCATTTCTTTCGAGTTTTTTACTTTTAAAGGCAGGACCGCCAGGAATAATCTCCACAATTTTTATATAATCATCTTCCTGTTGTAATTGTGCACCAATTCCTTCAAGAGAAAGGCTCATATTAATTTTAAAATTTTCTGATGCAAGAGGTGAAAAATAATTTGTATGAGGATCAATAGATTGAGTGTATGAATTCATAAATAACTGGTAAACATCCTCGGTATCGTACTGGTTTATTGCTTTCCTGTAATTTTCATATCTCCTTGTAAGAGTTATAACTATTGAATCAGGATCTTTTCCTGCTAATGTTAAATTAAGTGCATCGTTCTTAGATCTCTTTCGCCAGATTTCGTTAGCTTCTTCGTCTGTAGCGGGCCATTGAGAATCTTTTCTTTCTACTTCATAATACTCATTTACTGTAAAATCAAATGGTTCTTTAATTACATTTTCTACGTAATCAAAACGGTCATTTGCTCTGTCTCTATAAACCTTGAAAATATTATAAACAGCATCGAGCTCACCTTTCATTAAAAAATCATCAAGCTGGTTTTTATATTTTTCAAATTTTTTTATGTCAGATGATAAGAAATAACTTTTGTTATGATCGAGAGCCTGTATGTACCTGTCAAAAATTTCGGCTGAAAGAGAATCGTTAAGCTTAAATTTTCTGTAGTGATATCTTGAAACTAAGCTATTTACAATTTCAGTTTCTTCAGGGTAGTAATCTTTAGGAGCTAATACAACAAGTGAATCAGGAGTGAATGCAAGAGAATCAGTTTCATAATATTTAGTTGATAATATCCCTGCAGCAACGGCCAGTAATACAAATAAAATAATTTTTTTCATTCTTTGTCCGGTTTGAATTTTCATAAATAGTTGTACGTTAATACACTCAAATTTAGCAATTGTTCCTATCCTTAAAAATGGTAATTTTATACACTCAACAATACATATTCTTTAGGAAAATTATTTAGATGAACGTCATAATTTACAAAAATATTCTGCTCATACTGCTTCTCTTTATCACAAGCCGGGCTCAGCAGGTAACTCATAATGAATATGGTTTATTTGTAGTTGATGATATTAAAACATATATCTCTCTTGCAGAAAAAGATAGTAATAAGTTGCTCGTAGATATCAAAGAATATATACCTGAAATAGCACTTGATATAAGATATGCAACGGATAATAATTTCACTAGAGAAGCTGTGTATAATATTCCCAAAGCTTATACAAGATTACCGGTAGCTAAAGCATTAAAGAAAATGCAGAATGAATTAAAGAAGGAAAACCTTGGTTTAAAAATATATGATGCTTACCGTCCTTATTCTGTAACAGTAAAATTTTTTAAGAAAGCAAAGGATAAAAATTTTGTAGCTTCTCCTAAGAAAGGTTCAAGACATAACCGGGGATGTGCCATTGATCTCACTATTATTGATCTTAAAACTGGCAAAGAAATTGAAATGCCTACCGGGTATGATGATTTTACTGAACGAGCAGCGCATAATTTTAATGATATTTCTACAAATGCTTTTAAAAACAGAGAGAAATTAAAAAGAATTATGACTGAAAATGGTTTTAAAATTTTTGCTACTGAATGGTGGCATTATGATTTTAAAGGTTGGGAAAATTATGAACTGCTGGATATTAGTTTTGAGGACCTTGCAGGTTTAGAAAAAATTAAAGAGTAATAGTATATTTACATGGGAGAGATATATTTTATTAAACATGTAAAGGATAAAACCATGGAGCAGGAAATAATAGTTAAAGAGGTTGTATATATTGGTAAGTACAAAATTCTATTGAAATTTGATAATGATGAATTCAGAATTATTGATTTAAGAAATTGGCTTAATAAAGATCTGAAAAGCTTTTCGGAAATTAAAAACGAAAAATATTTCAGACGTTTTAAAATTAAATTTGGATCAATAGCATGGCCTAACGGCTATGATGCTTCGCCGGAGTATCTCTATAAAAAAAGTAAACCGGCTATAATAAAAGTTGCTTCTTAGTTAACATTAAAGATTTTATGAATTTTTATTTGGGAAACATAAATGGCAAAATCAAGAGATGAATTAGAAAAGAAAGCTAAACAATCGGAACCTTTAAGCGAAACAGTTGAAGGTGAAGATGCTCAAAAAGAGAAAACTGAAAATAATAATCCTAAAACGGTAATTAATGAAGAGGGAAAAGAAGTTTTGGTTTTTAGCGATCCTCTTTATTCAAGAGAAAAGAGGAGTGTAGTTAATTACACCATTTTCAGAGGGAAATGGGAATTTGAAAATATGGACGATCTTGATGAAACAGATCATGAAAAATGTGCAGTTAAGTTTACTCCTGTTAAAGATGCTTCAAGTGTAACTATAGCGTTCAAATCACTTAAAGACAGAGTCGAATTTATTGATTCGATTTACAGCGACAGTGAAATGAAACAACTTGGTGGAGGAATTAATCTTGAAAAACTTGCAAACTCCAAAGTGCTTAGAACAACAGGAGGAATAATCGGTCTTTCAATTGCAGCTTATGGGATATACAAATTATTCAAAGGAAAAGATAAAGAAGATTAAGCCGGTTCTCCACCTTTAGCTTTGGAGTAATGGAATAGTGGATGATGGAGCATTGAGTTTTAAGATTTTGTGATTATCTAAAAATTCCAATTAACAAATTCCAATAATCAAATAAGCACCAAATACAAAATTCAAAATCATTTTTCCAGATATTAAAAAATTATTTGTTATTTGTTTTTTGGGATTTGGAATTTGGAATTTAGTTCTGATGCAGCATTAAACACATAATCAGAATGTGAATCAATATCCTTTACTTCAAGAATATTTGCAATTTTACCTTCCATATCAATTATAAATGTAACCCGTTTAGCCAAACCATTTTCTTTTAAAACACCATATTCTTCAGTAACAATTTTATCCGCATCTGAAAGAAGAGGGAAGTTAAGATTATAATCATCAATAAATTTCTTTATCTCTTCTTTTGTATCTGTACTTATTCCAAAAACTTTGATACCATTCTCTTCGAACTTGTTCCAATCATCCCTTATAGCACAGGCTTGCTTTGTACATCCTGATGTTCCAGCTTCAGGATAAAAATAAACAACAAGAGGTGATTTACCGACGTAAGATGAAAGTGTGTATTCATTTCCAAAAGCATCCGGCAAGGTAAATTCAGGAGCTTTTGATCCTTCAGTAAGCTTAGTTTGTGCAAGTGAATTTGCTGCAAAAATTATTACAAGCAAAAGCAATGTTCTTATTCCTGTTTTCATATCTGCTCCTCTAAACTTTTTCAATTGTTCTTGCAAAGATAAAATCAACATTCTTCAACATTTTTTTATCATCGAAGATTTCATTTATTTCATCTTCACTAAAATATTTTCTTGCTTCTTTAGAATTTAATAACTCTGTTTTCAGATGTTTATTTTTATCTGACCAGACATCCATTGAGTGTGTCTGCACTATTTTATAAGCTTCTTCTCTGGTTAAACCTTTGTTTATCAAGTGTAACATAATATTTTGTGAAAAAACAAGACCACGGGTGAGTTCCAGGTTCTTTAGCATATTTTCAGGATAAATAATTAAATTGGAAATTAATTTTGTTGCAAGATCAAGCATATAATCCAAAGCAATGCAGCTATCAGGAACAATTATTCTTTCAACTGAAGAATGAGAAATATCTCTCTCATGCCAGAGAGCTACATTTTCTATTGATGCTAAAGCATTTCCTCTTAATATTCTTGCAAGTCCTGTTATTCTTTCACTAACAATCGGGTTTCTTTTATGCGGCATCGCAGAAGAACCCTTTTGACCTTTGGAAAAATATTCTTCTGCCTCAAGAACTTCAGTTCTTTGCAAATGCCTTATCTCAATGGAAATCTTTTCAAGAGTAGCTCCGATAATTGAAAGAGTTGTTAAAAATTCTGCATGCCTGTCTCTTTGTATAACCTGTGTTGAAACTGGTGCTGGTTTCAATCCTAATTTTTTGCAGACGTATTCTTCAACTTTTGGGGATAGATATTCAAAAGTTCCAACCGCACCGGAAATTTGTCCAACACTTATAGTATCAATTGCATTTTCAAGTCTTTTAATATCCCTTTTGATTTCTTCAAACCAATTAGCAAATTTTAAACCCATTGTTATTGGTTCAGCATGAATTCCATGAGATCTTCCAACACAAATAGTATTTTTATGTTCTATGGCCCTTTTTCTTAAAGCTTCTTTTAATTGATTTAATCTTATAAGAAGAAGTTCACCTGCAGTTTTCATTTGATAGGAAAGAGTGGTATCAAGAATATCTGAAGAAGTCATTCCATAATGTATATGTCTTGATTCAGGTCCAACATATTCTGCCACATTTGTAAGAAAAGCAATTACATCATGTTTGGTAGTCTCTTCAATTTCAAGAATTCTTTTAATATCAAATTTTGCTTTACTCTTAATTACTTCAATATCTTTCTTTGATATTTCTCCCATTTCACTTCTTGCTTCACAGGCGAGGATTTCAATCTTAAGCCAGGTATTAAATTTAAATTCATCTTTCCAAACTGCACCCATCTCAGGAAGAGTATATCTTTGTATCATCTTTTCTCCAGGGTCATCTTCTTTGTCAGAGTTTCATTATCTCTTACTACTTTTAAAGTAATGGTCTGTCCTGTTCTGAATTCCTGGAATACTCCGATTAAAGTTTGCTCATTATTAATTTTATAATCATCAACTTCTAAAATAATATCTCCAACTTTAAGTTCTGCTTTAGCTGCAGGAGAACCCGAAGCAACCTGGGTAATTATAACTCCACGTGATGTTGATAGATTATAATACTCTGCTATTTTTTCATCTAGTGATTGAATTCTTAAACCGATATCAAAGCCACGTTCAATTGTTCCGCTTTCTTTAAGCTCAGTTACAATTCTTTTCACTTTGTTAACTGGAATTGCAAAGCTTAATCCAATATTTCCCTGTGATACGCCTCCAGTATAAATAAGAGTATTCATGCCGATTACTTCACCAACACTATTTACCAGAGGACCACCACTGTTTCCTCCATTTATTGCAGCATCAGTTTGAAGCATATTTAAGTAATACCTGTTTTCAAGTGGTTCAAGATTCATCCCCGTTGCACTAATAACACCTACAGTTACAGTTGGTTTATCATTTAGTTCAAATAATCCAAATGGGTTTCCGAGTGCAATAACCCATTCGCCAATTATTATATCATCTGAATTGCCAAGAGTAACATAAGGAAGATTATCCTCTTCAATTTTTAAAAGGCAAATATCGGAAACCGGATCAGAGCCAACTACTTTTGCATCATAATGATTTCCGTTGGTCATAGTTATAGTTATTTCGGAAGCATTACCGGCAACATGGTCATTTGTTAAAATGTAACCATCAGGTGAGATTATAAAACCGGAACCTAACCCTTTTACTTTCTGGTTGTAATTACCTCTCTCTCCAAAAAATTGTCTGAAGAATGGATCATCAAAGAAAGAGCTGAAAGGATCCCGGTACTGTCTTATTTCAATTACATTAATTCCAACAACGGTAGGACTAACATTTTTTACTGTTTCTGTAATTATGTTTTGTCTGCCGGACGAAATATCCTGGTTGTTTATATTTTTTTGCCGATAGCTCGCATGGTTGTACTGAGTTTCCGAAGATTCAAAGAAGGAGTTCTCAATGTTATTCTTATTATAAAAATAGAAAATGAAATTTGCAGAGATTACCAGAACAATTGTTAAAATAAATATGTTAATTTGTTTTTTACTCATCTTTACCTTTGAAGAAAAAATTTTTGTTGTTTAATAATTCCATAACCGGATCTATATGTTTAATAAAAATAAGCGTCAGTAAGCCTGTAGAAAATAATAAAAGAGATGAAATACTATCAGCTTGTGGGAAAGAATATTTAAATGCTGTTTCTGTCATGCTGAGTAAAATTATTAATGTCGCTCCTGAAGCGCAGGCATTGGCAAAAATAATATTCTTTTTAATAAAGTAAATTATCGCCCAGGTTATACACCAAACTATAAGCATAAAAGGAAACAATAAAGCAGTTCCACCGGCAGCCGTTGATAGTCCTCTTCCTCCTTTGAATTTTAACCAGGGATTATAACAATGGCTGAAAACTGCAAAGAATAATGCTAGTGCAGGATAAATAAAATTCACTGGGAAAAGTAACAGGGATATATATACACTTAACAATCCTTTCAGAGCATCAATTAATAAAACAATTACTCCAAGGGTTTTTGATTTAGTCACATCAAATGCATTCATAGCTCCAACATTACCTGAACCCTGTAAAGTAATATCCACATTGCTCATTTTTTTAAGAAGCAAATAAGCTGTGGGAAAAGAACCCAGCAAGTAACCAATCAGAGAACTAAAGAGATATTCCATTTAAAAGAAAAATGATTTTGAATTGATTTAAATTACTAAAAAATAATCGGGCAGGAAATTATACTATTTTCTTTACTTTTTCTGGAGAGAGAGCGCCGGTCGGATTCGTCCCGCTTTTAGCGGGATTGCAGACTTTCGCTTTAGATATTATGATTTAAAATTCATTTTCATTAGTAAATCTATTTTACTGATTTATAGAGGCGCCGGTCGGATTCGAACCGACGAATAAAGGTTTTGCAGACCTTCGCCTTAAACCACTTGGCTACAGCGCCTTATTAAAGGTGACTGGTGATTAGTTATCAGTGATCGGTAAATATTTATCGGTGATTGACTGCTAACTAATTACGGATAACTGATTACTTTTTTTATGGAGCGGGAAACGGGACTCGAACCCGCGACATCAACCTTGGCAAGGTTGCGCTCTACCAACTGAGCTATTCCCGCAATTCATAATATATTTGAACCGTTTGGATTACAGGTTATCTAAGAACTCACGACTTCAATCTTGGTCCCGATAAAATCGGGACGCTCTACCAACTGAGCTATTCCCGCACTTTTGCACGCCAAATATAATAGTAATGATAAATTCTTGCAAATAAA
>CAZEWJ010000076.1:0-9491 GCA_964515875.1 uncultured Ignavibacteriaceae bacterium | reverse complement strand
TCCTGCAGATGTAAAACCACCTTCAGCGCCCGAAGTAGAAGCATCTGTTCTTGGTGCAATGTTGATTGAAAAAGAAGCTGTTGCAAAAGCAATTGAGCTTTTAACTCCATCTACATTCTATGTTAAAGCACACCAATTGATATTTGCTGCAATGGTCTCTCTCTTTGAAGCCGGTGAAGCAATTGATACTGTTACAGTTTATGAAGAGCTGAAAAAAAGAGAGCAGCTTGATGAAGCAGGAGGAGCAGTTTATTTAAGCAAGCTTTCCCAGAACATTTCTTCTGCTGCAAATATTGAATACCACGCAAAAATCATTTTAGAAAAAGAGATCTTACGCGGGTTAATTTCAAGCTCACACGAAATTGCTCGTGCAGCTTATGAAGGAACCGAAGATGCTTTCGATCTTCTTGATCAGGCTGAAAGGAAAATTTTTGAGATAACTGAAACTCACCTTAAAAAATCTTTTGTAGGAATGGACAGGGCAGTAAGAGATGCTCTTGAATATATTGAAGCGATACATTCAAAATCGAATATCAAATTTTCTGTTCCCACCGGGTTTTATGAACTTGATGAAATGCTCGGCGGTTTTCAGAAATCTGACCTTATTATCATCGCAGCACGTCCTTCAATGGGAAAGACTGCTTTAGCATTAACTCTTGCACGCAATGCAGCAATTGATCATAAAATTCCTGTCGGCATTTTTTCGCTGGAAATGTCCACAATGCAATTAATAATAAGACTGCTTTGTGCAGAAGGAAGATTAAATGCTCACTTAGTAAGAACGGGAAAGCTGCCGCACGAAGATGGAATGAAATTAAGCAAAAATGCTCACAAGCTTATTGAAGCTCCGATTTATGTTGATGATACACCTGCACAATCTGTTCTTGAAATAAGAGCAAAAGCCAGAAGGTTGAAGCATGAAAAAAATATCGGCATGATTATAATTGATTATCTCCAGTTAATGCAGGGACCAGCAAAAGCGGAAAGCCGTGAAAGAGAAATTTCCCATATCTCCCGCTCACTAAAATCTTTAGCAAAAGAATTGAACATTCCTGTTATTGCTCTTGCACAGATGAACCGTGCAGTTGAAGCAAGGACAGACAAACGCCCTCAACTTTCTGATTTGAGAGAATCAGGCTCAATTGAGCAGGATGCTGATGTTGTGACGTTCCTTTATCGGCCTGAATATTATGGAATTAAAACGGATCAGGATGGCAATTCACTGGAAGGAGTTACTGAAGTAATAATCGGAAAGCAGAGAAATGGCCCTACCGGAGAAGTAAGACTTGCATTCATTAAAGAATATGCCCGCTTTGAAAATCTCGCGCATGCAAGACAGCTTGAGGAGTATTCAATTGTTCCTACCGATGAAGACATTATTTAGATGGAAGATGGAAGATGGAAGATGGAAAATGGAAAATGGAAAAGTCACCCTGAACTTGTTTCAGGGTCTTAGCTCTTTTAAACAAAAGATGCTGAAACGAGTTCAGCATGACAAACCTATCGGTCCGATCTTATTACTTGTTTTAATCTCCACGATATATGTGTATCCTCAAATTTATTCTGATAAGGATATTGAAGTTTGCAATTCTAAATATTCTTTTGCTGTTGAAAAAAATCTTGTAGAAAAACCTATTAATGATGTTATTGTTGAAATTGGTAAAAGTTTCCTCGGAACTGATTATGTAGCATATGGAATTGAAAAGAATGGCGAAGAGCAGCTTGTTATAAATCTTACCGGGCTTGATTGTACAACTTTCATGGAAAATGCTCTTGTCTTTTCCCGCCTGATAAAAAAAGAGAAAACTACTTTTGAAGATTATCAAAAAGAACTTACTTATATCAGGTACAGGGATGGGGAAATAAATCAATATCCTTCCCGTCTTCATTACTTCTCAGATTGGATATTCAACAATCAACAAAAAGGAATTATAAAAGATGTAACTGAAGAAATTGGAGGAGTGGCAATAAGTTTTAAACTTAATTTTATGTCAACTCATCCTGACGCTTACAAACATCTTAAAGAAAATCCTGAATTCATTCCGATTATTGAAAAACGGGAAAAAGAAATTTCATCCCGCATTTACTACTATATTCCCAAAGAAAAGATTTCTTCTGTTGAAGATAAAATTCATAACGGGGATTTAATTGCATTTACGACAAACATAAAAGGTTTGGATATAAGTCATGTTGGAATTGCAGTTAAAGCCGAAGATGGAAGGATACATTTATTACACGCACCGCAGGTTGGGAGTAAAGTTCATATAACGGAAGCTCCATTATCAGAATATATAAATAGTGTAAATAAACATAGTGGGATTATAGTACTTAGAGTATTAGAAGCAATCTGAGCCAATATAAAGCGATATTTTTAATAAGTTCATCCTCTAGATGAAAAAGAGAATTAGAAAGAAATTACATAAAGGGGAGTTCAAGGAAACTGGATTTGAACTTAAATGTTTTTTCAAAGATTCAGTGCAAGAATCGAGCTTTGGTAAATTTATAGATGATTTTATTACAGCCATTGAATTAAAAGGACTTACTTTTGGTGGAGGTGGTTCACAAATAAAATTTTGGGGGGGAGTTGTAGCGAAAGAAAAAAATTATTCTTGTACAGAACGGACAGATAAAGAATATATCTCAGGGTGGCTAAAATCTAGAGATGAGCTAAAAGATTTCTGGATTAGTGAAGATTATGATTTATGGTATTCTGTTTAGATTAGTCTATTGTATCCTGAGCGAGTAACAATAAATAAAATAAAAAATATATGAAAGTTTTTGAATTTGAAAGCCCAATTGATGATAAAGGAAATTTGAAAATCCCTGATCATTTAATAAAAATAGCTCCTAAAAATAAAAATGTGAGAACTATGATCTTTATTGAAGAAGAAGATAAATTATGGGAGAATTTAGTGAGAGAACAATTTTTCGCAGGTTATTCTGATTCAGATTCAATTTATGATTCAGAAACTTGATACCATAAATCTCTATAAAAATATGAATGAAAGCATTAATGAGTTATTGGAGAACAACTCCCTAAGGAAAGAATTTGAGTTACGTAATCTTGATCTTTCCCAGGTTTTTATCCCAACGCCCGATGATCTTGAAAGAGAGAATAGGTTTCTAAAACATTTTTTAGATTGGGTGCAAAAATATTCTGAACTTGGTTCCCGTAAAAAAATGGAAGAAGAAGGATATGAATTCCCGCCAATAGAACCAGGCATCTCTCCAGAAAACGACTGGTATGTATTTGAACAATGGGTAAATGGTATATCTATCCGTAAAAAGATTAAAGAACTGCTACCCAAAAATTATATTTTAAAAAATCCCGAAGAGCTTAATGATGAAGAAATTCTAAATGAAGTAAAAAAGCTAACTAAGTTTCTTGAAGAATCTAACATCTCAGTTGGATTAGTAAATGAATTACCCATAAGGCTACTTTATACATATCTTCTTGAAACTATGGAAGAAGAACATGAAATGCTGATTGATGGCGTTTGGACTTTTGATGGTTGCAGCGGTTATTGTCCCGGTTGTTTTCAACGTCCCTGGTGCGAAACAGGCGGTAAGTTTTGCTGGCATGAAGATGAGGAAGCTGGTGAAATGTTCCTCGCTGACTCTGTAAAGAAATATGTCTCTCCAAGTCCGGTTTCATTACAGATATTGCAAAAATTCCAGGCTGAAGAAGATGAAAAGTTTAAAAAATTTGAAATGAGGCAGAATGAGAGTAATATTTCATTTAATCCGGATTATGATAATCTGGAAAATTTTAATTCGGATAATGACGATGAAATACCCTTCTGATTTGATTATGAATATTCTAACTCTGCAATTTAACAATTCAACAATGTAACAAATTTAAAACTCTTGTTGCAATTAATTTTTTTTCTCAATTAAGCTCAGCAATACTTTTAAATTCTCAACATCCTCAAGATGCTCTTTACCTTTCGGTGTTTCAAGAATTTTTGGAATATGCTCTAATCTTTTATCATTCATAATATTGCTAAAACCTTCTTTACCTATTAATCCTTTTCCTATATGATCATGTCTGTCAACTCGTGAGCCCAGAGTTTTCTTACTGTCATTCATATGAAAACACTTTAACTTTCTTAATCCAACTATCTCATCAAATTCCTTCATAGTTTTTTCATAAGCGTCCGGAGTTCTTATATCATAACCGGCAGCAAAGATATGTGCAGTATCAATACAAACAGACATTCTCTTCTTATTTTCAACAAGATCTATTATTTCCCGCAGATGTTCAAACCTGTAACCAATTGCAGAACCCTGTCCAGCAGTTGCTTCAAGCATACTGCTTACATTGTAATCTTTTGTTTTATCATGTGCAATGTTAATTGCTTCTGCAATAATTCTGATTCCTTCCTTTTCTCCCACTCCACAATGAGCACCGGGATGGAAATTAAGATATTCAATTCCAAGTTGATGACATCTTTCAATCTCATCAATAAAAGCATTATCAGATTTCTTTTTGAAGTCCAGATTATTTGCACATAAATTAATCAGATAAGAATCATGCACGCAGACAAATTTTATATTAGAGTTTTTAAGCTTTGTTTTAAAATCGCTAATTTCCTTTTCTGAAAAAGGACGTTGATGCCATCTTGTATTATTCTTGCTGAAGATCTGCATTGCCGTAAAACCAAGTTTGTTTGCAAGATCAACTGCAGCAGCAACTCCACCTGAAGTTGAAGTATGTGCACCGAGTAGTTGATTCAATTTTCTTTTTCCTTTAAGTATTTTGTCATTCCACACTTGATGCGGAATCTCTGGATTTCTGTTTTCGCAGGGATACAATTTAATTTTTGTTTAGCAAAATTTCTTTTATAGATTCTTCAGTACTTTTAAGTTTAATTCCATAAGATTGCAGCTTGTCAGTATTCAAAGAAACATCCGCAACCATAGGCACATCTTTTCCCGAAAGCCGGGATGTTTTCCAAAATTCGTTCATAGAAATTTTTTCAATGAGTGATTTATCAAAACCTGCTTTATCACAAAGTATTTCTCCAAGTTCTACACGGGAGACTCTTTCTTTTCCACCTGTATTAATTATTTCATTCTTTAAATCAATTTGGCAAAGCTTATTTATAACTCTGGCAATTTCATTAAGTGAAACCGGCGTTCTGAATTGATCATAAAAAAGTTTTACCTTCTTATTATTTTTAAAACTATCATACATCTCCGCAAAGTGATTTTTGGAATGATTCAATCCGAAGCCATATAGCAAAGCAACTCTTAATATCAAATAATTTTCAGTCGTTTCCTGAATTTTCACTTCACCCATAAGTTTTGTTTCAGCATAAAGAGAGATTGGAATTAATTTATCATTTTCTTTTAACATTGAACCACGATAACCTGCATAAACCAAATCTGTAGAAGTATAAATAAGTTTAGCTTTGTATTTATCACACAGTTCAGCAATCTTCTTTGTTGCATTAACATTTATTTCATATACAATTTTAGGATCAAGCTTAGCAGCCATCTGAGGGTTTGAAACTGATGCACTATGAATAACAACACCAGGTAGAAAATCCTGAAATACTTTTTCAAGCGATGACATGTCAGTTATATCTGCTCTAATGCTTTTGAAGTCTTTGCAATTACCAATGTTTTGATGATAAAGTGTGAGAATATCATTATGAGTTGAGAGTTCAATATTAAGATATTGACCCAGAAGTCCTCCTCCGCCGGTAATAAGAATCTTCATTATGATTTTATTTTTATTAAGACTTTTATTGTTAATATATAATGAAAATTTTACAATTTGAACGAAATGATTTTCTTTTTATTAAATGAACATTAATTATTGACTTAATCTTAACCGATGTTTTCAATAACCTTCGTCCTGCTAAATTCCTTTGCTTTTTCTCAGTCCCTTTGTAACTTTGCTAACTATTAATTAGATAATATGAAGATAAAATCCGTTATTTTTTTTATAATTTTTATTATTGCTGCGGATATTCTACAAAGCCAGGACAGGAAATATTTTGATACCCCTTTTGGCGGTGGCGGCGGTTATACTCCTGGGTGGTATTTTCCAAATCTCGACCCTTTGAATAAAGAATTAAGCGTTATTGATATTCCTGAACTTAGTGAGATTGGTTTTTATTCATCTGGTGGTGCAGGATTTATTTATATCGGTTTTGTTGATTACCTGAGAATCGGCGGAATGGGTTTTGGCGGTACAACTTCTGAAACTTCTTCTAAGGATGCTAATGGTTTTACGAAAGAAGTAAGATATAATCTTAGCGGAGGAGGATTAACAGTTGAGTACTCGTTACCTTTTATAAGAAATGTGGCTGTATCATTTGGGATTTTATTTGGTGGCGGAAGTATAAAGATAGATGTGTACAATAATAATAGCAATTTTTCCTGGGATGATATCTGGAATGAAACCGGGAATGATTCTTCACAAAATATAAACCGTTCTCTGAACAACAGCTTTTTTATTTTTGCACCCACTCTTAATATTGATATTCCTTTAAACAGGTTTATTTCATTCAGGATTGGTGGTGGTTATCAAATAACTTTTAGTGAAGATTGGAAAGTTGATAATGATCAGGAACTGAAAAATGCCCCATCAGATTTGAATGGAAATACTTTTTTTCTTCAATCAGGAATTTTTATAGGATTCTTTTCTTACTAATTTAAAAACTAAATGAAAAATATTCTTGTAACTGGCGGTGCCGGATTTATTGGAAGTAATTTTATCAATTATATTCTAAATAAAAGAGATGATTATTTTATAGTTAATCTGGATAAACTAACTTATGCTGGAAATCTTGAAAACCTCAAACCTTCAGAGAAGAAAAAAAATTACCAGTTTGTAAAAGGAGATATTACTAACCATGAACTTGTAAACTATATCTTTCAAAAGTATGATATTAAATATGTAATTAACTTTGCAGCTGAATCTCATGTTGACAGAAGCATTCTTGGCTCTGAACTTTTTTATATCACTAATGTCATTGGTACAAATGTTTTACTTGAAGTATCCCGGAAATATGAAGTGGAAAGGTTTTTACAAATATCCACAGATGAAGTATACGGCAGCCTTGGAACTGAGGGAAGTTTTACAGAAACGACACCACTTTCACCAAACAGTCCATATTCTTCAAGTAAAGCAGCATCAGATATGATGGCTTTAGCTTTTTATCATACTTATGGATTGCCTGTTTTAATAACAAGGTGTTCAAACAATTATGGTCCCTATCAGTTTCCCGAGAAGCTTATTCCGTTAATGATTATTAATTGTTTAAATGATAAAGAGCTACCCGTTTATGGTGATGGAATGAATGTAAGGGATTGGATTTATGTTATTGATCATAACAAAGCAGTAGAAACTGTTTTTGAGAATGGAAAAATTGGAGAAGTTTATAATATCGGTGTAGAAAATGAAATGCCTAATATTAAAATAGTTGAATTAATAATCGGGCATCTAAATAAACCCGGAAACCTTATTAAATTTGTAAAAGACAGACCCGGGCATGACAGAAGATATGCAAATGATGCCACAAAAATAAAAAATGAGCTTGGCTGGAAACCGGAGTTCTCTTTCGAGCAAGCTATGAAAGATACAATTGATTGGTACATCTCTAATAAAAACTGGTGGAATAGAATAATCTCAGGTGATTATCAAAAATATTATAAAAAGCAGTACAACAGTTAAACAATAATTTTCTAAAGATGAAAAAAATAATATTTGTAATTTCTTTTTTACTTACAGCAAACCTTTATGCTCAGGTTGATGAGCGATTCCGAATGGATAATCTCCTAAGGGCTGGAACTATTAGTATTACTGTTGGGGGAGATTTTATAGTAACAGGAAGCTTTCCTGCTCTGGTTACAGAAAGAGTGGATCAGTTCATAACAAGAATTTATAATGAAGCAAGAGAGAAAGCTATTAGTGTAACAACTGATCCGGTTCTGCTGGCAAATCTTAAAGAGCAGTCAGAAGATTTTTCATTAAGGGAAATTACACTCAAAAGATCTTCCGGTGAAGTACTGAAATTAGATTTACAGAAATTCAGAATAAATGGGGACTTTGCTAACAATCCATACTTAAAAAATGATGATGTAATTATCTTCCCTCCAAATGATCTTGAAAGGAATTTCTTTACTATTGAAGGTGCAGTAAATAACCCTGGGAAATTTTATTATGCTGAAGATGATAACCTTCAGGATGCATTAGAGCTTTCTAGAGGGATTAATAAAGCCTATGAAGGTGTTAACCTTGTAAATATATATCGCTTAAGTTATGATGGACAAAGAATGGATATGGTTAAAGCAGATATATCAAGTAAAATTTCTTTGCAAAGAGGCGATAGAATTGTTGTAGTTGCTGATGAAACACAGAAGAAAGAATTTAGTGTACTTGTTTTTGGTGAGGTAAAGAGACCCGGAATAGTTCCTGTTTCAAAGAATAATACAACTCTCAAAACCGTTTTGGAAAACGCGGGAGGATTTACCGAAGAGGCATCATTAAAGCGAAGCAAATTATTAAGAGGAAGCAATAATATTCGTTTTATAATTGAAAGTGAATTTGGATTAGACTTAGAAGATTTAAATGAATATTTCAAAGGCTGGCCTAATCCTTTGTTATCTATTTATGAAGCTAATACAATGCTTAGAATGTCCAGTCTTTCAGAAGAAGATACCACATTCTTTTTAATTGATGAACAAATAAGACAAATGATAAATGATGCAACAATAGACTTTACCAAGGTTTTAGATGATAGTTCTGAAGCATCAAAAATTAAAGTTAAAGATGGCGATGTAGTAATTATTCCTCCTAAACTTTACTCTGTTTATGTTTATGGTCAGGTTGGTAATCCAGGATTAGTGAGTTATTCAGAAGGGAAAGATTATAAATATTATATAAAAGAAGCCGGTGGATTGGGTGAGCTTGCACAAGATGAAGAAGATATAATGATAATAAAATCAGAATCAAAAGAATGGATTTCAGCAGTTGGTGATCCGATAAATATTGAACCTGGAGATTATATATATGTCCCTAAAGATCCTGTGAGATCATTTGATTATCACATCACAAAATTAACAAATTACCTTAGCATAATTGGAAGTATAGCAACGATAATTATTCTTGTTGTTCAATTGGGCAAATAAAATATTTAAAAATGAATTTTCCATTCAAAACTTGACTTTTTTATTATTTACCCTATCTTTGCTAAGCTATTTTTGAAAATTAATTTCAATAATTTTTACCCTTTCCAAAATTTTGTTAAGTGAAAGAAATTTCATTTCCCTTGACAATTCAAACGGGAGAGAGTAAATTTAAAGCCCTCCTTATACGAGGATTTTATAAAGTGTTCTTTGAAAGAGTGAGTGCATTTAACTTGTCAGTTAAATGGTTTCAACTAAGCGTCCAAACGCCAAGATTACAATAAAATTAAACTCTACTACGGAGAGTTTGATCCTGGCTCAGGACGAACGCTGGCGGCGTGCTTAACACA
>CAZEWJ010000075.1:0-10034 GCA_964515875.1 uncultured Ignavibacteriaceae bacterium | reverse complement strand
TGGGAAAAAATGTACACTCACACTTTTGATACAACAATCCGGAATTCAAATATCCAGATACTATTTGGCTCAGGACCTTTCCCTCTAAAGAAAAATAAAAGAGAAAGATTCTCGGTTGCGTTAGTGTTTGGAAGTGATCTCGAGGATATGATATTCAATAAAGAAACTGTCCAGCAGATTTATAATGCAAATTATAATTTCTCAAAACCTCCTTATAAAGCTACATTAAAAGCGGTTGGAGGAGATAAAAAAGTATTCCTGTACTGGGATAATATCGCTGAAGAATCGAGAGATCCTTTCCTTGGTTTTGAAGATAATGACCCAACAAAAGGTTATAAAAAAGATTTTGAAGGATATCTTATTTACAGAAGCGAAGAAGCTGAATTTAATGATATTAAAATCATTACAGATTCAAAAGGTGAACCTAAATACTGGAAACCGATTGCTCAGTTTGACCTTGTAGATAGTATTAAAGGACCTGATCCTATCGGAATAAACGGAGCTCATTTCTGGAGGGGTGATGATAGAGGATTACAGCATTCTTTTATAGATACTACTGTTCTGAATGGTAAAAAATATTACTATTCACTTGTAGCCTATGACCAGGGAGATCCAAACTTCGGTACAAAAGGTTTAATTCCTTCTGAGACAACAAAAATTATCAGTGAAGATGTGGTTGGTAATATTACATTTATAGATATAAATTGTGCAGTTGTAATTCCTAATGCCCCTGCTGCAGGTTATATACCTCCTGAAATAAATGGAGATCTTACAAAGGTAAGTAGTGGTATAGGAACAGGAAATATTGAAGCTGCAGTATTCAGTCAGGCTGAGGTTGTTGACGGTTCTGTTTATAAAATTGAGTTTGAAGCTTCTGATGACAGCCCGACTTACAGAACAACTGCCTACAAAGTAATAAGAGAAGCTAACGGAAATGTTGATACTATTTTTGCTCATGTTGATTCTTCCTCATTTGGTGCAGGAAAATTCAGTCCCCCGTTTGATGGATTAGCTCTTTCAGTTTTTAATGATGATTCTGTAACAGTTGATGCTGAAAACACAGGCTGGCTCCAAGGATTCAGTACTTTATATATGCCGGTTACACCGGACAACAGTAACCCTCAGAGAAATGTGGCATGGCCAGGAGATTATGCAATAGATTGGTTTACTGAACCTGTCGATACTACTCCTCTGACACATATACCGGTTCGTTTTAAAATTAAAAACCTTACAGGTGGATATGATGTTGATTCAGAATTATTTGACAGAGATGGAAGCGGAACACTTAGCCTTGGTGATGAAATAGTAATAATTGAATATTTAAATAATCAACCAAAATTTACCTGGAAGATTGGATATTTACCCCCGGTTAATATACCAATTACAGCTCATCCGGAGGAAGGCGACATATTCATAGTAACCACGAATAAACCATTTAAGTCGGGAGATTATTTTTCTTTCACAACAAGCTCTTCAAGAGTTGATAATAGTATGGCAAAGAATGAGCTTGACAAGATAGGGGTTGTTCCTAATCCTTATATATCTGCAAGCAGCTGGGAACGACGCAATCTTAATCAGACCGGCAGAGGAGAAAGAAGAATAGATTTTATAAATCTTCCGGCTGAATGTACAATAAGAATTTATACTCTAAGCGGCGCTTTGGTTAAGACCTTATTTAAAGATACTGCTCCAACAGACGGAACTATATCATGGAATCTTGTTTCTGAGGATGGAATGGACATAGCTTATGGATTATACATCTTTCACGTTGATGCAACAGATGTTGGTGAAAAGATCGGCAAATTTGCGATTGTAAAGTAAATGCGGAGAATTTAAAATGAAATATTTAATTACTACTCTACTTATATTTTTTATAGCACTCCCTTTATTCAGTCAGGGTTTTATATCAGATGTGTCCAAGAGAGGAACAACCGCAGCTCCGTTTCTTTCGATTGGACAAAGTGCAAGAGCAATTGGAATGGGAAGCGCCTTTGTTGCAATTTCTGATGACCCGAGTGCTCTGTATTGGAATCCTGCCGGTATAACAAAAGTAAAAGGATTCGGTTTCGTTGTTGATCACACCCGTTGGATTGCTGATATAAATTATAACTTTATGGCATTAGTTTATAATTTGGGAGATTTTGGTGCAGTTGGGTTAAGCTTTACCATTTCTGATATTGATGAAATGAATGTTACAACTGTTGAGCAGCCAGGTGGTACAGGGGAAACATTTTCTGTTACTGATGCAGCATTCAGTGTTGCGTGGGCAATTCAACTGACTGATAAATTTTCCATCGGATTCAATCCAAAATTTGTTTACCAGAATATCTGGAAAATGTCTGCGTCTGCTTTAGCCATAGATATGGGTGTTCAATATGTAACCCCGTTTGATGAGATGATCCTGGCAATGTCTATTTCAAACTTTGGAACAAGGATGAGAATGGAAGGCAGTTCTTCACTTGTGCTTTATGATCCTGATCCGGGTAACTCCGGAAATAATGGAAATATTCCTGCTAATCTGCAGACTGATGATTGGGATTTACCATTAAATTTCAGAGTAGGTCTTGCCTACCAGCCATTGAAGATAGATAAAAATGTTTTTACAGTTGCAATGGATGCAATGCACTCAAGTGATAACTATGAAAGTATTAATGTGGGCGGCGAATATACTTTTGATGAAGCATTCAGCTTGCGTGGCGGATACAAATCATTACTTCTAAAAGATTCAGAAGAATCTTTTAGTCTTGGAGTTGGACTGAAGCAATATTTAATGGGAAATATCGCCATTAAGTTTGATTATGCTTACCAGGATTTCGGAAGACTAACTGAGATTCAGAAGTTTACTTTAGGAATAAATTTTTAATATAAGATTAAGGACAGATGAATAAAGTATGGATTTTTGTTGCAATAATTTTTATCCCGTTTCTCAGTTCTAAAGATTATAAAGGTGCTGAATATCGAACTAAGGCTGCTTTTACTTACGGAAGATTTGAAACAAGTTTAAAATCAACTCACCGTGATGGGATTCTTGCTTCATTTTTCTCTTATCATGAAGCTGCAAGTTCTGCAGACTGGAACGAAATTGATTATGAAATTATGGGGAGATATGATAATGATATACAGCTTAATACAATTACTCCGGGGCAGTCAAATCATGTTCGTCATCAGTTTGTAGATTTTAATCCGCATTTGGATTTTCATACTTACGCGTTTGAATGGACTCCGGATTATGTAGCCTGGTTTATAGATGGAGTTGAAGTTCACCGCCAGACTGGTGAGCATATCCAGTCTTTATTTAGGCCTCAAAAAATGATGATGAATATCTGGAATCCTATTTATGATAATTGGGCAGGTGATTTTAATCCTGAAACTTTACCTGCTTTTGCATATTACGATTGGGCAAGCTACTACTCATATACTCCCGGAACCGGAAATTATGGAACCGATAATAATTTCACTCATCAATGGACAGATAATTTTGATACCTGGGATCAATCGAGATGGGATAAAGCTACACATACGTGGGATGGGAACAATTGTGACTTTATCCAGGCGAATGCGGTTCTGCAGGATGGTAAATTAATTTTGTGTTTAACAAATAGTACTAATATTGGATATACAGATGTAAAATCTCCATCCTTGCTTTGGGCAAGATCTTCTGATAATAAAGTTACAGTAGCTTTTTCTGAGGAAGTTGAACAAGCATCAGCAGAGAGTGAAGCAAATTATATTATAGCAGGAGTTACGATTGATAATGCTAATCTTCTTCCTGACTTAAAAAATGTTGAGCTTACAGTTACAGGTTTGGATTCTTCTACATCTTACAATGTTATTGTAATGAATATTAAAGATAGATTTCCAACTCCAAATACAATGGCCCCCAGAGCGATAATTATTTATAAATCAAACCAACTTAATTTCCCTGTAAAAATTAATGTGGGAGGAAATGCACTTGCAAATTATTTAGCTGATAAGGAATGGAGCCACACAACTGAGTATGGTTATCTTGATGGAGGTGTGACTAACTATGGCTCAATACAGATAAATGGAACGGATGAGGATTTAGTTTACCAAACGGAAAGATGGGGCGTTGCTGCTTATATGCTTAGAGTTTCTCCCGGAAATTATAACGTTAAATTAATGTTTGCAGAAAACTACTGGAGTTCAGCGGGCAAGAGAATATTTGATGTTTATGTTGAAGGCGAACTGGCTGTTGATAGCCTGGATATTTATAATGAGGCCGGGTTGAATACTGCTTATGAAATTACTTCAACGAATGTGCAGGTCAATGATGGAATACTTAATATTCACTTTGCTGCAGAAATAGATAATCCTTTGATAAATGGAATTGTAATAGAACAAAAGCCAAGCGGGTTATTAAATGAACCTGAAGAAAAAGTAAAATCATTTACACTTGAGCAGAATTTTCCAAATCCTTTTAATGGAACTACAGTAATAAAATATTCATTACCTAATAATGATAACATTGTTCTTAAAATTTATGATCTTCTTGGAAATTTAATTTTTGTTGATAACCTTGGGTTAAAATCTGCCGGTGATCATGAATATATTTGGAATGTAAATCGCAATCAACAAAATCATTTAAGCTCCGGAGTTTATTTTTATTCATTGAACGGAAAAAATCAAAATCAGGTTAAGAAATTAATTCTTTTAAACTAGAGTCTTAAAACAAATGTTTGGGGTTAGTTTTCTTCTTAAATAAATTTTTAGATAACTAAAATGAAACAATATAAAACGGTACTTGATATGATAAATAAGATACTTTGCTTTTCTTTCTCTGTAATTTCTTTATTTGCTTCTTGTAAAGATGCTGATTCTAATCCGCAGGATCCGGACAGCACTGAGTGGACACTAGTCTGGTCAGATGAGTTTGATTATTCAGGTTCTCCCGATTCAACAAAGTGGGGTTATGATATCGGAGGTAATGGCTGGGGAAACAATGAACTTCAATATTATACTTCAGAATTACTTAATGCCCGTGTTGAAAACGGGAATATGATTATTGAAGCCCACAGGCATGCGGGTTCACAGCCGGAATATAGTTCCGCAAGAGTTGTATCAAGGGGAAAAGGTGACTGGACTTACGGCAGGTTCGAAATCCGTGCTGATATTCCTTCCGGAAGAGGAACATGGCCGGCTATATGGATGCTTCCAACAGAATGGACTTACGGAAATGGTGGATGGCCAGATAACGGCGAAATAGATATTATGGAACATGTTGGATATGATCCTGATGTAATTCACGCTTCATTACATTCAAAAGCATACAACTGGCCGAACAACACACAAAAGACAGCAACAATTAATATCGCTGGTGCACAAACAAATTTTCATACTTATGTTTTAGAATGGTCGCCTGAGAAAATTGAAATATATGTTGACAGCATAAAATATTTTACCAGTGAGAATGATAGAACAGGCTGGCAAGCCTGGCCATTCGACAAGGATTTCCATTTTATTCTGAATATTGCAATTGGCGGAAACTGGGGAGGTCAGCAGGGAATTGATAATTCGATTTTTCCCCAAAAGATGGAAATAGATTTTGTTAGAGTACATAAGAAAAAGTGAAAGATTAACACCGTAGCTCAGGACTCTTGTCCTGAGCAATATAGAGAAAGAAAAATTTATTAACAGGAAACATTTATGAAAAATTTTTTTGCAGTAGTCGCTTTCATAATTATTTGTGGGGGTATAGTTGGGTTTAATAGTGATCCTGAAAAATTTGAACCGAGTCAATCTGTTATTGAAAAAGTTAAATCTCTTATATCAGAGATGACGCTTGAAGAAAAAGTCGGACAGATGACACAAATAACTATCCAGGTTGTATCTGCAAAACAAGGTACTAAAGATCAGCATCATGTTATTGATGAAAAGAAGCTTGAAGAAGCTATAAAAAAGTATAACGTCGGTTCCATTCTTAATGTTTATGATGTTGCACACGAAATAGATTATTGGCATGAAGTTATAACCAAAATTCAAAACTTGGCTGTAAAGGAAACAAGACTTGGTATTCCTATTCTATATGGAATTGATGCAATTCATGGTACAACTTATACTAAAGGTTCTACTCTGTTTCCACAGGGAATAAATATGGCGGCTACCTGGAACAGAGAACTGATTGAAAAGATTGGTGAAATTACTTCTTATGAAACACGTGCATCGGGTATTCCCTGGAATTTTTATCCCCTAATGGATATTGGCAGACAACCTTTATGGCCAAGACTTTGGGAAACTTATGGTGAAGATGTTTACCTGGCATCTCAAATAGGAAGTTCATATATAAAAGGTGCACAGGGAGAAAACATTGGAGCCCCCGATAAATTAGCTACCTGTTTAAAACACTATATCGGTTATAGTTTTCCCATAAATGGCAGAGACAGAACACCTGCCTGGATATCTGAAAGAATGATGAGAGAATATTTCCTTCCAACTTTTGAAGCAGGAATACTTGCAGGTTCACCAACAATTATGGTTAATTCCGGAGAAGTTGATGGAATACCCGGGCATGCTAATTATTATTTGTTAACAGAAATTCTTCGCAATGAATTGAAATTTAAAGGCATTGTTGTTTCCGATTGGGAAGATATTAAACGGCTCCACTTCCGGGATAGAATTGCTGATTCTCCAAAAGAAGCTGTTCGTATCGCAGTGATGGCTGGAATTGATATGAGCATGATTCCGCTGGATTATAGTTTTTATGATTATCTCCTTGAGCTTGTTAAAGAAGGTTCTGTTCCTATGCAGAGAATAGATGAAGCAGTTGAAAGAATTCTTGTTGTAAAGATGGAGCTTAATCTTTTTGAAAATCCATATCCTAATAAAGAATTAAAAGAAAAATTTGCTAGTAAAGAATTTACAGAGACAAATCTTAAAGCAGCAAGAGAATCCATAATCTTAACAAAAAATGTGGGACATCCCGACCTTGGCGGGGAAAATAATATTTTGCCACTTTCAAAAGATTCTAAAGTTTTGGTTACAGGTCCCACCTCAAATATGCTTTCTGTTATTAATGGAGGATGGACAATAACCTGGCAGGGAAATGAAGAATCTCTTTATCCGCAGGAAAAAAATACTGTGCTTGAAGCAATAAAAGAAAAAATCGGTGCTGAAAATGTTTTCTATTTTGAAGGAACTTCTTTCAATAAAGAGATTAACATTGAAGATGCAGTTAATGCAGCAAATGATTGTGATGCGGTAATTCTTTGTTTAGGTGAAGCTGCCTATTGTGAATCTGTAGGTAATATAGCTGATCTTACTCTTGATCAGTCTCAATTGAAATTAGCTGAACGAATAATGCAAACTGGTAAACCCATTATATTAGTTATGCTTGAAGGAAGGCCAAGAGTTATCAGTTCAATTGTTGATGACGCCGATGCAGTTCTTATTGCTTTCCTTCCGGGAATGGAAGGTGGAATTGCGTTAGCAGATATTATCTTTGGAGATTATTCCCCAAGCGGGAAACTTCCAGTATCTTATCCAAAATATCCTAATGGTAATACTACTTATGATTACAAACCAATTGAAAATTTTGACTCGAATAATTATGACCCGCAATGGCCATTTGGATATGGATTGAGTTATTCTACTTTCAGTTACAGTAATCTTAAGCTTGATAAAAAAGAAATTAAAGAGACTGATGCAATAAATGTTTCTGTTGAAGTAACCAATTCCGGTAAAAGAGAATCATCAGAAGTAGTTCAGCTTTATTTAGCAGATCTTTATGGAAGTGTATCCAGACCGAATAAGCAATTAAAAGGGTTTGAAAAAATTTCATTAAAACCTGGTGAGACAAAAACTGTTGGATTCAAAATTAATAAAGATCATTTATCCTTCATAGGCTTAGACAATAAACGAATTGTTGAGCCGGGTGAGTTTGAAATTATGGTTGGTGATTTAAAAGAAAAATTTGTACTAAAAGAAACTGCTTCAGGTAAATAATTTTTTAGTTATAAAATGATAAAGACATGAAATTATTAATTTACTTTATATTTTTTTTCCTTCTTTCTTTTTTAAACATTAATATCTATTCTCAAAACTGGCAGCTTGTCTGGTCTGATGAATTTAGTGATACTTTAATAAATCCTTTTACCTGGACACATGAATCTGGCGGAAACGGCTGGGGAAATAATGAACTTCAATATTATACAAACAGACCAGAAAATTCTTACTTAGAAAATGGTAAACTTATAATAAAAGCCATACGCGAAAACTACAGTGGCAGATTATATACCTCAGCAAGATTAAAAACACAAAACCGAAAGTTCTGGAAATATGGAAAAATTGAAGCGAGGATGAAACTTCCTTTTGGACAGGGAATATGGCCCGCATTCTGGATGCTTGGACAAAATATTTCATCAGTGGGCTGGCCTGCTTGTGGTGAAATTGATATTATGGAAATGATTGGCGGACAAAGTAGGGAAAATACCGTTTATGGTACAGCACATTGGGATAATGACGGACAACATGCACAATTCGGCGATTCATATACAATAGGAGGAACTTTTGCAGATGATTTTCACAATTTCAAAATTGAATGGAGCCAGACACTCATCATATGGTATGTTGATGATGTACTTTTTAATGTCATTAATACAACTCCATCAGGATTGAGTGAGTTTCACCAGGATTTCTTTATAATCTTAAATTTAGCAGTTGGCGGTAACTGGCCGGGTTATCCCGATACGACTACAATCTTCCCGCAATATTATGAAATAGATTACGTAAGAGTTTATCAGGATTTACCAACGGATGTTAAAGATGATGGTTCAGTTCCTTTAGAGTTTAATTTAGAACAGAATTATCCAAATCCTTTTAATCCTTCTACTTCAATTAATTTTTCTCTTCCAGAAGATTCATTTATCACTTTGAAAATTTATAATTCTCTAGGTTCTGAAATATTAACATTGCTTAATAAGCAATTCCCTGCCGGAAAACATGAAGTATTCTTTGATGCGGAAAATATTTCAAGTCAGGTTTTGTTTTATCAGCTTACTGCTGAATCACCCAATGGTAATTTTATTTCTACTAAAAAGATGATCGTTATAAAATGAAAAATAAATTTATGAAGAGATTTTTTGTTAGTCCATTATTAAAATTAATCTTCGCTTTTTTAATTGTGCTTATATCTCTATATAATAATTCAAAAGAAATATTTGCTCAGGGATTTTTAAAAGTTGATAACAAAAAAATTGTAAATGAGTCGGGACAGGAATTTTATTTAGAAGGTATTGGGCTGGGCGGTTGGTTAGTGCAGGAAGGTTATATGCTTCACACATCCGGATTTGCAAATGCTCAATGGCAAATCAGAGAAAAGATTGTTGACCTTGTTGGTGAAGCAAATACTGATCTGTTTTATGAAGCCTACAGGAATACCTACGTTAGAAAAATTGATATTGATTCAATTAAAAGCTGGGGATTTAATTCTGTAAGGTTACCATTTCACTATAATCTCTTTGCCATAAATTCTAATCCGCCTGTTTTTATAAATAAAGGATTTGAAATTATAGATTCATTACTTGCTTGGTGTGAAGCAAACCAAATTTATCTTATACTTGACATGCACGCAGCTCCGGGTGGACAAAGTGATGAGAATATTAGTGATTACAATCCTGCATTTCCTTCTTTATGGGAGAGTGAGCAAAATAAAAATTTAACAGTACAGATCTGGAGGAAAATTGCAGAGAGATATAAAGATAAAGAATGGATTGGCGGTTATGATCTTCTCAATGAGCCCAAATGGAATTTACCACCGAACAATCAACCTCTGAGAGATCTTTATATTCGGATTACTGATACAGTCAGAACAATTGATACTAATCATATAATATTTATTGAAGGTAATTGGTTTGCAACAGATTTTAACGGACTAACGCCTCCCTGGGATGCCAATATGGTTTACAGCTTTCATAAATACTGGAATGAAAATAATCAACCTTCAATACAAGGATATATAAATCTAAGAAATAATACCAACAGACCTCTTTGGTTAGGTGAAACAGGAGAGAATTCCAACA
>CAZEWJ010000074.1:0-10551 GCA_964515875.1 uncultured Ignavibacteriaceae bacterium | reverse complement strand
CCAAACAAATCTCCCTGATTTTAGCTTCTCTAAAATCTGTCCCTCTTTACTAAAGCCTGTGTTAAAATTCTAAATATATCGGTAGTCGCAACCTTCAGGTTGCGAAATAAAGCCGTTATCGCAGGCTGAAGCCTGCGGCTACCATCAATATTCTTATTCTCACACAGCCTCTACTAAAGAGGGACTTCATTTCGTTTTTCTGTTCTGTTTTAAAAACCATTCATATAATTCAGGATTATCATAAGTTTCTGTCCAGGAATCATGTCCTGCTTCAGGATAAACAGTAAACTTTGCATTTCCACCGGCCTTTTCTAAAGCATCTACCATCTCCTGCGAACTCTTAAGGGGAACAACGTTATCTTTTGCACCATGAAATACCCAGATGGGTAAATTCTTTAATTCATTTACTAAACGAAAATTACCTCCACCACAAACTGGTGCAATTGCAGCAAAACGATTTGGATATTTTATTGCTAATTCCCATGTTCCGAATCCACCCATACTTAAACCTGTTACATAGATACGGTCTGGATCAACTTTGTAGTTTTCACTAATTTCATTTAATAAAGCATCAAGATCTGTAATTGACCACAATTGACCCTCAGGACATTGTGGAGATACAACTATGAAAGGAAAACTTTTTCCATTAGCAATTAGTTTTGGAGGACCATGCACCTTCACTTTTTCAATATCTTCCCCACGTTCACCGGAACCATGAAGAAATAACAATAGTGGCCATTTTGAAGATGTATTGTAATTTTCAGGCAGATAAAGAAGATAACCAACCTGAACTGTTGTTATTATTTCTTTTTGAAGAATTTGTTCTGTCTGTTTCCCACCTACTTTTTGTTGTGTAGTTGAACAGCCAAACAGTATCAAGATTACAGTTATTAGGGCTGTATATATTTTATTTTTCATTGCTGACTTTAGTTGTTTGAATAAATATATCGTTTTTGTTTAATAATTTTTATTTTAGAAGTTAAAATAGGAAGGATTATGTTTTAAATGGTAAATTTATGTGAATTAATAAACATAATAGATAAAAGGTGCTTATAAATGCTTTTATTTGAATGGGATTCAGATAAAGCAAAAAAGAATACAAAAATTCACAATATAACATTCGATGAAGCAAGCACAGATACTTTATCATTAACTATTTATGATCCTCTTCATTCTGATGAAGAGGACAGATTCATATTAATTGGAAACTCATATAAAAATAATCTTCTTGTAGTTATTCATATAGAAAGAGGAGATAAAATCAGAATAATAAGTGCAAGGAAAGCAACAAAAAAGGAAAGGAAGCAATATGAAGAAAATGCAAAAAGATCCTGATATGCTTGAAGAATATGATTTTAAAAAGGGCATCAAAGGAAAATATTCAAAAAGGAATGAAGAAGGTTCAAATGTTGTAGTAATAGACCCAGATGTAGCTAAATTTTTCCCAGATCATAATTCTGTAAATCAAGCATTACGATCATTAACAAAAATTATTAAAAAACAGAAAAAGACTGCTTAAAATTTATAAACTATAATTACAAATATGTTTTTGGTCAATGATATAAATATTGAAAAAGCTATTCTTCTGGCTCCAATGGAGGATGTAACTGATATCTCCTTCAGGTTGGTTTGTAGAGAGCTTGGAGCTGATGTTGTTTATACAGAGTTTGTAAACTCTGAAGGATTAGTGCGTGCTTCGGCTAAGACTCATAAAAAGTTAAAAATTATTGAAGAAGAAAGACCTGTTGGAATCCAGATTTATGGAGCGAATATAGATTCTATGGTTGGCGCTGCAAAAATTGCTGAAGCAGAAAATCCGGATTTGATTGATATTAATGCAGGCTGCTGGGTTAAAAATGTTGTCGCTTGTGGTGCTGGTGCCGGGCTTCTTAAAGATCCTGCATATATGCAAAGACTTGTAAAAGCTGTGGTTGATTCCGTTTCTCTTCCTGTTACTGTTAAAACAAGATTGGGTTTAGACAACGATAGCATCTACATTGTTGATGTGGCAAAAAGAATGGAAGATGCCGGCGTTAAAGCGATTACTGTTCATTGCAGAACAAGAATAATGGGGCACAAAGGAGAAGCTTACTGGGAATGGATCCGCAAAGTTAAAGAAGCCGTAAAAATTCCTGTTGTGCTAAATGGCAATGTTCTTACTGCTCATGATGTTAAAAAAGCTTTTGATGAAACCGGTGCTGATGGTGTAATGATTGCAAGAGGTGCAATTGGAAATCCCTGGATATTTGAAGATGCAAAACAATTGTTAACTCAGGGTTATGTTTCAACCTTGGCTGATCCGGAAAAAAGAATTAAAACAACTCTTCGTCATCTTGAACTTGCCGTTAAAGTAAAAGAGGAGAAGAGAGCTGTACTGGAACATCGTAAATTTTATTCAGGATATCTTAAAGGATTATACAATGCTTCTCAAATCCGTATTAGACTGATGACTGAAACCGAGTATAAACCTATAGAAGATATTCTGCTGAAATATCTTGAAGAGTTAAGCGAATATAAAATTGCAGTATAAAACTCTACGCAAAGCCTTCCTAAACTATAAATACTACGAATGACTTATTTATTTCCTGTTTTGTATATTCCATTCCTAAATGATTAAATATATTAAAGAAAACCACCTCGCAATAATTAAACTTAATCGTCCTGAGAAAAGAAATGCTCTTCATCCTGATCTTGTTCATCAATTAAAAAATAAATTAAAAGAAATAAAGGATGATAAAGAGGTTAGAGTCTTAATAATTACCGGTGAAGGAAAAAGTTTTTGTGCAGGAGCCGATCTTCAATATTTAAACCAACTGAGAGAGTTCAGTTCTGTTGAAAATGAAAAAGATTCTGAATCACTTGCAGAATTATTTCTTGAGATATATAATTTTCCTGTTCCAACAATAGCTGCAGTAAATGGCGCTGCAATTGCCGGCGGCTGTGGTTTAGCAACTGTCTGCGATTTTATTGTTGCTGATAAAATCAATGCTAAGTTTGGTTATTCAGAAGTAAAAATGGGTTTCATTCCTGCAATAGTTTCTATTTTCCTTATAAAGAAAATTGGGGAGGGGAAAGCAAAGCAGCTACTTCTTACAGGAGATATTATTGATACTCCTAAAGCTAAGGAATTAGGTTTAGTTGATTATCCTGCAGATAATGTTTTAACTGAATCAAAAAGTCTTGCTGATAAACTTATTTCTAATTCTGCTTTTAGTATGAAGCTTACAAAAAAGATGATTAACGACATTTCAAATCTAAATGTTAAAGAAGCGGTTGATTATTGCATAAGGTTAAATGCTATCAGTCGTTCATCAGAGGATTTTAAAAAGGGGCTCGAAAATTTTCTTCTTAAAAATAAGGATAAAGAATGACCGAAGACCTTAAAAGCATTATAAGAAGCGTAAAAGATTTTCCCAAAAAAGGAATTGTCTTCAGAGATATTACAACACTTCTTAAAGACCCAGTTATGCTAAAAAAAACCTCTACACTTTTATTTGATTTTGCAAAGAATAAAAATATTTCCAAAGTAGTTGGAATTGAAGCCAGAGGTTTTATGTTTGGAATAACTTTAGCAGAAAAGCTTGATGTTGGTTTTGTTCCTTGCAGAAAACCGGGAAAGCTTCCTGCTGAAACTGAAAAGATAACTTATGCTCTTGAATATGGAAATGATGGCCTTGAGATACATAAAGATGCAATTCAGAAAGGGGATAAAATTCTTTTGCATGACGATCTTTTAGCAACCGGCGGAACAGCACTTGCAGCCTGCAAATTAATTGAAAAATTGGGAGGACAGGTTGTCCAGGCTTCTTTTATTATTGAATTATCTTTTCTTAAAGGAAGAACCAGGCTCAAAAAATATGATGTAAGAGCTTTGGTTGATTATGATAGTGAATAGCAAAATTGGGTATATGGTATATGGTATATGGTATATGGTATAAGATATAATCCGTATCCCTTATACCTTATACCTTATCCCTTATACCCTATACCTTCATTCTCTTACCCTGGCTGGTGCAATTACTACAACAAATTCACCTTTATTAACTGATTCCCCGAAAGACTCTAAAAGTTCTTTGGGATATCCTCTTCTTACTTCCTCAAACTTTTTCGTTAACTCCCTGCAGATTACAATAATTCTTTCCGGCATAAATTCGGAAAATTCTTTAAGCAATTTCTCAATCCTGTAAGTGGATTCATAAATAACTATAGTTCTATCCTCATTTGCTAATTGTTTAAGTTTAGTCATTCTTCCTTTTTTATTGGGAAGAAAACCTTCAAATACAAAAGAATCAGTTGGCAATCCGCTAATGCTTAAAGCAGTAATTACAGCTGAAGCTCCGGGTATCGGAACAACATTTATATTATTCTTTATTGCTTCAGATATTAATCTTATTCCCGGATCTGAAATAGAAGGTGTTCCTGCATCTGAAACCAAAGCACCACTTTCTCCTTTATTTATTCTTTCAATCAAATGAGGAATTTTTCTTGATTCACTTTGTGCATTCATTGAAACAAGTTCTTTATGAATATCATAATGCTTTAACAGAATTGAGGTAACACGTGTATCTTCACAGATAATAAAATCAACTTCTTTAAGAGTTTCTATTGCTCTTAAAGTAATATCTTTAAGATTACCAATAGGTGTACTGACTATGTAAAGAGAACCAGGCATTGAATACTAAATTTAATTTTTACTTTACAAAGTTACGTTAATATTATATTAGAATATTTCTTAATTAGGTCATTAGTAGTAAGTCTTCGAGCGAAGCAATCTCTAAATTATTGTTGTACATCTAACTTGTGAGATTGCTTCATCCCGATAAACCTGTCTGCCGACAGGCAAGATCGGGATTCGCAATGACAATACTATTACTTTTTAAAACGACAATCCCGCCGAAGCGGGATTATCATGCAAGTAGTTATTATAATTTATTTGTTTACGAAAGTAAAAATAAAACTTTTCTAATAACATTCAACCCTTCATCAATTTCATCTTTAGTGATATTCAATGGAGGCCTGAAACGGATAGATTTTTCTCCGCATCCAAGTATTATTAGTTTTTCCATTAAGCAGGTTTCTTTGAATTTATTCCTCATCTCAGTTGAAGGAAGATCAAAAGAGCACATTAAACCTAAACCACGTGCATTGCTAATAAGATTTGGAAACTCGTTTTGAATTTCTTTCAATCTTTTTAATAAGTATTCACCGACTACTTTTGAATTCTCAACAAGATTTTCCTCACTTATTATTTTCAGGATATGTTTTGCTCTCACCATATCAACTAAATCACCGCCCCAGGTTGAATTAATCCTGCTTGACTTATGGAAACAATTCTCTTCAACTTCATCTATTCTGTCGGAGACCATAATTCCGCAGATTTGTGCTTTCTTGCCAAAAGCAATAATATCAGGCTTAACATAATGTTCCGAAGCCCAGAATTTTCCGGTTAAGCCGAAACCTGTCTGCACTTCATCAAACATTAAAAGAGTTTCATTCTCATCTGCAATCTCTCTAAGCTTTTCAAAAAATTCTTTCCTGAAGAAAATATCTCCGCCTTCAGCCTGAATTGGCTCAATGATAATAACTGCAATATCATCAGGATTATTTTTTATTGCAGCGTAAATCTCATCAATTGCTTTCTGCTCAAGCTTAATTATTTCATCAATGTTAAGATTAACTGGAAGAGTAATTTTAGGATTTGTAATTCTTGGCCAGTTAAACTTTGGGAAGTACTTAATCTTATTCGGTTCCGTATTAGTTAAAGAAAGTGCATATCCGCTTCTTCCATGAAAAGCCTGCTTAAAGTGAATTACTTGGTGACCTTTTTCCTCTTTATATCCTTTAGCAAAATTTTTCTGAACCTTCCAGTCGAATGCTACCTTCAATCCGTTTTCAACTGCAAGTGTTCCGCCTGAAACAAAGTATAAATATTTCATATAGTCAGGCTTTGCAATATTTGCAAAAGTCTCTACAAACTCAGCCATATAAGTGGTATAAATATCTGAGTTGGAAGGTTTGTTAACTGCTACAAAACCTAATTCATCTTTTGCTGCTTTAAGCTTTGGATGATTTAATCCCAAAGGTGAAGAAGCAAAAAATGTAAAGAAGTCTATATAAGTATCGCCTGTTTTTTCATCTATAAGGTAAATACCGTGACTGTTACGTAAATCGGGAACGAAATCAAATCCATCTACAAGCATATATTGCTTCAGAATTTCGTGAACCTCATCTGCTGAGATTTTATCTTTGACCAAAATTTTTTCCATCATTTTAACACCTGTTAATTAAAGTTATAAACCAAAAAGAATACCGCTTGGTCTGAAAATAAAAAGTGAATTTTAGTTTAATTTCCCGCTAAACGGGATTAGCCGGTGGCTGAAAAGTGGGATGGAATTAGAATACGTTCTCGAAACGAGAAACAAAATAGCTTCTGTGGTCTTTAAGACAGGTAAGTACAAAATATGTATGATTAAAGGTCATCATTTTTATTATCATAAATCTTATGCAAAGTTAAGTATTTATGGGTGATTTAGCAATATTTAATTTGCCAATGGATATTACACTATCGGGCTGAGCTCGCTGGTTAGGCAACAATTTATTTAGGGGTATTTGCTTTAATTGTATTGAATCCACGAAATAAAAATGGAAATTATTAATGAATTTTGCTTCAAGTTCCTTTCCAAGAAGCAAAATACTTTCTTTTCTTATTTTATTAGTTTTTGGATTAAGTGAGATGAATATTAGACTCATTTCCATATTATTAATTAACCAATCAGTTTTATGTAATAACCACCAGTATTTACTTATGCTCTCAACGGGTCTTTTAGTTTTTTCATATTCAATTACTGTGATTTTATTTTCAAAAACAAAATATTCGTCTGGTCTTATTGAATATTTTACGTTTTTCAAAATAAGTTGTTTATTAAATAAGATATTTTTCAGATGTTGCATGTAATACTTTTTTATAATCTTTCTACATTCAATTAATTCCAATTCATTTTTCTCCACTTATTAGTGAATTTGTTCTTATAACATATACTTTTGATTTTCGGTCTTTAAATAATAAATACTGATCGTCGAAAGATAAAGATGGGTCCGTATAAGCAAACTCATTATTAAAAATTTCTTTATTATTACTCAAATCAAAGACTAAGAATTTAAATACGTCATCATCCCAAGAATATTCAATGGTTTTATAAAAAAGCCTTATTTTATTACTTCTGTTAAAGAAGCCCATATTCAAATTTGAACCATTTTCCTTATCGAATAATATTTGAGAAGTTTTTAAGTCTAATATTTTGATTCTGTAATTTGACATTATACACAAATAATTTTGATTTTTATCAAAATATAATTCTGGTAAATAATCATATACATATGTATCATTAATTCTGAAATCATCAGCATCGATTAAAATTTTTCTTGAATTATTAAATTCAAAAATGAATAATTTTTGTTCACTGTTTTGGTTATAGTATGTACAAATAAAATGATTAGGAAATATTTTATAGGATAAAAAAGATGAAATACTATCATTATTAGAAAATATTGCTTGGATTGAATCTAAAAATATTTTATTTATTTGAAAGTTATCATTATAAATATTTATTAATAAATCGTTAGCAATTATAAGTGTTTTATGTCCCTTTATTGTATAAGCTAACAACTCTTTATCGTTTTCATTGTAAATGGATTCTACATTATAATTCAAAAAAGATTCCGAACGTATTCTCTTGAGAAAGTATTTATGATTTTCAATTATTAGAGTATCTGATTCCGTATATAATCTATTTTTAGTGTCCACAATAACGTTATTATCAGCATAAGGATACGGTAATAAATTATTAATTTTTTCATATTCTAATAATTTGAAACCTTTATTATTTATTGAAAAATAGATTCCGTTTTCATAATCCTTATATGTGTAAAGTCCAATTTGATTTTGAACTAAAGGGATAATTTTGTCATATCTTTGTGCACGATACGAAGTTTTATAATCTTCTAAATTCTTTTTTGTATAAAAATTGTTATATGAATTACCTAAAAAAGAATATTCTTCAATAAGTTTTGATTTTTCAACATCATATAATAATAAACTTGAGGTAGAACTAGAGACTTCTTGGACATCAAACTTCCCAGTTTCTTGAAAAGGTACTTCTTGATAACTTTTTGAAAAAGTTCCGGCATTGATAATTAAATATTTATTATCCGCACTTAAGCAAAAAGATTCTATCGAAGTAAAATCATAATCGCTTACATCTACAGAATAAACAATATCATAATTAGATTTCTTTAAAAAGTAAATCAATATGATAACAGACAGAATAATTGTAATTAAAATAACGTATTTCTTTGCTTTCATAATTACTAATAATTTTACTGTTGCCAAACCATTACTTATACCGAATTAATATTCTTCATTTCTGTTATAACTTCTTCTAACATTTGCATTTAAATGTAAATAAAAATTTTCTCACCGGAAATATTATTTATGAATATTTCCCTTAATCCATCTGTTTATTATGTTCTAAATGCCGAGATTTCTTTCATAAAATTTTGATAACTTTATATAAGTAAAAACATAAAAATAAGAGATTAAGATGGAAGTATTAGAAAAATCAGCAGTCAAATCAGATCTTTTAGAAAAGCTTGGAATTAATGAAACAAATTATGGCTCTTCAAGCGGCTTAAACTGGAATAAAACAACTTCGGAAGGTGAGCTAAGAATTATTTCTCCGACTAACGGGGAGCTTATAGCTTCTGTTTACCAGGCTTCAGAAGAAGATTATGAAAAGATAATTACAACCGCACAGGATGCTTTTAAATACTGGGTAAAAGTTCCGGCTCCTAAAAGAGGTGAAGTTGTAAGACAAATTGGTGACAGGCTGCGGGATTATAAACGAGATTTAGGTACTCTTGTTTCTTATGAGATGGGGAAATCTTTGCAGGAAGGAATGGGAGAAGTCCAGGAGATGATTGACATTTGTGATTTTGCAGTCGGGCAGTCCCGCCAACTTTATGGTTTTACAATGCACTCAGAAAGACCAAACCATAGAATGTATGATCAATATCATCCTCTTGGGATCGTTGCTACAATTTCTGCTTTTAATTTTCCTGTTGCAGTTTGGGCGTGGAATGCAATGTTAGCGGCAGTCTGCGGCGATGTTAATTTATGGAAACCTTCTTCAAAAGTTCCTCTGTCTGCAATTGCCTGCCAGAATATTATCAGCCAGGTTCTAAAAGATAACAACTTGCCTGAAGGAATCTTTTCTTTGATAATAGGGAAAGGTTCAACTATTGGTGAAAGAATTCTTAACGATAAAAGAATTCCATTGATATCCGTAACAGGATCTACACGAGTAGGGCAGCATGCTGCTGAAGTAGTTTCAAAAAGATTTGGTAAAACAATTCTTGAGCTTGGAGGCAACAATGCAATTATAGTTACTCCAAATGCCGATCTTAAAATAGCAATGCCCGCAATTGTTTTTGGTGCAGTTGGAACAGCAGGTCAGCGCTGTACAACAACAAGAAGATTAATTGTTCATGAATCAATCTACGCTAAAGTTAAAGATTCTTTAATGAACGCCTATAAAGGATTAAAGATTGGTGATCCGCTTGATGAGAAAAATCATGTTGGCCCTTTGATTGATAAAAATGCTGTTAAAGATTTTGTAAATGCACTTGAAAGAGTTAAGAAGGAGGGAGGTAAAATTATTTTCGGCGGTGAAGTTCTGAATAGTGGTAATTATGAAACCGGAACTTATGTTGTTCCTGCATTAGTTGAATCAGAGAATGACTATAAGATTGTGCAGGAAGAAACCTTCGCTCCTATTCTTTACCTTATTAAATACAGTGGCAACGTAAGCAACGCAATTAAAATTCAGAATGATGTTGTGCAGGGATTATCTTCATCAATCTTTACATTAAATATGAGAGAAGCAGAGGAATTTCTTTCTGCATGGGGTTCAGATTGCGGAATTGCAAATGTAAATATTGGTACTTCCGGGGCTGAGATTGGGGGTGCTTTTGGCGGTGAAAAAGAAACAGGTGGCGGACGTGAGTCTGGTTCCGATGCCTGGAAAACATATATGAGAAGACAAACAAATACAATTAATTACGGAACCAGTTTACCTTTGGCGCAGGGAATTAAGTTTGATATTTAGGTTTGAATAACACACTTCGACTCCGCTCAGTGTGACATCATTTTGTCAGTATGAACCTGGATGAAGACTGAAGCTCACACTTCGACAGAGTTTATCCTGAGTTTAACGAAGGACTCAGTGTGACAATAAGTTTTTGCCCTACCAGCCCTTGCCCCAAATAGCCCCGACATTTAGAGCCTGTGTGAGAATAAGAATATTGATGGTAGCCGCAGGCTTCAGCCTGCGATAACAGCTTTATTTCGCAACCTGAAGGTTGCGACTACCGATATATTTAGAATTTTAACACAGCCTCTTTATGTCGGGGATTATCGAACAACCCCAAAATCCCGGACCTTAGTCCAAAGATGAATTTGGGCTAAAGCCCTTGGTTCTAGTGTTATTTTTTTCC
>CAZEWJ010000073.1:0-11600 GCA_964515875.1 uncultured Ignavibacteriaceae bacterium | reverse complement strand
TGATAAGGAAATTTATTTCATTAAGCAAAATCAGGATGCCAAAAATAATTATGTTAATTCTGTGATAATCAATCGCTGTTATATTTAAGAAAGAAGGTTGAAAGAGACTTAGACTTTTCAGGAATACCAAGAAGGATTTATTAAGCTCTATATTAAAGGATTCGGAGGAAAAAATTCCTGCAGTAATAAAAAGGCATAAGAATGATGCGAAACGAAATAAATTAAGCTTGCCTGATTTTTCAAAATAAAATAATAATAGATTTATAACTAAAATAAGAGCAATAAAACCAACCAAAGAGAGATTAAATTTTAAAATTAATAAAGGAACTATCTGCAGAAAGGTTAACAAGATTATGGATTTCAGAGAAATTGGTTTATCCCTGAACAAAAAGAATAGCCGGAAAAATATTATACAATTAAGTAAGTAAAAGAATACCAATTATCACTCTTTTAATAAATTACTAATTTCCATTGAAATTATTTTTGTAATGGAGATTATATTCATTAATGCCCCGGCATCAATATTTTTATATACCGCTTTATCACTTATCTTCAGCTTTTTTGCTATCTGGTATATTGTAAGATCTTCATATAAGTATGCTAATATTTTAAAGCGGGTTTCTTTCCAGCCTGAAGACAAATGAGATAGGAGAAAAAGATTTTGCTTTATCAGCATAACTTTCTTTTCATCATCGTGTATTATGTTAAAAAGAAATGAAGTTTGTTTTAGTTCACTCAAACCTGTTCTTGCATTGTAAAAAGCAGGACCATCCATTCCAATAGCCTGAGCTGTATTTATCGAAGTGGTTATTCCCCCTATCCCCAATGAAAATCTGACCTTTATAGGAAAAACAGAAAATAAAATTTCCCAGAGATTTTTGAATACAAAATCGGCATTTGAAAATACAGCCTGGAACTCATCACCAAGAGTAATTGTGTAAGGTGAGATTATATTTTTGTAATTCTTATTGATGGATTTGAAAAGAACCTGCAGTTTTTTCTGAATCTCTTTCCTGTTCTTAATTTTTTTTGAAGCAACTATATCGCCTATAAGTACAAGCTTTTTCATATTCCAGATTATTTTTGATGCAGTAAAATCTAAGAAAAGAAATTGTTTAATTCAACCAAATCGGTTGAATCTTTCATTTTCAACCAAATCGGTTGAAAAGCTTATTTTCAACCAAATCAGTTGAACGATACTTAGGATTTAATCAGTCTTATCATCTCCTGAACAGCTTCCTTTATTCCTACAATAACTGCTCTGGCTATTATTGCATGACCAATACTTACTTCATCTATATCGGTAAGCTCTCTGAATATTTTTATATTCAGGTAATTTAAACCATGACCAGCATTTACCCCTAGTCCCAGCTTTTTAGCATGCTTTGCAGCTATCCTGATTTTTTCCAGTTCATCAAACTGTTCCTCTTCAGAAAGAGCATTTGCAAAAACTCCTGTATGAATTTCAATAAAGTCAGCATTAATTTCTGCAGCAGCATCAATCTGATCAATATCCGGTTCAATGAAAAGTGAGACTTCAATTTCAGAATTTTGGAGAGTCTTAATTGTTTCTCGCAAAAGATTAATATTATCAATTACATTTATCCCACCTTCAGTAGTTAATTCCTGTCTTTTCTCTGGAACTATAGTTGCAAGTTCTGGTCCCACATCGCAGGCAATTTTTATTATCTCTTCAATTGGTGCCATTTCAAGATCAAGCTTGGTTGTAATTAATTCTCTAAGAAGTCTTACATCACGTTCATTTATATGTCTTCTGTCTTCTCTTAGGTGAACAACAACACCATCAACACCAGCTTGTTCAGCAATAAGTGCAGCAGTAACAGGATCGGGTTGGTTTTCCCCTCTTGCATTTCTTAAAGTTGCAATATGATCTATATTTAATGCAAACCTCATTTGAACTCCCTTATAGTATTGCTTTAATAGTATTTAATAAGGAACTAATTCCTAAACCATAGTCATCAGCTTTAAAGCGGAGAATAGAAATTAAATCAATACTAAACATAACACTCATGTGTGTTAATACACAATATAAAATTGAATTGGTTCTTAAAGCTAAAATTCCTAAAGCAATGCCCGCTATAATAGCGCCAAAGGTTTCCGGTGCTGGTTTGCCATTATGCAAAATTAAGAAAGGTATCATTTGAATTAATACAGCATAGTATCCAAATTTTTCCTTCAAACCAAAAAGCATAAAGCCGCGCCAAATAAATTCCCAGGAGAACATATAAATCAACATACCTGTTTCAAAGATTAAAAATATTTCCCAGGAATATCTTGTTGAAGATAAATGAGGATAAGTACGGCTGAAATCGGGAAGTGACGATGCTACCCAAACCAATGGAAGCATTATAACCAAAATGATAAATGTAATTTTAATTCCTGCTTTATAATCTCCAAACGTAACTCCGTAATCTTTGATTTTTTCTTTAAAAAGAAACTTGATAAGAAGAAGAGGGAAAATAAAATAAGAAAAAAAATCACCTATGAACCAATAAAGATATTCAATTAAAAAAACATTGCTATCCGATTGGAAATACTGAAAAAAATTAAGTCTGAAAAATCTTCTTGATGTAAAATAAAAAGAGAAGGTTTGCAGAAAAGCTATTGAAATGAAAATGTAAATGACTTTCTTGTCTAAACCTCTGATAATAACAAATAGGTTTTTCAGTTCATTCTTAATCTGAAATCCTGAATTTTCCATTCAATAATAAATAAATAATCTTCAAAAAAGATAAGTAATATATCACTTAAAACCTCTCTTAATGTTTTTATAATGCATGGTATCTTGACAAACTTCTGATTGAGTTGTATATTAGCACTCACTTTCATAGAGTGCTAATATTTATTCACAAACTATTATAAAAAAAGGAGTTAATTATGAGCAAAATAAACTTAACCCCTTTGGCAGACAGGGTTATTATTAAACCAAGTGAAGCCGAAGAAACGACTAAAGGGGGGATTATTTTACCAGATACTGCAAAAGAAAAACCAATTGAAGGTACAGTTGTAGCAGCCGGACCTGGTAAAGTGACTGAGGATGGCAAAACAGTTAAGATGGGTGTTAAGGTGGGAGATAAAGTTCTTTACGGAAAATACAGCGGAACTGAAATTGCTGTTGAAGGCGAAGAATTACTAATTATGCGTGAGAGTGATATTTTCGCAATTGTTGGTTAATGGTTATTTAAAGAATTAAATGAATTCAGAAAAATAAAAAGGAGAATGATTTATGGCAAAATTAATTGAGTTTGACAGCGACGCGCGTACTAAACTTAAAAAAGGTGTAGATAAACTCGCTAATGCTGTAAAAGTTACATTGGGTCCTAAAGGACGTAATGTTATTCTTGAAAAGAAATTTGGTGCCCCAACTATAACAAAAGATGGTGTTACCGTTGCTAAAGAAATTGAACTTGATGATCCAGTTGAAAATATGGGTGCTCAGATGGTCCGTGAAGTTGCATCAAAGACAAGTGATGTTGCGGGTGATGGAACTACAACAGCTACTGTGTTAGCACAAGCTATTTATAGAGAAGGTTTGAAGAATGTTACCGCAGGTGCTAATCCGATGGATCTAAAACGAGGTGTTGATCTTGCAGTACGTAAAGTGATTGAGCATCTCAAATCAGTAAGCAAAGATGTTGAAGGAAGAAATGAAATCGCACAAGTTGGATCAATCTCTGCTAACAATGATAAATCAATTGGTGATCTGATTGCAGATGCAATGGAAAAAGTAGGTAAAGATGGTGTTATCACTGTTGAGGAAGCAAAAGGAACCGAAACTTCATTGGAAGTTGTTGAAGGTATGCAGTTCGACCGTGGCTATCTTTCACCTTATTTCGTAACAGATGCAGAATCTATGGAAGCATCTCTTGAAGATCCACTCATCTTAATTCACGATAAAAAAATCTCAGCAATGAAAGATCTACTTCCAATTCTTGAGAAAGTTGCTCAGCAAGGAAGATCAATGCTTGTTATAACTGAAGATCTTGAAGGAGAAGCTTTAGCAACATTAGTTGTAAATAAGATCCGCGGAACGCTAAGAATTTGTGCTGTAAAAGCTCCGGGATTCGGTGACAGAAGAAAAGCAATGCTTGAAGATATTGCTGTTCTTACAGGAGGCACAGTCATTTCAGAAGAACGCGGTTTCAAATTAGAGAATGCTACTGTTTCTTATTTAGGAACTGCTAAGAAAGTTACTATTGATAAAGACAATACTACTATTGTTGAGGGTGCTGGTAAATCTGAAGATATCAAGAAAAAAATTAATGAAATAAAAGCTCAGATAGACAAAACAACTTCGGATTACGATAAAGAAAAACTTCAGGAAAGACTTGCTAAGCTTTCCGGTGGAGTTGCTGTACTAAAGATCGGTGCTTCAACTGAAATTGAAATGAAAGAGAAGAAAGCCCGCGTTGAAGATGCTCTTCATGCAACTCGTGCTGCAGTTGAAGAAGGTATTATTGCCGGCGGCGGAGTTACTTTCGTTAGAGCCATTAGTATTCTTGATAAGCTTGAAGGTGAAAATGAAGATCAAACAACAGGAATCAAATTAATCCAGAAAGCTCTTGAAGAACCTTTAAGACAAATAGTTAACAATGCAGGTATTGATGGTTCAGTTGTTCTTCAGAAAGTTAAAGAAGGCAAAGATGATTTTGGTTTTAATGCTGCCACAGAAAAGTATGAAAACCTTATTAAAGCCGGAGTTATTGATCCTACAAAAGTTGCAAGAACAGCACTTGAGAATGCAGCTTCTGTTGCTTCTCTCTTAATTACAACTGAAGCTGTTGTATATGAGAAGAAGGAAAAAGAATCTGCTATGCCGGCTATGCCTCCCGGAGGTATGGGCGGAATGGACTATTAATAGATCCAAACTCCTTTGTTTAAGGCGGGAAATTTATCCCGCCTTTTTTGTTTTAAATCTTTGTGGGAATTCAAAAAGCTGAGCTAAAATTCTAATTTATAACTTAACAAAACACCTTCCCCGGGGTTTATTAATACTTTAGGTAAATATGAGAAAATACCTGGCTGGTCTTTTTCAATAAAAAAAAGCAAATCAAGCTGGCTGTAAATCCATAATGCAGCAAAGCTAATAAAAGCAAGGTTTCTCATCCTGTAAGAAAAATTATAATCATTATATTTCTCACCTACTTCATTAGCGTTACTTTCCTCCAAATAAATTTTTTCTTTCTTATTAGCATCAATAGCGAAATAGATTCCGCTTCCGATTGAAGCAGCAGAAAGAAATGTTAGCAGCCATGATTTAAGATTGCTTTGTAGATAAAGATGTCCTGTGCCCGGAATAAATACAGAACGCATAAGAGCTTGTCTAAGATTATATTCAGATACTGTATCACGATATGTAACCGGTACATAAACAGTATCATACTTTGTGATAACTATCTCCTCTTCTTTACCTTCAATGCTAACCAGGTATTCATTCTTAACATCACTAAAGAAAGTAATTATTTTTGGAGAAGTGTATGAAGGATCGAGTGAATATGAAGTATCAATTTTAAGAATTTCTATGAAGCTAAGGCGCGCTTCACTATCATCCATTAAAGCATAATGAGAAATGCCTTTCATCCTGTAAATTTCAATTACTTCAGGATTGGAAAATTTTTCTGTTTCTTTTAAAAGCGTATCGGCATCTTCAATAACCTGCTGATATTCAAAATCCCGGAACTTCTGAGTTAAATCCCGAATAATTTCTTTATTATCCTGAGGTAATAAAGTAATTATTGAGAAAAGCCAGAGGAATATGAGCAAAAGTTTTTTCATTATTTGAGTAACAGCATTTATCTTAACCTTCAGAGTTAAAGAGACTGAAAAATAATGTGTAACCCGGAGGTTCTCACAGTTTATTTCAGTAATGACATCTTGCGGGTATTAATATAAGTGTTTTGATTGGAAAAATTAAATGCCATTAATCTGTAGAAGTATACTCCACTGGAAAGCTGCGGAAGATTTTCTCCTGAGACGTCAAACAAAACCTGGTGAGTTCCTTCATTCATTTCTTCATTAACTAATTCAAGAATTTCTTCACCGGCAAGATTAAAGATTTTTAGCTGAACGAAACTTTGAGATGGCAAATAAAAATTAATCAATGTTGAAGGGTTAAATGGATTAGGATAATTTGAATATAAAATAAAATCATTTGGTTCAAAAGTCTTTTCATTTTCAATACTGGTAACAAGATCCAATCTTTCAACCTGATTAACAGGTTCCCCTGAATCATCTTTTCCACCAAATGCATAAATTGAGTTATTATATTTTACAGCCATTAATTCTGATCTTTCAAAATTAAGCTGAGACCCATTTTTTATTATATAATTCCCATCTTCAACATTAAAAATTTCCACGCTTGAAAGAGCAAGCTCTGTTTCATTAAACCCTCCAATAATATAAATGCTTGAATCATTGATACTAACCGCTCTGCCTCCTGCTCTTGACTGCATAAGCTCTGAAGAAAGGAGATTGAGATCCCTGTTCTGCGTATCATAGTTGTATATTGCTCTTGATGTTCCGTTAAATACTCCCCCAAAAAGATAAATAGAAATTCCTGCCATCGCAGACATTTGCTGAAAAGGATAACTAACTAAGAACCCAAAATTATCTCTAAAGTCAAAACTGGATGAAGGTATATTATATTCAAACATATATGTGGATAGCAGATTTACAGATACTCCTCCAAACACATAAAGAATATCGTTGTGAGTAAGACCTGTGGCAAATTTTCTTATAAAATCTAAGGAGAGGTCGTAGATATAAGGAGGGTTTGTTAAATTCCAGATTTCTAAAGAAGAGTCAAGTGTAAGATCGAGTTCTATACCTCCGGTAATAACTATGCTGTCCTGGTAATTATCTGCAATAAACCCATACCTTAATGCATTCATGCTATCAACAATTCGCCAGGAATTACTTTGAGGATTATACTCCTGTATAAGGTTTACATTGCTATTAAGCAGCTCTGAAAATCCGCCCAAAATATAAATTAAAGAATCTTTAACAACTGCTCCACCACCATAAACAGGATGAGGCATTTCAGCACCATCAACAACCTGCCAAACTTGTGCATTCAGATTAAATGCAAAAATAAAAATGATTATACAGATTAGTTTTTTCATCTGCTATTGCTGCTTAACCAATTCATCAAAATTATATTTTAACACTACTTTTTCTTTCGCTTTAATTGTTACTACTTGTTCAATATCTCTATCATAATTTAGATTACTTATTTTCAAATTATATTCTCCCGGCATTAATACAATAGGTTTTCTTAATGGTGTTGTACTTTTATAATCTCCATTGATATAAATCTCCCCCCACGGGAAAATTTTACAATCGAGATAACCGACTTCTTCATAAAAATTTATTTTTACAGTTTTAAGTTCACTGGATTTAATTTCAATTTTCTCTAAGTAAATAGGGAATTCAGGATGAACAAGCTTTAATTCATATTCTCCTGTTTTCAATGCTATCTCATCTTTAAGAGGAGTTGTATCTATTTTCTTATCATTAATAAAAACTTCAGCCCAGGGATTTACTTCAACAAAAAGTTTGCCATCTACAATATTTATAACAGGTTCCTGCACTTTTTCTTTAAGTTCATCTTTTTGTGATGTATCAACAGATTCAATGTCGGGTTTCTTATTATCAATTGTTGTTTTGTCATCAATATTCTGCACGCTGTCTTTTAATTTTGTGATTTCAGGATTACTTGGTTTAATATTATTCTTAGGTTTAAATGAATTTTCATCAGAGGATAGATTTTTTATGATTAAAAAGCCTGAAATCAAGACAATTGAGATAACTGCTGCCCAATAAAAAGATGTTTTTTTAGTTTTCTTTATCTCTGGCTGAACAATAGGTTGACTTTTTAATTCATCCTGAATGTTAAAATAATTAAGAGCCTCAAGTGCAGTTTTTGTTCGTTTGCTGAAATTTTTTCGCAGCAATTCCTGTAGAGCACTTTGAACATTATCCGGCAATGTTGAAAGATTCTTAAAATCTTTTTCAATTTTAAAATTGAGGATGTTATTTATTGTCTCACTGATATCTTTTCCAATTAATGGATTTACACAGGTGAATAATTCATAAATTACAATGCCTGAAGAAAAGAGATCTGTTTGGGCTGTTAACTCTTCTCCCCTTATCTGTTCAGGAGACATATAGCCCGGTGTTCCGACAATAGAAGATTTATGAGTAAGTATAAGATCATCTCTTACGAATGCCAAACCAAAATCTGCAATCTTTAATTCAAGCTTTGAGTTGACAAGAATATTTTCCGGCTTAATATCTCTATGAATAATTCCTCTTTGATGTGCTGCATCCAGAGCTTTAAAAAGCTGAGTGCACAAACTAATTTTATTGTCATCAGAAAGGTTATTCTCTTTAATTACTTTTCTTAAATTTTTGCTTTCAAAGTATTCAAAGGAGATATAAAAACTATTTCCTGCAGTTCCGAAATCCAGAACTTTAATAATATTAGGATGATCAAGCTGTGCAAGTATTTTTGCTTCTCGTTTAAATCTATCAAGAAAAGTTTTGTCGGGAAGCTCCTCAGTGGAGAGAGTTTTTAAAATTATTTTCTTGCCGAGATAAATATGATTGGCAAGATAAACAGTAGTATGCTGATCTTTCTTTAGGGTATCTATAATCTCGAATTTGTCAAACAGGATTTTTGAAGAATCTTCCGGCATGTTTTATTTCACGTTCATCTCTTTCAGCTTAAGCTGAACCCATCTAACAGAAACACCAAGTGACTTTGCTGTTGCAGTCCTGTTGGAATCAAACATTTTTAATCTTTTAAGCAGAAGAATTTTTTCAAATTCTCTTAAAGTACCTGAAAAGTTGGAATCATCTGAATCTTCTTCAAGAGCAACATGCTCAGGTAAAAGCTTATCACCATCGCAAAGTATTAATCCACGTTGAATTACGTTTTCAAGCTGCCGCACATTTCCGGGCCAGCTGTATTCTTCAAGTATTCTCATGGTTTTAGGATCAATGTGAAAATTCTTATCCGAAAACTTTCTTATGAAATGATGTGTAAGCAAAGGTACATCACCAATTCTCTCACGAAGAGGCGGAATTTTAATCGGGAAAACATTAAGCCTGTAGAATAGATCTTCGCGGAATCTATTTTCTTTTACAAGCTGATTTAATTCTTTATTTGTGGCTGCAATTACTCTTGCATCAATCTGAATTACTTTTGTATCACCCAGACGCATAATTTCTTTACTCTGCAAAACCCTAAGCAACTTAGCCTGTAAAGCCATTGAAATATCAGCAATCTCATCAAGAAAAAAAGTTCCGCCGCTTGCTACTTCAAATAATCCTTTCTTATCAGTGTTAGCTCCTGTAAAAGCACCTCTCTTATAACCAAACAATTCACTTTCAAGAAGAGTATCAGGAATTGAACCGCAGAATTGTGCAAGGTAAGGTTTATCTTTTCTATCGCTAAAATTATGGATTGCTTTGGCAATTAATTCTTTACCAGTACCGCTTTCTCCAAGAAGTAAAACCGTCGCATCTGTTTTTGCTACCTTGTATATAAGAATGGCAAGCTTTTTCATTACCTGGCTTTCGCCTATCAGTTCGGGAATACTTTTTTCAGCTTCAAGACGATTACGAAGAAGAAGATTTTCTTTTTCTAATTTTTCAAGCTTAATTATTTTATCGAGTGCAAGGGAAACAATGTTTGAGAAGAAATCCAGAAACACAAGATTTTCTTCGTTAAACTCTTTCCTGTTCATTCGGCTGTCAACTAAAATAACTCCCCAGACTCTTCTGTCTTTCATAATCGGTACACCAAGAACCGATTTTATATTCTGAAGCTGCACACTTTGAAACTGGGAAACATTCGGATCACTCTGAACATCGTGATATAAGCAGGGCTGGTTAGTATCAATTACTTTCTGAAGAATACCTGATGAGAAAGTGGTAAGATCAACTATATTTTCTTTTTGTACATTTCTTGCAGCAATTATACTAAACTTTCGATGTATATCATCATACTGAACAAAGAGACCTCTTTCAGCATTCACCACTTCAATTACAAGATCGAGAGTTTCACTGATTAAAGTATCTGTATAATTAACCGCATTTAGTATCTGGCTTATTCGATATAATGTATCAAACTGCTCTTTAGAAATAAGCCGTATTTTCTCTATAGTATCCTGTTCCTGAAGATTCATTTTTTACACGGAGATTTTAAGCAAAGATAATAAAAAAACTACCGAATTCGGAAGGCAGCAGGTTTTGACCTCGACCGGTTCTGGAATTCATCAATAATCCAAATAACCCAATAATAATTGCCGTCTGGCAGAATTTGAGGTAAAATATAGGAAATAGAATCAGAGGGAATATTTGTTTTTGTATGAACTAATTGAGGACTTGAGAAAGTTGGTAAAGAGTAAACCTCAATCATATAATTAAAATTATAGCCTGCTTCGAATCTATTCCATTCAAAAATAACAGGTTGAAGTGTGTCAACGATACTTGAATCAGTTGATGGCTGAAGACCAATAACTTCATCTTTAATTATGCGCGTTACTCTGTCACTTCCTATAATAAATTCATTCGAACGATCTTTAGCCATAATTGAAAAATCTAAACCTATGGTTTGCTCAATATTTACATTTAATTCAGTGTCTACAATTGTTTGATAATTTCCCTCTGATGGAAAATATATTAAAGGTTTTCTTAAATTCAGCGATTCATTAAATACAAAAACCGAATCTACATCATCGTCCAAATCAGTAATCCAGGCTATAACAAACAATTCAGATTCTGGATCCTGAAAATATTCATTTGTAACACTTGTATAGATTGAAACAGTATCAAGAGTCGGAATTCCATTAAGAAAAGTTAAAGAAATAAATCTTTTTGAAGAACCCCAAATAACATTTAAGGTATCAGCTTTATATCCAGCTTTTGAAAAAACAATATTGCCATTTTCTATAGGAATATTGCTTAATCTGAATCTTCCGTTAGCATCTGTTTCAGTAATTAAATTTGCATTCTCCCAAATAACTTCCACATTAGCTATGGCAAAAGAAGGGTTCCCAACAGTAAGAACAGTACCTTCAATTGTGCCGTAATTATAATCCGGGTTTAAAGGATCTAAAGGATTGGTCCTTGGTGCATTACAATTAATACCAACTAAAACAACTATAATTATTAAAAGAAAAGAGAGTAACCTTAAATTCATACAGTGATTAAACAAATAATAAAACGTACACACCTTAAAAACTACTTCAGCTAAGCATAAAATAAATAAATATTATGATTAGATAATAGTCTAAAATAAAAGAATAAATCACACCTATTCAAAATAAATTATATTATCGGAAGAAGAAATTAAGGTTGGTAGGAGATTATCAAAAAAGTCTCCCTTTAATAAAGGGAGACAGTTCCGATGCAATCGGAACAGAGGGATTACCTGAATGCTATACCTGGAATAAACTCCGCTTTACATCTCAACACAAACAAATCTCCCTTCCCGCCAAGGCGGGATGTCCCTCTTTACTAGAGGTTGTGTGAAAAGTAATTTTCCGTCACACTGAGCGAAGTCGAAGTGTGAA
>CAZEWJ010000072.1:0-11870 GCA_964515875.1 uncultured Ignavibacteriaceae bacterium | reverse complement strand
ATCAACTTGTTTTAATCTGTAGTAATATTTCCCGGAGAGAACTGAATTATCTTTATAACTATATTCCGATCTATTTGTTGTTGTTCCGTTTCCTTCAATAAAAGCTAATTCAACAAATTTAAGATCGTCATTACTTCTTTCAAGGATAAATCCGGAGTTGTTTGTTTCAGTGGCAGTAATCCAGGAAACAAGAATTTTCCCGTTAACTAGATTAGCCGTAAATGAAGTTAGTTCAACTGGTAATGGAGTAGTATTTATACCTATAAAATCCCCTTCATTCCATATTGTTGATTCATTATCACTGAAAATGACTGTCGCAGGTAAATTCCAATCTAAATTTGCATAAACACCAGGATCTTCTGTTGAAAAATTTATTGTAACAACATCTGTCCAACCAGGTGATTGATCAATTAATGTACCTATGTTAGGATTATTTAAATCAATATTTACACTGATTTGATCTTCAGAAGGCCTGACTATTTCACCTGTGTTATAGTTTCCTCCATTAAAATTATGAAAAGTATAATCAACCCCGGGAGTAGGATTTAGTGGATATGAAATATCCCCGGAAAAAAAGAATCTTAAATTTGATGATCCTAAATAATTGTTTTCGCTATCAGTATTGATTTGAATTTTTACTGAATAATTAATTCCGTTATTAGCAATAACTATGAAACGACCATTAACTATGGTTTGCGCAAAATTCAAAGAGAATAGAGAAGAAGATAAGTAAAAGAATAAAATATATATTTTTAGTTTCATTATTGTCTCTAATTTATAGGTACCTTTGAGTCTAAACCGTTATTTAAGCGCCAAAATAAATTTTTATCAACAGCATTAATAAATCCATCTAAATTATAATCTCCTTTTGAATAGTTGTCCAAACCATTTTGTGGTCTCCAAACTAAGTTCAAATCAATAGCGTTTATGAATCCATCAGAGTCCCCATCACTACCAAACATTCCCCAAATACCCGGGGATCCGGATTCAAGTTCTTTGGCAGCAAAGCTTCCGCCATAAAATTTGTTGGAGTCAACAGTAAAATCATAAGTAAGAGTATTATTCACTAACATTACCGGGCTTGCACTCATTACAGCGAGATGATTTCTATGCTTTATTGTTATATAATAATTATCCATTGAAATATTATTAAAACTCAAACTACCTGATCCATCAATATCTACAATAGTACCATCGTTTTTAATAAAACCTGCTCTTGCAGTTACTATTGAACATGGGTTATCTTTATTTCTTAGTTCAACAAGAACCCAATCAACAATTGAAGGATTTGATATATAGAAATTTGAACTTACCGATTCATTCCCATTATAATTCCAGGGAGATGAATTATAAGGTTGGGAGTATGCATATAATTGTAAATAACCTTTAGAGTTTAATTCCGTGCTCATTATGCCCGAGTTATAAGGTCCCTGCAAAAATATTTTCATATCAGCAAATATTGGCGGAACTGGTAAAACATTTATTAAAGTATTATACCATACATCTGCCATTTTTTGATAACCAATATTGCTTGGATGTATATTATCCGAGAAATTAATATTTCCTGGGTTATTCCAGCGAACGCCCAATTCATTGTACATATCAACAATAATTATCTTTTCCTTTTGAGCAGATGGGAGAGAATTAACTTTATTTTCTAATTCTGTATTGAAATCCATAGTTTTTTGATGATAATTATCATCCCTGTCTATGATCTTAGCAACGATAGTAATAATATTTGGATTATAATTATAAATTATGTCAAGAAGATCTATTACAGCATCTGCTATTTCAGCAGCAGTTCTGGGTTCAAGTTGACTAGCTATATCATTAGTTCCAATATGGATAAAAACTATTTCAGGAGGGTTATTTGTTAAAAAATTATTTAACTGGTGGAACATAGACTGTGAAGTGTTTGTATTTCTTAAAGCATACCATCCAGGATGTCCTTCATTATCCCGATCAAAATCATTAGGTTCACCACCAATTAAACTTCCAACAAAATCAAAATTGTATCCTGCATTTGTTAAAAGAGAATCTAATAGTCTTCTATAACCCGGGCTATTTAATTCATCAGGATTAGTTCCCCAGGTAATAGAATCTCCCAGAGGCATTATTTTAATAGTATCTCCGGTTATTTCTGTAATTTTATTAAACTGTTCCCGTTTTTCTTTAATATCCACACTAAAATTTTCATTGCTGATATCAAAGGTAAAGGGATTTGAAGTATCACTAATTTTTATTAAAACATACGGGGTTTGTGCCTTAACAACAGTCCAGGAATATTCACCTAAGGAAGCATCAATTGATGGAATAATATTTCCCCAACTCAAACCACCATCCAAAGAATATTCTATTTTGATTTTATCTATATATTTACTTTCCCATTTAATTAATTGAGTTGAATTGGCTTCCCATTTTTCACCACCATTTGGGGAAATAACAGTTATAGATTGTGCCAGTGCTTGAATTACACCGGATGAAAGAATAATAGAAAAATATATTTTAAAAGCACTCTTTTTTATTTTATAAAATAGACTAAAAATATTTTTCATAGCTAAGCAATTCTTATTTATTAAAGCTATAGTTTAGGATTTATTGTGAAAACGTATCATTTCTTGAAGACAATTTATATGCCGGAAATAGGGTAACAAATTCGGCAGGAGAGACGCTTCTAGTAAATTGCTAAGAATATAAGTGTAATTATTTGGAACAGATACTATTATTGAAACAAAAGCTTAGAAAGTATTAATTTTTAAATTAAGGATACTATTGAGTAGAATATAAAACAAGAAATGAAATACGAACAAATGAAAATAATTTATCCCTGTTTAGCAGTCTGTTTACGAAATATTTTCATTAGCTAACAAATTAATTTCCTATGAGTAACCTATAGCAGATAAAAAAAGCCGGTTGGCTTATACCAAACCGGCTTTTCCTTGTTTCGAAAATTTTACTTTATTAAAATCATTCTCTTTACTTCAGAAAAAATAGAACCATCTGTTCCTTTTGCTTCTATCCTGTAGAAATATACACCACTTGAAAGACTATTTGCATTAAAAATTACCTCGTGAATTCCTGCATCTAATTCGTTCTTTAGAATATCGGCTGCTTCCTGTCCAAGACTATTGTATAATTTAATATTTACATCTGCATTTATTGGAAGAGCAAATCGAATAGTAGTTGTAGGATTAAAAGGATTGGGATAATTCTGATCTAATGAATATTCCTTAGGCATTCCTAAATCAGCTTCTATTGTTTTTAGATAATAGAAAGAACCATCGAAATCAACTTGTTTTAATCTGTAGTAATATTTCCCGGAGAGAACTGAATTATCTTTAAAACTATATTCCGATCTACTTGTTGTTGTTCCGTTTCCTTCAATAAACGCCAATTCGATAAACTTAAGGTTGTCATTACTTCTTTCAAGACTAAATCCGGCATTATTTATTTCAGTGGCAGTAGTCCAGGAAACAAGAATTTTTCCGTTAACTACATTAGCTGTAAATGAAGTTAGTTCAACTGGTAACGGAGTAGTTATTTCAGCCAGATTACTAAATGCTGAAACAGTATCTGCATTGTAAGCATAGATTCTATAAGTATATGTTGTAGTATCGCTTACTGTTGTATCAGTATATGTTGTTACATCGGCTGCTACGCTATCAATATTATCAAATACCGTTGCATTTATCGAATCACCAACTGCTCTTTGGATAATAAATCCTAATTCATTAGAAGAATTATCATCCCACAGCAGGTTAACATTTGTTGTATCCTGTGGATCTAATATAGCAATTAAATTACCCGGGGCACTAATTGTAGAAAGAAGAGTTGTAACCAAGACTTCATTACTATAATCAGATTCTGTTACTGCATTAAATGCTTTAACTCTGTATTTGTAAGTAGTTGTATCGGCAACATTCATATCCGTATAAGTAGTATCATTAGCTCCAGCCGAATCAAGTACTGCGAATGAGGAATCCTGAAGTGCTCTTTCAATAACGAATCCGTCTTCATTAACAGAATTATCTTTCCAGGCAAGTTCAACTCTTCCAAATTGAGCTTCTGCTGTTAATTCTGTAGGAGCATTAATTTCATTGCAATATCCAAAACCAGCTAATCCATTGTTATAATGGGTTAGAACATCAGACTGAGATAATGCCATGTTAAAGAAAGCTATTTCATCAATTGAACCTGTAAAATAAAATTGAGAGGCTAAATGGCCAATATTTATCTCTGTTATTCCTTCAAAAGAGGCAGTATAATTTATAAATGCTGAGTCAATTATACTTCCATCGATGTATAAATAATTTGTATCCGAGCTACCATTTCTTATTGCAGTAATTAAATGCCAGTTACCATCATTTACAACTTGGCCCTTATTACCTATTGTAACCCCTTCATTTGTAGTATTCTTTAACTGGAAAGAAACTGTTCCATTTGGATTATAGCCAATCCACCAACTAAGATTGGTTGAAGCGTCCCTTCTACCTATTGCTACATTGACCAGAGAAGGAACAAAATTTGTATTCATCCAAAATTCAAAAGAAAAGCTTTGGTTAGGTTCCCAATCTGAAAGATCGTCATCAGGGATATTAATTGTTTCCTGGCTGGAGAATATTTGAGAGTTCCCGACTATACCAGTTCCCGAAACAGGTGGATTGCTGCTTATAGCATCTGTAAAGCCAAAAGAATCTAAATATGGTGAAGAAGTTTCTTCCAGTTTATAATAATGAACCATTGCCGGAGTACAACCTCCCAATTCACCGACCACTACTTCTAAAACTGCATCCAGGCTTATATCGCTGCCATCTGAATTAGTTACAACAACACTATAAATTGATCCATTATCAGCTAAAGTAAGCGTAGGTGTAGTATAAAATGTATCTATAGCTCCTGATATATCAGATCCATTCTTTTTCCATTGGTAGGAGAAAGGAGTATTACCGATTGCCAGAACTTTAAAAGTTGCTGTAATTCCTTCAACTACCTTTATACTTTTAGGTTCTTCTATTATAAACGGAGCTTGTTCAGTTTGTACACCAATATTAAAATTTTGAGCAACTTCAACCGAGTCAAGTGCGCGATCAAAAATAGCTGCTAAATAAAAAATACCTTTCCAGGGCCTGGTACCATTTAAATAATTCGCTAAAGATAAACGAGCCAAATTATTCCAATTTGAAAAATCTCCGCCTATATTTCTTGAACGCACTTCAATTCCATTCTTGTAAATTCTGGAAATACCATTTTTAAAAGTAAAAATAAGATGTGTTAAATCTGTCTCCAATCCTGTTGTATCTAAGGTTGCCGGAACACCCTGGGGACTCGTTGTAGTAGTTCTGATAACAAAATTATACCCGAATGGTGGGTAAGTTTCAATTCCAAAATTTACTTCTGTAGTAGATTGAAGTAATTCAAATATTCTGTCATTTCTAATTAATAAAGGATTAATCCATAATTCCACTGTTATTTCACTACTTGAAGTAACAGAATCAATTATTTTTGAAGCAGCTGAGGTTGTATTGATTAAAGCTGTATCTTTAGTTAAAAGACTAACCGATGACCAGGAAACTGCAGCAGGATTATTTATATTTAAATTTAATGGTGTTCCCGAACCGGATGAATCAAATATGGTTGTTCCACTGCCTTCATTAAAATTATATAAAACTATTTGTCCGGCAGTTACTCTGCTCTGAGCATCAGTAACAAACAATATAGCCGAAGTACTTGAATCACTACCTGAAATATTTGTAACACTTACTGAAAATTCAGACCCATTATCTGCCAAGACAGTGGGAGGTGTTGTATAAATTGAATCAGTAGCTCCACTAATAGCAGTACCATCTTTATACCATTGATGTAATAACCCACTCCCTGTAGCCTCTATATTAAATGTGGCTGTTTGTCCTTCAATAACACCTATACTAGAAGGTTGTTGTGTAATTATGGGAGCTTGAGCAAATATTTTTATAGATGATAAAATAACTATGCATAAATAGACTAATTTGGTAAATCTTTTATTCATAACTTTTCCTTCCTTATTATTTAGTTAAAACCAAACTTAAACAACCTGATTAAAGACAAAATTTATACCGAAATTCAGTAAATTTAAATAATATTCATTATAAAAATTAACAGTGAAATAATCCGCTTTATATTATTTTTTGTAATCATATCATTTCAAATGAAAATGGGTGAAAATTAAATTTCTCAGTAGAATTTACGGAAATTAAAAGTAAAGGCAATAATGATAAACTATTTTTGTGTTTATAATCATACTGAGAATTTCTAAATGATTGGAAACTTATTATAAATATCTTTTTATTCTTAAAAATTTTTTTAATGCTTTGATACTTTTTCTCAAAATGGATTTTTTTTGTTTGTTTAAAATTATATAATTATAGTAAATCTTATTCTTTCTGCTAATTTTTACTTGATAAAAATCATTTAAAAATGGCATAATTTATGGATACATTATTCTTCTAAATACCGAATTGAAGTAAAATATTTAAAAATCAAATCCTCATAATATATGGATCTTTCAATAGTGGTTCCCATGATGAATGAAGAAGCTTCAATTCAACCTCTGTATGAAGCCATCATAAATGCGCTTAAGCATCTTAAAATAAATTATGAAATTATCCTGGTGGATGATGGGAGCTCTGATAAAACATTTGAAACAGCAGAAAGGATTAGTAAACTTGATTCCAGATTAAAAGTTATTAAACTTAAAAGAAATTATGGTCAAACAACCGGTTTACATGCAGGTTTCCAGGAAGCTAAAGGAAAAATTGTGGTAACAATGGATGGAGATTTACAGAATGATCCAAGTGATATTGAGGCGATGACTAATAAAATAAATGAAGGATATGATATTGTACTTGGCTGGAGACATGATAGAAAAGATTTTTTGATTTCAAGAAAGATTCCATCTAAAATTGCTAATTGGCTGATAAGTAAAGTTACTGGTGTTCCGGTAAAGGATAATGGCTGTGCAATCAGAGCTTATAGAGGTGAAATAGTAAAAAAATTTCCAATGTATTCTGAAATGCACCGGTTAATGCCCGTTATTACAGCTTTATCTGGTGCTAGATTTGCTCAAATTAAAGTAAAGCATCATGAAAGAAAGTTTGGTAAATCTAAATATGGTCTATCAAGGATTTATAAAGTTTTAATTGATATGGTTGCATTAAAAATAATTTTCGCTTTTTTTCATTTACCATTATATGGATTTGGAATTTTTGCTTTGCTATTTGGAATTATATCCTTGATTATTTTCCTGCTTGGATTAATAAAAATTTTACTAAACCCAGGATATTCACTTGTTACTGTAATGGGGAGTAGTCTTCTTTTTGCTTCTTTAAGTATGTTCTTAATTTTCATGGGGATAATTAGTGAAATGGTTTATAAAAACGGTGATGTTAAAATTGAAAAATTACTTCGATATAAAAAATAAATTTGATATGATAAATGACCGGAGAAATAAATGAGATATAATATTGATCTTTCAGTTATAATAACAGTTTCCAGTCGCCAAAGGAGAGGGGATGTGGAATCTCTTTATTATACATATAAAAGAAATATTGAAGAAACAGGGATCAAATTTGAATTTATTTATGTCACCGATGATACAAATGAATTACTTGGCGAGCTTCAGAAATTGCAGCAGAAAGGTGAAGATTTAAAAATTGTAAAATTAGCAAGATGGTTTGGTGATGCCTCAGCTTTGAGTATTGGTTTTGAAGAAGCTTCTGGTCGTTTGATTTTAACTTTACCCCCATTTATGCAGATAAATGAAAAAGAGATTTCAAGAATGATCCAGTCATTTAATGATATAGATATGATCATTGCTAAAAGAACACGGAAAAAGGATAATATTTTTCAACGTGTGCAGGCTAAAATATTTCATTTTCTTGTAAACCTTTTTCTTGGTATGCATTACCAGGATCTTGGATGCCGTGTCAGGCTTTTTAAAAGAGAGGTTCTTGAACATATTAATTTATATGGAGACCAGATAAGATTCTTACCATTACTTGCAAACAAGTATGGATTTAGAATTAATGAAATAGATGCTGAACAATTTCAATCAGATGCATCACATAGAGTTTATTCCCCTGGTCATTATACTGAAAGAATAGTTGATCTTATTTCTATTTTCTTCTTAATTAAGTTTACAAAAAAACCTCTGCGATTTTTTGGTTTCCCCGGATTTATAATATTTAGTATTGGTTCTTTACTTGCTTTGTATCTCTTTTATGAAAGAATGTTTTTAGGTGAAGCTCTTGCTGACAGACCAATAGTACTGGTAAGTATCCTGTTAATTGTCTTTGGCATTCAATTATTTGCTATTGGACTTGTTGCTGAGATAATTATATTTACTCATTCTAAAGATTCAAAAGAATATATAATAGAAAAAGTAATTAATGGAAAACGGGAAGAACTTGAAAAAGTTCATTTCCCTAAAGTTGAAGAAACAGTATAATATTTTTTAATAAAAAAGATTTAAGTCCCGGATCATCGGGACTTTTTGTTTTTAAAGACATAGTAAATTTCAAAGTTAAAACCGAACATATTATATTTACTTTTGTTTGAAGTTCTTTTATATCGGGGTGTAGCGCAGCCCGGTTAGCGCGCTTCGTTCGGGACGAAGAGGTCGGGAGTTCGAATCTCCCCACCCCGACAAGAAAGTAGAATAAAATATCAATTATTCTATCCTGCCTTTTTATATCCCGCTTCATTGTTCAGTCTTTTGTTAAGTGAGTGCTTTACATTTTACTTAACACTTCTGAGGGGAAGGAGGATATAATGTTTCTTTTTAAAAGAGGTGGATATTATCATCTTGAATTTCTTGATGAAATTGAAAACCGAAAAAAAAGGATTTCAACTAAATGCAAGAATAAAAGTGAAGCTTTAGGATTCTTAACTGACTTTAAGAATAATTTAAAGCAAAAGCCAAAAATTAAATCCCCGAACCTCAAGGCATTTGAAGCTGAATATTTAAATCATATCAAATTAAATTTTTCGGAACATTATCACACAACTGTTGAAGTCGCTTTCCGGTTACTCATTGGCCACACTGGTGATATTACCCTTAATAGAATTTCAGTAAATCAATTAGAAAAGTTTTTCACTGAAACTTTCAGCCGGACAAAAGAAGGAGCAAGAACTTATTTAATTGCTCTTAAAAGTGCTTTCAATAAAGCAATCAAATGGGGTTACTTATCAGATAATATTTTTAATCAGATTAAACTTCCTCCTATTCCTAAAAACAATCCTTTATTCATTGATGAAACTGAACTCAATCAGATTTTAGAGAATGTTGATAATCAAACACTCAAAGACCTTTACATTTTTGCTTTCCATACGGGAATGAGATTAGGTGAAATTATTAATCTACAATGGAATCAAGTTTCCTTACCTGATAGATTGATAAGGGTTATTAACACTGATGAATTCACAACTAAAGGGAAAAAAGAAAGAGTAATCCCGATAAACGAAACATTATTTAAACTGGTTTCAAACAGATTACCTAAATATTTTAACCTTCAAGAACCAGGATATGTTTTTAATAAGAATGGATTTAAATTCAATGGGGATTATCTTTCCAAGAAATTCAAGAAAGCAGTTAGAGCAACAAAAATCATTAATCCTAAATTTCATCTACACGATCTCAGACATAGCTTCGCTTCATATCTTGCTAAGAATGGAGTATCATTATTCATCATCAAGGAACTGTTAGGGCATAAGGATATAAAAACAACTCAAATCTATGCTCATCTAACAGTTGATTCATTAAGAACCGCTGTTAAGGTCCTGGAGGGTTAAACTATGCTTCTAAAATCATTTTTAAAATCCATACGTGCCCCTTAGAAACACTTTCTTTCTCCAAGCTACTAAATGTAGCTTAAAGGGAGATCGCCCTTTAAATCGCTTTTAATTAATTAATTTCAAAAACATAATAACGGAGTATTCAAATGACAACTAATCATAAATCCAAAACCACTGAAAAAACTTCTTCAGTTGAAGCACAAAGAGATAGTTTAATTGCAGAATGGAATCGGCTTAAGGATGAACAGAAATGGAATGAGATTCCTAAAACAATAAAAACAGTTAATACAAGTGAATTAGCCGATGAAATCTATATGGTCCTTCTAAATAATATTTTAAGATTTGTAAAAGAACTTCCAGTAGATCATAATGCAAAGCTTCAACTAAAAGGGAAAACATTAAATGTATATAAACCTAATTATTTTAGAATTAAAACTCTAAAAGCATTATGTCTACTTCTTCCCAGAGTTATTAACAAAAAAGATCGATTGCTGTGTAGAAGAATTGCTAATTCTCTTGGATTCAAAACGTTGAAAGCATATAGAAAAGATTTACAAAAAAGTAATAAAGAACTTAAAGCAGAAAAGAAAAAATTAGAAAGAAAGTTAACTCTGTTAAAGAAATCTGCTTAATTCACAGCCGGAGAAAATCCGGCATTTAATTCAATTTAAACAATATTACATTAATTAAATTTTATTCATAGAGGTTACAAATGGAAAACTTATTTGAATTACTTAACGATATTCCGGCAGAGATAGAAAAGGCCGGAAAAAAATTCTTTACTGATGCTCTTATTATTGCACTTATTCAAGAAGAATTTGGAGGACTTGATGGTGCAATAAAAAATATTTTTGATCAAACAAAAGATGAATCAAAAAGAGTTTATCTTCTTGCTGATTATATAAGACGTGAACACGCACATTTTAGGGAGGCAGATATTTATGAAGAATTATTCAATTTATCTGTAAGTCTTAAGAATTCAAAGAATGAACATTTAGGGGATATTATCCGCAGCTTGGCAGACTGGATTAGCAAAACTACTTTTTCAGTTGATTGTTTTGAAGTAGCTAAAGCATTAATTAACAGATACAAAAAACAAAATAAAGTTTCTAAGAAGAAAGCAGCTTAAAAACTTTTTAGTTGATAAGTCCTGACATTGTTCTTATTTTTTAAATGAACTTGAATATAACTTTCGAAACAATTTTTAATCCCTCTTTGCCTTCCAGGAAACTGGAGCCGGAACGAAAGCCGGGTTCAAAGGCAATGAGGGATTTTTATTTTGAATAAAATGGAATCAGTATTATTTAAAAAGCTTAATGAAATAAAAGCAAGGGATTATCCTGAACACACTTACTTTTTACTATTAGAAATAAACTACATTGAACAAAGTGGAGTTTTACCAGGGGAAGGTTATTTTCTACCCAAATATAATATTTTGTGTGAGAACGAAGACTATACTTTCATTCACAACGATGAAGAGTTAAATAAAGAAGTCTTGTTAGGCAAAAAACCTTTAGACCTAAAACTACTTGCTAATAGGGAATATCTTGACAATATAAATGAACAGTTTGAACTTCAACTTAGTGCAAATGATATTGGAATTATACTCCCTGAAAAACCAAAGATGATTGATAAAAAAGTAGGGATGGTTAATAGAAAATTTTCCTATAAGTTTAGTGAACCACAAATTGATAAAGATACCTTGAAGATATATAGGGAAAGTCTTCTTGATAAACCATTAGAGATTACAAGTGAATTAGAAGAATTTAGAAAAGAAGCAGTTAAAGAAGGATGGCATCTTGTTGAAGAAGCAATTGATGAATCAGCAAACCCAGTTATCAAAAACGTATATGTCTATAATGCCGCAGAATATTTTCAATGGAAAGAGAATGTAAAAAATCTATTGTTTGATAAATGTAAAGAATGGAATGAATTTGAACAAATAAATATTGAAGAAGCTATTTCCGAATGGGAAGAAAAAGTAGAATCTGAAATGAAAAACAAATGGATTAAATATTTAGAGAATGCGTCAGGTTTTTATG
>CAZEWJ010000071.1:0-11894 GCA_964515875.1 uncultured Ignavibacteriaceae bacterium | reverse complement strand
TCTTCCTTTACATCAGATGCTAAGTTGCCAACAAAAATATTCATTTTATTCTCCTTTTAATTATGTATTGATAAATAATAATCCGGCTTGTAGATAATGAATAAACTTAGCCGGTTTACTTGCCGCTGTATGAAAAGTTAGGAATAGATGGTGAGGATTTTTAAGAAATTCACTCTATCTTAATTTTCTTCTCAGGACACCACAAAAGTAGTTTAATTAAGATGTAATTACAAGTGTTGTTCAAGTTACTAATAGAAGTTCACCCAACTGGCAGCACTAAAAACAAATACATTTAATCGAAATAAAAAAAGGATGACTTTTATTTCTTTCAACCCAATTGAACTTTATCATGAGTGTTCCCTTTATTTGCACGAAACGAGGTAAATCAAAAAGTGCAACGATACATTATTTATATTTATCTGAACGTTTTTAAAATTTTTTTTAAGATATGCTATCAAGATACTTTCAGCTTCAGAAAATTTCCGGGTATGATCCTTATGTGCTTCGTCATAATTTGTTAATACACATTTATGAAGGGACGACATTTATTTTTGCAATGAGTTTTATTACAGTAAATACTATTCTGCCTGTATTAATCCAAAGGATAGGCGGAAATGCAATTGCTGTTGGTTCTGTAACAGTTTTGTGGACTTTAGGATCAAATCTTCCCCAGTTACTTTTTATCAGATTTTTCCCTCATAAAGGAAAAGCAAAACCTGATGTTCTTCGCTACGGATTAATTTTCCGCCTCAATTTTATTATTATAAGTTTTGTCTGCTCACTATTCATTGGAAAGTTAGACAGCTCCATTTCCGTTCCTTTAATGCTCTTTCTGATTTTCATTGCAGCAATTGCCGGAAGCAGCTCAGGTCTCTTCTGGTACGATTTTTTTTCAAAAACAACACCTGTTAAATTAAGAGGAAGACTTCTTTCTATCCGTTTATTATTAGGTTCTGCACTCGGTATACTTGGCGGATCAGCAGTAACAGTTATACTCTCTTCAATTGTTTTCCCGCATAATTTTGCATTGTTATTCCTGATCTCTTTCCTGCTTACAATGGTATCGCTTTATTTTTTAACCCGTTTGAAGGAACCAGAGCCGGTCTCTACAAGTATTGAACTTGCTGCTGAAGTAATTCCGCTTTCACTGAGAGAAATATTAATACGTTCAAAAAAAATATTAAAAGAAAATTTAGATTTTAAAAATTTTATGATAGCCGATGCATTAATTCTAATGGCTCTTACTGCTTCGGCTTTTTATGCGGTTTATGCAGTTAGAAAGTTTAACCTTCCTACAGCATATGCCGGTACTTTTACAATTATATTAATGGCAAGCCAGGTGTTTGGAAATTTTATCTTCGGTTATCTGGCAGATTTTTTTGGACACAAAATTAATATGCTTATCCTTGCTTCATGTTCCGCAGCAGCAAGTCTCTGTGCGGCATTTGCAAATAATATTCTGCTTTATGGAATTGTCTTTTTCTTTGTAGGATGCGCTGTTACACTGCAGGGAATTTCCCGGCTGGCAATTGTCGTTGAGATGTGCGATGAATCTGAAAGGCCGATTTATATAGGGTTGATTAATACTGTTACAGCACCAACTGTATTGTTCGGTATTATAGGAGGTTCACTAATCACGCTTTTCGGTTACGTTCCTGTTTTCCTGGTATATACTCTAATTGCAATAACTGCAGTTTACTGGCTCTACAAAAAAGTAAATGAACCCCGAAAATTAAAAGCGGTTGATGTTTTGAATTGAATTTTTAAAATTTTCTCTTTTTAATGAGGATGTGTGAAAATAAAAATATTAATGGTAGCCGCCCCGCTATAGGCGGGGCGAAAACAATATAATTCTGCAACCTGAAGGTTGCGGCTACCGACTTTCCATCATTTAAACTATATTTATATTCAGTTCATTAACATCCTCCAGGAACAGTAAATGAAAAAGATCAACAGACGAAAATTCATACAAAGCTCTTCACTTCTCAGTACATCAGGATTACTTTTTGGCTTCTCTTCAACTCCACATATTTTTATGCACTCAAAGGGATTTGATATTCTTATAAAGAATGGTAGTATAATAGATGGTACAGGTAAAAAAGAATTTAAATCAAGTCTCGGAATTATAGAGGGAAGAATTGCTGCAATAGGTAACCTCTCCGATTCTGAAGCAGAATTAATTATTGATGCAAAAGGGTTAAAGGTTGTACCCGGTTTTATAGATATTCATTCACATACGGATTCAGATCTTATCATCAATCCTAAAGCAGAAAGTAAAATCAGGCAGGGAGTTACAACAGAAATTACAGGTCAGGATGGTTTTTCATGGGGACCTTTAGGCGGACCGGAATTAGATATTGCTCTTAAAAACTTTAAAGAAGAATATGGTGAAGAATTATCCTGGCGGACTCTCGAAGGATTCTTAGATTATTTCTCTTCAAGAAAATTTTCTGTAAATATGGCAACATTGGTTGGATTAGGAACTGTCAGAGAATTTGTTGTTGGACTTGATGATCGTCCCGCTACTTCAGATGAATTAAAAAGAATGCAGGATGAAGTTAAAAAAGCAATAAGAGGAGGAGCTATTGGAGTTTCAACAGGACTCGAATACACCCCGGGAAGTTTTGCATCAACAGAAGAGCTGATTGAATTGTGTAAAGCTGTGCCGGAGAAATTCAGAATCTATTCAACTCATATGAGGAATGAAGATAACGCAGTTCTTGAAGCAATTGATGAAGCAATCAGGATTGCAAAAGAATCGGGTTCACGTCTCTTAATATCTCATTTAAAAGTTTCAGGTAAATCAAACTGGCATAAAGCAGATGAAGCGCTTGCTAAAATGGATAAAGCAATTCAGGAAGGTCTTGAAGTCCATGCCGACAGGTATACTTATGTTGCTTATCATACAAACCTTTCTAATCTTTTTCCTCTCTGGGCAAGAGATGGCGGGACGGAAAAATTTCTCGAGAGACTGAAGGATAAATCCGATCTCAAAAAGATGAAAGATTATACAGAAGAAAAAGTTGCAAATCTTGATGGCGATTGGAACGGAGTTTTGATATCAAGCATTTTTAAAAATGAGCTGAAAGAAAAGTACCAGGGGAAAACAATTAAGAAGATTTCTGAAGAAGAAGGTAAAGATGGTTTTGATGCTGCAGTAGAAATTCTTTTGGGATCTGAAAACCAGGTAATGATGATGGGGTTTGGTATGGAAGAGAGTTCAACGGAAAAAATACTTGCTCATCCACGAGTAATGATTTCTTCCGATGCAGGTTCTCACGCACCTTATCCTCCAATGAATAAAAGTATCGCTCATCCACGTGCTTATGGAACTTTTCCAAGAGCAATAGCAAAATATGTAAGAGAAAGAAAAATATGTTCACTTGAAGAAATGATTAAGAAGATGACCTCTATGCCTGCAGATAAAGTAAGATTTGAAGATAGAGGAAGGCTTATGGAAGGTAAAGCTGCAGATGTTGTTTTATTTGATTATGAAAAAATTCAGGATAAAGCTGAGTTTACCAATTCCCACCAGTATCCAGAAGGAATTCCCTATGTTATTATTAATGGCAAAGTTGTAATAAGTAATGGTGAACATACAGGTGCAATGCCGGGAAAGGTGCTGAGGAGCTGAAAAAGGGGATTGAAAAGAAGGTGCTGACTCCTAAAGGTGATCATATGGGTTCATATATGAGTGCAGCTAAATCTTTTATATCAGATATTGCATTAGTAATAAGCGGTTTGACGTCTTCCCAATTAAGCTTACCATTGCCACAGCCAAGTGCAGGAATTGCAATTGATTTTAAATTATTCTGAATTATAAAATTTCTTAAATCTGCCAAGCCCTCTTGTATCCACATTAGTTTTGAAGGATCACGCCAATGCTTTTTAGTAGGAAAATTAATTATGTATTTAGGATTTGTAAACTGCCCAGTTTCCGTAACAAAAATTCTTCCAACTTGAATCTTACCTGTTTTAGAAGCTTTCTCATAAAGTTTAAAATTATCAGGAAAGGCTTTCTTAAATTGAAGTGCAATTCCAGCACCCATTACTCCCTTTGTATTTACAGTATTGACTAAAGCCTCTGCATCAGCTTCAACAATATTTCCTTTATTAATTAATTCTAACATGCTAATAATACCAGTTAGGTTTAATAATAGTTTTTATATTGGTATTGCATTTCCCTTGGATAGAATCAACCGCTTTTTTCATATCGTCGTTGTAAACGACTATTGCTAATATACAACTTGATGGAATAAATTGGTAGGCGAGGAATTCTGCCATCCGCCTTCGCCACCTGTCATTATCTTCTTCGGTGCTATTCCAATATTTAGCCCCCATTATTTTCCAATCAACTCTATCAAGCTCATTGCATCCGGCCTGCTGAATTTTTCTGCTATTTGTAAATCATACTGCGGAAAAACATTTGAACTAAAAGGGATTTTAAGATTTTCAAGAAATGATTGAACAAGAGCAATGTTACTATACTCAAAAGTGTTAATTAGTGTCTTGGTAGTATTATCTTCAATCTGCGTCTCAATTACCCTACCGAGGTTGTGTGTACCTTTGTAGTAGTAAAATATATTTTGATATGGATTAAATTTTTTCAATGACTATTTTTATATCAGTGTAACTCTTTAAGCTGATTGTAATATTTCAGATAATGAGAAATTATCATTTCCATTTTCATTCTGCATCTTTAACATCAATCTTAGTGGATGCAAAATATATGGTTTACCGGCTTTATCTAATTGGCCTTGGTGGGCGGAGACTGCGATTGAGATGGCACATTCTATTATTGACATTCTTATTTAATCTTCGCGAATGAAAATATTTTTTTGAAGAACATAATGGTGTGGGTTTGCTGGGGAAAAGTGATGCAACAAAGCAGGATAAACAAAGGTAATGTTGATGATTTTTGCATAACATTTACTCTATTTGAAATAACAAATCATCTGTCTGTTTTTTTAAGTCATTATAATAGCTCACTAATCCTTCTCTTGCTTTTTCAATGGTTAAATTGGATTGATTGAATACTAATTCTAGTGTCTTATCACTACCAAAATCTTTGCCTTTCATCTGCGATTGAATTAAATCAAAACTATTAATCTCTGATAATTTTAAAAAGATATATTCTAAACAAACAATTTTACCAGCTAATTCAGCTTTAATATTATCAATGTTTGGCTGATTACTCAATTGTATAATTGCATTCTTATCACCAGTCAATATTAAAAAATCTTTATCCCCAGGATTTATGGAAAACAATAATCGTTCTCCTGAATCGATTCTGTCAATATCAGTTAAAGATAAATATGTTTCGTCATTAATAAATTCGGCAGGTATATCTTGGTAATTTTTAATTAAGGTTAAAATATCTTGTAACAACTCTTCTGAGTATTTAATCCTTAAATTTTTATTATTGGAGATGTAGTGCTTTGCTGTGGGAAGGATATAAATTGATGATGCATCAGTATTAAATAATTTTTCTAAATCTTTTAATAAACCTAATGCGCCAAGTTTCAATATTATGTCATTATCCAGAAAGAGAAGCAAGATCTTCCCCCGAAAGTGAAGTGATTTTTATTAGAAAGTCAGCATTCTCTTCAGTAGTATTTTCAAAATTAGAATAACGCCTCATCTTATCTTTTATTTTTTCAACAGCATCAGCTTTTGGATCAATAACTTTCAATGTTTGCTCTGCTATTGGCCATTTTTTTGTTTTATAGGCAAAGTTTAATACAATAACTCCGGGATCAATTTTCAATTCCTTACTAATTGCTTTTACTCTATTTGATAATTTAAATGAACTATCTATACTTTCTTGAATATCGAATATTGGCGATTCACTTCCGGTTAACAGTTCTATAGCAAATTCATTCGCCTCCTGTTCTTCACTATCCTGTTCATTTTCAATATCAGTATCATAAATTATGTTACCGGAATTAGATAAATGTCCTTTAATAAAATGTCCAAGCTCGTGCACAAGCACAAATAACAACCAGGCATCATGTTTACGATTCTTAGAAATAATAATTATTGGTCGGTCGAACAAGTTTATTATCATTCCATCCATCTTGTTTACATCTCTAGGAAACTCTGATATATGTAACACAGGTATTCCATGATTCCATAGATAGTCCAGCATTGTCTCAAGATTTAATGTTTTATAATTTTCAATTACCTGATCACGTATTTCTAAGGCATTATTAGGAAGTGGTTTCACGTCGATTGAAAGCACTTCTTCAATCAGTTCTGAAATTCTGAGTGCTAACGACTTTGGCCAAATTAAATTAGCAGGAATGTTAACGTTCTTTGCCGTCTTAAATTTTATTACAGCATTTCCTTTAAGGCTAATAGTTTCCGGATTTGCAACAAAACTCGCTAAATCCATTCCCAGGTTTTTTGAAATTATATCTATGGTCTGAAGATATCCTGCTTTTGTATTAGCTATTTCATCATCCCACCAATCAGGTAATAAGATATCTTTGATAAATTTTTTATCAATACCAAACTTTTTTAACGTAGTGTATATTGTATTTATGTTGAAGTCTGCGATCATTTTCTCCTAATAGTAGAAATAATGAGTAAATGTTTGTGTTAAATATATGGATTGTCTTTCATATATTGAACTTGCCTACTATAATACGAGGATTTATATTTCAATTAATTATATTTTAATTTTTTATGCAAGACAGCGACATTCGTAAATTATTACATCCTTATCTTAAAAGGGAAAATAAAAAGTATAAGGATACTATTATTGTCGATGAGTTCGATTTATGTTCCGGTCTTTCAAGAATTGATATTGCAGTTGTTAATGGGGTAATACACGGTTACGAAATTAAAAGTGAAGAAGACACTCTCAACAGGCTTCCCAATCAAATTAATTACTATAATAAATCTCTAGAAAAAATTTCTATAGCCACTAATAAACCCCATCTCAAAAAAATTAGAGAATCTGTTCCTAAATGGTGGGGATTGCTTATTGTAAAAAATGATGGTAATGTAGTTGCTGAATTACGAAAAGCAAAAAATAATCCACTACTCGATAGTCAGAGCTTACTTCAAATTCTCTGGAAAGATGAATTGATTTCTATTATCAACAAATACAATATTAAAATAAGCCACTACACAAATAAAAGAAAACTTCGGGAATCAATCACAAATACTTTAGACATTCCTATTCTTTCTCAGGAAGTACGTTCAGCATTAAAGTCTCGCCAGAATTGGCGTAACTGATTCACGACCATCGTTATATGATGGTTCGTCCCAACTTGTCGCCAGGTTGTATGATTTCCTGTTTTTTCTTTATCAGTTCCGCATCTATATATAAAATCATCACCAAAACAATGATCACGTCCGGCATACTCAGGACGGTTTATAAGTGTTTCTGATAAATCAAAAAATTGTTCATAACCATATTGGTTTACACTTCTTCCACGATAGATATACCATGAATCATCTGCTGTATATCTAATACTTGCACTTATGGACATTAGTCTAGGATCAATTTCAACTATTTCTGGATGAGATATCGCATAATCCGAAAAAGAGGGATTTCTAATTAAATTAAAATGTTGAACGATTTCCTGCCATAACATCCATTCACTTCGATTAAGTATCTCAATCTGGTCTCGTGGTATATTAGATAAATTATTCGGGAATGCAGTTGCAGAAATTACAAAACTTCTCCATTTTTCTAGTGCCGGTATTCTTTCTATGATTCTACTGGTATTCTCAAGTAGATCTCTCACAGGAATATCAATGATGGACCTTAAATCGATAATTAGATCTACCTCATTCTCTTTAACTTTCAAAAAATCCAATAGTGTTTTTATCTCATCTTTTATATTAACTGAAACATCAGAAAAAATCCTTAAGCAAACTCCCTTCTTCTGTCTTTCAATAATCTGACTAACCGCCCTATTGTATTCTATATTTCTTTCATTACCGGTTACAGGTATTGCATTAATATTTTTTGATTCTAATTCGTTAAAAATATGTATCATCGGATGGAGTCCATTATTCATCGCTGTTTCTTCTATAATCATATATCCATCAATATAAATTTCTCTGTCAGCTTCCCAATGTTTGTAAATATTATCACTGAATGATTTTAAATGTTCATCAATAGTCTTTGATGGAACTTCATTCTCAAAATCAGGAGGAATAGGTACAATATCAATTACCGGTTTTATATTATCTTTTACTAGACCTATAAGAGCTTGAAGAGCTTTATATTCACCGAGCTTTCCTTTTAATATCGGTACGTATTGTTCTTGCGTTATCATATTATTTTCTTTATCAATTTAAAATAATTTTTATCTACTACCTTCGCAATTTCCGTTTCAGCTTTCTTTTCTTCTGGTTGAAGTTTTTCAAGATGTTTATAAAAGCTTTCTTCCCTTGCATCTCCCTTTTGAAGTTCATTAGCGAGTTGGTTAAGATATTCTGATATCAAATAAACCCCAGTAAATTTTTAATTTAGGTTTGTTCCTTCAAATTTAATTCCAAGTTGTTTCAAAAATAAAACAATTATGAATCATCTGCTATTACAGGATTAATCTCATCATTGTCTTCTCATTTCTGTTTTTTAACACTGTATCAGTTGTATTTTTAAATTATATTTAAATAATCAAAAATGAATTGTTTGAAAAACAAAACAGGAAATTAAAATGAAAAACCCATTGATTGAATTAGAAAAATTTGGACAAAGTGTTTGGCTCGATAACATAAGCCGCGATATGCTTATTAAAGGTGAATTAAAAAAACTGCGTGATGAAGATGGACTGAAAGGTGTTACTTCAAATCCATCAATCTTTCAGAAGGCAATGGGAAGCGGGCATGCTTATGATGAACAGATAAAAGAGATTTTATCCCGCAACCCTGACATTAGTGCAGGTGATCTCTTTGATATTCTTTCGATAAAAGATATTCAGGATGCAACTGATGTTTTAAAAGTTGTTTATGATAAAACAAATGGTTACGATGGTTTTGTCAGCATCGAGGTTTCTCCCGAACTTGCTTATGATACTGAAGGAACAATTGCTGAAGCAACAAGGCTCAACAATAAAGTCGGCAGACCAAACGTTATGATAAAAATTCCTGCAGCACAGGAGGGGCTTCCTGCAATCCGCAAAATGATCTCTGAAGGTGTTTGCATTAATGTTACTCTTATTTTTTCACCAACAGTTTATGAGCAGGTTGTGGAAGCTTACATAAGCGGGCTTGAAGATAGAGTTAAAAAAGGTGAATCAATTAAAAATATCTCTTCCGTTGCCAGTTTCTTTATAAGCAGGATTGATACGGCTGTTGATAAAGAACTTGCCGCAAAAGGAAACAAAGACCTGCAGGGTAAGCTTGCAATTGCAAATGCAAAACTTGTTTACCAGAAAGCAAAAGAGCTTTTCGGTTCAGAGAGATTTAAAAAACTTGAAAAAGCCGGAGCTAAAAAGCAAAAGTTACTTTGGGCAAGCACAAGTACAAAAAATCCTGAGTATTCTGATCTTCTTTATGTTGAAGAATTAATCGGAAGAGATACTGTGAATACACTTCCACCGTCAACACTTATTGCATACAGGGATCATGGAAATCCTGCAGGTAGAATTGAAACTGATCTTGACACAGCAAAATCACAAATGAAGCAGGTTGCAGAGCTTGGAATTAACTTTGAAGCAGTTACAAGAAAATTAACTGATGATGGAGTTGTTCTTTTTGCGGATTCTTACAGAGATTTAATTAACGCAATAGAAAAGAAAAAAAACGAAGTCCTTCAAACAGTTTGAAGTGTCATGCTGAACTTGTTTCAGCATCTTTTGCCGCGACGGAAGATCCCGAAACAAGTTCAGGATGACCTAATGGATCCAAATTTTTTGACTCGACAATTACATTTGATCTGCTAATATTTGCCATCCAATGATTAAAATTAAAAGAAGAAATTTTATTAAAAGAGGATTTGCTGTTTTAATAAGCACAATTCTGCTTCCTCCATTCTTTTTAAACCGGGTTCAATCCTTTGGTAAGACAAAGCTTATTGAATCGGAGACAAAACCTACGCCTCATTTATGGAAAGACACTGAAATCAATATTGCCTGGCTCGGGCATTCAACAATGTTAATTAATTTTTTCGGAACTATTATACTTACCGATCCTGTATTGTTTGAAAGAATAGGGCTTTATTTTTTCGGACTTGTATTCGGACCAAACCGCTACACACTTCCTGCACTTGAGCTTGATGAAATACCGAAACCTGATCTTGTACTTATTTCTCATGCTCATATGGATCATATGGATTATAAAACTCTTGTAAGCCTTACAGATAAATATCCCGGAATGATTGACTGCATTACTGCTTATAATACATCGGATGTAATTTCAGATCTTGAATGGAAATCTTTAAGTGAGCTTGACTGGGGTGAAGAGAAAGAACTACCCGGAATGAAATTTAAAGCGCTTGAAGTAAAACATTTCGGCTGGAGATTTCCCTGGGAGAAAGACCGTTCAAAAGGATTTATGATTGATGGAAGAAGCTATAATGCTTACCTGATTGAAAAGAATGGTAAGAGAATTCTCTTCGGCGGCGATATGGCTTACTCTGAAAAGCTTGTAGGTAAACTTGAAAAACCTGTTGATATAGCTTTAATGCCTATTGGGGCTTATAATCCATGGAAGCATAATCACTGTAATCCTGAAGAAGCAATAATTATGGCATCAGAACAAATCGGTGCTGATCATTTTGTCCCAATGCACTGCAATACATTTAAGCAGGGAGTGGAACCGATTGGTGAACCGCTTCAATGGCTAATGGATTGTTACAGCAAGTATAATATTAATGTTGGTCTGAACGGAATTGGTGAGACGTTTAATCTTTCCTGAAAATTTCTTACTTCTTCATATTCTTTATTGAATCTTTTTGAACAAATGGGAGATCTCGCAGCACACTAAGCGAAAAGACTACTAAGTAAGAAATCAAAATAAGACTGAATAAAACGATTTGCTTAGTTGATAGTATTTCCATTAATAGCCCAATGTTTAAAATAGAATTCTAACTAAAGAAGAATTATGCCACGCAGATTTGAAGCTTTGAACTTAATTTGTTTGCAAGCGATAGTTATTTTTGTGAGACATAAAAATTATTCGTTTAATGCCGAACCATTTTCATAACTTATTTTGATTTATTTTTAATAATTATTATGACAGCAAAAGAACTGATTAATAATTTTGTAAATGTTTCCGCAGAAGCTACAAAACTTGCAGAGGATTTTTTAAACCTGTCTTATAATCAGATTAACTGGAGACCTGCTGATTCACAATGGAGCATCGGGGAATGCTTTGAACATCTTTTAAGAACAAACGTGAAATATATTCCGGTGTATGAGAAGCATAAATTACCTGAAAGAAGAAATAACAACAATGTATACAAGCAATCCATATTAGGAAAATTAATTATGAAAACTGTCATGCCGGATTTCAAAAGAAAAACGAAAACCCCTGTCTTATTTAACCCGATCGGCAGTGAGATAAAAGAAAATATTGTAAGTGATTTTATAAAACAGAATAATGAAATAATTGAGCTTGCAAAAAAGATTGATCCCTCAAAGCTGAAGGAAAAAATAACTTCTCCTATTTCAAAGCTTGTTAAGTATAATATTGGTGACAGCCTTTTGATTGTTGCTTATCATAATCTCAGACACCTTCATCAGGCAAAGAGAGTTATGCTGAATGAAAAATTCGCTGCATCCTGAAAAATAATTTTACCTGTTATTACGAGGAACGATATTGACAAAGTAATCTCTTTCTCAGTAATAAATAGAGATTGCTTCGTTCGAAGACCTGTCTGCCTACCGTGTAACTCTTCAGCATTTCGGTAACACGGAGTTATATTATTGATT
>CAZEWJ010000070.1:0-12188 GCA_964515875.1 uncultured Ignavibacteriaceae bacterium | reverse complement strand
GTAGCAAATGCTTGTACTCTCCCTCCATAAGGACCATTTGTATAATTCCATTGAGGATATAAATTATCATAACACAGAAACGCTATACTTATCAGTGAAAGAATAAATATTTTTCTCATGATTTTTAATCTTTCGAGTTAATAGCAATCACACCTTAATCAAAACATTTGTTTTGTGTGACAACCCACAAAAAAACTTATCCGTAAGTCTAGGGCTTATTTTATTAAAATCATCTTCCTGGAATTTACATATCCTTCTGCTTCAATTCTGTAGAAATAAATTCCGCTGCTAATCTTTTCACCAAACTCATTATCTCCATTCCAATCAACTTTATAGGATCCATTTGACAATTCTTCATTAACAAGAGTTTTAACTTCACTTCCAAGAAGATCATAAACTTTCAAAGAAACAAATCCGAGGTCAACAATCTGGAATTCAATATTAGTTGTTGGATTAAAAGGGTTGGGATAATTCTGTGCAAGATGAAAATCTGTTATTGTAATATCATCTGTTTTTTCAACATCGTTTATAATATATGGTTCTGGTGTTGGGAGTTTAATTGTAGTGTAAATCCTTAATTCTCCGGGCTGAAGATTTATGTTTGCTGTTGTATTTGTAACATTAATACTATCGCCTGTAAAATAATCATACCACCAGCCTGTATTCTGGAAATTAGGATTATTATCCAAAGGAGTTACATAAAAATTCCCGATTATAGTAACATTCATCGAAGGATGGTTTATATTAATACGCTTTGAGTATGAAGAAACAGACATAATAAAATCTTCACTTCTGAATGCATCATAATTCTTTTTAAGATTAACAAGATGAGAGAAAGCTTTATAAACATTTAACCGGGGAATTTGAGAAAAATATTCCCATCTTATTGGCTTGTTGCAAACTCTGCACGGATCATCAATTGAAACATCATAACCAAGCTCACCGAACTGCCATATCATTCTTGGTCCCGGGATAAGAAAATAAAAAGCAGCAGCCAGTTTTATTCTTTCAAGTGCTGTGTTAAGATTTTTAATATTGTAAGCTCCGCTTGAATTTCCAAACTGAAGATTCTTATACATCAATCTTTCTTCATCATGACTTTCCATATAAGAAACAAGATGCGGAACTGTCCACCCCCTGCTTTTATATGAAGCTCCGGATAAATTAGATGCATAACCCATTGTTGCTTCATTATAATCATAATTCATATTTCCCCAGAGCATCATCCCGTAATTAGCGAGAACTGTTTCTTCACTATTGGGAGCAAAGTGTTCCAGAATAACATAAGCAGTAGAATCAACCTCCCAAATTTTATCTGCCATTCTTTTAAGAATATTGATTCTGGACTGATCAAAACTGCCGCCATCGCCCGGAGTATTTGTAAATCCTTTTGTAAAATCAAATCTGAATCCATCAAATTTATATTCATCAAGCCAGAAATGGTTTACCCTATCTACAAAATCTTTTGTAGCCTGGCTTTCATGATTAAAATCATATCCAAAAGAGAAAACAGGATTTGGAGAGATCACATTAAACCATGGATTATTAGAAGCCGGACGACTATTAGCAGCGTCCCAGTATAATCTCACTAAAGGAGACTGACCATAAGCATGATTTAAAACCATATCAAGAATTACTGCAATACCATTTGCATGTGCAGAATCAATAAATCTTTTTAAATCATTTTTAGGTCCATAATATTTATCAACTGCCAAGTGAAAGCTTGGATTGTATCCCCAACTTTCATTTCCTTCAAATTCCATAATTGGCATTAATTCTATTGCATTTACTCCAAGTGTCTTTAGATAATTCAATGTATCAATTAAAGTTTTATAATCGTGGGCAGCAAGAAAATCACGTATAAGCAATTCATAAATTACAAGATCTGTTTTTTCCGGTCGCTGAAAATCAGTTATATTCCATGAATATGGAACTTGGTCTGTCTGAATAACAGAAACAGGTTCAGCAGTTTTTCCTGATGGATAAGGTTTTAAGTTGGGATATGTTGCAGTGGTTATATATTGATCATTCCATGGATCAAGGAGTTTATCTGTGTAAGGATCTGCAATTCTTAATTCTCCATCAACATAATATTGAAATGCATATTCCTGCGCTGGAGTAAGATTATTAATTGTTATCCACCAAACAACATTATCAGCATCAACAACATCCCTCTTCATATAATAATCGGTGTTTACTTTCCAATCATTAAAATCACCAAGCACATAAACAAACTCTTTATATGGAGCGAGCAGTGCAAGCGTAACTGTAGCAGAGTTATCATAATTAATTCCATATTCATTTCCAGGAGATAAAGAAGCATCTTCAACCGGAGGATTAACAAAGATTATAAACTCAGTAGAGTCTGTTAAACCAGCTGTATCAACTGCAACAGCATGAAGCTCATTTACTCCATCTGAATGCTGGGAAGCAATGAATTCATAATTAATTTGATTCGTACTTGTTTGAGCAACCTGTACATCATTTACATAAAGAGTAAAATCAGAAACCATTGTTCCGATTTCTGCAGCAGTTAAATCAACATCTATAGTGTCATCCTGGGAAGCAAAAGCTGGAGAGCGAAGAGGATCACCAAATTGTAAATTTATATTAGGACTATTTATAACAACTGTAATACCCAGTTCAAAAAGATCAACAAAAATATCAGGTCTTGTTTGTTGTGAAGCATCGGCGCTTCTGAATACTAAAGCTAATTCAAGAATTTGCTCACCTGGGTTAGTTACACTATAAAATTGTCTTGGATAACCAATAGTTAGTTGATATAAGTTTGTATTTAATCTTGTTAAAGCGGGTTGATTTTGATTATTTGCCCAATCACCAATTACATGCTGCCAATCTCCAAAATTTGTGTTTACTCCTGTATGGGCGTACACAGTTCCGGTATAATTAAGAAGCTCTTCTGCACCTGGTTGAGTTGCATCAAGATAAACTATTGTTGAATCATTTTCTGTCGGAAATTCAGGAACAGTATAAACAACCTGTCCTAATAACCCGCCAAAGGCGGGCTGAGAAAGTAAAAAAGCAAAAAAGTAAAATTTAAGTTTCATAATCTATCCTTATTATTTAATCTCAGTTTATTTCATCAATTGAAGGCTTGCCTGCATCTGTCCAGGCAGTAAAAATAAGTGATGCAAGAGAATTATAAGCAGATTCAAATTGAATTTTTGTTACATATTTTGTTTTAAACCATAGTAGATTATAATACTCATCATTCTCTGTTGAGCCGGCTTTTTTTTCAGCAAATTTATCAGAAGAAAGAAGAACTTCACCTAACGAATTTGAGTTTGATATATATTCGAAAATATAATAAAGAGGTTCGTTAACATATTCAACTTTAGTACCTTCTGTTTCATTTGATAGTTCATCAAGATATTTTTCAAGCATTTTAGACTCATACCTGCTATGAATTCCCTTTTGGTTTGTTAGCTGTCCATCATAGTTCAACATTGTGTGCATTGGCTGATGAGCATCGGCAACATAATGAGCAAGATCGGAAGTGTAAATTAATACCTTATCCCTATTCTTTTCAGTAAAAGCTTTGGTAAGATTATTAAATGTTTCCAATGTAGCCCAGGGAAGTAATCCCATTTTTGTAACAACACTATCTCCATAAAGAGTTATTAATTGATTCTTATTCTGTATCATTCTTCCATCAAGAAATTCCTCATAAAAATCTATATCAATAAAATGTTTGGGAAATTCTGATTTATCATGGTTCCTTCTTAAATCAGGATCAATTGAATGTTCAGTTATATAATCTTTGTATTGTTCAATATTTTTTATTTTTCCTTTTAAAAGATCAACGGCTTTGCTTGCGATTAATTTATGTCCTTCTTCTCCCCAGGGAAAAGTGAAAGTAGTTATGAAAAATAAAATAAGGGTAATTTTAATTTTCATTTCTTGCCTGTAATCTGAACTGTAATATTTCTTTTCCTCGGACGGTTATCAAAATCAGCAATAATGATTTGCTGCCAGGTACCAAGCAGCAGATTCCCTTTGGAAAATGGAACTGTTAGAGATGCACCCTGAAGAGAAGCGCGAACATGTGAATGTCCGTTTCCATCATGCCAGGTTTTATCGTGCTGATAAGTAATATCGGAAGGAATAATCTTTTCAAAAAACGCAGGATAATCTTTTCTCAATCCCGGCTCAAATTCTATTGTAGTAATTCCGGCAGTTGAACCCCCAACAAAAACCAAAACATTTCCTTCTATAAACCCGGATGAATCTATCTTTTTCTGAATATCCTGAGTTATATCAAGTAAATCAGTTTCGCCTTTTGTATTTATTGTAAAAGAATCTGTAAGAATATCCATAAACATTTTATCTATAAAATCGTGATTAAGTTACCCAAGGTAAAAAGAAGATTCAAGGATATTGTGTCAGCACAATAGCTTCATTTCATTCTGATTTTTGGTAAATTTATGCATTAAAAATTAAAGGAGATTATATGATTACTGATGAAATGATAACTCAGGATTTTATTCAGCTTGAAGAAAAATATGGTGCTCATAATTACCATCCCCTTGATGTTGTAATTGAAAGAGCCGAAGGTGTTTGGGTTTATGATGTTGAAGGTAACAGGTATCTTGATTGCCTCGCTGCTTACTCTGCTGTTAACCAGGGACATTGCCATCCAAGAATAATTAAAGTTTTAAAAGATCAGGCTGAAAAAGTTACTCTAACATCAAGAGCTTTTAGAAATAACCAGCTTCCTTTTCTTTATAAAGAATTAAGTGAGCTTACAGGATATGAAATTTCTCTTCCTATGAATTCCGGTGCTGAGGCTGTTGAAACTGCTTTGAAAGCTGCAAGGAAATGGGGTTATAAAGTGAAAGGAGTTGAACAGGATAAGGCAGAGATTATAACATGCACAAATAACTTTGCAGGAAGAACAATTACAATCGTAAGTTTCTCAACAGAGGCACAATACAGAGATGGTTTTGGCCCTTTCACTCCTGGATTTAAAAATATTCCTTATAATGATGCTGAAGCACTTAAAAAAGCAATTACTAAAAATACAGTTGCCTTTATTGTTGAACCGATACAAGGTGAAGGAGGTGTGATTGTTCCATCTCAAGGATATTTAAGACAAGCTTATGATATCTGCAAAATGAACAATGTACTTTTCATTGCTGATGAGATACAAACCGGTTTGGGAAGAACAGGAAAACTCTTTGCACATCATTATGAAGATGTCCGTCCCGATGTAGTTATTATCGGCAAAGCATTATCGGGTGGATGTTATCCCGTTTCTGCTGTTCTTTCTGATAAAGAAATTTTAGGAGTTTTTAATCCGGGAGATCACGGTTCTACATTTGGCGGAAATCCGCTTGGAGCTGCAATTGCAAGAGAAAGTCTCAAGGTTTTAATTGAAGAAAAAATGATTGAGAATTCATTTTCTCTTGGAAAATACTTCAAAGAAAAGTTAAACCAGATAAAATCCCCTCATATAAAAGAAGTAAGAGGTAAAGGCCTTTTCATCGGAGTTGAATTAAAACCTGAAGCAAAAGGTGCAAGAAGATTTTGTGAAGCTTTAATGAGAAAAGGAATTCTCTGTAAGGAAACACATGAAAATGTTATCCGCTTTGCACCGCCATTGGTTATCAAGAAGGAAGAGATTGACTGGGCATTGGAGAGAGTTGAAGAAGTGTTGTCTCAACCATGATTTTTAGGATTATAGGATTTGCAGGATTATTATTCAGATTAAATTTTTATAATTAAAATCCTGTTAATCTTTTAATCCGGTGAATCCTGGTTCAGAGGGTGGTTATTAAATATTCTCTTAAACTCTAAACTCTTTGCACCAAAATTTATTAATAATCCTACTTCCATATTATAAGCTTCAAGATAATTCTTAGCTTGAGCCAGATGAACGTCTTCAAGATTAGTTAAGGCTTTTAATTCTACCATAATTTTATTTTCTACAAAGAAATCAACTCTTCTTGTACCAATATTATAACCTTTATACAAAACCGGCATCTCCTTTTCTCTCTCAAAAAATAAGCCTTCGATTTTCATTTCAATTTCTAGGGCACGTTGATAGATTACTTCCTGAAATCCATTTCCCAAAAATGAATGAACTTTCATTGCACAACCAATAACGCTTTTGGTTATATCTTCATATTTAAACGTCTGAACCATGATTTTTAGGATTTGCAGGATTTAGTTTTAATGAATGGAAATTAGTAAAAGGGGTTATAAGTTGAAAGAAAAAACCATGATTACAAGGATTTTAGGATTTGCAGGATTAGATTTTTTTCCCCAAACCTATTTCTTTTTTAATCTTTTAATTCTCAAAGTCCGATTAGTTTTTTTCTCCTGTTAATCTTTTAATCCTTTGAATCCTGGTTCAGACATTGTATCCTGAAGAAAATCAGATAAAATTTCTTTTGTTTCCTCCAACGCTTGTTTTAGCTTGTTAAATCTTTCATGCGCACTCTCATAATCAGAATGTTTAGCTGAAATCTCTACAGCCAAAGCTTCCTCGCCCATCTTTTTTGCGCCGATAGAATAACTGGAGCCTTTAATTGTATGAGCTTCTGCAACAAGCTTTTCAAGTTCTCCGGCGTTAAGAAAAGATTCCATTCTTTTGAAGCGTAAGTTTACATCTTCAATATATGATGAGAGAACTTCACGCTGGAAAGAGTCATCCCCCATGCTGACTTTTTCCAGGTGATCAAAATCAAAAATTTCCAAAGAATTTAATACTTCTGGAGGAGTAGCTTTTTTAACTTCTAAAGTTCTTATTCCAAGCAAATTATCAATTGTCCTGATAAGGTTTTCTGCAATTATGGGTTTAGATACATAATCATTCATACCGGCATTAAGACATCTCTCTTTATCACCCATTAAAGCATGTGCAGTAATAGCAATTATAGGAATATTCTTTTTATCACTTTGCAGCTTTCTTATAGCAGAGGTTGCAGCAAATCCATCCATTTCCGGCATCTGCACATCCATAAGAATGAGACTGTAATCTCCACTCTTTACAGCTTCAAAAGCTTTCCTCCCATCGTTTACTGCTTCACAATTATAGCCGGCATCATTAACCATCCTGATAGCAACTTTCTGGTTAATAAGATTATCTTCTGCAAGCAATATTTTATTTTTTGATCTTTGAGTTTTTATGTTTTCAGTTTTTAATATGGACTTTTTATTATTATCAAATTGAAGTTCATATTTTTTGAGCTGATCTGCTTTACCTTGAAGCTGGTTTTGGTTCTGTACTTTTAATTTCATAGTAAAGAAAATTTTTGTGCCGCTGCCATAATCACTTTCAATCCAGATCTCACCACCCATCATATTTACAAATTCTTTACATATAACAAGACCTAAACCGGTTCCACCATATTTATTTATATTTGAAGAATCTACTTGTGAAAATGGTTTGAACAATATTTTTACTTTACTCTCCGGAATTCCAATACCTGAGTCTTCAACAGAAGCCTGTATAATGCATTCCTCATTATTAATCATTTCACTTTTAACACAAATTTTTACTCCACCCTTTTCTGTAAACTTAACTGCATTACCTAAAAGATTAGTAAATATTTGTCTAATTCTTTTATTATCACCTTTAAGCAGCAATAGAGAGTCTTTTATAATTTCTCTGGTTATATCAAGATTTTTTTCTTTTGCTTTTGTAAGAATAATTGAAACCGATTCATCAATAATTGCTGAGAGATTAAAATCAACATTTGCCAGTTCCATTTTGCCGGCTTCAATTTTTGAAAGATCAAGAAGATCATTAATGATATCGAGAAGAGATTCAGCTGATTTCTTTGCGCTTGAAATAAATTGTTTCAACTCTTCTTCACTTTCAAATGCCTGGAGTTCGATTAGTGAGAGATACCCTATTATACCATTCATGGGGGTTCTTATTTCATGACTCATATTTGCAAGGAACTGACTCTTCACCAAACTATTTTGTGTAGCTTCCTTAGCAAGATTATCTGATTTTATCTTTTCGTTTCTAAGAGCATTCTCAGCTTTTTCACGTTCTTGTTCGGCTTTTACTTGTTCTGTTATATTCTGCATATTACCTTCGAAGTAAATTCCAACCTCTTCATCACTTACGATCCTGTCATTAAGCCTTACAACAATCTCAGAACCATCTTTTTTCTTTAAAGTAACTCTTTCATTTTTTACTAAACCATCCTGCTGAATCTTCTTAAAAAGCTTTAATCTTTCCTGAGGATATTTATACAATTCCTTCCGGATATCAATTTTCATTAAGTCTTCTTCACTATCATAACCCAAAATTTCTACCAAAGCTTTATTAACAGTAAGAAATCTTCCATCCAAGGTTGATTGAAATAATCCTTCTGCCGAATTAGTGAAAATAGATTTATATTTTTTTTCAGAAAGGATTACTGAATAAGATTTTTCAGCAAGCATTACTCTTAACCTGAAGTTAACAGCACTTCCTATTACAGAAATAATAGAGAGAAATATTACGAACAGAACAGACTCAAATAAATTTGGTAAAAAATAAATTGCGGAATCATTAAGAAGAATAGCTGTGGCGAATACAACATTGTAATAAATAGCAACAATTATCTGGTTCCTGATATCCCAGCTTAAGAAGAGTGCCGAAGTGAAGATCATCAATCCAACAATCTGTGTATTTATAACTAAAGTTGAAGGAAGAAGGTAGATCATATATCCTGATGAAACTATAATTGTAATCAACAGAATATGAACTAACAAAACGGATCTATTGCTGCCCCATTTTGTGTACAATGCTACAAGAACTGAAAATGAAATTACTGTTGCTGATAGTCTTGTTAAATAAACCTGGAAAGAATGTTCGGAGAAATAGCGTACTTCAAAGATCATGGCAAAAAGTCCGCATATTGCAATTAAAAGAGCCATTATCTTTAATGGAGGAAGCACCAACTGCTTTGATTGCTCTCTTACATGCTTATAACTTTTTTCTGAAATTGAAGTTGATTTGGAAATAAAATCAAAAATTGTAACCTGTGACTGCATTTTTCTCCAACATAAAATTTCTTTAACCGCTTAGATTTATCCATTATTGTGCCATATAAAGGCTTTTTAGTTCCTTAAATATGTTTTTCAAAAAAGCATCTAATGCTGTTTTTTATTTATTTAATTGAAATCTTATTTAGAAAAGATGTCCCAATGCTTTTTTTTACATAGATTTGTGGAGTTTTTTACTTAAAACTTATGAATGAATTCCTCTATTCAATTGACTTAGACCTGCTTTATTTCTTCAATCACAGTTTATCTTCCGGAGTTCTGGATTCATTTTTCCTTTTAATAACAAATGTTAAAAACTGGTATTTAGCTTACGTAATTCTTTTGGGAATTTGTTTCTTTAAGGGAGGAGCTAAAGGAAAATTTGCTGTCGCGGGAGTTATTTTGCTTATAGTATTTTGCGATCAGCTTAGCCACAATGTTTTAAAAGAAATATTTGAACGACTGAGACCATGTAACACTCTTGAAGATATTATTACTCCGGCTGGATGCGGCGGGACATATTCATTTCCATCAAATCATGCTTTTAATAATTTTGCTGCTGCAACTTTCTTTTTTCTTTTGTATAAGAATTTGAAATGGATTTTATATTCAGCCGCTTTATTAATTTCAATCTCAAGAGTTTATCTTGGTTTACATTACCCATCAGATATTTTTGCTGGTGCGCTGGTTGGAATTTTGTTTGGATATTTGTTTGCTATACTTGTAATCAAGGCAAATAAATATATAACTAAGACTTCTGAAAAATAGAATTGATCCACATTGTCATTCCCACCCCGATTTTCATCGGGGTAAACTCCAGTGGGGATCTAAATAGCAAACAATAGGTTCCCGTTTTAACGGGAATGACAAAATGTATTTTTCAGAATTCTATAACTAATAAAAAAAATAAATGACCGGAAATATTTCTCTAAGATTTGCAGAAGAAAAAGATATACCTGTAATCTTCTCTTTAATTAAAGAACTTGCTGTGTATGAAAAACTTTCTGATAAAGTAACAGTAACGGAAGAGATACTTAAAGAAAATCTTTTCGGAAAAAGGAAATATGCAGAAGTTATTATTGCTGAGCTTGATGGAAAACCGGTTGGACAAGCTTTGTTCTTTCATAACTTCTCCACTTTTATGGGAAAGCCCGGAATTTATCTCGAAGATCTTTATGTTAAACCGGGGTACCGAGGTAAAGGAATCGGCAAGGCACTATTAAACAAACTAATTGAAGTTGCTAAAGAAAGAAACTGTGGAAGAGTTGAATGGGTTGTTCTTGATTGGAATAAACCGGCTATAGATTTTTATAAAAAGCTTGGTGCAAAAGAAATGAGCGGCTGGTTAGTTTACAGATTGAATGAGGATAAATTTTGACATCAAATTGCTTAATTGTTAAATTGTTACTGTAGTTTTAGTTCAAGAATTATTAAAGATGAAGATCTTGTTTTAGTTCAGTACGATGATACAATGGGTGCTATAAAAAAATATTACAGAAATAAAGAATTAAAAGTAGTAACACTTTACTCTACAAATACAGCCGAGTCACTAATAACAATTGGTGAAGATCAAATTAAACAGATTTATAAAGTAACACACATAATAAAAAAATAAGAGAGGGCTTATAAAATGGGGGATATTAGTATCCCGGACAAATTAGTAGAAACATCTATTCTTTTATTTAAACACAGCGGTGCTTTTTTCGGTAACATTAAAAAAGAAATTGAAAATGTTTGGTATGAAGAATTTGGCGAGTGGCTCATCCATGAGCTGGAAGAGATTCATGATAACTTCTGGGGGCTTACTCTTTCAAAAGACCACTACGAACGGCTTATGGCAAATAACTATTTTGCTAAACATTGGGAAATAAATGCTTGTAGAATTCACGAAGATAATAACAAAATAGTCTTGCCTAACGATGATTTATTCTGGAAAAAAAACTTTTCACCTTTTTGCTGGAATTGTGGATGTCATATTATTTCTATTGCAAGATGGAATTTAAATGATTATAAAATCTCTACATCTGACAAAATAAATAAAAATGGTTTTTTTGGGTTTAACCCGGCATTATATGATTGGTCGGAAGAGTTTAAAACAAATTTCAAAAGGCTTATTATTGATGGGCTTCATAATATAGAGGCAGAGGGAGAAGAATGAAAATAAACTTACTGCTTTTTTTATTGCTGTTACACTCAAAAGCTTTGTTGCGATTCTTACACTGTCACTTTAAATCTCATATTTCCAATTAATCTATAGTTACTCAAAACAGATTTATTTAAAAGCAATTAAGAAATGGAATTGTAATTCTTCTTTCATCTTTTCTCATAATTTTTCTATCTTAAACAAGTAATTACCTGAATTCTAATATCTAAGAAGATTATTAAGGAAAACAAATGCAAAATAACCGCAGAGTTGTTGTAACCGGAATGGGTGCAGTAACCCCTATTGGTTTATCTGTAAATGAATTCTGGAATTCCATTCTTGAAGGAAAAAGCGGATGTTCTACAATAACCTCTTTTGATACTTCCAAACTCGATACTAAATTTGCCTGCCAGTTAAATGGTTTTGATGCTGTTAAGTATATGGATAAAAAAACTGCAAGACGCCTCGATCCTTATTCACAATATGCAATGGCTTCATCAATTGAGGCAGTTGAAGAGAGTGGATTAAATCCATCTGCTTTATCTGATTCAGAGAAAGCAAGGATTGGAGTTATTTTTGGAAGCGGGATCGGCGGGATACAAACATTTTATAATCAGTCGGTAATTAATCATACTCAAGGTCCAAATCGTATATCTCCTTTTTTTATTCCGATGATGATACCTGATATTGCTACCGGTTATATCTCAATTCATTATGGATTCAGAGGACCGAATTATTGTATAGTTTCTGCCTGTGCAACCGCAAACAATAATATGATTGATGGTTACATGCTTATAAAGCAGGATATTTCAGATGTAATAATTTCGGGGGGAAGTGAAGCTCCTATAAACGAATTAGGTATTGGCGGATTTAATGCAGCAAAAGCTTTATCTACAAGAAATAATTCTCCTGAAACAGCAAGTCGTCCTTTCGATTCAACAAGAGATGGATTTGTAATGGGTGAAGGAAGTGGAACAATTATTCTTGAAGAACTTGAACATGCAAAGAAAAGAGGAGCTAAAATTTATGCGGAAGTAAT
>CAZEWJ010000069.1:0-12284 GCA_964515875.1 uncultured Ignavibacteriaceae bacterium | reverse complement strand
TGATGAGCATGCAATGGTGAGAATTGATATGTCCGAGTATATGGAAAAATTCTCCGTCTCAAGATTAATTGGTGCCCCTCCCGGATATGTTGGTTATGAAGAAGGCGGACAATTAACAGAGGCAGTCCGCAGAAGGCCTTACTCAGTTGTTCTGCTTGATGAAATTGAGAAAGCTCATTCCGATGTGTTTAATGTTTTGCTGCAGGTTCTTGATGACGGACGTTTGACCGACAACCAGGGAAGAACTGTAAACTTTAAGAATACAATAATTATAATGACATCAAACCTTGGCTCTCATCTGATCCAGGAAAAACTGGAAGCAGTTACTGAAGAAAATATTGAAAATATAATGGGGGATTTAAGATACACGCTTCTTGACCTGTTAAGAAAAACAATCCGCCCCGAGTTCTTAAACAGGATTGATGAGATAATTCTCTTTAAACCTTTAACAAAAACTGAAATAAGAAAAATTGTTGATATTCAAATCCAGCATGTTCAGAAGCTGCTTAGAGATAAAGAGATTGTTCTTGATGTTGATGATGAAGCAAAAGACTGGCTTGCTAAGCTTGGATACGATGTTACTTACGGTGCGAGACCATTAAAGAGAACAATTCAAAAGTATCTCACTAACCCATTATCCCAGCAATTGCTGATGGGCAGCTTTACTGATGGTGATACAATTAAAGTAACTGTTGGTAATAATGGGAAACTTGAATTTCACAAAACTGAAGTAGCTGTGGAATAGTGTCATTCCGAATTTATTTCGGAATCTCTTAAATATACAGGCGAGTCGTTGACTCGCCCTTTTTTATTTTAAATTCGTATAATACTATTGATATTAATTATTAAAGATATTTAATTTAGCTTCACCTTTTGATGATTTAATATATGTCCCTGATTGAAAAAAAATATGCAAAACCATTTTTAAAATGGGCTGGAGGCAAAACACAGCTTCTTACTAAATTTGTTCAGTATTTTCCGCAAGAATTAAAAAATTGGTGAAACGGAAAATTATTATGAACCATTTTTAGGAAGTGGGGCTGTACTGGATAATTTTTTTTGAAAAACAAACAATAAATTATAATTCTCTATCAACTAATTAATTCTCTATGAAACAACATGAAGAAGTAATAAATACTTTAGAAAAATTTGGAGGAGTTGCGACTCTTGGTCAATTATATCAAAATGTTGATGTAACGAATTGGAAAACTAAAACACCTTTTGCAAGTATTAGAAGAATAGTCCAAAATGAAAGATTCTTTTTCAAGATTAAACCCGGATTATGGGCTCTTAATTCATACAAAGCAAAGATTTCTAATTTAATCCCAATTGATCAATCGGCATCTAAAGTTGAAAAAGAGGTTTTTAATCACAGTTATTATCAAGGACTATTAGTTGAAATAGGAAATTTAAAAGGATTTCAAACTTTTATACCGAACCAAGATAAAAACAAAAAATTTCTTACAAACACATTGGGAACAGTCATTACTCTGCAAGATATTTACTCATTCACTTATCCCGAAGTTATGAGAAGAGCTCAAACGGTTGATGCAATTTGGTTTAACGATAGAAAATTTCCATTCGCTTTTTTTGAAGTAGAGCATTCGACCGAATTTCAAAACTCATTAGGAAAATATTTCGATTTACAGGATTTTAATTCTAAATTTTATGTGGTTGCCCACGCATCAAGGATAAGATATTTTGAACAGGTAATTAATAGAGGTATTTTTAAGGAAATCAAAACCAGAGTGAGTTTTATTAATTACGAGACTGTTTCAAAATGGCATTCTAAAACTTCTGAATTGTATGAAGTTCAAAAAAATATTTCTTTATAGAATCTAAAAGATGAGGTTATAATGAAGAAAATTATAAAGAAAAAAATTTGGGAAAAAGAGTTTGACCGCATCAAGGGAAAAGAAGAATTTATAGAATATTATTGCGATGTTGAAGATAAATGGCTTCAATATTCTGATTGGGATGAAAAAATTAAAGGAATATTCGGCAGTTATAAAAATGCTGTAGTGTCATTTTATAAATCTCAGGTTGAAGATAAACTTTCATAAAGTTCAAGAATTTCTCGAAGCTGGTTTTGTACTTAAAAAAGAAATAATAAAAGCACAACATAATTGTGTTTATTCTAAACGTTGGGAATTAAAAGCAAAAGAATATAAATTTTATTTAATTATGCACGAACATCTTTTTGTTTTCAGGAAACCTAAGGTAGATGAAAACCTTTCCAGAATTTCCTGGTCAGTAAAAAATAAAAAACTCAATTCTGAGTGAGTGTTTGATTGCAAAAACCCTTTCCCCTTGCAGTTAATCAATCCTCAACAATCCCCTTAAGCCCGAATATTTTAACTTTTTCCTGTTTCCCCTTCAATTGCAGTTCACCTACAAATTCAGATTTAAGATATTCGGGCAATTCAAAATTTTCCAGCATATACTCACTAACCAAAAAATACTGAGCATACTCGTTACATTCATCCTGTATTCTTGATGTTGTGTTTAAGACATCGCCATGATAAACAACTTCTTTTTTTATAGTGCCTATCCAGGTAACAGAAACACTGCCTGCATGCATTGCTGCCTTAAACTGCGGATAGACGCCAAACTTTTTCAAATATCTTTCTTTATTCAATTCCATCGTATTTCTTATATCAAAAAAACAGTGGACACATTTGGCATGCTTAATTCCATCTGCAAAAGACCAGCTTAGAATTATTTCATCTTCTACATACTGGTATATCTCGGCTTTAGACATTAGTATTGCGTCCGTCATATCATCAAAATAATCTATTAGAAATTCACTGTACCTGAGATTGCCGAGCTTTTCAGCAATGGGAGTTGAGGATTTTAAATCAATGAAGAGAAATATTTTATTAACTTCTTCAGGACGGTGATATTTCCCTGTTACGTATTTTATTAAATCACCAGGTTTGTGCAGTCTTCTTATCTGCAGAAGTGCAATAATTGCGGAGGCAATAAAAACAATTATAACCAGATCGCGAAAATAGTGTTCATCAAAAAGTGCAGTATGTATGGATTTGCCAATAGAGAAATCATTGGTTATGAAATTACTACCGGAATTAATTAATAATTCAAAAAAGGCAAAGACAAACGAGTAAACTAATATTCTGAATAGTAAAAGGAAGAAATATGTTTTACTTCTGAATCTGCTTAGGAACAGGAATTCCTCGCAAAGACCTATAACAGTACCAACAAAAAGACCAACAAACAACCCCCTGAAAGTCGGGCTGGGATTATCAATTTTATCAATATTTTGAAGAAGAAACCCGATTACTATACCGGCAATAGTTCCTATAATACTAAAGTAAGTAACGTTTTTTAGTTTATAGTTTCTTGTTATAAACATTTCAATAAGAAAATTAAACAAAATATAAAGATTAGTCTAACAAATTTTGTCAGGCTCTAATACGCATCAAAACTTTTATGTATTATTAATTGTTAAAAATTTAAATCCGGATACCAGAATGTCAGGAGATGGGACCGTCCAAATATTTATAACTTTCCTCCTCGCAATAATTGGTTACATCGGTTTAACAATTACACTTCTTCTATCTTTCAAAAAAAAAGTTCCTTTTCTTTTTTGGCGGATTGTTGCGTTAATTATTCTTGTTCACGTATTTATGGTATGGACTTACCGTTACGATTGGCAATTCTCAATCGCTGTTCGCAATGGGTATTCCGGATTTATATTATTCCACACAGCACTGTTGATGATTCTTATTTCAAATGTTGTAAAAGAAAGTGCTGCAAAAATTCTTATCCGTGTTTCTTTTATTGTTGTAACTATCGGTGCTGTCGGCGCTTCTTTCCGTTACGATGTTGTTGCAGTTTACAGGCTGCCTGTAATAGTTTGTGCAATTGCTGGAAGCGGAGGATTGCTGTGGAGTTATTTTATGAAAAGAGGAAAAAGTTAAACGGGGGGACTCAATAAATAATATCGGGATTTATAGTTTTCTTTAACCTAACGCACTCAAATTCACCTTCCAAATTAACCTGCTAATTGGTATTTTGAGCCAACTTCTATAAATAAAAATGGCATTAAAATCAGCCGGGTTCACTGAGTTATTAAATAATCTTAGCAGCGGGGATTCTTCTGCTTTAAATGAAGTCCTGCCTATTGTGTATAAAGAGTTAAAGAAAATCTCTTCTAAATATTTAAATGAAGAATACAGAAAAAATACAATGCAAACTACCGAGCTTGTTCACGAAGCTTATCTAAAACTTATCGGCAGCAAAAATATAACCTGGCAAAGCAAAGCTCACTTCTTCGGGATAGCTGCCAAAACTATGAGACAAATCCTTGTTGATCATGCACGCCATCGTAAAGCGTTAAAAAGAGGAGGCGGCGATATTAATATTACACTTGGTGATTCTTCTGTTATTGTTAATGAGTCTGAACAAATTCTCGCATTGGATGATGCACTTCAAAGATTAGAAAAGGTGGAAGAGAGAATATCTAAAATTGTGGAGCTTCGTTACTTCTCCGGACTCTCAATTGAAGAGACTGCAGAAGTTCTAAGTATTTCACCCGCAACTGTAAAACGCGATTGGACTTTTGCAAAAGCATGGCTTTACAGAGAGTTGCAGTAGCTCGATAATTCGTCACCCTGAACTTGTCCACGCCTTTGGCGGGATCCCGCTGAGCGGTGATTTCAGGGTCTTCCACAATGCAGAAGATGCTGAAATAAATTCAGCATGACATACCCAGTAATTCTTAACAAATAATCATGGATCAAAATTCAATCAACCAAATAAAAATTCTCTTTGAGCAGCTTGTTGAACTCACGCCTGAAAAGCGTGAAAGCTTTCTTGATGAAAACTGTAAAGACAATCCTGAGTTAAGAAATGAACTGCTTTCACTTTTAAAATCTTATGAGCGATCAAATGATTTCCTTGAAGTAGCATCTATCGAAACAGGTTCAGATGAAAATGAAATTCAGAATCCATTTATTGGAAAACATATTGGTCCATATTTAATTGAGAGTGAAATTGGCCTTGGCGGAATGGGTATCGTTTATGCAGGAATAAGAGACGATAAAGAGTTTGAGCAGAAAGTTGCAATAAAAATTATAAAGCATGGTTTTACTTCAGAATATTTTCTTAAAAGATTCCAGCGTGAAAGACAAACACTCGCAAATCTGAAACATCCCAATATTGCACGGCTGCTTGATGGCGGAAAGTCATCAGAAGGTTTGCCTTATCTTGTTATGGAATTCATTGACGGAATTCCTGTTACCGATTATTGTGTTGAGAATAATCTCTCAATAAAAGAGAAGCTGAATTTATTCAGATTAGTTTGCGATGCTGTTCAGTATGCGCATAGGAATCTTGTAATACACAGGGATATAAAACCGGGAAATATTTTAGTTGATAAAGAAGGTTCGCCAAAGCTGCTCGATTTTGGAATTGCGAAATTGCTTGATGAAGATTTTGTTAATCCTGATGAAAGTTTAACGCAGACAGGAATCTGGCTCTTAACTCCTGAATATGCAAGCCCCGAACAAATTAAAGGAGAAAAAATAACAACCGTAAGTGATGTTTATTCTTTAGGAGTGATCTTTTATCAAATCTTAACCGGAGAACAGCCCTACAAATCAACTAACAATTCGCCTGCTGCAATAAGTAAAATTATTACAGAGGGAAAATTTGTTTTACCAAGTGAAAGAGTTAAGAAAACCGAAACGGGAGATTCAATCGTCAATGAAATCCCAAAAGAATCCCGGCCTCGTCGGGAAAAGCAATTAAAGAATGGAGATAAGATCTCACATTACCTGAAAGGTGATCTCGATAATATTGTTCTTAAGGCGATGCATAAAGATTCATCCCGAAGATACAGTTCGGTGGAACAATTTTCTGAAGATATAAGAAGGCATCTTACCGGCTTACCGGTTATTGCACAAAAGGATACTGCGGGATACAGACTCTCAAAATTCATACAAAGACATAAAGTTGGTTTCGTAACATCTGTTGTTTTTATACTCTTTTTGATTGCAAGCATTATTGCAATTGCATGGCAGGCAAATATTGCAGAAGAAGAACGCGACATTGCAAAAACCGAATCTGAAAAGTTTGAACGTGTAAATATGTTTTTACAGGAGATGCTTTCCTCTGTTAACCCTGAGGAAATTGGAAGAGATGTAAAAGTTTATGATGTACTTGAAAAGGCAGCCGTTAATGTTCAAACGGAATTAAAAGATCATCCTGTTATTGAAGCCGCTATAAGAAGAACCATTGGAAACACTTATACCAATCTTGGTGAATATGATCGGGCGAAAGAGCATCTTGAAAAAGCTCTGGAGCTGAATGAAAAAATTTATGGGAAAGAGAGCAAAGAATCTGCGATAAACTTATATGACCTTGGATTTTATTATCACTGGATTGGAGAATTAAAAATTGCAGACTCTCTTTACAATAAAAGTCTTTTAATATTTAGAAAAACACTAAAAGAACCAACAAGAGATTTAGCCTTAACCTTGAATGGATGTGCTCTCATTCAAAGTGATTTAGGAAATTATTCTAAAGCTGTTAAACAATTTGAAGAAGCTTTAAAAATATTGGAAGAAAAATTTGGCAAAAAGGATGATGACTATGCTTCTATAATGAATAATCTGGCAATCACTACACACAGCTTAAATGATCTTGATAAAGCGGAAAAATATTACTTAGAAGCTCAAAAGATTTTTATAGAGCTTCTTGGTGAAAAGCGAACTGAAGTTGCTTCAACTTATAATAATCTTGCATTCATTTATCTTGATAAAAATGATTTTAAACGTGCAGAAGAAAATTTTCATAAATCCTATCAATTAAAACTAGAACTAAAAGGTGAAGATCATCCGGATGTAGGTTTGGCAATGATGAACCTTGGTAATGTTGAATTCAGAATGGGAAAATTTATTGAAGCAGAGAACCATTTTATCTCGGCAATTAATAATTTTAAGAAATCACTGAATGAAGATCACCTATGGCTTGCTATGAGCTATTACTGGTATGGCAAAATTCTAATTGAAAAATCTGAATATAAAGATGCGGAAGAATACTTGCATAAAGCTCTTACAATCCAGTCAAGTGCTTTGCCTGAAAATCATCAAAGCATAATAATGTCCAAAGGTGAACTGGGAATTTCACTGCTCAATCAAAAAAAATATAATGAAGCAGAGAAATTATTGTTAGAAGGATATGAGGGCATCAAATCAATAAAGGGGGAAAAGGATAACAGTGCAATTCGTTTTTTAGAATATTTAATTAAACTATATGAGGCAACTTCCAATAAGGATAAAGTGTCCTTTTATAAGAATCTTCTTGCTGAATAGAATTTATAATTTCAATGTATTAGGAACATTGCTAATTGATATTTAAGTCGATAATTACCTTTTCATCATTAATTATTTTGTCTAAAATATCGTTCAATTTTGATTTCAGTTTTCTTAATAGAATTTCTAATTGGATTAATCCTACTTTGTTTAAATATGGGATATGATTATCAAGGATTATTGGCTGATTCTTATTTAAGTTTGCATTATTGTTATAGAGTGAAACAATTTTTGATCTGATTTCCTTTCTAAAATTCGGAAATGGAATAGTTAAAAATTGACTGGCTTTTAATTCTTTCATTTTTGATCCAACACACATAAACGAACAATACTTTCTCATAATATCCGCATTCATAAAACAAGTCATAAAAATCAAATCGTTATCAGGGTAATCAAAAACTCTATAAATACCTTGGTTATGATGTCCAATGCCATATATGTTTATGTCGTAGTATACAGCAATTCCTACATATTCACCTCTTCCTCCCCTTGAAGTACGATTAACCAATAGCATTGCATTTTGGTTTAAATTATTTTCACCAAGCATACTAATTCTTTCATCAATCATAATGTAACCAATGTCTGAACAATCTGTCGGTGTTACCCACCTATATTTCAAATTATTTTCTATGCCGATGTGTCTAACTTCGGGAGTATTTCCACTTTTGAATTTATCCGGATTAATAAAAGAAAATCCATCAACGTAATTTTTTATCAGGAAATCAATTTTTTTAAATGTTTCAGAATAAACTCCAGTATCTAATCTTTTACTTTGTTCTAATTCGGTATAGAATGGTTGCTCAAAATGAAATTTCTTTTTTTTCTGTCCAATATTTAATTCTGAAATAATAATATCATTGATTAATCGAAATTTATTTTTAATTGTTTTTTCACTTTCAATTATCAATTTCATTATTGATTCAACATACGCAATTGTATTTTTTTCATTTTTATTTGGCAAAGGAATTTTACAATCTAAAAATTTTGTTCCAGCATGTCTGATGGTTGCACCTTTGGGAACAACCATATCTAATTGATTTCTAAAAAAAGAATGTTTAAGACAGGCCAGAAGATAATATTTTCTGTTTTCAATAGGCAATTTGTAAATAGCACCGGAAGGCATATAGTTGGGATAATCTTTATCTAATATTATTACTTCGCCAATGTTACTATCCTTAGAAATAAGAATATCTCCTTCTTTAAGGTTATAGTTTTTAAATGCCTTCGGGTGAATGCTTTTAACACTTTCGTTTGATATTTCAGGAAGAAATGAATGGCTTTGCAGTGCTTTAGTTCGAATAAAAAAGTAATTGGAATTTTTTACATAATTCAAGGAGCCTACTTCAAAACCTAAATCACTTTTTTCAAGAGTTCTTGATAAAAATTCAGAAACTTTCAGGGTGTTACTATTTGGCGAAATAGCTTTCTTGTGTAAGGAGGGAGAAAGTTTAAAATTACTCGCTACCGTACTTTTATACTTAGTAATAATTGGATCCATATTACTTCACTTTTACAAAAAGGTCTTTAAGTGTCTCCTCCTGACTTAAACACCATTTACGAAAATCAGTAATGGTTTGAGTAAAGTCTTCTAGAAGTTCTGGACTTCCCTCAGTGTCTATTTCAATATCAAAAGTTTCTAAATTCCTTCTGTAGATAGGTTCAAACCCTTTAACACGTTCAACCGTTTTTACCTCGTAACCAACATTTATTATTTCATTCATAAAGATTTGGTAGTCGGCTTCCTGTAATTTTTTCAATTCTTTACTTTTTGGTTTATAGGCAACAATGAGAGTTGTATTAACTCCTGTTTCTGCAAAAACATTTGCAGGCATATCAAAGCAAGCAACTATTCGCATTTTTTCCATTAGCCACTCTCTTGCTTTTTCAAATTCGTCAATAGATGCAATTGAATTTGATAATACAATTCCTAATCTACCGTTATCCTTAAGAATACGATAAGCATTCTCTAAAAACACTAATCCTAAATCAATACTATTCCCAGTCCTTCCTATATGCCAAAGTTCATACATCTCAATAATTTCTTTGTCTATTGGGGACACTGGTTCAAATTTTCTTCCTTTACCAAAAGGTGGATTTGTCAACACAACATCAAATTTTTTCAGTTTGGTCTGGTCTCTCCAATTGTCCCAATTGCCACTATTATGAATTTTAGGATTTAATTCTACCAATTCATTTCTATCATCAAATTTCCAAGTAATTGAACCTTTATCTGCTTTGTATTTTAAAATGGCATTACCGTCCCCATTTAAAAGCATATTAAGTTGAGCAAGCATTGTCATTTGCTCGTCATTATCAATACCATAAATATTTTTATCATCCAATTTTGAATCTGAATTAACATAGGCTACTGAAAGAAAATCTGCAATACCCGCTGTTGGATCAATTACTTTTTCTGTACTTCTAGGATTAACAATTTGAACCAAGAAATCAATCAAAGGGATTGGAGTAATAAATTGTCCTTTTTCTGCTTTTGAAAATTCACTCGCAAATTTGTAAAAGACAATTTGGTAGAGATCTGTTTTTTGTGATTTTACAAAACTGTAATCTTGAAACTGCTCAACAACTTCTGAAATAATTCTTATATGTTCTTCTTTTTGCCAAGTAATTGTTTCTGTATCTATTCGCTTTAAAATAAAATGATACTCCTGAGACGCTTCGTTATAAAGAGTTTTCATTCTGTCAATAAAGGAGACAATATTTTCATCTGCTAAACTTGTATAGTTTCTCTCGTTAGGTGTAACATAAAATAACAAGTCCAATTGTTTTTTTTCAGCGTCTGTTTTATAAAACTCTAAATATAATTTGGCATTTTTACTGCGTTTTTCATCATAGATTTTTAAAGCCATAATTTGAATAAGTATCTCGTATCCTCTTTGATTTTTCAGACTGACTTTATCCATTGTTCGTACAATATTTGAAATACCTTCAGAAAGTTGTGTGCTATAAACACCTGTAATAATTTCCAAATCATCAATAGTTCTCTGTGTTCTGTCAATTTGAGGATGATAAATTTTCTGAATAAGTTGATCAAATGATGGGATTTTATAATATGCATCCGTTAGATGTAAACTCAAATCCTTAGTGGTACTTTGTCCTTTTTTTAAATTAAATCCTTCGTCTAATCTTAAGAAAAGTCCATTTTGTTTTTTAAATATGTATAAGCGTTCAGTATCATACAAAATGCCTAAACAAAATTCGTTTTCACTTTCTTTAAGTGCAGGCTTTAATTGTTGATTCCAAATTGCTTCAATATTCTTACTGTTTTCTTTTTTAAATTCAATTACGGCAATTAAGTGTTTTCGTAACCAATCCAAAGCTGATTGATCTTTTAACGTGTGGAATTTTTTATAAAAATCAAACCAATTTTTGTCATCAAAAATAGCACCGTCAAATTTAATTGGAGCTGAAGTAACATTGCCTTTTGGAAATTGAACTTCCGCACCCACATAATCTTTGGAATACATCCCAGAATAGATAAGAGAATAAAAAAATTGCCATTTATAAAATTCTTCGTTTGGTAAACCAGATTTTCCTGAAATACTTTTTTTCGTATCAAAACTTAAATGAACCGGGATAAAACAAGAAAATTCTTTCTTTCCAACATATTTTTTATCAAACTCGGTCTTAGATTTTGTAAATGAATACATCATTGTTATTGTTTGCTTTGTTTGATAAATGTAATTTTTTTTTCTGCTACTCTTAAAATTTCTTTTGGATTCTCTTCCTGCATAATTTCATATACTACTTTGTCGCTATTATACTGGAGCAATAATTCTTGCTCATCAACGTTATATATTTTAGCTAACTGAAGTATTTGTTCTTTTGTGGCTCGTCTTTCATTTCTTTCAATCTTACTCAGAGAGGATTGGTCGATATCTAATTGATGTGCAACTTTTCTAAGAGGAAGTTTCCTTTCTTCTCTTAAGCTTCTTAAAGCTTCGCCAATGGACTGAAGAGATTTGGTCATATTTTATTTGGAAAAATTTTGTCCAAAAATATAAAAATATTCAGAATTGTCAAATTTTTTACAAAATATTTTTAAAGTAAGTTTGCTGTTTCTTTATTACTGGTTCTCTTCCATACTAACCAGAAATATTATGAGCTTGTCTGAATCCCCTTTCCGCATATACCTTAAAGTCTTAATTAGAAAATACCGAACAATTTTTAAGAAAGAAGGAGTTTAAAATGTTGAATGTTGAACAAAAGGCTATCCCGCTATGTAGGAAAAGTAAAATCCCTCTATATAGAAAAAGGAATTTTAATTCTCTTTTTCTGTTTATTATTATCAAATACATACGCTCAATGGTCGAATGATCCGACTATAAATATTCCACTTTCAGACACCCTTTCGTCAGGGTCTGCGCTTAGTCCAAAGGCAGTTTCGGATGGTAATGGTGGAGCAATCATTGTGTGGAGCCGAACCCAAATTCACGGGCAGCGTGTCAGTTCCACAGGTAATAAGTTATGGGGGCAATTCACCGATGTTATAGTTGGTACTTCTGGAGATCCTACAACTATTTCTTATCTCATCAATCCGGTAGCCGTCTCCGACGATAGCGGAGGAGCCATAATTGCATGGGCTGAGTATAATAGCGGTCGTATTATCGGTGCATCGAGAGTCAGGCCTGATGGATTAAAAGCCTGGGACAAGCTTGTGCGCTTCACGACTAGCCTTTGTAAGAATCCTTCTATCACTTCAGACGGAGAAGGCGGCGCAATTGTCACATGGGAAGACTCACGCAATGGTACTAACAACAGTGATATCTATGCACAACGGATAAGTGCTTCAGGTGTGATGATGTGGGACTCGAATGGGGTGGCAGTATGCGAAGCAGTGCAAAACCAGACTGTCCCCAGGATCGCCTCCGATGGTATGGGAGGAGTCTTCATTACGTGGTCAGATAATCGTGTTTCTGATTCGCGTAT
>CAZEWJ010000068.1:0-12622 GCA_964515875.1 uncultured Ignavibacteriaceae bacterium | reverse complement strand
CAGCCTCAGCAACTTTTTCGTTTGAAGGGAAGAAATCTATAAATGCCTGGAATTCCTCAATAGCTTTTTCAGTGTACTTCTGATCGAGTGAGTAGTGAGGAGATAATTGATAGTAACATTCTGCAAGCATAAATTGTCCTTGTGGTACAAACTCACTTGCGGGCATATTCTTTACAAGCTTGCTGAATTCATAAGCTGCAAGAAGATATTCTCCTCTTTGAAAACGGGTCATCCCAAGATAGTATTGCGCATCATCAACAACCGGATTCCCGGGGTATTGTAAAACAATTGCCTGGAACTCGTTCACGGCAACTTCGTAATCTTCTTCTTCATAAAGTTTAATTGCGTAAGCAAGTTTTTCTTCAGCAGAAAAATTAACTGTATCCAGAGTTGAAGAGCAATTCCAGAATACAAATGCGAATAAAATAATTAGGACAAAATGCTTCATAATTCCATTAAATGTAGGATTTTGGATTTCAATAATAACTAATTTAACAAAGGCTTCAAAGGTAGATTGATTTACTTAGCTCTTATCTAATATTATGTCGCCCCGAGGGGGCTTAATACATTTTATCTTTTCTTTTTTTCTACAAACATTTAGCTCCTACGGAGCTTTTAAGTCCCATAGGGACGAGTTGGGATCTCTATATTCATCTTTCATTTCTATATCGAAATAAGCTACTTACTCCTTATAGTAAAGAACAAAATCACAGCCATTGCAGCAGTTCCAATTGCAACTACAGGTTCAAAAAGACCTGAGAAAAATGGTTCGGAAGGAACATCCCCTTTTGTGAAAGGAAAGGATTCGTTTTCAACATCATTAATCTCATCATACCTTATAGTATCTTTAAAAGAAAAATTAAATTCCTTATACGAAGCTGAATTTGTTTTTATAAGATAATTTCCTTTTAAAGATATTTTTCTTGGAATAAAATAATCGCCAAAGAAGCCATCCCTGAATATTTCGTCATACTCAACTTTTGCATCATCAATTATATAATTAATATAGCGGTCACTTTTGTTTTTTTCTGTGAGATATTTTCCTTTTGAATAAAAATCAGTAATAATCTTATTCTCAAATATTGAATAACTCTCACCAAGGTTTAATTGAAGTTCAACAGAATCTTCCGATTGCGGCATTTGTGATATAAAATCATTTACAGATGAATCAACAAGCATGTAAAAAATATCCAGGTTGGTTTTAACTTGGGTGTATACTTCCAAAGCGGAAAAAAGAAAAACTAACGAAAGGTATAGAGGTATAAAGGTATAGGGTATATTGATAAGCTTCTTCCTTATACCTTTATACCATATACCTCTATACCAGCCCCTGTCAAGCATAGATGCCGCGTAGCTTCAAAGTCCTGGCAACTTTATCAATAGCAAGTATATAAGCGCCTATTCTCAGCGGGACATCATATTGTGTTGCGATTTTATAAACATTAACAAAAGCTTCATTCATCATTCTTTCAAGACGGGTATTCACCCTGTTTAATGTCCAGAAGAAACCCATTCTATCCTGTACCCATTCAAAGTATGAAACTGTAACACCGCCAGCATTAGCAAGTATATCGGGAACAACAAGGATTCCTTTCTCTTGTAAAATTGGATCAGCTTTTGCAGTTGTGGGTCCGTTTGCACCTTCTGCAATAATTTTACATTTAAGCTTCTTTGCATTCTTCGATGTTATCTGATCCTCTTTTGCTGCAGGCACGAGAAGATCACATTCAAGTTCTAAAAGTTCTTCGTTTGTTATTGATTCAGAATCGGGAAATTTCTTGAGTGTTTTATTTTTTTCAATAAAATCAAGTACTTGGAGAATTTTAAATCCTTTCTTATTATAAATCGCTCCATTGATATCACTTAAAGCGATAATTTTTACTCCCTGTTCATTTAAAAGCTGAGCAGCTATAGAACCAACATTTCCAAATCCCTGAACAACTGCTGTAGCTTCAGCAGGTTTTATTCCGAGCTCCTGCAGAGCAGCAATAGAAACAATCATTACACCACGGCCCGTTGCTTCACGTCTTCCCTCCGAACCACCAAGTATCATTGGTTTTCCGGTAACAACTGCTGTAACAGTTCTTTTTGAATGCATGCTGTAAGTATCCATTATCCATGCCATTGTCTGTTCGTTCGTGTTCATATCCGGAGCCGGAATATCACGTTCAGGTCCGAATACATCAAGAAGGTTTGATGTAAATCTTCTTGTTAGCCTTTCAAGTTCAACCAAACTCAGTCTTGATGGATCACATTTAATTCCACCTTTAGCACCGCCAAAAGGAATATTTACAATTGAGCATTTCCATGTCATCCATGCTGCAAGTGCTTTCATTTCATCAAGTGAAACATCCGGTGCATATCTTATCCCACCTTTCGAAGGACCAAGAACATCGTTATGAATAACGCGGTAGCCCTCAAACACTTCAATTTTTCCATTGTCCATTATAATAGGAATAGAAGTTATGACCTGCTTGGTTGGTGATTTAAGATATTTATATATCCCTTCATCAAGCCCAAGTAATTTGGCAGCAGTATCAAACCGCGCCATCATAGATTCAAAAGGATTTTCTTTATCCATTATAGGAGCGGGTTCCTTATAGTTAACCTGTGTGGTCATAAAATTTTCCTTACTTTAAATTGTTTCCGGAGCTTTTATTTAAGGTTTTTTTTGAAGGGTAAGATAAAATAAATTTGGTAAACAGAAGAGCAGAATTAAAAATCATTTAATGTTTATTTTTCTAATAATTAAAATAGCTGCACAGACTGAAGTCTATGCTATGAAATCACTAACACACGCAATCATGTTATCATACACTTTCTACATCTTCCATTTACCATCTTCCATCTTTTTATCTTCTTCCTGCAGCAATTTCCTGGAGTCTTTTTATTCTCTCTTCAACCGGTGGATGTGTTGAAAATAATTTAGATATTCCTCCGCCGCTTAAAGGATTTACAATGAACATATGAGCAGAAGCAGGATTAACATGATTAAGCGGTTTAATCTTGTTTGCCTTTGAGATTTTTCCAAGAGCAGAAGCAAGTGCCAAAGGATTTTTCGATATCATTGAACCACCCTGATCAGCAGCATATTCTCTCGATCTTGATATAGAAAGCTGAATTAATGTAGCAGCAATCGGGGCTAATATTAGCATTAGAAGTGAACCAATTCCGCCTCCGTCTTCATCATCGTTACCTCTTCCAAACATCATGGCCCAGCCAGCCATTTGAGCTATGTAAGTTATCGTTCCTACAAGTGTTGCTGCAATTGTACCTGTGAGTATATCCCTGTTTTTAACATGAGCAAGTTCGTGAGCCATAACCCCGGCAAGCTCTTCATTATTCAATCCCTGCAGGGTTCCGGTTGTTGCAGCAACTGCTGCATTCTGAGGATTTCTACCAGTGGCAAATGCATTGGGAGTTGCATCATTAATAATATAAACTCTCGGCATTGGAAGATTAGCATTTCCTGAGAGCTCTTCAACCATATTATAGAATTTTGGAGCTGTTTCCCTTGTAACTTCTTTTGCTCTGTACATTGAAAGAATAATTTTATCTGAAAACCAGTAAGTGCCAAAATTTATTACTAAAGAGAAAATAAAAGCGATAGTCATTCCTGTACTTCCTCCGAGCAAATATCCAACAAGGAGGAAAAGAACCATCATTAATGTCATTAAAAATACTGTTTTAAGCGTATTCATTTTTTATCAAACCTTTGTAAATTTATTACACAAAATTAACTAAAGAGTAAGGGATTGGCAAGGTGAAGAGAAATGCTAAATTTGTATTATCACTTTTTATCCTAAATAATTTAGTAACACTTTCCGAGAATCGTTTAGTTAAAATTCATAACCGTAGGAAATCTTTCCCCTTTTTTATATTTTCCACAACCTTATGGAAGAACAAAACAACCAGGATAATCCTCAGAATAATGATAATTTACAAGAGAATGAACCCCCACAAAAAGATTCGGTTAAGCCGGTTATAAATCCAATTGGTGCAGCGTTTATTGGGCTTGCAGGAGGATTTTTTCTTTACCAGATAGTTGGCGGTTTAATAACTGTATTAATCTTCGGGCTTGATCTAGAAAAAGCTCCTGTTAATTCTTTAAGACTAATGACTATGGGTGGACAGATTCTTTTTATTCTTCTGCCTGCATTGTTATTCAGCAAATGGTTTTATCAGAATATTTCTGCAATATTCAGATTAAGAATTCCACACTGGAAGGAGATTCTTCTTTTTGTTTTGGGAATTATTATTCTCACGCCGCTTCTTCAGAGTTACCTTTATATTCAAAATTATTTTATAGATGAGTTTGCAAAGGCTTCTACTTTTGCTAACAGTATAAAACAAGCTCTTGATTCAATGAATGATTTAGTTGAAAAAGCTTATGGAGATTTAATTTCTGTAAAAAATATTTTTGAAGGAATACTTGTGGTTTTTGTAATAGCTGTAACTCCGGCTGTTTGTGAAGAATTTATGTTCAGAGGTTTTATACAAAGAAGCTTTGAATTTAAGTTGAAGCCTTTTTGGGCTGCTTTTATAACAGCTCTGTTTTTTGGCTTATATCATTTTAATCCTTACGGAATTATTCCTTTAATGATGCTCGGACTTTATTTTGGTTTTGCTGCTTATATAAGTAATTCTATTTTAGTTCCGGTTCTTCTCCATTTTCTTAATAACTTTGCAGCGGTTATGCTTTATTTTATTATAGGAGATGATGAGCTTATCAGTTCTGCGCCAACAACTGATGTTGATATTAATGCTTCTATAATTGCTTTTATAAGTCTTCTTGCTTTATTCAGCGGAGTGATTTTTCTTATAAAAAAATATTATTCTAAACAGAATTTGTAGAATAACGAAAGTCTCCCTTTAGTAAAGGGAGACAGTTCTGACGAAGTCAGAACAGAGGGATTCCTTGCGTTACATTGTGTACAAACTTTGTTTTGTTTACAACGTATGCTGGCGCAAATCTCCCTGATTTTAGCTTTCGCTAAAATCTGTCCCTCTTTACTAGAGTTTGTGTGAAAAGTAATTTTCCGTCACACTGAGCGAAGTCGAAGTGTGAATTTCCCACGAAATGACAGTCTTCGACTCCGCTCAGACCGACGAATTTAAATATTCACACAGCCTCTTCTAAAGAGGGACATTTATCAAAATAGAAAGGAGTTATTATGCCTATATGCCCAAACTGTAATTATGAATATGTTGAAGGAGTAATTACTTGTCCTGACTGTGGAGCTAATCTTGTTGATGAATCTCTTCTTGAAGAACTGGAAGAATGGACTGAAGAGAACTGGGAAGTTGTTTTCACTTCCAACAAAGATTATGAAGTTGAAATGTTAAAAGATAATCTTGAAAGCGCAGGAATTACAACAACAATTCTCAACCAGCAGGATCGTAATTTTCCCGCACCGGGGGATTTTACTGTTATTAAACTTCTTGTAAAAAAAGAAGATGTAAATGCTGCTTTAGATTTCATTCAAAATTTAGATTCAGAAAATGATGAAGAGAAAGAAGAGGATGAAGACAGTTAATGGCCTGCGTGCCGGCAGGCAGGCTTTAAGCAATAACGCAACAAGGATTATTGTTTCCATTTTTGCAATCCCCGTTATCTTAGCTGCTTCCTATTTTGGCGGGATTTATTTTTTCCTCTTCACATTGCTGATTTCTTTAACCGCTTATTATGAGTTTGTTCTTCTGGCAAAAAATAAAGGAGCAAATGCAAATCTATGGTTTGGTTTGCTTGCGATAATTCTTTTACTTGTTAACCAGTTCAAAGTATTCATTGATTTATTTTCAATTATCCTCTTCATTGTTTTTGTTTTAGCTTTAATTGAGTTATTCAGAAAAAAAGGTTCAGCAATTATTAATATCGGTACTTCCCTGCTGGGGATTTTTTATATAGGATTATTCGCAGCCGCACTTTTTTCAATAAGAGAATTTTATCCACACATTGGCGAAATCTATTTAAGAGGCGGCTACTTAATTATTTCAATCTTTGCAGCTATTTGGATTTGTGATTCAGCAGCTTATTACGGCGGCACAGCTCTTGGAAAGCATAAACTTTTTCCAAGAGTCAGTCCAAACAAAAGCTGGGAAGGAGCTGTATTTGGATTTATTTTTGCGGTTATAACTATGGTTTTGGCTAAAATAATTGTCCTGAATTTCTTATCATTGAGTACTGCAATTGCAGTCGGAATTATAATAGGAATATTTGGACAGATTGGTGATCTCATAGAATCTCTTATTAAAAGGGATGCGGGAGTTAAAGATTCATCTGCGATTATTCCCGGTCATGGCGGTATCTTCGATAGATTTGATTCTCTGCTTTATACTGCACCAATAATTCTTATATATTTAAAATATTTTGGAAGATAATTTTGAAACGTTCAGATAAAATAAACTTAATTTCACTTGGCTGTTCCAAAAATACAGTTGATTCAGAACGACTCCTGAACCAGGTTCGTGCAAATGATATGAACATCTGTGATAATCCGAATGATGCAGATACAATTATTATTAACACCTGCGGATTTATTGAGGCAGCAAAAGAAGAGTCTATCAACACTATACTTAATGCAGTTGCTCTTAAAAAAGAAGGAAAAATAAAAAAAGTATTTGTTGCAGGATGTCTTTCTGAAAGATATAAAGATGAGCTTCTGAAAGAAATTCCTGAGGTTGATAAATATTTTGGGACAGAAGATTATTCAGCTATAATTAATGAACTTGGCGGAGAATTAAAATATAATCTTCTTGGTGAAAGACTTATTTCAACTCCCAAACATTCAACATATCTGAAAATATCTGAAGGCTGCGATCATCCTTGTTCATTCTGTGCAATTCCTTTAATGAGAGGAAAGCATGTTTCCAAACCGTTGGAAGAGCTTGTTAAGGAAACTGAATTTCTTGCTGTACAAGGGACTAAAGAGCTTGTTATCATTGCTCAGGATACTACCGATTATGGCAAAGATATTTATGGAAAACAAAGTATTTCTTATTTATTAAACAAGCTGAGTGAAGTTAATGGTATCGAGTGGATAAGATTGATGTACGCTTATCCTTCACTATTTCCCGATGATTTGATAAATGTTATTGCAACTAATCCAAAAGTTTGTAAATACATTGATGTACCTCTTCAGCATATTTCTGATAATGTTTTGAAATCAATGAGACGAGGTGTAACAAAGAGAAGAACAATTGAGTTAGTAAATAAGCTTAAAGAAAGAATTCCTGATCTTGCATTACGTACAACTTTTATTATTGGTTATCCTAATGAAACAGAAAAAGAATTTAAAGAGCTTTGTGATTTTGTTGAAGAGGCAAAGTTTGACAGAGTTGGAACATTTACTTTTTCGGTAGAAGAAAATACTACCAGCTTTATTCTAGGAGATCCTGTTCCAGAAGAGGTAAAGCTTGAAAGAAAAGATATCTTAATGGAGATTCAGAAGGAAATTTCCTTATCAAACAATGAGAATTTTGTTAATAAGGAACTTAAGGTATTAATAGATGGTACAGAAGGAGAATTTTATATAGGACGATCCTATAGAGATGCACCCGAAGTTGATGGAGAAGTTTTAATTCAGCTAAATGGTTCTAAATTGCAAGCGGGAAATTTCTGTATGGCAAAAATTTATGATTTTAACGAATATGATTTGTATGCAGAAGTAATTCATTAAAGGACCTGAAAAATGAAAGCAATTAAATACATATTATTCTTATTCCTCTTTATTCAAACTGTGCCAGCCCAGATTGAAAATGTTTATGATAAAAACCAGGCTAACTCTCTTCCAAAATATTACCAGGACTTTCTAAACTTTGCTTCCGATCAGGAGGGTAAAACCAGGATAGATGTTTTCATTCAGGTTCCATATACAGAGATACAGTTTGTAAAATCTACGAAAGGTTTTAGTGCGTCATATACGGTTGTTGTTTCAGTATTTGATGAAGATAAAGAGAAGCTTCTTGTTGAAAAATCCTGGAAAGAAAAAATTGATGTGATAGATTTTGAGCAGACAGTTTCAAAAAATAATTTTAATCTTAGCCTCAAGTCTTTTCATTTAACTCCGGGAATGTATTTTATTACAACCTCTGTTGAAGATGAAGACTCTCATAAAAAATATTCTTCAGAAAATCTTTATAAAGTCAGAGATCTTTCGGAAAAAATTTCTGTAAGTGATGTAATGCTTATATCGAAACAAACAGCGGCTGAGGGCAGCAATAAAATTCTTCCTAACGTTTCAAGAAATATAACATCTGCACGGGATGGCATCCCGATGTTTTTTGAAATTTATTCCGATGAACTTGCAAATGTTAATCTGGAATTTATAATTAAAGATGTTAAGGAAAATGTTGTTGACCAGGAAACTATTGACAAGCAACTTGATACTGGTCGTACTCAGGTAATTTATACAATAAAAAACGATTCTCTTGGATTGGGAAATTATACGGTTACAATAAATATACTTGATTCTACAAAAAGCAAAATAACTGATGTAAATAAAACTTTTATTTCAAGATGGCTTGGTATACCGGCAGCAATCCAGGATCTTGATAAAGCAGTTGATCAATTAATTTATATAGCAACACCCTCCGAAATGGATTATATAGATGAAGCTGAAATTCAGAATGAAAAAATAGATCGTTATCTTGATTTCTGGAAGAAAAAAGATCCGACTCCTAACACAGAAGAGAATGAACTGTTTAATGAATATTATAGAAGAATCTCTTATGCTAACGAGAATTTTTCTCATTATGTAGAAGGATGGCGTTCCGACAGGGGAATGGTTTTTATTATTCTTGGCTCGCCCAATAATGTTGATAGACATCCGTTTGATCTTGAATCAAAACCTTATGAAGTCTGGCAATACTATGAGTTAAACCGTAGTTTTGTTTTTGTCGATGAAACCGGGTTTGGAGATTATCGCCTTGTTACACCTCTTTATGGTGATGATTTCAGGTTTAGGAATTAAGATTAAAAAATTTAAAGATTAAAAATTCAACTTTGAGTTCACTCCGAAAAGTAATTTTAAAATATTTTGGGTTAAAGCCCATAAGTTTGGGTTTGTTTTTTAACCCCAGCCTTAAGGGGTTTCTGATAATCTATTTGAAAGGGCTTTAGCCCAAACATTACAACTTTTCGGAGTGGACTCAATTTTTCATTCTTGTCCCGCAATTTGCGGGATCCCGCTTTGGCGGGGTAATCTTTTCCCGCTTAAGGCGGGATAATTTTGTAATCATTAATGATTCTTACCGTAACACTACATCCCCTCCTTGAAAAAAGATTGAACTATTATGTAATTACCTCAGGCTCTTCTCACAGAAATCCAATAGAAGAATTAAAACCCGGTGGTAAAGGGATTAATGTTTGCAGACAGGTAAATAAATTCGGAATAAAAAATCTTGCATTTACTTTTCTTGGAGGTAATAATGGTAAAATTATTAAGCAGCTTCTTTCTGAAGAAAAAATAGATTTTACTTTTGTTCAAACTAAAAGTGAAACAAGATATTCTGTAATAACAATTGATAATACAAACCAGAAAGCGACAACTTTTTTTGGCCCGGATTATATCATTCTTCCTGAAGAAGCTGAAGAATTCAAACTAAAGCTTGAAAAGATGATAAGGAATTGTGAGATAGTTGTTTTTTCTGGAAGCTCTCCCTGCAAAGAAACTGATTCTGTTTTTCCTTTCGGACTTGAAATCGCAAACAGGTATGATAAAATTTCTATCTGCGATACTTATGGCAGCCATTTAAAAGATTGTATTGAACAGTCTCCAACTGTTTTGCATAATAATACTTTTGAACTCGAACAATCCTTGAATATTTCTTTAAAAACAGAAAACGAGAAATTAAACTTTTTGGATCATCTTTACTCAAAAGGAATAAAGCAATCTTTTATTACAAATGGTAAAGATGATATTTATGCTTCAAATTTTGACTACCATTACAAAGCTGAAAACCTTAAAATTGAGGAAGTTGATGCAACTGGAAGCGGTGATTCTTTTGTAGCAGGAATAGTTTATGAATTATATAAAGATAAAACTTTTGAAGAATCACTTAAGCTTGCTTCAGCTTTAGGCACATTAAATGCCTTAACTTTTGATGTATGCAATGTTCCCTTTGATGAAGCAGAAAAAATATCAGAGCAAATCAAAGTTTTTGCTGTTGGTAAGAAAATAAAAACTATAGATGTTACACTCCGTTAAAATATACTTAAGTTGATCTTTTTTTTTCGTAAACCGTTAAAACGGTTATTGTCATTTTATTTTATTTTCATTAACCCACTCCGCCAGTGGCGGATTAAGTCGTGGGCTATTAAAAAGACTTTAAATATTGTAACCGTTTCAACGGTTTTTAATTAACAGAAAGTTAGATGATAAAATCGAGCAAACTAATAATTCTTTTTTCCCTTTTTATCACCACAAGTTTTTCACAGGTAATAGAATCATTTGAAATTACTGGTAACACTACTTTTCCAGACAATCAATATCGTGAATGGTCAGGAGCTGCAGCCGGAATGCAGATATTTCCAGGAATATTGGATACAATTAAAAACAGAACTGCACATCAATTAAGTACAAGAGGATATTTGGATTTTAAATTTTCTGAGGATAGCTTAATCTATTCACCTGATTCTCAAAAAGTTTCCCTCTCAATAAATATTTTTGAAGGTTCTCCAACTTATGTAAGCCAAATAAATATTAATAGTAAAGATTCTGTTGAAAAAAGATTTACAGATTTATTTGAATACCAGCAAGGACAAATTTTCAATAAATACGAACTTGAAGAAAATATTGCCGCGACACTCACTTACCTTGAAGATACTGGTTATCCTTTTGCAAAAGTAATTGTCACTTCAGTCCAGTTGAAAAAAGCAGAGGATGAAAATCTTGCCGAAATAAACCTTGATATAGAAAAAGGAAGCAGAAGCAATATTGATAAGATTGAGATAACTGGTAACACATCAACTAAAGATTATGTAATCACAAGAGAATTAAGAATTGATAGTGGTGCAGTTTATTCACAAAAGCAGATTGCTGAATTTCCTGCAAGACTTAACAGGTTAAGATTCTTTGAACCGGTTAGTACACCACAATTCTATTTTAATTCAGATAATAAAGGAGTATTAGTAATTGATATTAAGGAGAAGCAAACAAATAATTTCGATGGCATAATTGGTTACATTCCACCAGCAAGTGAATCCGCCTCGGGCGGAGAGAAAGGATATTTAACGGGATTAGTAAACATTAGTCTGCGTAACTTGTTTGGTACAGGCAGAGCAGCAGCAATAAGATGGCAGCAGTTAAACAGGAATTCACAGGAGCTTGAATTAAAATATCTGGAACCGTGGCTTTTTAGTTATCCATTTAATATTAATCTTGGACTTTTCCAAAGAAAGCAGGATACTACCTATGTGCAAAGAAGATTTGAAGGTGCGCTTGAGTTTCTTGCAACAGAAGATATTTCAGCTTCTCTTCTTTTGGCAACTGAAGAGATAATTCCTACAGAAACCCAATTAAATATTTTTAGGGTTTTCAACTCAAGCATTTTAACAACAGGGGTAAATTTAAAAATAGATACAAGAGATGATCCTTATTCTCCAACCACAGGTTTGTTTTTTCTAAATGCATATTCTTTCAGCCGGAAAACGATAAATGGGCCTGTTCAATTTATTACTCCGGGCTTACAGACTAAAATTAATCTCCAGCGGTTTGAATTGGATTTTTCTTATTTCCTTGAATTGTTCACAAGGCAGGTGATTGCTGCCGGAGTTCATGGAAGAGAATTACGCGGTTCATTTTTTGAAAACAGCGATCTTTTCAGATTGGGCGGAACAAATTCTTTAAGAGGTTACAGGGAAGATCAATTTCTTGGGGCAAGAATTTTATGGACAAACCTTGAATACCGACTTCTTCTTACAAGAAGAACTTTTGCTTTTCTCTTTTTCGATACAGGATATTATCTCCGGGAAGCTGATATTGAAAGAGATATACTAAAGAGTGAAGATTTTCTTTATGGCTATGGTTTAGGTTTGAATTTAGAAACAGGTCTTGGTGTTTTGGGAGTAAGCTTTGCTCTTGGAGAAGGAGATTCATTTTCAGATGGTAAAATTCATTTCGGAATTGTGAATGAGTTTTAATTTTCTTTAAAAATTATTGCTTCTATTTAAGAAAACTTATATAAATCAGTCCTGTCCAAAATATTTTTAAAAGTAAAAATTTGTTGTAAAAAAAAGAAATATTCTATTCTTCTTTAAACACACTGGAACTCATCCCAACCCTTCTCTTTCAAAGAGAAGGGCTTTATTAATTCTTATGACTTAATGTTAATTCGCCGCGGCGAACTGTCAAGACGTATTCATTAAATCGTTTTGTTACCAACCTGTCTCGCCTTGGTCGAGCCAAGGCGGATAAGTCTCTCTCTTTTGAAGAGGCTGTGTGAATATTTAAATTCGTCGGTCTGAGCGGAGTCGAAGACTGTCATTTCGTGGGAAATTCACACTTCGACTTCGCTCAGTGTGACGGAAAATTACTTTTCACACAACCTCTTTTTGAAGAGAGACCTGCCTGCCTACCGTGTACTACTTCAATAATTCGGTAACACTACAGAGGCGGTCTAA
>CAZEWJ010000067.1:0-12630 GCA_964515875.1 uncultured Ignavibacteriaceae bacterium | reverse complement strand
TTTAGACCGCCTCTGTAGTGTTACCGAATTATTGAAGTAGTACACGGCAGGCAGGTTATTAATCTAAGCTGCGTTCATTCTCACAAATTTATTCTTCTTCCGTATCATCCATGTCTTCTTTAGACATTTCCATACTTTCCCAGGGATTATTATCAGAATTCCATGTATCAGCTTTAACCTTCCATGAGCCATCGGCTTGTTTTTGCCAAACTGTTAGATATTTCCCATTATCATCTATCGTTTCTTTCATACCAGGAAATGTCATATTAACTTTATAAGTACCAATCTCGTAAGCTAAATCGCCGCTTGACCAAACATCCATAGTGGTTATTGTCATTGAATTCATTTTAAATCCGGCTTCTTTGTTCTTCATATGGCTTTTCATCATTGCATCTTTTCCTTTTAACATGGGTTCATAACTTGGCAAAGAAATGGCATCATCTGTGTACATATCCATTGCAGCAGCATGATTACCTGCCAACATTTCTTTTACCATTTCATCATTCATCGTCTGAACTTTTTTCTTCAGATCAGAATCCTGCGCAAAAGAACTGGCTGTTATAAAAATGAAGCAAAAAATTACCGTAACGAGCTTGAAATAAACGGATTTCATAGCATCCTCCTTTAGAATTAATAATTATTATTTAATAGAATTCTCTTCCTTTTAAACAGAAGGAATAGAATATTTAACTTATTGACAGACTGCATAAAAATATAAGTTTATAAGAATATTACAAAGTCCAAAAATCACATTTTTCTTATAATCCCGGCTTTATTTTTTAATCATGGAATTAAATATCTTTATCCCTATAAAATAAAGGAAAATGAAGTTTGACAAAAATAATTATTTATATGAAAAAAAGGAAAAGAATAGCTCTTATAGCGCACGATAACAGGAAAATGGATTTACTTGAGTGGGCAAAATACAATAGACTGCTTCTTGCAGACCACGAGCTTTTTGGGACAGGAACTACAGGTCAGCTGATAAGCAATGAATTAAAACTTAACGTTCATAGATTTAAAAGTGGTCCTTTGGGTGGCGATCAACAGGTTGGTGCAAAAATTTCCGAAGGGGAAATTGATTTTCTCATTTTTTTCTGGGATCCTCTTGAACCTCTTCCTCATGATCCTGATATAAAAGCATTATTAAGAATAGCAGTAGTTTATAATATACCGGTTGCCTGCAACAGGGCTTCTGCTGATTTTATCATCTCGTCGCATTTAATGTCAACAGAGTATCCAAGAGAACTGCTTGATTATGAGGAAAGAATAGTCAGACCTGAAGGGACAAAATTGATCTTATCCTGAAATTAATTAATAAACCTTAGGGGTTAGCAATTGTGTTGCAGCTTGAAACACCGAAGGTCTTTTAAAAGTGTACTTTATCAGAATCATTTTTTTGTTGTCAATATAACTAGCTTAGCTCATTATTGTATCAAGAGCATCTTCTTTGTAACGGTAAAGTTCCCTGCTTTAAGCGTGTAAAAATAAATTCCGCTTGCCAACTGTCCACTGCCAATTGATGACTGAAATTCAACTTCATAAACTCCCGATTCTTTTTCTTCACTAACGAGTACGCCTATTTCCTTTGCTGTAATATCATAAATTTTCAAATTCACAAACTGCTTACTGCCTACTTTATATTGGATACTAGTTGAGGGGTTAAACGGGTTCGGATAATTTTGTGCGAGATAAAAACTATTTGCCTTAATATTACCTTCTAAACTTGCGACAGTATTAATTGTTATCACTTTATTCTCAGCAAAATTCCATGAGTCTCCGTTTTCTGTTCCATTATAATTAACACTATTACCATTTGCATATAGGGTAACTGTGTTTTGAGTTGATGGGGCAGTAAAGAAAAATTCAAAAACAACTTCATTTCCCTGCGGTTGTTTTGGAAGTACATGTGTCAGTTCTCCGAATATTTTCTGCAGCCCTTCCCCTGGTTGTAAATTTCCTGCCGATGCTGCTATATTGGTTCCTCCTCTCACTAAAGAGCCACCGGTAATTCTAATTGAATATGCTGCTGTTTGACCTGCTGCAAGTTCATCGGGACCATTTATTGTTACATTTACTTGTGTGGATTGAGTTTCAGAATGACAGGTGCACCCCGGTTCAGCGCTTTTCAATGTTCTGCCGGTTATTCCATCTTCGTAGGCATAAAATAAAATTGAACTCATCAGTATTATCATTGAAAAGGAAACTAAAGATTTTTTCTTTGAAGGTATTTTTCTCATCGTATAACCTTTACGCTTAATTACAGGAGTATTTCATTTTATCTAAATGGAACATCTTAAAAGGAGATTTATTTATTTAACAAAATTCCTGCCCCAATGAGTTTTAAGAGAAAGATTTATTTATATTGAATTAATCTGGTGAGTTCATTTATCATTTCAATTTAAGACAGATAATTTTTACTTTTGAGTAAATTTTTCATGATAAGATTTACTAAGCTTCATTTAAAATGAGAAAAGTAATTCTGAATCTTGCAATAAGTCTTTATACCAGAATAATCATCAAAAAAAGTAAGAGGTTGAAAAGATGAAAAGGGTTACTTCAATTGGAGGTATTTTCTTTAAATGTAAAGACCCCAATAAAGTTAAAGAATGGTACTCTAAACATCTTGGCCTTAATACAGATAAATATGGAACCAGCTTTGAATGGCGGCAGGCAGATGAAGGAACTAAAAAAGGATTTACAGCCTGGAGCCCTTTTAAAGAAGACACAAAATATTTTGATCCTTCCCAAAAAGAATTTATGATAAACTACCGCGTAGAAAATATTGAATGGCTTATAGAAGAGTTAAAGAAAGAAGGTGTTACAGTTGTAGATAGTATCGAGATTTTTGAATACGGAAAGTTTGTTCATATCATGGATATCGAGGGAAATAAGATTGAACTCTGGGAGTCTAACGATGTTGAATATGATAAAATAGTTAATGTAAGAACCAAGTAAACTCTGAAAATTTTACAATTCCGTTATGTATTTTATCTTTGTTAAGTTTACTTTCATTTAGAAATTGAAAAGGTTATGAAAAGAGTACTTTTTATTATTGGATTTGCATGTGCAATAAATAATGCTCAGGTAATTGAATTATCTGCTCATAATACAGAATTATCCGATACTCTTGGATCTGAAATGATTTTTGCAGTTGATGTTACTAATGTCTCGCAGGTTGAACAGACAATTTATATTGTCAGAACAAATAATAGTTTACCCTCAGGCTGGTATTCTGCTCTCTGTTTTGATGTTTGTTTTTCCGGTGAACTTGACAGTGTTGTCACATCACCAACATATGGAAGTTCGCCACTGCAGCCAAACGAAACAAGAGAGATATCAGTACATGTTTTCCCCTTAGAAAATCAGGGTATTGGATATATACAGATAAAAGTTGGAGCAATGAGCGATGGAGTAGATTACTTTTTTGATTTTACAACATCAACAACTTCAACTTCTGTTGATGATCTGTACAGCCCGCATAGTTACAAGCTATTACAGAATTATCCCAATCCTTTCAACCCTTCAACAACTATAACTTTTGATCTTCCAAAGAAGGAACAAGTAACAGTTACTGTTTATAATTCAATCGGACAGAAAGTTAAAACTTTGTTAAACAGAACTCTGGATCCAGGAAGACATGCTGTTGATTTTAATGCAGAGAGTTTAACTGCAGGAGTTTACTTCTACAGGGTTTCAACTCCTGGTTTTGTAAGCACTAAAAAGATGATACTCTTAAAATAATATTCTAAAAAGTGAGGTTCACCTTTAAGGTGAGCCTCACTTCTTAGTTAATGCTAATTAATTTGTCTTTATCAATTATCTCGTTGCGTGCTTTAGCTTCTTTAAGAAAAGCGCCACCATACCTGCCGCCATAAAAGAAGTAACAACAAGAAGCAAAAAGAACTGCCATAGTTCCCAGTTCTGATAGAATCTGCCCACAAATCCTGAAAGATAATTTCCTGCAGCAGTTGCACCGAACCATCCTCCCATCAGCAAACCTTTCATCTTTGCTGGAGCAACTTTGGATACAAATGAAAGTCCCATCGGGCTTAAATGGAGTTCCGCAAGTGTTAAACCAAAATAGGTTGAGATAAGCCAGAATGGTGAAACTGTAATTGATGATTGTCCTTCTATTGTATAGACCGCAGGTAAACCGGTTGAGGCAAAAACCATTATAAGGAAAGAGAGCCCGGTCAAAAGCATGCCAATACCAATCTTACCCGGCGACGATGGTTCTTTTCCTTTCTTGTTTAATGCGGCAAAATAACTCACAATAAGGGGAGTTAGAAGCACAATAAACATTGCATTAAATGAAAAAAATCGTTCGGGTTCAATTTGGTTTAATTCCGGGTATGAATTTAGCCTTATTATTAATATCACTAATCCCAATAATGAAAAAAAACCACCTATCATTTTAACTTTTGGTCTTTTTGCTTTAATCAACGCTGCCGTTCCAAGAATAATTGCAATGATTGAATGAAGTCCAAGAACATCGAAAAGCGAATAAATAAACTTGCCAACAACGTTGTGAGTATAATCTCTTGCAAATAAAGATAATGCAGCACCATTCTGATGAAACGCCATCCAGAAAAAGATTACAATTGCAAAGACAATTAAAAGAGCAACTACTCTTTCTTTTTCCTGTTCTTTTGAAAACTGTAAATCCACATTAACATTAACCCGATCCTTTGAGCGATAATCAGCTTCTGCATAATATTTTTTGAAAATTGTAAATACAACCAGTGACATCAGCATACCAGCCGCAGCCACCCCAAAAGCCGCATTATAACCTTGCGCCAGGGTAGCACCATAATTTTCCACAAAGAAATTTCTTATACCAGCAGCAGCAATTGGTGCATAAAAAGCCCCGATGTTTATTCCCATATAAAAAATATTGTAGCCTGCATCTTTTAGTGAACCTTGTGAATGAGCATATAAATTTCCCACAAGAACAGATATATTTGCTTTGAAAAGACCATTGCCAAGACAGACTATCGCAATAGCCACGTACACAAGACCCGGTGTTTCTGTGGGAACAGCCATAATAGCATAACCGGTTCCGAGAATTATTGCACCAACAATTATTGATTTTCCATACCCGAGAAAATTATCTGCAATCCATCCGCCAAGTATGGGAGTGAAATAGACAAATGCAATAAAAATTCCGTAAACATTTGTAACCTGTGCAGCATCCCATCCAAAATTTTCACCTAAGTAATAAACAAATATTGAAATGGTTATATAGAAACCAAAACGCTCCCACATCTCGGTAAAAAACAAAACATAAAGTCCTCTAGGATGTCCTCGGAACATTATTCCTCCTGATCTTTTAGAAATTGAACTGAAACTTTATTTCTTGAAAGTTTAATTAACCTGGCTTGAAAAGATATGCCTTTACGGAAAAGATTGAAAACCATTAAATAATTATTTTCTTTGTAAGATAAATTATAAACTACCTTAAAGTAAAAAGTTTTTTTATGATTAACCAGAAAAAAAATTACATATACGGTTTTGAAAGGGTAAAGTTTATTATTTAATTTCAGACTAATAAACGCTGATTTGTAAATCCAATGAGAATTTTTTTATACCTGGCATCCATAATATTTTTCTCATCAAATATATTTATTAAAGCACAGTCTTCAATCAGGTATGAAGATAAAATAAGAATTGCAGAAGCTTTCAGGATTGCTGAGCTATTTGGCAGTAAAATCTGGAAAAACTGGGAGACGGCTCCCTTTGCTATACTTTTAATTTATGATGATAATGAATTCCTAATCAATCACCCTTCTCCAACAGATGATTTTAAACTGATTGGTTTTGATTCTCTTTTAAACAGCGACATCTATTACAGGCAAAAAACTTTTAGTACAAATCTGCTTGCTACATTTCCTGCAGTAAATGGCTTATCAACTATTGTTGTAGGAACACCTGAAAATACCGGGAAGTCCTCTGTTAATTGGATTATTACAATTTTACATGAACATTTTCACCAGCTTCAGTATTCACAGCCTGATTATCAATCTGGTGTTGATAAGTTGGATCTAAAAGGTGGTGATGAAACAGGAATGTGGATGCTTAATTATCCTTTCCCCTATGAGGATGAAGAAGTAAACAAGCAGTACAAAAAATTAACAGAGGCTTTATTGAAAGTAGTAATTCCATTTCCACCTGATAACAGACTCTTTAACCGGGACTTAAATTCTTATCTTGAAGAAAGAAAAATTTTTAAGGATTTGCTTAATGAAAAAGATTATAAATATTTTTCGTTTCAGCTTTGGCAGGAAGGAATTGCAAGATATACAGAATACAAAATTGCAGATATGATTTCTCATTATGAACCTTCTGAAGAATTAACTGCTTTGAAAGATTACAAACCATTCTTTGAAATTGCTGATGCTCTAAGAGAAAATATTTTTAATCAGCTTAAAGAATGGTCCGCCAGCGGTGGATTAAAAGATAACGGCAGACTATGTTTTTATTCATATGGTGCTGCTGAAGGTTTGCTTCTTGACCGTGTGAATAAAAGCTGGAAGGAGCAATATCTTGAGAAAAAATTTTTCTTGGAAGAATATTACCCGGATTAAAATGTTATCTGAAAAAAATTACAAGATTGAAAAAAGCTCACCTGAATTTACATTCCATCCTTTAACTCCTGAAAGATGGAAAGATTTTGAAAAACTTTTTGGACCCAAAGGTGCTTGTGCTGGCTGCTGGTGCACTTACTGGATATTGAAAAGGTCTGAATATGATAAGTTGAGAAAAGGGGATGGGACAAAAAAGTTTTTTAAGAAAATTGTAAACGCCGGAACTCCTCCGGGCATTATTGCTTATGATGGAGATACTGCCATAGGCTGGTGTGCAATACAGCCAAGAGAAAATTATCCAAAGCTTCAAAATTCAAGAATATTACAGCCAGTTGATGACAATCCTGTTTGGTCAATAGTCTGTTTCTACATTCAAAGCAAATATAGAAAACAAGGTTTAACCATATCTTTAATAAATGAAGCGGTTAAGTTTGCCAAATCAAAAGGAGCTAAAATAGTTGAGGGTTATCCTGTAGAACCTAAAAAAGACATGGCTCCTGTTTTTATTTATACTGGGATCGCCTCCGCTTTTTTAAAAGCAGGCTTTAAAGAAGCTACCAGGCGAAGTGAAACAAGACCGATTATGAGAAAAAAAATAAAATGATTCTTGTTATATCTTTGAATTTAAATTTTTCTCGCTTAGATTTGCCAATTAATAAACCAATTCCACTGTACGGTAGATAAAAACTATCAGCGTTTAGCTGAAGAAATAAAAAAAACCCCTGCCTACCGGCAGGCAGGCTTACCTCCGGAGGTTTTTGATGTTCAAAGATGTACTTGCTGTTTCAGATGAAGAGCTAAAAATAAGATCGGCCAGGTCCAACCTATCATTAAAACCAAGATTTGATTCAATTGATCTCCTCCGCGGTTTGGTAATGGTTTTAATGGCTCTTGATCATGTAAGAGATTATTTCACAAACGTTCGTTTCGATCCTCTGGATCTTTCACAAACAACTGTCCAATTATTTCTTACAAGATGGGTTACACATTTTTGTGCACCTGTTTTTGTATTTCTTGCAGGTACAGGAGCTTTCCTTTCCATGGGCAGAGGAAAATCCAAAAGTGATGTTGCAAAATTTCTTTTATCAAGAGGTTTATGGCTTATCTTTTTAGAATTTACTCTTGTAAGATTAGGATGGACCTTTAGTCTTGTTGATACAATACTGGTAGCACAAGTTATCTGGGTAATCGGCTGCTCAATGGTATTTTTATCTTTTCTAATCTTCCTGCCGTTTAAGTTCCTCGCTGCATTAAGTATAGTAATGATTTTAGCTCATAATCTTTTTGATGGTATAGCCCCCGAACAATTTGGATCATTATCCTGGCTATGGATAGTACTTCATAATTTTGCCCCAATTAATCTTGGGGGTGAGTATACTTTATTTATAGGTTATCCGCTTATTCCATGGATTGGTGTTATGGCTGCAGGTTACTGCTTTGGTTCGCTTTACAATTTAGAAGCTGATAAAAGAAAAAAATTTTTATTATGGCTTGGATCAGGGATGATAGCAGGTTTTATTCTCATAAGGCTGTTTGATTTCTATGGTGACTCAAATAACTGGACTTTACAAAAAAACTTCATTTTTACTATTCTTGATTTTATTAATACAACAAAATATCCCCCTTCACTTCTTTTTCTTTTGATGACTTTAGGACCAGCAGTTCTTTTCCTTTCTTTTCTCGAAAAGAACAGAGTGAGTAGTAAATCGCATAATAAATCTTACTCTTTCTTTGTAGTGTTTGGCCGTGTCCCCTTATTTTATTACCTGCTTCATATACCTGTAATTCATCTTCTGGCTGTTCTGGTTGCAAATGCAACAGGAATAAATCCGGAGTTTATGTTTGGCAGCTATCCCTTCTTCTGGGTAACGGATTGGGGCTATTCACTTCTTGCAGTTTATCTTGTTTGGATTGTTGTGGTAATTGGTCTTTATCCAATCTGCAATTTATATAATAATTTTAAGAGAAAGAGGAAATCTAAAATGTTAAGCTATTTGTAGAGAGTGTTGCAAAACTTCGTTAATGTCATGCTGAACTTGCCGTCTTTGGCGAGCCTCGCTTTCAGCGGGTTTCAGCATCCTTTTCATCACGTAAGATTCCGCATCAAGTGCGGAATGACACTACTAAAAAATGCTCAACAAACCTATCTCTTCCTTCTCCCCATACCCACAAATTTTGGCAAGGTTTCATCTTCAAAATCTATAAAGAGATCATCTTCTTCAGATTGTGCGGAAGTAATTTTTCCTGAGCTTCTTCTGTAATTATCTGTTGCCGTATTAATTGCATACTTAATACTGTAATATTCTTTCTCAAGCGATTCTATTGTTCCCGCATATTTTCCTTCCGCAAATTTCTTTAATGATTCAATAAACCTCTGGCTTCTTTCAGTCAGGTCCATTGAAATACTTTTGGCTTTGGTGAATAGCTGGTTTTTAATCTCTTCAGCTTTTCTCTGGAGATTTGTTAAATCACCTTTTAAATCTTTCCTCGTAAAAAGAATAGAAACAACACTTCCGGCAGCAAAGCCTGTTAAAAATTCAATCCAGCCGAATTTTTTAGCTGAAGCCATTTACTTTCTCCTCATAAAAAAAATTTTTTTGAAAATATTTTGGGTGTGTTATATAATATTTTATTAAGTTCTAATCAATATTACCATAATTCTATTTAAACTATTCCTCTCTTTGAGGCATCTCAATTAATGACAGACTTGAAGAAAAAATGGTGTATCCCATAACAAATAGAGATTACAGTTTGGATAGCGATTCAGAAGACCTGTTAATTAAACAGGCAAAGGAAGGGGACACAAATGCATTTGAAAAACTTTACAGGATGAATGTGTCCCGAGTCTATGCAATCTGTCTCAGGATTTCTACAAATAAAACAAGGGCAGAGGAATTAACGCAGGATGTATTTGTTAAAGTGTGGGAAAAATTAAGTTCTTTCAGAGGTGAAAGCTTGTTTTCAACATGGCTTTATAAGATTGCGGTAAACACATCTCTAATAGAATTGCGTAGCCGCAAAAGATGGTTTGCACGTTTTAAAAACTTTAGTGATCTATTGAATTTTGATAAAAAAGTTTCTATATCTATGGGTGCTTCTATTGATCTTGAAAAAGCTGTTTCATGCCTGCCGGAAAAAGCCCGGCTGGTTTTTATACTGCACGATGTTGAGGGTTATAAGCATGATGAAATATCTGAAATATTATCTGTTACATCAGGAACAACAAAAGCTCAGCTGCACAGAGCTCGCAAACTTTTAAGGGAGGCATTGGAAAAATGAAATGCAAAGAAATTAAATATTACATTAATGATTACGCAGATGGTCACCTCATCAACGAGATGAGAGAAGAAATTAAAAATCACCTTGATGTCTGCACTGACTGCAAAAGTTATTATAATGATATTATAATAATCATCAGTGAGGCACGGTCTCTTCCAAAAGAGATAACTCCATCTAAAGATCTCTGGGATGGAATAAGCGAAAGGGTTTCAGGCAAAAAATCCTCACCAAAAATTTTCACAATTCATTCAGAGGAAGATTCTCTTTATCAATCCGGCAGAGGTGGAATTCTCTTCTTTAAAGATCCTAGGAAAAAAAGAGGAGGTTGGTTTGTTATCGGTTCGGCAGCCGCTGCCGTTGTACTTGGAATAGCTCTCGGAGTTTACTTTTTCTTTCAACCTTCTACTGCTTTCTGGCCTGTTGAAAAATTAGCAGGGACACCAATTATCGGCTCTGAAAAACTGACAGATCACGGAATGTTGAAAGTTGGAGACTGGCTGGAAACAGATGATAAATCCCGTGCCCGCTTAAAAGTTGGGTTGATTGGTGAAGTTGATGTTCAGCCGAAAAGCAGGTTAAAGCTTCTTGAAACAACTCCTACTGAACATAGAATTTCCTTAGACCGTGGTAAGATAAATGCCGCTATCTGGGCACCGCCGAGAATTTTCTTTGTTGAAACTCCATCAGCTACAGCAATTGATCTTGGCTGCATGTACACACTTGAGGTTGCAGAAGATGGCTCAGGGATTCTTAAAGTAACTTCTGGCTGGGTTGCTTTGCAATCAGGAGATAATGAATCTTTAATACCGACTGATGCTATGTGTAAGACAAAAAAATCTTATGGCCCGGGCACTCCATATTTTGAGGATGCAAGCAGGGAATTTAAAACTGCTCTCGATGAATTTGATTTTAGTAAAAATAAAAATGCTGCCCTTATAACTATTCTTAAGGAAGCTAGAGCGAAAGATGTTCTTAGCTTATGGCATATTCTTTCCAAAGTAAAGAATGAAGAAAGAAAAAGAACCTTCGACCGGCTTGCTGAACTTATTGAGATTCGGGAAGGAATTACTTCTGAAGGAATAATGAATGGTAACCAAGAGATGATGGATGTTTTATGGGAATCACTTGGTTATGGAAGCAGATCGCTCTGGAACTATTTATAATCTTTAAAGGATAGAAATGTTCAAAATACTTTTTGACTTTTGGTTTTTACCTTTTCTTTTCTCTGTAGTATTTTCTGATGGCGAAGAATGGAAAACAGTTATTGCCTCAGAAAATGTTAAAGGAGAAAGAATGGTTGTTTCGGGAACTATTTACGACACTGATGGCAAAACTCCCGTTGAAGGAATAACTGTTTATGCTTATCATACGGATGCAAACGGAATTTATGGTAAGGGAGATAATCTTTTAGATGGAACTATGATTACAAACTCAAAAGGTCAGTATGAATATCATACAATTAAGCCTGGTTCATATCCCGAAGGTGGTAATCCTGCACACGTTCATTATAAAATAACAGGGAAGAATTATCTTGAACAATGGTTTGAGTTGAGATTTAACGGAGATAAATACCTTAAAGAATCTGATTACAAAAATGAAGAGGGGAAAGGCAGCTTTTCACAAATCCAGAAATTGGAAAAGGGGAAAGATGGATTGCTGAGGTGCAGGATGGATATTAAGCTTGGGAAATGAGATTTGGATGATATTTCTATTATATATTTTGGTATTTGTTTTGTAGTTTAAAGTGAATAAATTTTTATATAAATTTAATTACTTATAATCATACAAAATTTTTATTATTGTATAAACTAAAAAGGGATTTTATATGAGTGAAACTATGATTCTTTTTGCTAATCCATCATTTATTGAAGGAATGGCAAGAATTATGGATTTAGGAGCAACGCTTGAAGAATACAATGAAAGTAAAACTGGAGATGAAGCAGATTATTTTGCTTTAAGAAATGATTGGAAAGCAATAGGAAAGGATTATATTAAAGCAATAGAAATAGTAGAACAAGAAATACATGAGCAAAAAACCGACAAAAAACCAACTCTCCCTCTTCAAATAACCAAATCATTTCTACACAATATTCTAAACAAGAATTATTTATTGGGCCTTTGCCTCATCCTGATATATTAAGAAAATACGATGAGCTTTTACCTGGGGCAGCAGATAGAATATTAAAACAAGCTGAAAATCAAACTTCCCATCGAATTGATATAGAAAAAAAAGTAATACAAAACAATATTATTAATTCTAGGCTAGGTTTAATATTTGGATTCATTATCGGGATTTTGGGAATTGGTGGTGGAATTTATCTAACAGTTTTAGGTTTTGATGTTTTTGGACCTATATTAGGAACTGGTACATTGGCAAGTCTAATCTATTCATTTATTTATGGAACTAATTCAAGAAAAAATGAAAGAATAGAAAAATATAAGAAATCCATAAAATAATTATACCTAATTTAATCTTTCTGTTCTAAGGTTGTCTTAATGGAAAAAAGTAATTAATACAAATAAAAAAACCCGATCAATGAAAGATCGGGTTTAATTTCTAAATAAGATTTTCTATTTACTTCAACAAGACCATTTTCTTAGAAACCTTATAATCGCCAGCTTTGATTGAGTAAATATAAGTTCCACTTGCAACGTGTTCGCCAAAATCATTCTTACCATTCCAGGTTACTTCATAAGTTCCCGCATTCTGATAATTATTTACAAGCTCAGTTATCTTGCTTCCATTTATATCATAAATAATTAT
>CAZEWJ010000066.1:0-12794 GCA_964515875.1 uncultured Ignavibacteriaceae bacterium | reverse complement strand
TTAACTCCTTTAGACCGCCTCTGTAGTGTTACCGAATTATTGAAGTAGTACACTGTCGGCAGACAGGTGTAAGATCAAGAAATGACAAATGACCAATAAAGAAAAGATATTAATAATACAAACTGCTTTTATCGGCGATGCAATTTTAACTTTGCCTTTACTGCAAAAGCTTAAAGAGATATATCCTGAAAGTATTATTGATGTTGTATCAAACCCGTTAACATTAGAAATTTTTTCTGCTTCTTCTTGTGTTAATGAAGTTATTATACTTGATAAAAGAGATGAACATAAATCAATATTCTCAATATTTAAATTTTCAAAAAAAATAAAAGAAAGAAGCTATACAAAATTATTTTCTCCTCATCGTTCATTCAGAACTGCTTTAATAGTATTGCTCTCTGATATCAGGGAAACTTATGGATTTGATAATAGCAGCTTCATGCATGTATATAAATATCTCATTCCATATAATTACCAGGTTCACGAAGTTCAAAGAAATCTTGATTTAATTGATTTTAAATATGATGAACAGAGTTGGAGAATAAAACCCAAATTAAATATTAAATCATCTGTAAAAGAAAAAGTAGAGAAATTCATTAAAGAAAATAATCTTGATAATACTAATATAATTGCTTCTGCACCTGGCAGCATCTGGAATACAAAACAATATCCTCTTGAGCATTATGAAAAAGTAATATCAGAATTAAATAAAAAAGCTTTTAAAGTAATTCTTATTGGCGGTGAAAAAGATAAAGATGTTTGTAATAAATTAGTTTCGGGTAATGGTAATATTATTTCTTGCGCCGGTAATTTTTCTATTGTTGAATCTGTTGAACTGCTCAAAAATGTCAGGCTATTAATTTCAAATGATAGTGCTCCAACTCATATGGGAATGTGTGCAGATATTCCTGTTTTAACTTTATATTGCTCTACATCTTATAAGTTTGGTTTTTATCCTTATAATGAAAAAAGTAGCTATTTAAGCTATGATGATTTATTTTGCAAACCCTGTGGAATTCATGGTTATGATAAATGTCCTGTTAGTACATTTGACTGCGGTTATTTATTAAAGCCGGAAATTGTTATCTCAAGGATTGAAAATATGCTGAATAATTAAATCGAATATGATGAATGATTAAATCTAAATTAGCAGAGTTATTTAATATTGATAATAATATTGATGAGGCTGTTCAGAAGGCTAAGAGATTATATTTGGAAGGAACAATTTTTATTCATCCGACGGATACTATTTATGGATTTGCAGCTAATCCTTTTAATGAAGATGCTGTAAATAAGATTGTGGAAATAAAGCAGCGGCCTTCCGGCAAAAAATATATTCTTCTAATTAATAATGTTGATAGTCTTCTTACCTATACAGATATTGACTCCGAAAAACATCTGGATTTTTTAATATCAATATGGCCTAATCCTGTTTCTGTAGTATTAAAGCTGAATAAAAAAACTTCAAAAATATTAAACATGGAAACTGCAGCTTTCAGGATACCGAATAACAGGTTTTGTTTGAAATTACTTGATGCAGTAAATATGCCTGTGATTTCCACAAGTGTAAACAGAAGTAATGAGAAACCACTTTTCGATCCTGTAATGATAAGAGATGAGTTTGGTTCTGAAGTTGAAACTATTTTTTATACAAATAAAAAGCTGATGCATGAATATTCCACACTTATTGATCTTACCAATAACAAACTAAATTTAGTCCGCGAAGGAAAAATTAAATTTGATGATTTATTAAAAAAGCTTAATTAAGGTTTGCGATTGAAAATTTTTGACTCCCTGAAAAAAATAAAAAACTTTTTTGTGCTTATCATTCCAGATCACGCAGCTTCCGGAGCCAAATCCCATAAATTTTCACTGACCAAAATCGCCGCTCTGTTTGCAAGTTATACTTTAGTAATTGCAATTCTCGGTTATATATTTTTTTCAATAACACCTTTGGGAGATATTTTTTTCTCTAATAAAAATTTTTCCCAGGAAGAAATTAATAAGATCGAAGAGCTTAATAACAGGATGATCTTTTTAGCAAAAGAGCTCGAGAGCCTGAAATCAACAAACGAAAGATTAAGATATGCAATTATGCTTGGAGATTCTGCCTTACTTGAATCATTATATATTAAAAATGATACAAGCTCTTTGAAAAAAAAATCTGATGGAAATATTCTTTCAGTATTCAGAGATTTTATTAGATTGTACCTGCAAGAACTTCAGGAAACAATTTATTTTAATAAGCCTGTAAATGGCTTTATAAGCAGGGAATTTAATTCAGATAAAGGTCATATCGGCATTGACTTTGTTGTTAAGAAAGGAACATCTGTCTATTCGGCTGCAAACGGTTATGCAATTTTCTCAGATTATACAATTCAGGATGGTTATATGATGATAATTAATCATGAAGATGGTTATATTTCAGTTTACAAACATTGTTCTGTTTTGTTAAAAAAATCAAGAGAAAAGGTTCGCCAGGGAGAACTAATTGCCTTGAGTGGTAATTCAGGAGAAACGACTACCGGTCCTCATCTTCATTTTGAAATATGGAAAGATGGACAGCCGGTTAATCCTAAAAGTTTATTTTACAACCAATAAAAGGAGATGAAAATTGATGAAGCCAAAATCTTTTGAAAATAGTGATGAAGTAACAATCATTAGCTCTGGTGTAGTGATTGAAGGTAAACTTTCCAGTAAAGGAAACGTTAGAGTTGATGGAACCGTTAAAGGTGATGTAAATGTAACTGGTAATGTTACAATCGGGGAAACAGGTGATATTAATGGCCAGGTTAACGCTGATATTATTACAGTTGGTGGAAAGGTTGTTGGAAAGCTTAACGCCAAAGAAAAAGTTGTATTGGAAGGTAAAGCGGTTTTAAAAGGAGATCTTGTTGCTAAAATTCTTGTTGTAGAAGCAGGAGCAAAGTTTGACGGCAACAGCAAAATGGATGAAACCGGATCGTTTGCACCAAAGCCGAACGTTACTCTTCCATTACCAAAATAATTATGAATGAAAATAACGGGGAGAAGAAAAACTCCGACAGTTATTTAAAAGATTACGCACCTTATATTGGGTTAGGACTTCAGCTTGCCATAACGGTTGCTGTCTTGGCTTTTTTAGGAATATGGTTAGACAAAAAATTTAGTTCTTCTCCCTGGTTAACTTTAATTTGTTCTTTCTTTGGGGTTTTTGCCGGCTTATATAACTTTATAAAAGCAGTTATTAAATCAGGGAAATGATTAAGATTAAAAGATTTCCTCTTTTTGTCTTAATTGTTATCCTGATTTTTTTATTATCCACTAGCATATTATATCTTTCAAATATCTTTTCCTATTTTCAATTCGTTTCTATTCTTCTGGCGTTAATCTTTACAACCCTCAATTTTCTTGCTGGTATATTATCGGCAAAAATAAGCCTGAACAAGGTTGAGAAAACATTCTTTAAAATTGTATTTGGTTCAATGCTGTTAAGGATGTTTTCAATGCTTCTGATTATATTATTTGTGCTCATTTTTTTGGATATAAATCGGAATAGTTTTATATTTTCAATCTTCATTTTCTATATTTTTTATCTAATAATTGAATTATTTTACCTTAATTCAGTAAAAAAATGAGTTATGTCCCCTGATACTTTAGTTGCAAATAATACTATTACTCAACATTCATCTGAAGGTGCAGGTGGCGATTGGATGCTAAACCATATTATGGATAGCAATTATCTTGATTTTGAACCATTCGGTAAAATCTTTTTACCTCATTTAGAGTTGTTTGGTATTGATATTTCGATAACCAAGCATGTTGTTTTTATGTGGTTGGTGGCTTTAATATTAATTTTGATTTTAGTCCCAGTTTCTAAAGGATATAAGAAATCATTGGTCCCGAGGGGTTTTAGAAATTTTATAGAGATAATAATAGTTTTTGTCAGAGATGAAATTGTACAGCCAACTATTGGAAAGGATTACCAAAAATATCTTCCTTATCTTTTAACAATTTTCTTTTTTATTCTTTTAAGTAATTTGTTTGGACTGTTACCTTATTCTGCAACTGTAACAAGTAATATTGCAGTAACGGCTGCTCTTGCAGGTTTAAGTTTTATGATGACACAGCTTAGTGGGATTAGAAACTACGGATTTTTTGGTTACTTTAAAGCTATGGTTCCCCATGGTATGCCGCTGCCAATTTTACCTTTAATAATAGTAGTAGAGGTATTGGGTCTTTTTACAAAACCGTTTGCTCTCTGCATTCGTCTTTTTGCAAATATGATTGCAGGGCATGTGGTTATATTGTCATTGATTGGATTAATATTCATAATGGGGTCTATATTTGTAGCCCCGATATCAATAGCTTTTGCTTTATTCATTTATATGCTGGAATTATTAGTAGCATTGATTCAGGCATATATTTTTACAATGCTGTCATCACTTTTTATAGGTATGGCAGTGCATATGGAACATTAACTAAAACAAAAATTAAGGAGATAAATTATGGATTTAGGATGGTTAGGCGCCGGTCTCGGTGCTGGAATTGCAGTAATAGGAGCAGGCCTAGGAATAGGCCGGTTAGCTGGTTCTGCACTTGAAGCTATGGGTAGACAGCCTGAAGCAGCAGGTGCTATTAGAACTAATATGATCATTGCAGCTGCGCTAATTGAAGGTATTGCTTTCTTCGCTCTCGTTATTTGTATTTTGCTTGCAGTTAAAACAGCTTAACTTAACATAATCTGACAATTAAAAAATCAGGATAAAATTATGCTTAAGGTTAACACTTTAGCAATTCTTGTTTTAGCCTCAGAAGGCGGAAGTCTGGTTGATGTTAATCCGGGATTAATATTTTGGACAGTTATTACTTTCTTAATTCTTCTTTTTATTCTAAAGAAAGTAGCATGGAAACCAATTCTTACAGCTTTGAATGAACGAGAGGTTGCTATAAAAGATTCTCTTGAAAAAGCTGAGAAAGCTAAAGAAGAAGCTCAAAGAGTTCTACAGGAAAATCAGGCTTCTTTGCAAAAGGCTGAAGAAGAATCGAAAAAGATAATTGAACAGAGCAGGCAGTATGCTGAAAATCTCAAAAACCAGATGATGAAAGAAAGCAAAGAACAAGCTCAGAAAATAGTTGATGATGCTTCAGTTCAAATTGAACAGAAGAAAGAAGCTGCTTTTAATGAATTAAAAACAAAAGTTGCTGAGATTGCAATTCAGGCTGCTGAAAAAATATTAAAAGAAAATCTTGATAAAGATTCTCACAAAAAGCTTGTTGACAGGTACATTGAAGAGATAACAAAGAACTAATGGCTGAGACAAAAGTATCAACCCGATATGCAAATTCTCTTCTCGATTTAATATCAGAGAAAAATAATCTCAATGACATATCAAGAGATATGCAGCTTGTTCATTCTGCAATTCGTTCAAGTAATCAGTTGAAAAAACTGCTTGAAAGTCCTGTTGTTAGAGCGGAAATGAAACGATCCATATTAAGCGAAATCTTTAAGAATAAAATCTCAAGTGACTCACTTGATTTTATAAAGTTTGTTGTTGATAAGAACCGCGAAGATATTCTTGACAGCATTATTGAGAAATTTCTTGAATTGAGAGATGAGAAGCTTGGTTTAGTAAGAGTTGAAGTGAAAACATCTTTTGATTTTACCGAAGAACAAAAAGAGAAATTAAGAAAGAGACTCGAAAATATTCTTAATAAAAAAGCCCATCTTAATTTTATTGTAGATAAAACAATTGTTGGTGGCTTTATTGCAAAAGTTGGCGATACTGTTTTTGATGCTTCAATTAAGCATCAGCTTGAACTTTTAAGAAAAGAATTTTTACAAGGCAGTGCTCAACTAAATTAAAAAAGAATTTAAAGGAATATAAAATGGCAGAAGTAAGACCTGATGAAATATCAGCGATACTTAGAAAACAATTATCCGGCTTTGAAAGCGAAGTAGATATTTATGATGTAGGTACTGTTCTGCAGGTTGGAGATGGTATTGCGCGCGTTTATGGTTTAACTAAAGTAATGGCAAGTGAGCTGGTTGAATTTCCAAATGATGTATTTGGAATGGTGCTTAATCTTGAGGAAGACAGCGTTGGTTGTGTTCTTTTTGGTGAATCAACTTTAGTTAAAGAAGGCGATACCGTTAAAAGAACTAAGAGAGTAGCTTCAGTACCTGTTGGTGAAAATATGCTTGGGAGAGTTGTTAATCCTCTTGGTATTCCAGTGGATGGAAAAGGTTCAATCAGCACAGAAAAATATTATCCAATTGAAAGAAAAGCACTTGGTGTTATTCAAAGACAACCTGTTAAAGAACCTATTCAGACAGGTATTGCTGCAATAGATGGTATGATTCCAATTGGACGTGGGCAAAGAGAATTAATTATTGGTGATAGACAGACCGGGAAAACAGCGGTTGCAATTGATGCAATCATAAATCAAAAATATACTCATACAAAGGAAGCAGAAAAACTTGGTATCGAGCCTGTTTATTGTATTTATGTAGCTATTGGGCAGAAGAGTTCTACCATTGCCCAGGTAGTTGCTAAACTTCATGAACATAATGCAATGGATTTTACTACAGTAATTTCAGCATCTGCTTCAGAATCATCACCACTTCAGTTTATCGCTCCTTATGCCGGTGCCAGCTTAGGTGAATACTTCCGTGATAACGGCAAGCATGCATTAGTAATTTATGATGATCTTTCAAAGCAGGCTGCTGCTTACAGAGAACTTTCTCTTTTACTTCGCAGACCTCCGGGCCGTGAAGCTTATCCCGGTGATGTTTTTTATCTTCATTCAAGATTATTAGAGAGAGCATCCAAGCTGAGTGAAGCTTTAGGTGGAGGAAGCTTAACGGCATTACCCATTATTGAAACTCAGCAGGGAGACGTTTCTGCTTATATTCCTACAAATGTAATTTCAATTACTGATGGGCAGATTTATCTTGAGTCTAACCTTTTCAATGCAGGTGTTCGTCCGGCAATCAATGTTGGTATTTCAGTTTCTCGTGTGGGTGGGAATGCACAGATTAAAGCTATGAAAAAAGTTGCAGGTACTCTAAAGCTTGATCTTGCACAATACAGGGAGCTTGAAGCTTTTGCTAAGTTTGGTTCCGACCTAGATAAAGCAACTCAAAGAACTTTAGCAAAAGGTGCAAGACTTGTTGAACTTCTAAAGCAGGGACAATATTCTCCAGCGCCTGTTGAAAGACAGGTTGTTAGTATTTATCTCGGTACAAATGGTTATCTTGATTCAATTCCCGTATCAGATGTAAAAAGATTTGAAAAAGATATTTTGGAATTTATCGAAGTTAAGCACAATAGTATTTATGAAAATATCAAGAAAGAAAAAGATATTAGTGATCAAACTAAAAATGAAATTAAAAAAGCAGCAGATGAATTCTTAAATGTTTTTAAGAAGAGTGTTAAATAAATAATGGCAACTTTAAGAGACATAAAATTAAGAATTAAAGGAGTTCGGAATACACAGCAGATAACCAAAGCTATGAAGATGGTTGCTGCTGCTAAGCTGAGAAGAGCACATGAAGGTATTTTGAATGCGCGTCCTTATGCAAGAAAAATTTCCACTATGCTATCTCACCTGGTAACTGAAGAAGATAAAGTTGAAAATCCTTTTATTTCTCCGAGAGAAATTAAGAATGTTGCTGTTGTAGTTGTAACTGCAGACAGAGGACTTTGTGGAGCTTTCAATACTAATATTATTAAAGAATCTGTCAAATATATTGAGAATTTAAGAAGTGAATCTCTTAATCCTGTAGTTTATTGTATTGGTAAGAAAGGATATGACTTTTTTAATAAACAAAATTATGATTTAACCGGTCACACTACCGGTATTTTCAATTTATTAAAATATGAATCAGCGTTATCCGTTTCCCAAAAACTTATTGAAATGTTTTTGGATGGAAAAGTAGACAGGGTTATAATTATCTATAATGAATTTAAATCTGTCATTCAGCAGAGAATAGTAACAGAACAATTTCTTCCTGTTCCTGTTGAAAAGGAAAAGGAAGACGTTAAAGTAAAACCCTATTATATTTATGAGCCCGACCAGCAATCAATTTTTAATTACCTCCTTCCCAAACATTTAAAAGCTCAGATGTGGAGAATCTTTCTTGAATCAAATGCTGCAGAGCTTGGTGCAAGAATGACTGCAATGGATAATGCAACAACAAATGCTAAAGAGCTTATACGCACACTTCAATTAAAATACAACAGAGAACGCCAGGCAGCAATAACTAAAGAAATTCTCGAGATTGTTTCAGGCGCTAATGCTCTTAAAGCACAATAAATGAATGATGTTTATAGGATGATGAAGAAAGATGTTTGAAGAATTATCATTAAAGTTAGATGCTGCATTAAAGAAAGTTCGGGGGCAGGGAAAGCTCACCGAAAATAACATCTCAGACACTCTCAGGGAAATAAGAAGAATACTTCTTGATGCCGATGTAAATTATAAAGTTGCAAAAGAGTTTATTGAAAAAGTATCTGCTAAAGCTTTAGGCAAAGAAGTTATTGCTTCTATAACTCCTGGTCAGCTAATTACAAAAATTATTTATGATGAACTGACTCTGCTTCTAGGAGGTAACCGTGAGGAGATGAAAATAAATCCTTCCGGTATAACTGTAATTTTAATTGTTGGATTACAGGGTTCCGGTAAAACAACTTTCAGTGCAAAGCTTGCTAAAAGACTTGGAGAGAAAAAAAGAAAAGTTTTATTAGCTGCGGCTGATGTTTACAGACCTGCTGCTATTGATCAGTTAAAAATGCTCGGAAGCCAGATAAATATCCCGGTCTTTTCAATTGAAGAAAAAGATGCAATTAAAACTGCTGTCCAGGCTTTACAGTTTGCAAAGGAAAATCACAATGATACTGTGATCATTGATACTGCCGGGCGGCTTCACGTTGATGAAGAGATGATGCATGAAGTTGCTAAGATTAAAGAACTGACAAATCCAACTGAAACTTTGTTTGTTGTTGATGCAATGACCGGGCAAGATGCAGTAAACTCAGCAAAAGCATTCAATGATACTGTAAATTATGATGGGATTATCCTTACAAAGCTTGATGGAGATGCAAGAGGTGGTTCTGCACTTTCCATAAGATCTGTTGTTGGAAAACCTATTAAATTCATTAGTAATGGTGAAAAATTAACAGATTTAGATCTTTTTTATCCTGAAAGACTTGCGTCACGTATTCTTGGTAAAGGTGATATTGTTTCGCTTGTTGAAAAGGCACAAGAAACAATTGATGAGTTTGAAGCTGAAAAGCTTGAAGAAAAATTAAGGAAGAATAAATTTGATTTTGACGATTTTCTTAAGCAAATTAAAGCGATTAAGAAAATGGGTTCACTTTCATCAATAATTGGAATGATGCCCGGCATCGGGTCTCAATTTAAGAATGCAAATATTGATGAAAGAGCACTCATTAAAGTTGAGGCTATTATTAATTCAATGACTCTTGAAGAGAGGTCGGCTCCAAAAATTCTTAATGGTTCAAGACGTAAAAGAATTGCGAAAGGAAGCGGAACTTCAGTACAGGATGTGAACCGTCTGATCAAACAGTTTAATGAAATGCAGAGGATGATCGGGCAGTTATCAAAAAGAGGTTCTTTAATGAAGAACCTGAAGTTTAATTAGAATAAATCGAAGGAGTAAATACATTGTCTGTTAGATTAAGATTAAGAAGAATGGGAAAAAAGAAGCAGCCTATATATAAAGTTGTTGCCGCTGATTCACGTTCACCACGTGATGGGAAATTTCTTGAAGCGGTTGGAATTTATAACCCTTTAATGAAACCTCATACAGTTGATTTAAAAGAAGAAAGAGTTTTTTACTGGCTTGATAAAGGTGCACAGCCAACTGATACAGTAAAAAGTTTACTAAGGCAGAAAGGTATAACCTTAAAGCGGGAGCTGATAAAGAAAGGCAAAACCGAAGAGCAAATTAATTCTGAAATGGAAAACTGGCAGAAGCTTCGTGAAGCTAAAACTGCAACAAAAATAGTAAAAAAGAAATCGAAGAAGGCTGCAGCATCAGAACAAAAAAGTGAAGAAGTTTCTAAAGAAGGTAAAAAACAAAGTACAGTAGAAGTAAAGGGCGCTGCTTCTGAAGAAAATCCGGCTGAGAAGGAATAATCCCGCTTCAAGCGGAAAAGCTATCAGGTCTTCAGGATTTCTGTACATAGTATAATATAGCTCCCCGGCTTTATATAGGAGGTTTCTTCTATGAAAGAGTTCATTGAATTCATCGCTAAACATTTAGTAGACAACCCGGAAAGCGTGGAAGTAGAAGAGAAGACACCTGAAGAAAGGAAAGTCATCCTTTCACTCAAAGTTCAGGCTGATGATGTTGGAAAAGTTATTGGCAAGCAGGGTAAAACTGCTCAGGCAATGAGAACCTTGCTTACAGCAATTGCAGCTAAGGAAGGGAAAAGAGCAATCCTGGAAATTCTTGATTGAGGATTTGATTACATTTTTTTCCCGCAAAGCGGGATGAGCCTGTGGCTCAAGCGACTGAGTATTATCTGATAGCTAAGATTATTTCAACTTCGGGAAATGAAGGTTTTATAAATATTACTTTGTTTACTGATTTTCCTGAACATCTGTATAATCTTAAAAAAGTTTATATAGATTTTTTTAATGACAAAAAAGAATTTATAATTGATAAGGTAAAAGGTTCTAAAGATAAATATCAGATTAAGCTTAAGAATTTTGATAATGCAAAAGATTCTGAGATACTTGTAGGAAAAGAAATATTTATTGAAGAAAAAAATTTATTAAAACTTCCTGAAAATCAATATTATATTCACGATCTTATAGGAAGCAGAGTTCTTAGAAATAATGTTGAGATCGGAAAGATTAAAGATGTTATATCTTTACCCGCAAACGATGTTTATATTGTTGAAGATGAAAACGGAAATGAAATTTTGATCCCGGCTGTTCACAATTATGTTGAAAGTTTTGATCCTGATAAAAAAATAATGTTGTTAAAACCGGGGGAGGATTTATATGACACCGATGAGGATTGATATAATTTCTGCTGTTCCTGATTTACTTGTTAGCCCTCTTAAAACCAGTATAATTAAAAGAGCACAGGACAAAGAGAAAGTCAGCATTCATATTCATAATCTCAGGGATTATGCACATGATAAACATAAACAGATAGATGATAAACCATTCGGCGGTGGAGCCGGAATGGTATTAAAACCTGAACCGTTCTTTGAATGTATTGAAAAGTTATTAAAGGAGAGAGCTTATGATAAAATTATTTTCACTTCTCCTGGTGGAATAATTTTTAGCCAGAAAGAAGCTAACAAACTCTCTCTTGTAAAAAATCTAATCTTTGCAGCAGGACATTATAAAGATATTGATGACAGAGTCCGTCAAAGTTTTGCAACAGATCAATATTCAATCGGAAATTTTATTGTTACTGGCGGAGAGCTTCCGGCATTGCTGATGATAGATGCAATAGTGCGTTTAATACCCGGTGTTCTTAATGATAGTGAATCTGCTCTTAATGATTCATTCCAGGATGGAGAGATGATAAAACCACCAAACTTCACACGTCCTGCAGAATATAAAGGTATGAGAGTTCCCGAAGTGCTCTTATCGGGAAATGATAAAGAGATCAGGAAATGGAAAGAGGAACAATCTGAAATTTTAACTAATAAATGGAAAGAGTTTAATAATTAATGGAGAAAATTATGATAGACATTAATAAAATTATACCTGATCAAATGAAAACAGATATCCCGGCATTTAATCCCGGAGATCATATCAAAGTGCATGTTCGGGTTATTGAAGGTGATAAAGAAAGAATCCAGCCTTTTGAAGGTGATGTAATAAGTGTAAGAGGAGAAGGAGTTAACAGAACCTTTACAGTCAGGAAAATTTCAAGCGGCGTAGGTGTTGAAAGAATTTTTCCTCTTTACTCACCAAAGATTGCAAAGATTGAAATACTTAAGAAAGGGCAGGTAAGAAGAGCAAAACTTTATTATCTAAGAAACCTTTCAGGTAAAGCCGCACGTATTAAATCGAAAGATTAGTTATTGGGTATAGGGTATAAAGGTATATGGTATAAGATGAATTAGTTCCATATACCCAATACCATATTCCCATATACCAAGTATGGATATCATTCTCCCCAACAATGTATTTACCAGGGTTTTATCTGTTTGTTTTCCAGATGATTTAAAATCAAAAATCACTTTTCTTCCGTTATCCCAAATAACACAAAGTATTGAAAGTGATAATTCCTTAATTGGATTAATTCCTGTAATGGATTTGCTTAAGCATAAAGATCTGAATGTTTCCGGTAAATATGGAATTTCATTTGAAGGATCACTTTGTAATTCGTATATCTATTATTCGAAGAAGGAATCATTTGATAAGATAGGATTAGCAGGCGATGTTTCCTCGCAAGAAGCTATACTTTTTAAAATTGTTTCTAAGGAAATGTATGGAAATGATATAGGAATTGAAATAATCACAGATCTCAACAAAGCCGTTGATAAAAATCTTTTGATTATTGGAGATGAAAATTTTATTAATGAAAAATTTCTAAAAGGAATAAGCTTCTCCGAAATTATGGTTGACACTTTATCTCTTCCTTTTGTGAATTATGTTTTTGCATCCAGCAATAAAGAAACTCTGGAAAATTTTATAAAAAATCTTGATGGAGTTGAAACTTTATTCTATAATAAAATTGAAGAAGATAGGTTTGATAACAACATATCCTCAGCTTCTGAAGAATATATCAGATCAAATATTTCATCTTTCGTTTTTAA
>CAZEWJ010000065.1:0-12904 GCA_964515875.1 uncultured Ignavibacteriaceae bacterium | reverse complement strand
CTCAAGCTAATTTTTACTGACATTTCTATTGAGTCCTATCTATGACATTTCTATGAAGTTATTACATTAAATCCTATTTAATATTTTTACTTAAAACTATAATGAACAATATTGAAAAAATTTAATCTGAATTTTAAAAACAGAACTGATTTAATTTTATTAATTATTCTCATCATTTCCATTGCTGCGGGTCTTATAATCAGGCTTAAAGGATTGGGGAAATGGTCTCTTGCTCTGGATGAATTTTACACAGTTAAATCGGCAGAGAATATTTTGAAATACGGAGTTCCGATGTGGGATTCCGGTGGTTTTTATATGAGGGGAGTACTGATCAAATATATCTAATTGTTTCTATTATTCGATCAATTTGATTAAAGGTTAAAGAGACACTGGAAGGTATATTTAAGGTTTGTTTATGTAACTTAATTGCTGTTTCAATCTTATATGATTGACAACCTTTAAATATTTTTTGTAAATGATTTGGATACCAAACTGGTCGAGTTTGAATTTTATTATTGTGTAAATAATTCATTAAATATTCATTATTTCTGACAAACTCTTCATTAATTTGTAAAGCATACATCCAATAGTTATTATCTGCATAAGCTGGTGACTCACATAAATGTAATCCTTTTATTTCGTCAATCTGTTGTTTGTAATAACTATAATTTTCTTTTTTTATACGAATATATTCGGGAAGTTGCTCTAATTGAGCAACGCCCATTGCTGCCTGAATATTTGTGAGCCTGTAATTATATCCAACTTCATGATGAATATATTTTACTTCATCATCTTTCGCCTGAGTTGTTAAATATTTTGCTTTCGAAGCATATTCTTCGTTGTTAGTCAGAATCATGCCTCCACCACCTGTAGTTATTATTTTATTTCCATTGAAGGAGAGACAACCCAATTCTCCTATGGTTCCGGTATGGTTTCCTTTGAATTTTCCATCCTTATAAACTGTCCCGAGGCTTTCTGTTGCATCCTCAATTATTTTTATATTTCTTTCATTACAGATATCTGTTAGGGCTTTAATATCTACTGCATTGCCAAAAATGTGAACAGGAATTATAGCAGAAATTCTTCTTAAAGTTTTTTTGTTATAACTATATCCATCCTTAAAAACTGTTTCATTCTTTATGAACTCTGTTGTCTTCTGGATATCAATATTATAAAAATCATCTGCATCCATAAAAACAGGATAAGCATTACAATATTTAACTGCGTTAACAGGAGCAATAAATGTAATTGTTGGTACAATTACTTCATCATCCGTTTGAACGCCCGCAATTATGAGTGAAGTATGAAGGGCAGATGTTCCATTAACGCAAGCTATTGCATATTTAGCTCCGGTATATTCTGCAATTTTTTGTTCAAACAGGTCAACATACTTTCCGGCAGAAGAAACCCATTCTGTATCAAGACATTCCTTTATATATTTCCATTCATTCCCTTTTATTGATGGAATCGAAAGCGGTATAAACTCTGGCATTATTAGTTTTCTAATTTATTGTTGAATAAAATAATTTCCGTAAAATTTTTTTTTTGCTTCAACATCAGCATATAAATTATTTTTAACAGCATTTATTACATTCCTAATTGATTCTTCTGCTGTGCAGTGCGTTTCATAATTAAGATTTTTTTTAATTTTATTGAATGATACCTGATAATTTCTTGGATCAAAACCACCTTGTTTATATATAATTTTTGCTTTAACTAAATATTTCTTAATTAATTCCACTATCATCTTTTTAGTGTAATTTTCGTTATTACTGCCGACATTGAAAACCTGGCCGTATACTTTATCCATTGGTGATTCAAGAACATTGATTATTGCATTAGAAATATCAGAAACATGACAATACGGTCGCCAGGTATTTTCATCAAAGACTAATAGTTCTTTACCAAGAGCCAATTCCCTTGAAAACTCCGAAATTGTTAAATCAAAACGCATTCTCTTTGAAATTCCAAATGCTGTTGCTAATCTCAAGATAATAGGTGAATAATCCAGGTTTTTAATATTGTCAAGTATATATTTTTCAAATTCAACTTTTGTTTCTGCATACAGTGAAAGAGGATTTAATTCAGATTCTTCATCTGCAGGTGTATCATTGTTTCTTAAACCATAATTACTGCAAGTTGAAGTAAAAATAAATCTATCAATCGATTTATTAGTTAAATGCTGAAGAAGTTTCTTAGGATATTCTAAATTAACTTTTTTTGCCAGATCAGGATATTTTTTACAAATAGGATCTCCAACAAGAGCAGCTAATAAAATAACATCAGTAATATCTTTTAAGGAATTATTTAAAACACCATCATCGCCATAGTCTCCATAAATAAAAGAAAAATTTTTTTCTTCAACAAGATTTGAAACAGCGCAGCCGTTATCATAAATCAATTTATCTAAAACTCTAACTTTATAATTCTTGTTAAGCAATTTCCTGTTTAATACAGAACCGATGTAGCCAGCTCCGCCGATAACTAAAATATGTCGCTCTTTTTGTTTCATTGCTTTTCCATTTTCAATTATAGGTTAACACAATTTAATTCGAAATTCCGCATCATTAAAATATCTTAACACCATGTGCTTCATGCCCAATAGGACATCGGCCATTGTAATTTGAATCTACCGATTCGAAATATTTTGTAGCATCATCCATATTGGAAATTAAAAACGCTTTCTTTTCATTATAATTATAAATCAAAACTTCATAAGGATAATAATAATCAGCCTCATAAAATGTAATTATAAAACCTTCTTCTGTAATTCTAAGATTTGATGATATAATATCTGCTTTCAAATCTTTTTTTGCATAAGCAATTCTCATTGCCCCTGCCAGATCCCAATTAGATTCAAAAACAATTGCGGGACCAATATATGGACAAACACCATCAAGCATAAACCTTGTACTATCAGGAAGAGTGGGGAATTGAGTTTTTATTTCTTCCATTATTTCATTCTCAGTTTGACTAGCTTTTATCCAAAAAGATGAAATTGTATTGTTTATTATAAATCCGGATACACATAAGGCTGTAAAAGCCAAACTAAAAAAAATGTTTCTTAATTTTGCATTTTTTATAAATAGACATGTACCAGTAATTAAGGAAACTAATATTACAGCAACTCCTAACGAAGCACCTATCGAAACTCTGTTTGCAATTCCAGTTGGTGTAAATGCAATGCTGTAGTTTGTAAAAAATATAGAATACCCGACAAAAAATAAAACTAATCCTGCAAGCAGCATCTTAATAAAAGTTTTTAGACTAAAGATTTTGAGATTATGATTCTTTACTGCTTTGTATATATAAGTGAATATAATGAGAGTCAATATTAAACTGATTATAAAGATATAGTTGTCAGGATAATAATTATAAATTGTAATTAGTTTTTTCGGCAGTTGAATTCCATATTCAACAAAAGCTGTTTTTAATGATTGAAATATATTGAAGCCGTAATCATATTCATTGTAATCTAACCGGACAGCATTTAAAAAAAGTCCATATAAATGTTCTGTAAATGACACTTCACTTCCCATCATTCGAACGGATGTTACGGTAAAAAATAGTTTGTACACCAGAGCAATTTTAAGGAACAGAAAGTTTGTCAGAAGAAGCAAAATAAGTTTTTTGGAATTAACTTTTTTACCTTTGCCTGCCAACTCGGAGTTATAAGTTTTTAACTGCTTGTAATAATAAAATGTAATAATTAAGCTGAGATAGAAAAATGGGAGAAAAAGCTCATATATGAGAATGTTGGCAATAATGGCAGTTATGCTTATAAGCTTCCATAAAAGTAATTTTGGAAAATCTGATTCCAAAGCTTTTAGATCAAAATAAAGACTGCAAAGAAACAAGAGCAGACAAAGGTTAATTTGAATAACACATATCCAGAAATGAATTGTCGAATAGTGGGGAAGAAGTATAAATAAAAGTGGAATTGTGAGAAAAAGTACTCTTGGTAATTTTAGTTTCTTTAAATTAAGATAAAGAAGAATTGCAGTTAAAGAAAACAAAAAAGTATTAATTACATGATAACCTGCCGGATTGAATCCGAATAATGAATACATCAGGTACCAGTTAAGCAAATAAACAGGACGATAATTCTGCAGAAAGTTTTGATCTCCGAAGAAAAACATTTCAAGGAAAGACCAGTCATCACTATAGAAACCAAGGTTAAATACAAAAAGGATTCTTGATAAAAGAACGACTAAAATAAGAAAGCTGATATCTGTAAAAGTATCATTCTTAAATGTATTTTTTATTTTTCCTGATAAACTCTCGATAAAAATCATTTAAGACTTCCGTTTCCTTTTAGCTTTACTAAAGTGTCAAAGTTTATCAGCTTTATTCCTTTTTCAAGAATAAAATCTGAAACATATGAATCAGTTAGAGCGTTTAGTTCATTTCCCCAGTTGGACTTCCAGTGAGAGTAAACTGAAGATGGATCGTCAAAGCCAGGGTGACATATAACTTCGCATATACCTGAATCAGGAAGTTTTTGAATTAACTTTAATAAATTCTTTTTGTTTAGGTTTCCCCCGAATAAAAATCCTGCAATATGATCTGTGTGAATAAATCTCTTTTCTTTTATTCTTTGTTTCGAGATGAAATTCAAAACACTTAAAAATAAAATTCTCGAAGCTGCTTCTTTTTGAAAGAACATATAAGGTCTAATTTTTTCAAAAGGAATTCTTATAATAGGGATATTATATTTTAAAGCCAGCTTTGTTGTTACCTCATAAACATCTTTAAGAACATGCATATGCTGATGTCCATCAATGTGAGTAATCTTTATTCCGCTGCTTAATACTTTTTTAAATTGTGCTTCCAATTCTTTATAAACATCATCCCTAGAAATCTTGCCAAGCAAGTACCTCTTAAAAAATTGTTTTGCATCCCGGAAAAATTTTCCATCTTTGTTTACAAGAGTAGGAATATCATCCGGACTAAGAAGAGGAGTCTCTTCAATAAGAGTTAAATGAATCCCAATATCTAACGTAGGATTTTTTTTCGCTAATTCAATTGCCTGATCAAATGCCAATCCTTGCGCAACTATTGATGTTGATGTAAGTATTCCTTCATTGTGAGCTTTTACAATCCCCTCATTAATATTATGAGCCATTCCAAAATCATCACCATTAATAATTAATTTTAATTTGCTTTGAGGCATATAAATTACACTACATATTTTATTATATGAGGTCCGAGCAAAGTGGTTACACTAACAGGAAGATGACTCCAGATGTTTGTTGCAATTTTTAGCTTTTTATTCTCCTGGTTAATATTAGGAATGGTTTTAATTTTATTCAGATAATAGTCATAATATAATGTAACGGGATAAGCGCCAAAATTTTGCTTAAAAATAAAAGTACCGGAATTAAGTAACGATCTCCCCAAGTCAAAGAATTCTATATTTGAATCGGCAACAGATTTTATTATTTCCCAGTAGATAAGGAAATTAGGTTTATAAGTTAAATAGTCAGGATGTGCAGCATTAGCATATCCAAATATGTAATTCCCAAACTTAATTGTTAATGCAACACTGATTGTTTTATTTGATAATTTGGCTATAAAAAGCTCAGCATCTCCGTTAAATTTTTTTAGAATTTCCTCATAAAATTTTTTACTGTGAACAGGTGTTCCCAAAAGTCTCATATTGTTTGCAATCAAATTATAAAATTCATCCAAATAATTATTTCCGTTTACAATTTTGACATTTGAATTTTGAGCCTTTCTTATATTTTGCCGAGCTTTTTTAGTAATGTTATTCCAGACAATATCAGGATCTTTGTTTAATTTTAAAACCATTGTGTAGTAATCAAGATATTTATCCCATTTATCATTTCTTAAATTATAATTTTCAAAATTCTTTAACTCAAGGTATTTTACTTCTAAAGATCTGGCTAAATTTTCAGCTTCATTTATTAAAGATGCTGCAACATTTTCATCATTAGCACAAATTCCTCCGTAAGTACCAAAGATACCTGAAGCGAGTATCTTTCCTATTAATGGAATTGAAACTAAAAATAGTGGTAAAGTACCAACTACTTTATTATCACAATAAGCCATTAAATAGTACGGTTTATGCCTATAAGTATTTTCAACAGTTTCTTTCCATGCAGAATGATGTACATAAGATGCGCCTGGTGAATTAAGAACATATTGGTTCCATTCATTTAGAAGTTCATCATTTAGCAACTTAAAATTTATTTTATCCATTATTTACAGTTGCTGAAATCTATTTAGTTTTATATTCGGTATTAAGTTGGGATTTTTGTAAACAGGTGTTCATTGCATAAATTTTTTATTAGATGTTCAAATAATACTACCTCTTTAATAAACTTGAAACTTTTACGAACGGCTACAGAAAAATTTGAACTCTAATATTATAAACTTATTCAATCTCGTAACCGGAATCTTTACTTAATTGCTTCAGTAATTCTAATTTGTCATCTACTATATCTTTTCTAACATAATCTCCCGAATATATTTTCAAATCAGATTTCATTTTCTCCCTTATTGCTATATAGTCCCTACGAAATCGTTCATCAGAATCAAAATTAGCTTTGTAAGCCCATTTACCATGAGTATGGATAAAAGTTGGCTTAATTACATTAAAAACATAATCACGGATATCTTCTGAAGTTTCTGCTCTTGCAATAATTTTATCAATTAATCCTGCAAGGTCATAAATTCTGAGATTTGAGTAATACAATGTGCCTCCAACATCAGGTACTAGGAAAGATCCTTTTTCAACATTTAGTATTTTTGCGTAATTATTAAACGTATAGCCATATTCATTTGCAACCATACTAAATGGGACAGTTGGTTCTTTTCTGAACTGATTAGTACGATTAACAAAATTTTTTATACTAGGACCAATAAGGATAATTATTAAAATCACCGGCAATAAAAATTTTGGAAACTTTTTCCGGTTAAATTTTTTAATAACTCTATCACCAATAATAAATGAATATGCATAAACCAAAGGAAAGAACAATGTCGCAAATCTAAATTCTCCCATCCAATCAGCCGGAAGTAAAGCATATATTGCAACGGAAAAAATCAGCATCAAAAGTAAAACAAAATGCTGCTTTGAAAAATCTTTGATGTAAACTAAATAAGCCGTTAAAATAATTAATCCTATCAAAAAGAAACTTCCCCATAAGTATATAGCACTATTAAATAAGTGATAAATTTTACCGTACATTCCTGGGTTTAAGCGAAGTAAATTTATCAAATCAGCTATTAGAGGTCCTCCTTTTGCATAATAAACATTGGGAAAAATATCATTAAAGTAAAAAAACCTGAATAATAAATAACTTCCGAATATTAAAATAAATACTGCCAAATATGCTGTAAGATTAACTGCTATTGTTTTTATTGGATCTTTCCTGAAGAAGAAATTTATTAACAAAAAAACAACAGGGATTAAAAAATATAAAATTCCATCTGGCCGTGTCATTGCTAATAATGCTGTTAAAACTGCAATTGACATAACTCTTTTTACTTCTAAACTCAAACTTAATTTAACCGTCTGGTATAAAGTGGCTACGCCTAAAAAAACATACAAAGGATTTTCTAATCCGGAAGAGGTCCAAATAGCAAATGATGTATTTAAAGATAATAAGCACAAACATATAAATGTTATCCTGAGAGAGTTAGGAGTTATTAAGCTAAAAGTTTTATGCAGAATAATAAACGAAAATAAAATTAATATTATACATAAAAGTTTTGGTATAATAACAGGATGAAAGAGGTTAAAAAAATGAAAAGAAACAAAAAGAAGAACCCAGGTAAAATTTGAATAACCCTCTACTGGTTCAACTCCCGGTTGAGATACTAAACCAAACCCATTAGCAAGATTACGGGCATAGGTAAAGGAAATACCGGCATCATCTATTATCCATTCACCAAACAGAAAAATATGGAAGAGATATATAGCAAATGGCAACCCTATTATAAAGATAATTTTTTTAGAATTTAATTTCTGGGTCATCTATTTGGATATCAGGAACTCTATTTAAAAAATAATCTAACAAAGATTTTTGAGATAGGGAATTGCTTAGAATTTGCTTTCTGGTCCAGCTGCCATCAGGGGATAGACCTCGGTTGAAAAATCTCCTATTTTATCTTCTATTATATACAGTGGTCTGTCTTTTGTTTCTAAAAATATTCTGCCAATGTATTCTCCTACAATTCCCAAAGCAAAAAGTTGTGCTCCCCCCAAAAAAGTTATTAGTACAACAATAGTTGCCCACCCGGGAACGTCTACTTCATAAAAATTTTTTTGAATAAATACTATGCCAAGAATAATAAAACTTATACCAGCGACAGTTATCCCCAAAATTGAAATAATTCTTAAAGGTTTGGTAGAAAAAGAAAGTAAAGCATTTATAGCCATGTTCAGAAGCCGAAAGTAGCTATATTTCGTTTCACCTTTAACTCTTTTGCCGTAAGTAACTTCTACTTTTGCAGTAGGAAAACCTATAATGCTGATTATTCCTGTAAACAGAATTTGTTTCTCATTGAATTTTTTTATTTCTTGTACAACCCTTCGGCTTAAGATCCTATATATGCTGCTTCCAAATTGAATATCATAATCGGAAAAAATATTTAAAAATTTCCAGAAAGATTTTGAAATAAAGTTTCTTAAAAAAGAATCATTCTTTCTTTTTTTCACTCCATAAACTACATCAAAACCATCCTTCATTTTATTGTATAATTTTGGAATGTCTTCAGGGTGATCCTGGAGATCTCCATCCATAATTATTACTGCACCTCCTAAAATATTCTTTAATCCTGCAATAATAGCATTATACTGGCCAAAGTTGTTAGATAATTTTATTGTTTTTATTTTGGGATCTTTCTTATTAAACTCTTTAAGAAGTTCATAAGTTCTGTCTATATTTAAATCTGTAACGAATATAAGCTCATAATTAATATCCATTGAATATAAAGTTAAGTTGAGCCTTGATATTAATTCATTCAGATTTTCTTCTTCATTTTTAACAGGTATAACTACTGATAAATCTATTCTCTCCATTAAATTACCTTAAGAAAATTTTGGTAAATCCATTTGATCCACAAATTACAATTAATGTTTATTATTATCTTCATAACGCTTACATGCATTTTCATAATCTTCTGGTCGCCCAATATCTAACCAATATCCTCTGTGTACAAAACCCATAACTTTCTCATTATTTTTATATAGTGCGTCTATTAAATCATTAATATTAAAAAATTTTTCTTTTGGCAGAGAGTTCAAAGCTCGTGGGTTAAAAATATATATACCCATACTAACAAGATATTTCAAAGTAGGTTTTTCTTCCCAGCTAATAAATTCATCCTGGTTATTTATATTAATCAATCCGAAATCCACAAACACAGTTCTTTCGGTTGTTCCGATTGTTGCGGTATTATTATTCTTTTTATGAAATTCTATCATTGCTGAAAAATTCAAATCACACAAAACGTCTCCATTAATGACCATGAAATCTTCTGTTAAATTTTCTCTTAATAAATCTAATGGACCGGCAGTGCCTAATGGCGAATCTTCAAGAGAATATACAATATTTACTCCCAGTTTTTCGCCATTGCCAACCAATGCCCGAATCATTTCAGATAAATGTCCTGTGGTTATAATTATATCTTTTATTCCTGTATCTTTTAACTGGCAGATTACAGTTTCAAGAATAGGCTTGTCACCCACAGGCATAAGTGGTTTGGGAAAATGTGTTGTATAAGGTCTTAATCTCGTACCTTTGCCTCCGGCTAAAATAACCGCTATCAAATTAAGTTACTCCTTTACTCATCTTCAAAATAATTTTCTTCATTTAAAAATTCTTTTACAGCATCTTCAGGTATAAATGGTTCTTCAAAAAATCTTTCAACAACCCAATTAAATAAATCAGGATCATCTATAGGTATATTATGAGTTGAAGCCGGGAAAATACACAACCGGGAATTTGGTATATTCTGATAGATTTTAACAGTATGTTCCTCACGAATAATATCCCGGTCTCCAGACATAACAAGTGTAGGTGCTTTAATTCTATGTAAATTTTCCAAAGGTATATGAGGCTGATAAGTCAGCAGATCAAAATATTTTTTAAGGAGATTCCAATTTTTAGTAGTATCATTTTTATTAATATTTTCATTTATTGTAATATTCATTTCATTTAACCAATCAATTGTCCAGCTATGAATAGCAGAAGTATCTGGTTCTATATTAGCACCGCATATTGCAAGTTTCTTTACTTTTTCAGGAAAATCTATAGCCATCATTAATCCAATAATACCGCCGTCACTCCATCCAATCACGTAAGCAGAGTCAATATCTAAACGATCTAATAACATAACCCAATCGAGGGTCATTTGTTCATAAGTAATTCTTTCTTTGTTAACCGAACTTTTACCATGCTCTCTGCTGTCCGCAGCAATAATTTTGTAATTATTAGCAAAAAAAGATATTTGATTTCCCATTTCAGCAATACTTCCACCATTACCATGAATAACAATTAATGGATGACCTTTCCCATAGGTTTCATAATACATATTTATACCGTTAACCAGTATATATTTGCCAACAGAGGAATTATCACCATATGGTATTTCCGGTGGCTTTTCATTATTAGAACAAGATGAAAAGCTTAATAAGGAAAAAACAAGGATAACTGTATACTTCTTTAACTGATATTTTTTCACAGATTATATATTTATATAGTCTTCTGCTGAACTTGATTTGATCCGATGACATTTACATCATGACCATTACCAATAATAAGTTCTTCAGAATAATTTTTTATTTGATTTAAATCCTTTTTCCTATTAAACATATAACTTTCCCAAACAGCGAAAAATACCCCACTGTGAAGAAGTATCATTACTAAAGCAAATAATATTGTAAAAGACGGATCGGAAACCATCCCTTTGGAAATCTTATAAATAATACCTGCTAATAAAACCATTACAGTTATAATTTGCGGTACTATTAATAGTAAATTTTCCCTTAAATGAGATTTTTTTTTAGGTGTGGCTATAAACGGAATTTTTATTCTGAAGAGCGCGGATAAAAAAGCAAATGTATAAACAGGCCAGGTGCCTAGAACAAGAATATATCCCTCTGCATTAAACCCTTTTTTCTGTTTCTTAATGAAATAGAAATTTTTAGTAAAAACCTGAATTGCAAAGAACATAAATAAAAATGGAATTGAATGAATTATGTAATTTCTGAATTGTGTGTTTATTTCTGTTGAGAAGAGAGCAAGAATACAAAATATCAAATGAAAAGTAATAACCGGCCCAGCTAAATAATAAGTCATCCTTGTTAAATAACAGATTCGTTTCCTCAGGTCTAAATGTTTAAAAAGTTTAGGATAAAGAGTAAACAAACTTTCAAATACGCCTCTTGACCATTTAATTTGCTGTTTAAAAAATGCACCGAGATCAGCAGGAACCAAACCCTGAGCTAATATTTGGGGTACATAAATGGATTTCCACCCGTCTGCATGAAGATGAATAGAAGTATTTAAATCTTCAGCAAGGCCGGGTTTATAACCACCCACTTTTATTAAAGCTTCCCTCCTGAAAACTGAATTACTTCCGAATACAACTGTACTTCCACAGCCGCTCATTCCAAGCATTGTAGCACCAAAAAAATCGTCATTCATCTTGCAGCATGCATCTGCTACAAAACTTTCATTCTGGTTATAATGATCAAGTGCAACTTGTACAACTCCTATTTCCGGATCTTCAAAATGACCAACAACTTCATCAAGAAAATTATTTTGTGGAATATGATCAACATCAAAAATTGCTATTATTTCCCCATCAGAATTTTCGAGTACATTATTAATATTACCTGCTTTATAATCTTTCTTATTCTTTCTGGTAAAATAAATAGCTCCATTTCTTTCGGCAATCTTGCGGTATGCAGGGTTATCCCCATCATCAAGCAAATAAGTTTTATGAGGATATTTCATATTAACCATTGCACAACATGCTTTTTCAACAAGCCATTCAGGTTCATTGTAAGTAGGAAGAATTACATCTACAGAAAATGTTCTGCTGGCTGGTTTCCTTTTAGGATACTTTGAATGCAGAAATATATACCAGAGGAAATACACTTGGGTAACTATGTAAAAAAGTATGCAGATAAATCCAAATGCAACTACCGGATTCTGAAACCTATACTCTTTAAACCACCATGTGAAATAATAAATTGAGCTAAAAACTCCCAGTATTACCAAAAAGAGAAGTGCTTTCTTTTTTTTAAGCCTTAATTGGATTGAGATCATTTCGTGATTCATAGACAAAGCACTGTCAAATTTTAAGCCGTTTTTATGCATTATTTATTGTTAATTCAGAACTACAATTTATTTTTCTTTTTATCTCATTGAATTGTATTGAGACTAATGACTGAAAATGAAGTCGCAAATCCATATTAGTATTGCCGATTTTAATTATTTAAATGAATGACTTTTTTCAGCACCAGGATTCTTACGCCCAAGGATTTATAATGTCGTAACTTCTTAAATATACTTTATAATATTGTTTCAGCTTTATTAGCTGATATAATCTGCGGATCAGGTATCAAAAGTTCAGATTTTTTTCTTTTAATTTTTTTTACTCTATAGTTGGATCTTAAATAAGCCAATGGTCCAATAAAATTTCCTAGCATCTCAAGTAAAACTAACAACAGAGTATAATCACCTCTACCAATTAACCTATTAAATATTCTTTTAAAATGATATAAGGGTAACTGCCCAAAAATTCTTGTCAATGCACGGAAATCTTTATCTCTAAACAAAGTAGTTAAATGATAAGCAACATGACCTTTACTGTAGTTATAAATTTGTTTTCTTAGTGCCTTGAATGTTTTTCTGTGTTTATGCCA
>CAZEWJ010000064.1:0-13015 GCA_964515875.1 uncultured Ignavibacteriaceae bacterium | reverse complement strand
ATGACGACCTATCTATTACCAATCTTAAATCTCAAAACAGATAAAATATTTATTAATTTTTTTTCTTCTTTTGGAACCGTTACAGTGTAGTTGTTGAACTCTCTTCTCAACGGATAATTTTTTCGGAGCAGATCAAAGTTTCTTCCAATCTTACCACTTTCTTGATTAAGAATTTTCCTTAGATTTTTATCATCTCTTCTTATATCATAAATTTTTCTGAAAATTTTCTGTAAAGAAATTTCTATACTTTCATCTTTATCAACTTCAATAACAGGATCAGCAACATTCAATTGTTTAATTGAATAATGGGCTACTCTATTTAAGAATCTGCATAAAGCAGAGTAGATCATCTTTGTGCCGTTTATTTTCCCTTCATAAGAATATCCTGCAACGTGAGGTGTTCCAATAAAAACTTTTTGAAGCAATGAAGAATTTATCTCGGGTTCATTTTCCCAGACATCAAGAATTACAGAAAGATTCTTCTTATCAATTATTTTTTCCAGAGCTTCATTATCAATTACACTTCCCCGTGAAGTGTTAATAAGAACGCAATTATCTTTAAGATGGTTTAGTCTTTCATAATCAAACAAATGAAAAGTTTTATCTATTCCTTCTTTATTTAAAGGGACATGAAGAGTAATTATATCAGCCTGAAGTGTTTCACCAAGTTCTTTATAAATTTCATCCCCTGTTTTTCTTTTAAGTGGTGGATCATTTAAAATGGTTTTCATTCCCAGAGCATCTGCACACTTTGCAACTTTGTCTCCGATCATCCCTACACCAATTATTCCTAATAAAAGATCTTTGAATCTTAACTTTTTTTGAGCAAGAACTTCAGTTATAGCAGCAAAGACATATTCTTTAACTGCTTCTGCGTTGCATCCTTCAGCATCTGCAAAAGCAATATCGTTGTTTTTTAAATATTCAACATCAATATGATCACTTCCGATTGTAGCAGTTCCAACAAATTTAATTTTGGTTCCCTCTAGTAATTTTTCATCTACGTTAGTTATAGAACGGACAACCAGCGCATCTGAATCTTTCAGGATATCATTAGTAATTTCTCTTCCCGGCAAAAGCTCAACTTCTCCCAATTCTGAAAAGACTTCTTCAGCGCTGGCAATATTTTCGTCAACTGTAATTTTCATCATTTTTTATCTAAACGTTAAAATTGTTTTTTCACTTATTAAAATATATTTTTTGAAACCAATTAAGATATCTTTATAACTGAAGATGTAAAATTAAAAATTATTCCTTTCACTTAAACTGAGGAGTTTGGGATGCTGAGCAGGTTTCTTCAACCTGAGATAAAATCACTTCTTGATAGCCGTGATCTTAGCACCTTGAAAGAAGTTCTGAGTGACTGGACACCTGCCGATATTGCAGAATTAATATCCGATCTACCTGAATATGAACAAGCTGTAATATTCCGCCTGCTTCCAAGAGACCTTGCTGCCGATGTTTTTGAATATATAGATTTTGATATGCAGGTTAGTTTGCTGAAAGGATTAGGCAAGGAGGAAGCTGCTGCAATCCTTAATGAAATGTCACCCGATGATCGTACTGCATTGCTAGAAGATCTCCCCGGATCTGCTGCCAAGCAGATGATTACTCTTCTTTCTGCCGAAGAGAGAAAAATCGCCGTCACCTTATTAGGTTATCCCGAAGATAGTATCGGCCGATTAATGACTCCTGATTATATAGATGTGAAACCTGAATGGACTATTTTAGATGTTCTTAATCATATTAGAGAATTTGGAAAGGATAGTGAAACGCTTAATATAATTTATGTTGTTGATGAAAAGGGAAAACTTATTGATGATATAAAAATAAGGGATATAATTCTGGCTCCTCTTGACAGCAAAGTAAATGACATAATGGATGAGAATTTTGTTGCTTTGCATGTTACAGATGACCAGGAAAGCGCGGTTCAGGCATTTAAAAAATATGATCGTGTTGCTTTACCTGTTGTTGATGCTCAGGGATTATTGATTGGTATTGTTACAGTGGATGATGTTCTTGATGTTGCCGAAGAAGAAGCAACAGAAGACATTCATAAGTTAGCCGCAGTGGAAGCACTTGAAGAACCCTATTCCACAATACCAATCTTAAGCATGGTTAAAAAAAGAGCACTGTGGCTTACAATACTTTTTATTGGTGAAGTTATGACTGCAATTGCAATGGGTTATTTTGAAGATGAGCTGAGCAAGGCAGTTGTACTATCTATCTTTATTCCTCTAATTATATCAAGCGGCGGAAATTCTGGTTCGCAGGCTGCAACCCTTGTAATACGTGCAATGGCTCTTGGTGAAATAACTTTAAAGGACTGGTGGCTTATTATGAGGAGAGAAATTATGTCCGGTTTTTCTCTGGGATGCATTCTTGGAGTAATTGGTTTTATACAGGTTACTGCTCTCGCCAATTTTACAGGTTCCATTGGTGAGCATTGGATATTGATTGGTTTAACTGTAGGTTTCTCTTTAGTAGGTATTGTATTATGGGGAACATTATCAGGCTCTATGCTTCCTTTCATTCTTAAAAGAGTCGGTGCCGATCCTGCAACATCTTCCGCGCCTCTTGTTGCAACAATGGTTGATGTTACAGGGCTTATTATCTATTTCAGTGTTGCTATTTTATTGCTCAGCGGAACTCTTCTTTAGTTTATTTTTAAACTTATACCCACGTATATTCATTTTATTTAATTACTAAATATCTTTAACTTTCTAAGCGATTTGAATCCTTATATTGAAGGTCAAAAACAAGATTTAATCAACATAACTAATCTGGTCAAACCTGCCTGTTATATAAGTTGCATTTCATTTTAGTGATTGTAACTTACCGGGCGAAGCTGTGTTTAAAGCATACTATAATAGGAATTCTCATAAAAAGTGAATAAAATATTTAAGAGAATCCTCGAATTAATAGAGAGTTCTGATATTAAAATATCAGTGCATGGTTATGATGAATTAGCAGAAGATAGTATTTTAGTTAAAGACGTGCTTGCAAATGTAAAAGAGGCTTTAGTAATAGAAAATTATCCAGATTATCAAAAAGGTCCATGCGTACTTGTAATGCAGAAAGATCTTAAAGGAAAACCAATTCATGTGGTCTGGGGAATTCCTAAAAATGGAAATTCTCCAGCTGTTTTGGTTACTGCGTATCGTCCGGACCCGAAATATTGGACGAATGATTTTAAAAGGAGGAAGATATGACAAAGAGAAAACATACAAAAATTGTACGGGAAGGCAACTATGTAGCAGAAGTAAAGATTGAATTAATTGAAACCGGTGAAGGCTGGTCACCATATTTATCTCTCGAAGATTCCCGAAAATTGGATGAGGTTAGAGAAGCTCTTCGGGAGGGAGATATTAAAACTGCCGCTAAGAAAGCCAAAATTTATATTTTAAAACCACTTGCTGTTTAATGTGAAGAAAGGGATTATTAAAGCAAATGAAAATCATTTCTGTTGTTGGTGCCCGGCCGAATTTTATGAAGGTTGCCCCAATCCACCGAGCTTTTCTTAAATATAAAGATAGAGTAAATCACTTAGTCTGCCACACCGGGCAGCATTATGATGAAAAGATGTCCAAAATATTTTTTGAAGATCTTGGTCTTCCTCATCCGGATTTTTATCTCGGTGTAGGATCAGGTTCTCATGCAGAGCAGACTGCAAAAGTTATGATAGAGTTTGAAAAAGTTCTTCTTGCGGAAAAGCCGGAATTAATAATCGTTGTGGGGGATGTTAATTCTACAATTGCATGCAGCCTCGTTGCATCAAAATTAAACATTAAAACTGCACATGTAGAGGCAGGCTTAAGAAGCTTTGACCGGAAAATGCCTGAAGAGATAAACAGGATTCTTACAGATTCTATTTCAGATTTTCTTTTTGTATCCGAAGAGAGCGGGTTAAAGAATCTGAAAAAAGAGGGTATTGATGATAGCAAAATTTTCTTTGTCGGCAATGTTATGATTGATAGTTTAGTGCATCATCTTCCAAAATCAGAATCTTCCAATGTTATGAAAGAGTATAATCTTGAGCCTTCAAAGTTTATACTTGTTACATTGCACCGTCCTTCAAATGTTGATTCGGAAGAATTTGCAAAAGAGCTTCTTCACTTGTTTAATATTCTTTCTGAAAAAAGAAAGATAATATTTCCTATTCATCCAAGAACAAAGAAGAACTTTCTTAGTTTTGGTTTTAAAGCTGAGAATGATAAAATATTATTAACGGACCCGATTGGGTATATTGATTTTCTTTCGCTTACAAAAAATGCGGAACTAATAATTACTGACAGCGGCGGTATCCAGGAAGAAAGCACTTATCTCGGAGTTCAATGTATAACTGTAAGGAATAATACAGAAAGACCTGTAACTGTTAATGTAGGTACAAATCAACTTTTGGGGAGAGATTTGAAAAAAGTGGGAGAAGCAGCTTTAAATATTCTTAATGGAAATAAAAAGAAGGGGAAAATTCCTGAACTCTGGGATGGAAAAACTGCAGAAAGAATTGCCCGGATTTTAGTTACAGCAGAATAATATTTTTGTATTTATAAAGAATAGATATTGTTTTCACACCTATCCTATTCATATGGATGTTTAATAAAAATTTTAAGGGTAAATCTGTTTTAATGAAGCTCTCTTTTATACTTATTATTGGAAAAATGAAAGTACTTGTGAGATGAATCCCTGCCGTATTGTTGTATTTGAAAGCCCAAAAGTTTCAATTGAAAATTTCAATTTACCTCCATTAAGACCAAATGAAGTTTTGGTAAAAACGCTTTTTTCAGCAATTTCTCCCGGGACTGAAGTTGCACATATTAGAAATATTACAAACCCACTTACCAGGTTTCCATATTTTCCCGGATATTCAGCTTGCTGTCAGGTTATTGATAAAGGCAGTATGGTTAACACAATTCAGACAGGACAAACCATGGTTTGTCAAATTCCCCACGCCAGTCACTGGATTATTGAGGAACAAAATTGCTTTTTACTACCTGAAAATATAAATGAGATCGAAGGGGCAGTAATAAGAATTGGAACGATCTCCCTTCAAGGAGTGCGTAAAGCTGAAATTCAGCCTGGCATGATTGTAGCGATTATTGGCTTAGGACCAATAGGCTCTCTTGCAAATCAATTAGCAAGGTGTGTCGGGGCAACATTTATAGCAGGTATAGACACGCATAAATGGAGGTGTGAATTGGCAATGGAATGTGGGATTGATAAAGCTGCAACTTCTATTGAAGAGGTCAATCTTGCCGGGGAGGTGGATGTTGTTATAGAAGCAACCGGAAACCCCGAAACAATACCGAAAGTCCTGACACTTGTAAAAAAAATGGGGAGGGTGATATTATTAGGTTCTCATAGAGGAGTTACTTCGCAAGTTGATTTTTACAATAGTGTTCACAAAAAAGGGCTCACAATTATTGGAGCTCATGATTCAAGTCGGTACGGTACACTCCGGGCAGATATTGAGACAATGTTCAAACTGATCATTCAGCAACGTGTTGATCTTAAAACATTAATTACTAATGTAGTACCTTATAAGGAAGCTGAAAAAGTTTATGAATGTTTGCTCAATAAGATCGGAAACAGAATGATTACGGTATTGGATTGGAATGAATAAAAAAATTTTAATTGGCTGCTTTTATGTTCCTGGCTGGGGCGGTCCAAGTACAGCAGGTTATTCTTTATTTGAAATGATGCAGACCGATGGTTTGAATGTTGGTTTTATAAACCTCGTATTTGGTAAAGATTATGATAATCTTACAAAGAAATTTGGTGATGAGCTTGGAAATCCAAAAGCATTTTCTAATGTTCATACATTTATCATTGATGATGTTATCAATCTTTCCTTCCAAAATAGTCACTTGACTACCTTACTTGAAGATCTTTCTCCTGATATAATTGTGGGTATAACCTGGCGTGCGGCTTTTTTATTGAAACGAGCTGCACCGCAAAAAGCTTTGATTTTCCTGCCTTCCGGAAGCGAGAGTCTTAAAACTTATATAAGAAATGGTCAAATTAAAAGCTTTGTTGATGTACATAAAATATTATTGAATTCAGGCCTGGACGGGATGGAACCCTATGTTATAGAAAATGAAGCTGTTAAAATTTCCGATTTAGTCATCACTCATTCAGAATCAATACTTTCATTGTTTAAATACTTATTTCCCAATTTAAATAATAAGATTTATCCTGAAATTCTTTGGTGGGCGGAATGGACTTGTAGTGAAGCCCTAAAATATTCGCATTTTAAAAAACCATTTGAAGAGCGGGATATTGATTTATTATTTGTTGCTAACGATTGGGGAAGACCTGAGAAAAATTACCTGATGATGGAGGAAATTATTAAAAGACGAAATGACTTAAGTATCCATATCGTTGGGGAAATTAATGAACAACCAGATAAAAGTATATGTCATAACTTCATTGCTCAACAGAAAGATTTATTTCACCTGATGGGAAGGGCTAAGGCTCTTGTTTCTCCATCTTTATTTGATGCTTCGCCTGGCGTTTTATATGAGGCATCTGTAATGGGATCTAATTTAGTTGCTTCAAAGAATTGTGGGAATTGGAAAATCTGTAACGATAATCTTCTTGTGGATACTTTTAATGTAAATTGTTTTCTGGAAAGGATTGAGTTGGCAGTTTCACAAAAATTTACCGACAATTTAGATTTTTTTATCGGCTGTAACTCATATCAAAAATTAAAAAATGTTATTGCTGAGTTTAATTAAAGAAACAGCTTTAAATATTCTTAACGGAAATAAAAAGAATGGGAAGATCCCTGAAACTCTGGGATGAAAAGTCTGCAGAAAAGGATTGAGGAAATTTTTATAGAAAAATTAGTTTGATTATTTAATCGTCTTTCAAAAAAAAATAAACATAGAAAAAATTCTTGTGAAAAATTTTGCAATTACAGGTGTAGCCGGCTATATAGCCCCAAGACATTTAAAAGCAATTAAGGAAACCGGGAATAAACTTTTAGCCGCAGTTGATCCTCAGGATTCAGTTGGAATACTTGATAGTTTTTTCCCCGACGCAAGCTTTTTTACTGAGTTTGAAAGATTCGACAGGCACCTCGAAAAATTCAGAAGAGGATCCAAAGAAAATAAAATTGATTTTCTCTCAATCTGCTCTCCTAATCATTTGCATGATGCACACATAAGGTTAGCGTTAAGAGTTGGAGCAAATGCAATTTGTGAAAAACCACTTGTAATAAATCCTGTAAACCTCGATGCATTACAAGCTCTTGAAGAGGAAACAGGCGGCAGAATTAATACAGTTTTACAGCTCAGGGTTCATCCGGCACTTATTGAATTAAAAAATAAATTGCAGTCCGCCTCAGGCGGATTAAGCCGGAAAGCAAATGTTGTGCTGACTTATGTTACTCCACGTGGTTTGTGGTATAACTACTCCTGGAAAGGAAATGAAGAAAAATCCGGCGGTATTACTACAAATATAGGTATCCATCTTTTTGATCTTCTTATCTGGTTGTTTGGTGAGGTTCAAAAAAACGAAGTACATCTTTATGAGAGAAACAGGGCAGGTGGATTCCTGGAACTTAAAAATGCTTATGTTCAATGGTTTCTTTCAATTGAAAAGGATGATCTTCCAACTGATGAAAACAAGTCAGGTTTTAAACCTGAGGTTTATCAGCCTTTGGCTGAAACTTATCGCTCTGTAAATATAAATGGTGAAGAGATTAATTTCAGCAGTGGGTTTTCAGAGCTTCATACAAAGGTTTATGAACAGATTCTTGCAGGCAACGGTTTTGGAATCAGCGATTCCCGTCCATCTATTGAACTGGTTTATAATATCAGGAAATCTGCTATTGCCTCTAACAGCTCCCCAACACATTATATGATTGAGAAATATCTGAAGAGATGACTGAACAGGAAAAAATAATATCTAAAATGACCCCTGAAAAGAAATTGAATCTCTCTCTTCAGTTATATTATTCTGCCAGGGCACTAAAAAGAGCAGCGCTTAAAAAGCATCATCCGGAACTCTCCAAAGATGAGATTGAAAAAATTCTTAAAGAGATTTTCCTGTATGCAAGAAGCTAATCTCTATAAGATTTTTATATCGAAATTCAATCTGGCAAATATTAATTATATGGTTACCGGTTCCGTAGCTTCCATTATTTATGGTGAACCAAGAATGACCCATGACATAGATTTGGTGGTTAGTTTAAATGAAAAAGACATTTCTAAATTGATTCAGGCTTTCCCAGCAAGTGAATTTTATTTTCCACCGGAAGAAGTGGTCAAAGTAGAAAGAACAAAAACTTCCAGAGGTCATTTTAATATTATTCATTTTGAAACTGGCTTTAAGGCAGATGTGTACCTGGTTGGGAAAAATGAGCTGGCTAAATGGGGAATTGAGAATGCAAAGGAATACGAATTAGAAGGAGAGAAAATTTTTATTGCCCCACCTGAATATGTTATTATAATGAAAATGAATTTTTATCTTGAAGGCGGTTCTGAAAAACACATTAATGATATTAAATCAATACTAAAATATTCAAAAGATTTAATTGATTTCGATATTTTGAACAAATTTATTAAGAACTATAACCTCCAAACGATTTGGGAAAAAATTATCTTATGAGCAAACTTAACTATTACATAGACCCTCATGCTGTTGTAGATGATAATGTGGAAATTGGTGATGGAACAAAGATCTGGCATTTCTCGCATATACAAAGTGGTGCAAAGATCGGGAAGAACTGTGTGCTCGGACAAAATGTAAATGTTGGCAATAATGTTATCATAGGCAGCTTCTGTAAAATCCAGAATAACGTTTCTGTTTATGAAGGTGTTACGCTTGAAGATTATGTCTTCTGCGGTCCCTCAATGGTTTTTACAAACATCATTGATCCCAAATGCAAATATCCGCAGGTAGGGAGTGAATTTTATCTAAAGACTCTTGTTAAAGAAGGGGCTTCAATTGGTGCTAATGCTACAATCGTTTGTGGAAATATAATCGGGAAGAATACAATGATTGGCGCAGGTGCTGTTGTTACTAAAGATGTTCCCGACTTTGCTCTTGTTGTTGGTAACCCGGCAAAAATTATCGGCTGGGTGAGTGAAGCAGGTAAAAGATTAAATTTTGACAGTGATGGTTTTGCTTTTTGCGAAAAGTCGGGGAAGAAATATCGTTTAACTGATGGTAATGTTACTGAGTTGTAAAATTAGATTAGAGGCTTCCTGTTGAAGATCATTAAGCAAATGTTGAAAGAATTAATTTGATTTTTTAATGGGGTCTAAAGTTCCCTTCATCTTTATCAGGATAGTATATAAACATAATAGAAATTTTCATTGATATTTGATAAACTGAAAGAACCTAAAGTTCTTAACATAATTATTCCTCTTTCGGCAGTTGCAATAATAAGCAGAACTTTTCCACAATTTAGTTATTTCTATTACCTGCTTCCTCTGCTCTTTCTTCTTACTCTTTATCTAGGATATAAATTTATATTGAAAGATAAAGCGTTAAGGAATGTACTGATTATTTTTTTCTTATTCGGATTATGGTGTGCTGCTACTTCGTTCTGGTCTGATTATCCTTTAATTTCACTTTCACGTTCAGGTTATTTCATATTCATCTGCATTGGTGCGGTAGTAGGTGGATATTTATGGCAGCAGATAAATTCCGGTTCTCTCTCTTTTCTTCTTCCAGCCAACATAATTATTGTAAGTCTGAGTCTCTTTTCATTAATAACAAATATTCCTGCAGAGAGCTGGACAGGCGGAAATGGTAATGGCTTTATGGGTTTTGCGGGGCATCAGAATACTCTTGCAAGTGCAATACTTTTTACTCTACCGAGTGTAATAAGTAAAATAGCAAACGGCAAACGGCAAACGAGCAAATCAAATTCGGAATCAGAAAAAATCCGAAATCCGAAATCCGAAATCCGAAATTATTTTTTGTACTCTCTTATTTTTATAAACTTATTAATCCTTCTTCTTACTTATTCCCGTGCTTCAATTCTTGCCCTTGTCTTCGGGGTAATTATTTTTTTAATATTAAATAAAAAATGGAATACACTAATCTATTCTTCAATTGTAGTTCTTTTAATTTTCAGCCTGATTTGGTTTTCCCCTTCGCTTAAAGAAAAAATAAATGAATTAACTAAAAAAGATTTCCCTGCTTTTTACTCAACAAGAGAATGGATGTGGGTTCCTTCTTACAAGGCTGCTTTAAATGGAGGTTTGTTCGGGCTTGGTTATGGTGTCAGCGATCCGGATATAATTGTGCCTGGCACAGGAAGTTATTACGATAATGAAAGATATATCCGTGAAAAGGGAAATTCTTTTCTTGCATTGATTGAAGAAGTAGGAGTGGTTGGGTTTATACTTTTTCTTTTACCTCTGGGTTATTTGCTGAAAATGTATAGAGCAAAGAGCTTAGAGCAAAGGGATACATCATCCATCTTACATCAACCATCTTCCATAATCATTGCAGCACTCGCAGCTTTTATAATTCATTCCCAGTTTGAAGCGTGGATGGTTGGAGTAGGAAGCATTCAACTGCCGATATTCTTTTTTTATTTAGGATGCATGATTCCAAAAAATCTCCTTTTAACAGAGGTTGGGTGAAAACTTTAATTCGTTAGTCTGAGCGGAGTCGAAGACTGACATTTCGGGGCAGGTTCCCACTTCAACGGAGTTTATCCTGAGTTTAACGAAGGACTCAGTGTGACAGGAGAGTTAATTTACTAATGACCAACGACAATTAATTTTTTAATCTTGCAATTATAAATGTGCGGCATATTCGGATTAATCCATTTTAACAACAAACCAATAGACACGCTTAAAGCTGAGCAGACAGCAAAAGCTCTCTCCCACCGCGGGCCCGATGATTATGGAATTTTTCTTTCCTCTTCAGCGAATGCTTTTTTCTCTCATTACAGGCTGAGCATCATTGAGCTTTCAAAACTCGGACACCAGCCGATGACAACAGAAGATGGAAGATTTACAATACTCTATAATGGGGAGATATATAATTATAAGTCAATTAAAAATTCAGAATTAAAAATTCAAAATTGGGAAACAAACTCTGATACTGAAACTATTTTGAAATTATACGAAAGATATGGTGAAGAAAGCCTAAAGAAGCTTCAGGGGATGTTTGCTTTTGTTGTATGGGATGAGAAAGAAAAATCTCTCTTTGCAGCAAGAGACAGGTTTGGCATTAAACCTTTATACTACCTTATCAATAAAGATGAATTTATTTTTTCTTCTGAACTGAAAGCAATAAAGAGATATAAAAATGATCTTACAGTTTCCCAAAGGGCAATTGACTTATATCTTAAGACAGGTTCAGTAACTGCTCCAAATACAATTTATAATGAAACAAAATCCCTGCTGCCCGGCGAATGCTTAAAGATTAATTCTAATGGGAAATTTTCAATAAAAAAATGGTGGCACTTTGAAGATATGTTTGATTCTTCAGGTAAAATTTTTAATTATGATTCCGGTGCACGTGAAGAAATAAAATCAGCACTGACAGATTCCATAAAAGCCCATTGCGTAAGCGATGTTGAAGTTGGAGCTTTCCTATCCGGCGGAATTGATTCCACTTCCGTTGTATCTTTAATGAGAAAAGCAGGACAGCAGAATATCAGGACAATTTCCGTTTCATTTCCCGGCAACAAGCTTGACGAATCATCCTTTGCAAAAATTGCTGCAGAAAAATATGGGGTTGATCATACGGAATATCCTCTTACAGAAACTGAAGTGATGAATGATATTGATAAATTTTTCTGTGCTATTGACCAGCCAACTATAGATGGTTTAAATACATACTTTGTATCCAAAGCTGCAGCAAGCCTTGGGTTAAAAGTTGTTATGTCCGGTTTGGGCGGCGATGAACTTTTTGGCGGCTACTCTTCTTTCAGATACATCCCACAGATGGAAGTCATTAACAAAATCCCGTTCAGCGGTATTGCAATGAAAATGCTGACTCCTTTTATAAAACACATAATTCCGTCCAAAGCAGTTGAGTATATGAAAAACTCCGGAGAAGATACAGCATCTTACAAACTTTTCCGGGACTTGTTTACAAATGAGGAATTAAAATCTCTTGGAAGGAACGATTATTATGAATCTGCTCTGCAGGATGAAGAATCTCTCCCTTCAATTTATCATTCCACATTCATAACTCGGCATTCTGCACTTGAGTATGTAAGCTACCTTGAAACAACAAACTATATGGCAAACCAGCTTCTGCGTGATTCGGATATTTTCAGCATGTGCCACTCGCTTGAGCTTCGTGTTCCTTTTGTGGATGACAGGCTTTACTCTGTTGTATTGAAATATATTGATAAAGGTTATAATAAAAATCATCCTAAAAGAATGCTTGTTGATGCAGTTGGTGATCTGCCGGAAGAAATTATAAACAGGAAGAAGATGGGATTCACATTTCCTTTTGATGAATGGATGAGAAACGGAAAGCTTGGCGGGATGGTTAAAGATAATATCATTTCCGGAAATAACAGCTTTAGTAAAAAAGGAGTTGAAGATCTTATCGTGAAGTTTGATAAAGGTAAAGTCCACTGGTCAAGGCTGTGGGCTTTGTTTGTGCTGAATCAATTTCAATAAAATAAAAGAACGATTAACTTACTTATAAATTTTTACCCGGCATTTAAATAAAAGAAAATGAAAAAAATATCGAATGAAAGAAAAAAAGAATTGCTTAAACAGGTTATATGGGATTATAAAGTATCTCCGGATATTTTGTTAAATATTCTGGAGAACAAGCAGGTAAAGTTTTTACATATTGACAAAAAATATTTGATTAACCGGTGTTTTAATTATTTAAACTGGTATCAGTTTATCTCGCTGTTTGATAGAGATAAGTTACTTGAAGCCATAGAGGAATTAAAATATTCTTCAACCTGGCAGGAACGATACAATAAAAATAATATTCAGGGTTTAGAGTTTGCAAAAAAAATTCTACGAAAAGAAGCTTTATCCGCTTCAGGATAAAATTCTTGAAAAAATTAATA
>CAZEWJ010000063.1:0-13192 GCA_964515875.1 uncultured Ignavibacteriaceae bacterium | reverse complement strand
GGAGAATTTTTCCATATACTCGGACATATCAATTCTCACCATTGCATGCTCATCATCAAAAAGATATTCAGCAAGTGCACGTGCAAGCTCGGTTTTACCAACACCGGTTGTTCCAAGAAATATGAAAGAACCAATCGGGCGGTTAACATCCTGCAAACCTGTGCGTGATCTTCTAATTGCATTTGCAACTGCAGATACAGCTTCATCCTGTCCTATTACTCTTCTGTGCAGTTCATCTTCAAGCCTGAGTAATTTTGTTCTTTCACTTTCAAGCATTCTGCTAACAGGTATGCCTGTCCATTTGGAAACAACTTCAGCTATATCTTCAGCATCAACTTCTTCCTTCAGCATCTTTTTAGACTTCTGAATTTCAGCCAGTTTTTTTGTTTCTTCCTTCAATTGCTTTTCGAGAGAGGCAATTTTGCCATAACGAAGCTCAGCAACTTTACCAAGGTCACTTTCACGTTCATATTTATCGGCAAGAGTTTTGGAGTTTTCGATTTCACTTTTCATTGAACGGATTTTCTGGATTTTTTCTTTCTCAAGATTCCAATGCATTCTTAATTTATTCCTTTCCTCTTCAAGCTCGCTCAATTCCTGTTTTAAATCTTCCAGTCTTTTTTGAGATGCTTCATCTTTTTCACGCTTCAAAGCTTCGCGTTCAATCTCAAGCTGCTTAATTTTTCTTTCAATTGAATCAAGCTCTTCGGGCAAAGAATCAATTTCAATCCTTAACTTAGAAGCAGATTCATCAATCAAATCAATCGCTTTATCGGGCAAAAATCTGTCAGTAATATATCTATCCGATAATTGTGCGGCTGCTATAATTGCACCATCTGTAATGCGCACACCATGATGAACTTCATATCTTTCACTCAATCCTCTTAAGATAGAAATTGTGTCCTCAACGGAAGGCTCGCTTACCAAAACAGGTTGAAATCTTCTTTCAAGTGCTGCATCTTTTTCAATATGCTTTTTGTACTCATAAAGAGTTGTTGCGCCAATTGCATGAAGTTCTCCTCTAGCCAAAGCCGGCTTCAAAATATTTGCAGCATCCATAGAACCGGAAACGGCACCCGCACCAACAAGTGTATGAAGTTCATCAATGAAAAGAATAATTTCTCCATTTGATTCCTGAACTTCTTTAATAACAGCTTTAAGTCTCTCTTCAAACTGTCCTCGGAATTGTGTTCCGGCAACAAGTGCACCCATATCAAGAGCAACAATTCTTTTGGTCTTCAAATTTTCTGGAATATCACCGGAAACAATACGATGAGCTATTCCTTCGGCAATTGCAGTTTTACCAACTCCCGGTTCACCAATTAACACAGGGTTATTTTTTGTCCTTCTTGAAAGGACCTGAAGCACTCTTCTGATCTCTTCATCCCTTCCGATGACGGGGTCAAGTTTTCCTGAGCGGGCTAATTCATTTAAATCCCTTCCATACTTTTGTAAAGATTGATAAATATCTTCCGGATTCTGAGAAGTAACTCTTTGAGTTCCCCGTACATCTTTCAAAGCAGTTAATACAGCATCATGAGAAACGTCATTGTCTCTTAACAGTTGTCCTGCTTTCCCATCATTCTTTGTTAAACCTAAAAGCAAGTGTTCAGTAGAGATAAATTCATCTTTTAGATTTTTTGCTTCGGCTGCTGCTTCATCAAAAAGTTTTGCCATGTTGTTAGACATTTGCTGATTGCCGACACCGGCCCCGCTTACTTTGGGTAAAGCTTCAAGCACAGCATTAACTTTTAATTTGATCTGATTAATATTGCCGCCTGCTTTCTGAATAATTGTATCAGCAACATTTCCCTGTTCCTGAATAAGTGCAGCCAAAAGATGTTCCGGTTCTAAAATCTGGTTGCTATAGTTTTGTGCAATCTCAATTGCCGTCTGAACAACCTCCTGCGCTTTTACTGTTAGTTTATTAAAATTTAATGCCATATATTCCTCCAATCATTAGCTTCTTAAGTTTTTAATTCCTCAAAAATTTTTATTTCATCCTTTAAATTTACTCTATCTATACAGTTTTGTTTATTCATTCCTATTCCATTTATATTTAATACTTTTCCATTTCCTTTGGAATTATTAATATTAATTTTTTTTTCATCTAAAGTTGTGATTTCCTTTTTTTCAAAGTAAGGATGTTTTTTCAATTTGTACTTTTCTTCCAATAATTCCCTCAAATCATTTTTACTAACTTTTTTAGCAAAACAATTGATATGCCACATAGAAGAAATTACCGTAACTCACTATATTTTAGGAAGATATAGATATTATAATCAAAATTTTTTATACTGCCATAATGGCATTATAACAAATAAAAATACTTTTTATGTATTATATTGACAGTAAAAGAGGCCATTCTAACAAAAATTAAATTAAATAGCCTTTTTTATAAAACCAAATTACTTCTCTATACTGATGGAACAGTAAATTGAAAAACCAACTTAATTTTCTTAATTTTACAAACTTAATAATCCAATTTCCTATGCAAAATTCTTTTGATACCGATACAATAGCAGCAATAGCTACTCCTTCAGGAGTTGGGGCTATTTCTATCGTAAGGATTAGCGGAGTAAAAGCAATTGAAATAGCAGATAAAATCTTTTCCGGTAACAATAATTTAATAGATTCTATTTCACATACAGTTCATTATGGAAAAATTATAGATTCTTTTAATAATGCGGTTGATGATGTTTTAATTAGCATATTCAAAGCCCCACATTCTTATACAGGAGAGGATTCAGTTGAAATAAGTGCACATGGCAGTCCTTTTATTACAAAAAGAATTGTTGAGCTTCTTATTGAAAAAGGAGCAAGAATTGCCGAACCTGGTGAATTTACTAAAAGAGCATATCTGAATAATAGAATTGATCTAGCTCAAGCCGAAGCAGTTTTAGACATTATTAATTCAAGAACAGAAGCTTCTTTGTTAGGAGCCAGAAATCAACTTGATGGATTATTATCTTCTAAAGTGCAGGAATTAAAAGAAATGCTGCTGGATTCCGCATCATTTATAGAATTAGAGCTTGATTTTGCTGAAGAAGATATAGAACTAATTAAGAATACTGAACTTATAAATCGGATTGAAAGAATAATAATAGAATTAGATAAATTGCTTAATACCTATAATTTTGGTAGAGTTATAAGAGATGGAGTAAATGTAGCATTAGTTGGGGCACCAAATGTTGGTAAATCTTCCCTTTTGAATTATATTCTTAAGGAATCGAGAGCAATAGTAAGCCCAATTCCAGGTACAACCAGGGATGTAATCAGAGAGGAAGTCTCAATTGATGGAATTTTATTCAGATTGTTTGACACAGCCGGAATACGTTTATCTGAAGATGAAATTGAAAAAGAAGGTGTAATCAGAAGCAGAAATGTGATAAAAAATGCTGATATTATATTATTAATTGAAGATGTATTGCAAAATGGCTCAGATGAATTGTATAAAGAAATACATGCTTTAGTAAAGCCTGAAAAGTTATTAAAAGTTATCAACAAAATAGATCTTGAAAGAAATACCTCTAAAACCGGAGATATTTTTATTTCTGCTTTAACGGGAAAAGGAATTGAATCTTTATTTTTTAAACTAAAAGAAATATCAATAGGCAATTCAATCTATACCGAAAAATCAGCAGTAGTTTCAAATATGAGGCATTATAGCTGCTTAAAAAAGGCAAAAGAAAATTTGGAAGATGCAATTAAATCAGTAAAAAATAATTTTAGTGGTGAATTTATAGCTTCGGATATAAGAAATGCTGTTATAAATCTTGGTGAAATAATAGGTGAAGTTACCTCTGAGGATGTTTTGAATAATATTTTTTCAAAATTTTGTATTGGAAAATAAGTTTCACGTGAAATGTAATCTTGAATAAGAATTGTTTTCACGTGAAACTATAAATGTGATTTTATGAAAAATTTTGATGTTATAGTAATAGGCGGCGGACATGCAGGAATTGAAGCAGCTTCTGGGGCTGCCAATATGGGATGTTCTGTTGGTTTGATTACTATGGATAAATATGCCATCGGTAGAATGTCTTGTAATCCTGCTATCGGAGGAACAGCCAAAGGTCATCTTGTAAGAGAAATTGATGCACTTGGTGGTGTTATGGGGAAAATTGCTGACAGAACCGGGATTCAGTTTAGAATGTTAAACAAATCTAAAGGCCAAGCTGTTTGGTCACCACGATGCCAATCAGATAGAAAATTATATTCTGAGGAAGCATTTAGAGTAATTAATGAAAACACAAATATTACAATAGTAGAAGATTCAGTTATTGATATCTTGGTTGAAGATAAAAAGATTACTGGTATTAAAACTATTAAAGGTGATGAGATTATATGTAAAGCTTTGGTTCTTTCATCAGGTACCTTTTTGAACGGATTAATGCATACCGGTTTAACTTCAAATGAAGGCGGTAGATTTGGAGAAAAACCAGCATTGGGAATAACAGAAAAATTAGTTTGTTTAGGTTTTGAAACTGGTCGTCTGAAAACAGGGACACCGCCACGATTAGCAAAAGATTCTATAAATTTTGATATACTTGAAGAACAAGCCGGAGATGAAAAACCGCAACCTTTTTCGCATTTTACAGATTTAACAAACTTCCCTTTCCTTCCTCAATTGAGTTGTTATATAACCTATACTGATCAGGAAGTTCATAAAATTCTTGAAAAAGGTTTTAATGAATCTCCAATGTTTACAGGACGAATCAAAGCAGTGGGTCCCCGATACTGCCCTTCCATTGAGGATAAAGTAGTTCGTTTTTCAGATAAACCGCGTCATCATCTTTTTCTTGAACCCGAAGGTTTAGACAGCGATTTAATATATCTAAATGGATTTTCGACTTCTCTGCCTGCAGATATTCAACTTGAAGCTATTCATAAAGTGAAGGGACTTGAAGAAGCAAAAATTGTTCGTCCTGGATATGCTGTTGAGTATGATTTCTTCCCACCGCATCAGGTGGATTCAACATTAGAAACAAAATTAGTTGAAGGTTTATACTTTGCAGGACAGATAAACGGAACTTCCGGATACGAAGAAGCAGCTGCGCAGGGTTTAGTTGCAGGAATTAATGCTGCCTGTAAACTTCAGGGGAGAAAAGAATTTGTTCTGAAAAGAAGTGAAGCATATATCGGAGTTTTAATTGATGATCTTGTAACCAAATCAACTGAAGAACCTTACCGTATTTTTACTTCACGAGCCGAGCATAGATTGCTGCTTAGACAGGATAATGCTGATAGAAGATTAATGAAATATAGTTATGAATTAGGTTTGATCAATAAAGAAACTATTAACTCAATTAACGAAAAAGAACAAATCATTTTTGATAGTATAAATCTTTTAAATACAATAAAAATTCATGCACGTGATGTTAATCCATATCTTGAATCAAGAGGAATGGATGGAATAGATTCAACAGAAACAATTTCTAAACTTTGTAAAAGACCTGAGTTATCATTGAGAGAAATTCTTAATCTTAACGGAACGACTAATTACGAAGTAATAGAGCAGTTATTAAATGATTCAAAATCTCTTGAACAGGTTGAAATCGAACTTAAGTATGAAGGATATTTAAAACGACAGCAGGAGACAATTGAAAAACTCGAAAGGTATGAGTTTAAAGAAATCCCTTTGAACTTAAATTATTTTAATTTAAAATCCATTAGCACCGAGGCGAGGGAAAAACTAAACAAAATAAAGCCACGTTCTATTGGGCAGGCTTCCCGCATCTCAGGGGTAACCCCTTCAGATATTTCTGTTTTATTGGTATATTTAAGAAACTAATTTTAAAAAGGTTTATATGGTTGACGTTCAGGAACAGTACCTTAAAGAACTTCAAACATTTTGCTGGGAAAATGGTTTTAATCCGGACACAATGCAGGCCGAGCGTTTGGCTTATTTTGCAGAATTAGTTAGTGAGAAGAATGAATCAGTAAATCTTATTTCAAGAAGAGATGTTGACTCAATTATTGAAAAGCATGTTTTTATTTCCTCATACATTACAAAATACATTCCCGAAAAATGCACAAATTTTCTTGATGTTGGAACCGGCGGCGGATTTCCCGGAATACCTATTGCTATCCTAAAACCTGATATGAAAGGTGTTCTTGTAGACTCTACAAAAAAGAAAATTGATGCTGTGATAGAATTCATTGATAAATTAAAAATAGGAAATTTAATTGCCGAAAATGATAGGGTGGAAAGCCCTGAATTTATTGTTAAATACTCCGGTGCATTTGATCTGATTGTAAGCAGGGCAACAGTTCCATTAATAATTCTTTTTAGATATGCACTCCCACTTATTAAGGATAAAGCTTTTCTTATGGCTCTTAAAGGCGGCGACCTGGATGATGAGTTCAGAAAAACTGAAATGAAATATAAAGCTTACATAAAAAAGTCTACTACATTCGAACTTTATTATAAACCCAATAATGTGAGAAACCAGAAAGGGAAAAAGTTAGTTCTTTTAGAGATATCTAAATGAGTTCCACCGAAGAATCTAAAAAAATCTTTGAAGAACTTAAAGGGCTTACTACTGAACAGCGCAATCCCCGCTCAATGGATATTGATTCCAAATCAACTCTTGAAATTCTAAAAATCATTAATGATGAAGATAAAACTGTTTCCCTAGCTGTTGAGAAAGAATTAAAACATATCGCGCAAGCTGTTGATGTAGTTGTTGATGCAATTAAAAATGGTGGAAGGCTTTTATATTTTGGTGCGGGGACAAGTGGAAGACTCGGAGTTATTGATGCATCTGAATGCCCGCCGACTTTTGGAACTCCTTATGGTTTAATTGAAGGATATATAGCCGGTGGTAAAGAAGCAATGTTCCGTGCTCAGGAGGGAGCTGAGGACTATGAAGAAAATGGTGCTAAAGATATAATTGCTGCAAATGTAAACGGAAAAGATGTTGTTTGTGGTATAGCTGCCAGCAGAAGAACTCCTTATGTAGTGGGTGCGGTTAAAAAAGCTAAAGAGCTTGGTGCTAAAACAATTTACGTAACAACAAATCCACGAGAGAATTTTAATATTAAAGCAGTTGATGTTGCTATATGCCCTTATGTTGGACCAGAAGTAATTATGGGTTCTACAAGAATGAAAAGTGGTACTGCACAGAAACTTGTTTTGAATATGCTAACAACAACAGCAATGATAAGGCTTGGCAAAGTTTATGAAAATATGATGATTGATCTTCAGATGACAAACAAAAAGCTGGTTGAGAGATCTAAAAAAATTGTAATGACTATTACCGGGATTTCTTATGAAGACGCTGAAGATTATCTTAAGAAATCAAATGGACATGTTAAAACGGCTTTAGTGATGATTAAGGCAGGAATAGATTCAGAAGAAGCTAAAAGGCGATTAGAAAAAGCAGAAGGTTTTGTAAGAAAAGCAATTGAACAATCATAAAAAGAGCAGCTAAGTTTAAAGGTAAAATGATTAAAGATTACACCTGGAGTTATAAAAAAGAAAATATCCCAATTCCTGTTAAAATTGAACATCTGTTTAAGTATGGAGATTTGGACGAAATTTACAATGGAATTAAAGAGTTTGGATTTGATTACTGTAAAGAAATATGGATTAATAAAATTGTTCCCGATCAAAGATTTAATCGGCTAAATTATTTCCTGGCAAGATTTGTTTTCAATATATCAACAAACAGAAAAGAAATTTTGGATTTCTTAAAACAACATCAAAGAAAAAGATTTGAAGGAATATCGTAATTCATTAGCTCCTCAAACTGCAGATGTTTTAACATATCTTTCAGAAATACCTGAATTACAAAACTTTACTTTAGTTGGTGGTTCAGCGCTTTCAGTTCATTTGCATCACCGCATTTCTGAGGATTTGGATCTTTTTACCTGGTTTGGAAGATTAGAAGATGCAGCAACGGATGTTTTGCTAAAACACATCTCAAAAAATAATTCCGTGAAAATTTTGAACACTTACCAGAATGGATTAGATGTTTTAATTGATGATGTAAAAGTGACTTTCTTTGCCAATGATTGGGAAAAACTAAAGAATAGAGAGTTAGTTTATAAAAATTTATTCTTAGGAAGATTAGAATTGTTATCTGCAATGAAAATAAATACTCTTTCTCTGAGAGCTAAATTCAGAGATTATTATGATTTATATGTAATAGCAAACGAAGTTTTCGATATTAAAAAAATTTTTGAAATTTCACTAGAATACATCCCGGGGATAACAAAGAAGATTTTTGCTATGCAACTTATTTACGTCGAAGATATTGATGATGAAATAATTGAACACCTGAATCCAAAATACAAAATCTCATTAGATGCGATAAGGATTTTTTTTGAAGAGCAAATCAAAAAAATTCTTTAATAATATAAAATTACTTTGGATATGCGAACGTGGTAAATCTTTAGTAGTTCGATTATAGTTTGCTAAAAAATAATTTTATTGAATGGGTTCTCCTTCCGAACCCTTTTGGCATTTTAAACCTTTTATAATATGATTAAACCAATTGAAAGTATACTTACCAAACAGATTGATAAGATAATTAATCTTATAAGTGATAAAAGTAAGAACCAATTTTATGTTTCATCTCTTACCGGATCATTTAAGAGTTTATTTTTATCGAGGCTGATTGAAAAAGAGAAACAGGTTTTTGTTCTTCTTCCTGAAATAAAATTAGTTGAGGAACTATTTGTTGAGCTAAGTATTCTTGGCTTATCTGATAAATTAATTCCTCTAACAGAATTCAAATCAGTATCACTCCAGGAAAAACTAACGGATATTACTAAAAGAGAAAATTATATTCTTATCTCTTCATACAATCTTCTTAATTGTGAATTGCCATCCAAAGAAAAACTTGAACAGCAAACAACTAAAATTAATGTGGGCAGCGGAATAAAATATGATGAGCTTCTTGAGTACCTTAACTTGCTGGGTTACCAGAAAGATAAATTTGTTGCTGCACCCGGAGAATTTTCACAAAGAGGTTCTATAATAGATTTCTGGTCTTTCAGCGAACCAAACCCTGTTAGACTTGAATTTGATGGCGACTTCATAGAATCAATCCGTAACTTTGAGCCTGACAGCCAGCGTTCAATACAATTTACAGAAACAGTTTCTCTGGCAGCAGCATTCGTAGAAAATAAAAATATAGAAAACACCTATACTATTTTTGATTATTTATCCGATCCTTTAATTCTTGCTTCATCTTTTGAATTAAAAAATCTTAAAAGCAAAAACACAAATCTTTTTAAAAAAGATGATGAAGAAAAAAAACAACCGCTTGTACAGGAAGTTGAATATAATGACGATGAATTTCCTGAAATTCAGGAAACATTTGAAGCAGTAGAAAACACATCCGATAATATTAATCTTGATAAGCTTTTCTCATCTGTAAACGGGAGTTGGTTAATTGAAGAAAGTTTAGCAACAGAGAAAATTGATTTAGGCTTTTCTGATCCTCCATCAATCAATGGGAATTTTGAAATTCTATTTAATGTTTTAAAAGAATATTCTGCTAACAATTATAAAATAATCATTACAGGTGAAAATGAATTTCAAACAACAAGGCTGCATGATCTTTTAGTTGAGTTCAAAAAAGAAATTTCAGAACTGATTGAATCTGGAAAAATTAAACTTTTTACTCTGCCAATTAAAAGCGGATTTCTTCACAGAGATGAAAAAATTCTGGTACTTACAGATTACCAGATTTTTAACAAGCCATACAGGACTAAACTTTCTTCAAAGCAAAAGAAAAAGTCTCGCTCTAAAGAGTTTGCTTCAATTCATAAAGGAGATTTTGTTGTTCACGAAAATTACGGAATAGGGAAGTATACGGGGCTTGAAACTATAAAGATTGGAGAAGCGGAACAGGAATCAATGAAGATTCTTTATAGTGAGGGAGGCGTGGTTTATGTAAATCTTAATTATTTGAACCTTGTAAAAAAATATTCTTCAAGCGATACCATTACTCCTACTTTAAATACACTTGGCACAACCGACTGGACAAACACAAAAACAAAAGCTAAAAGAAAAATAAAGGAAGCTGCCCGTGAACTGATTGAACTTTATGCTAAAAGAAAAGCGAGCAAAGGTTTTTCATTCAGCCTTGATACAGTTTGGCAAAAAGAACTTGAAGCATCTTTCTTTTATGAGGATACTCCCGATCAGGTTAAAGTTACTGAAGAAATTAAGAATGATATGGAGGCTGAAAACCCGATGGATAGATTAATTTGCGGTGATGTGGGTTTTGGTAAAACTGAAGTCGCAGTCCGTGCTGCGTTCAAAGCTGCACAGGACGGAAAGCAGACTGCAATTCTTGTCCCAACAACTATTTTAGCTGAACAGCACTACAACACTTTTAAAGACAGACTCACACAATTTCCGGTTAAAGTTTCAGCTCTTTCAAGATTTCAAACTAAAAAAGAACAAACAGAAATTCTTAAAGAACTTAATAAAGGAACGATGGATGTAGTTGTTGGTACACATCGTCTTCTTTCAAAGGATGTGCAATTTAAAGATTTGGGGCTTTTAATTATTGATGAAGAGCATCGCTTCGGTGTTACATCTAAAGAAAAGCTGAGAGCATTAAAAATTAATGTTGATACACTTTCGCTTACAGCTACTCCAATTCCCAGAACTTTAAATCTTTCTTTACTTGGTGCAAGAGACCTTTCAATTATAGCAACACCTCCACCAAACAGGCAGCCGATTTATACAACGGTTTCTACATTCGACATTCTTAAAATAAAAGAATGGATTTTAAATGAAATAAGAAGGAACGGGCAAATTTATTTTGTTCATGATCGTGTTCAATCAATTGATAAGCTTGGATCATATCTTAAAAAATATATACCGGATATTAGGTTGGCTATTGCGCACGGCCAAATGAAACCATCTCAGCTTGAAGAAGTAATCCATGGTTTTCTCAATCGTAAGTATGATATTCTTCTTTCAACAAAGATTATAGAATCTGGAATTGATATTCCAAATGTGAATACAATAATTGTAAACCGTGCAGACAGGTTTGGACTTGCCGAGCTTCATCAGTTAAGAGGAAGAGTTGGAAGATCGAACAGGCAGGCTTATGCTTATTTTATTGTTCCTTCGCTGAATGGAATAACAAAAAAAGCTTTGAGAAGACTGCAGGTTATCGAAGAGTTTACAGAAATAGGTTCGGGTTTTAATATTTCTATGAGAGATTTAGAAATTCGTGGTGCGGGAAATTTACTCGGCACAGAACAAACTGGATTTATAAATGATGTGGGCTTCGATCTTTACATAAAATTAATTAACGAAGCTGTTGAAGAATTAAAGTTCCAGGAATTCAAAGAAGTCTTTAAAGAACTTCCAAAGCACGAAGATAGAACCGATCCGACGATTGATGCATACTTTGAAGTCGGGATTCCAAAAACTTTTATGCCTGAACAAGCTGACAGACTTAATTTTTATACTGCGCTCTATTCTGTTACTTCTCTTGAAGAGATTGACGATCTTAGAGAAGAAATGATTGACAGGTTTGGTGCCCTTCCCGAGATTGTAAAAAGATTAATTGGATTAGCTGCACTTAAATTCTTTGCTTCGTATGCTTTGTTTGAAAGAGTAATTATCCAGAAGAAAAACATTTTCTTAATCTTGCCAAAAGGTGAAAATGAGAATTATTACAAAACCAAATTTACTTTGTTAATGCGATTTATAATGGATGAGCCTGCCTCGCCGGCAGGCGGGTACAAAAGCAAAGTTAAATTCAATCAGCAGAAAGAAGTATTAAAGCTGATAATTACGAATGATTTTAAATCCCCCGAAGAGCTTCTGGAATTTCTTGTAAGATTTTGTAAAAGTGTAAATGAAATGTTTAAAGAGAAAACAATAGAACACGGATGACACAGATTAAACGGATAAACACGGATTAATCTGTGTTATCCGTGTCATCAGTGTTCCATTGTTTTAATTTTACTAATTTTACAGTAAACAAAGGAGTCGTTGTTGAATTGTCCTGTTTGCAACCAGCCAATAGTCATTCTTGAATTAAACCAGGTTGAAGTAGATTACTGTACAAGCTGCCGCGGCGTTTGGCTTGATGAAGGAGAGCTCGAACTTCTTTTACATGATTCAGCAGAGAAGGATAAATTGTTTAATTCCTTCGAAGTTGATAAGGACAATAAAGAGAAATCAATTAAATGCCCGATCTGTTTTAAAAATATGGATAAGATAATTTGCGGCGAAGAAAATAAAGTAACTCTTGATAAATGCAGGCAGCAGCATGGTTTGTGGTTTAATAAGGGTGAGCTTGAATGTGTTGTTGAAATGGGAAGTTTGGATAAGCAGAATAAAATTGTTTCGCTCTTAAGAGAAATGTTTTCTTATAATTTACGTTGAGATCTTTTGTAAACCGTTAAAACGGTTTTTGTTCTTTTTTATTTTCAGTAACCCACGACTAAGTCGTGGGCTGACAAAGGGGGAATTATTTTATAACCGTTTCAACGGTTTTTAGTTGAAACGAATAAAAAAAGTAATAATCCAAAATAATTCTGAGGTCAAAATGACTTTTATAATTGTTCTCCTCATCGTAATAGCTCTTCTGGCAATTTTTGCTATTTCTATTTATAACTCGCTGGTAAGATTAAGAAACCAGGTTAAGAATGCATGGTCGCAGATTGATGTCCAGTTAAAACGGCGGCATGATCTTATTCCTAATTTAATTGAAACTGTAAAGGGATATATGAATCACGAAAGGGCGACACTTGAGAATATAACAAATGCAAGAAGTAAAGCAGTTAGTGCTCAGGGTGTTTCAGAAAAAGCACAGGCAGAGGCCCAATTAACAGAAGCTATTGGTAAGTTTAATCTTGTTGTTGAAAATTATCCTGACCTGAAAGCAAACCAAAACTTCCTGGCTCTGCAAGAAGAATTAACATCAACGGAAAATAAAATTTCTTTCTCACGCCAGAATTATAATGACCAGGTTTTATTCTTTAATAATAAAATCCAAATGTTCCCTTCAAACATTGTCGCGAATATGTTCAGCTTTAAGCAGGAAGTTTTCTTTGAAGTTGAAGATAAAGCTGAAAGAGCAGTTCCGAAAGTTAGTTTTTCATGAATTGATTATTGTGTGTTATTGCGAATCCCGATTTATCGGGATGAAGCAATCTCGCAAACTAAATTGATAAAGAGATTGCTTCACTCGAAGACTCGCTACTA
>CAZEWJ010000062.1:0-14365 GCA_964515875.1 uncultured Ignavibacteriaceae bacterium | reverse complement strand
TTGATATTATTTTCATTTTCACCTCGCTTTTTATTGAGGGCTAACTATTACTTATCCTGCACAGTTATTTGTTTATAGGAATGATATTCTGCGTGCAGTGTCAGTATATCATTCCCATTGTTTTGTTTTTTACTTAATTCGCTAAGATATAAAAATATACTTTGCATAATATCATTCCTCTACCATTTCAGTCTAACGGACTCTTTACTCCGAGCCCTTTGTTCAAAACGTGGGTATATATCATAGTTGTCTTGACCGATTGATGCCCTAAAAGTTCTTGTATTGTTCTTATATCATATCCGTTTTCAAGAAGATGAGTAGCAAATGAATGTCTGAAAGTATGCGGACTGCCGGGCTTGGTTATTCCGGCTTTTTTTATTGCTTCTTTCACAGCTCTTTGTATCGTGCTTTCGTGGATGTGGTATCTGTAAATTAAATCGCTCTCTTGTTTGCCCCACATTACTCCTGTTATACTTGAGCTTAAATTATAATTTTGATTTTAAAGAAGCAAAGGAAAAATGTTCGAAATGTTTACTAAAGATGAAGCGAAAATCATCACTTATTCTTCACCCAATACTTCCAGGGAAGACAGGTATTCTTATTAACCTCTTATTAATCTTTCTTGTAATAATTTTTGAATATCTCTTCTACCATCCAGAATACAATGAACAAATACTTCATCATTAACTATCTGGTAAATGATCCTATAAGGTTTGTAATGAATTTCTAAAAAACCTTCTACTTCCAATAGTCTTAATTCCGGCAGTATATGACCTCTCTCGGGAATTTCCTGAAGGGCTAAACATTTTTGATATAATTTATCAAATAATTTTCCTGCTCTTTCTTCAGAGTCATTTAAATAAACATATTTATAAATTTCAAGTAAATCGTTCTCAGCATCAGAAATAAAATTAACTTTGAATTTCATTTCTGCTTCTCTTAAACTCTTCAATTTTTTTTCTGACATCTTTGAAAGTTTTATCAAGAGGCTTGTAATTTTTCTGTTTCATATTCTTTCCGCTCAAAGCTAATATTTTTAATAGAGCAAGAGCTTCCTGAGTCTGTTCATATACTTTTACATCCTGAAGAACCACTTTAGCTTCACCGTTATGAGTAATTATCATAGTTCTTTGGTTTTCAGCTACATCACGAATTACTTCTGATGCATGAGTTTTTAAATAACTGATTGGTTTTATCGATTCGCTAAACTTCATTTTTTTACCTCAATTTGTTCGACTAAAATATAGTCTTTATTTAGGTCTATTACAATAACTACAAAATCTAAAATCGTAAATCTTAAATCAGACTCGTCTCGGCGAAGGCATAGTTAGTAGGTAATCCAAATATATCTTGAAAAACTATGAAAGCTTAAGATAAACTATAATGAGCCGAGCCGAAGCCGAAAATTCATTACTTCTTCTTCGCCCAATACTTCCAGTAAAGATAAAAGGGGAGACCGAGTAAAATTAAAATTGTACCCATTGCTGCATCTTCAGAATCTGAAATAACTGAGTTTATAAGGAACAGAAGTGAAAAGATTACGAAGATCCATGGAGTGTATGGATATCCCCAAACTTTATATGGTCGTGGAGTATCAGGCATTTTTTTCCTTAGGATTATTACTCCATAAGCTCCAAGCATATAAAATAACCACGCAGCAAAAATAACGTAATCAGTTATTGTATCGAATGACCCTGAAAGTACAAGCACCGCTGACCAGATTCCCTGAACAACAAGGGAAGTATATGGTGTTGCAAACTTAGGATGCACTTTACCTAAAAAATTAAAAAACAAATTATCTCTCGCCATAGCAAACTGAACTCTTGCTGATGAAAGTATGCTTCCGTTAAGTGCACCGAATGTAGAAATAATCACCGCAATAGAAATAACTGAAGCTCCCGCAGGACCAAAAATAACTTCTATTGCGGAAGCAGCAACCAAAGGTGAGTTTGCCATAACATCCACAGGTAAAATATAAAGGTAAGCTATATTTGCCATAACATAAACTCCCATTACAATCAGGGTTCCGTAAAGCAAGCCAAGCGGAATATTCCTTTGAGGGTTTTTCACTTCACCGGAAACGAATGTTACATTATTCCATCCATCATAAGCCCAGAAAGCTCCTGCAAGTGCAAGACCTACCGCTGTAAAAAACGCGCTTATTGATCCGCCACCGGCGGATTGTGGAATTAAAAAACCGCTGTTTATATTTGAAAAAGTTCCTTCACCTACTGTAAAAAGAAGAACGGACAAAAGAATAATAGAAGCTATTTTTATGAACGTTACAATTGTTTGTACAATTCCTCCGAAGATTACCCCAATGTAATTAACTGCTGTAAGGAATATTATGCATAGAATTGCGGCTGCCTTTGGTCCAAATTCAAAGAAAGGGTGAATGTTTCCTACAAAAGGCATGTAAATGGAAAAATCCTGCAAGCTTTGCGGAAGCTGCGGGTATTGAATAAAGTATCCAAGATATTCTCCAAACACATAAGCAATAGCAGCCTGGCTGCCGGTTTGTATTACTGAAAAGATTGACCAGCCGTAAAAAAAAGCAAGACCATCTCCATACATTTTCCTGAAGTAAACATATTGACCTCCTGTTGCATCAATCATTCCTGCAATTTCTGCATTAACAAGTGCGCCAATAAATGTTATAAGACCTGCAACTATCCAGATTATAATCAGGAATTCTGGCGAACCTAATTGTCCAGCCATAGTTGCCGGCTTACGGAAAATTCCGGAGCCAATCATTGAACCGGCAACAATCATAATTGCAGCAGTGAGGGTAAGTCCGCGTATTAGTTCTGTTTTTTGGGGGGAGTTATTCATTTAGTTTAGTAAGTAAAATTGTGATTGGATTTTGTTATCAAAGTATTTTGATGTATATGCACAACCTATTCTAAAAATAAAATTTATGATTAATTGAACTTCAATATAATTTTTTAATAATGCAAAGTATTTCTTAAAAAATTTTTCAGGCGATTATATTTTTATTTTCTATTTTAATCCCATCATCTTTAATTTTTTATTATGGAAGCAAAGAACAACTTCAAAATCAAAAATGTAATTAATACAACAGTGCTGGTATCTGCCCTTGGATATTTTGTTGATATTTATGATCTGGTTCTCTTCAGTATAGTCAGGATTCCAAGCTTAACTGATCTTGGAGTTAAAGGAGAAGAATTAATTAAGACAGGGGTTTTCCTTTTAAATATGCAAATGGGAGGAATGCTTTTAGGAGGAATTATATGGGGAGTCTGGGGAGATAAAAAGGGAAGGCTGTCAGTTCTTTTCGGCTCTATATTTTTATATTCGGTTGCTAATATTGCAAATGCTTTTGTTACTTCTATAGATGCTTATGCAGCATTAAGATTATTGGCAGGAATTGGTTTAGCCGGTGAGCTTGGTGCGGCCGTTACTATAATTTGTGAAATATTACCAAAAGAATTACGCGGTTATGGAACTGCCATTGTTGCAACTATCGGAGTTTCAGGTGCTGTTGCTGCTGGTATAATTGGTGATAATTTTCCCTGGCAAACTGCTTTCATTATTGGAGGAATACTTGGCCTAGTTCTTTTAATTATGCGAATAAAGATGTTTGAATCAGGGATATATAAATCAATTAAAGAATCCAATGTTTCCAGAGGAAATTTTTTCAAGCTTTTTACTTCTAAGGAAAGGTTTGTAAGATATATTAACTGCATACTGATCGGGCTTCCAATATGGTTTGTTATTGGGGTACTTGTTACTTTTTCACCGGAGTTTGGTAAAGTGCTCAACGTTCAGGGGAATATTTCAGCCGGGAAATCAATAATGTTTGCCTATATTGGTTTAATATTAGGTGATTTTGCAAGCGGTTTTCTAAGCCAGGCAATTAAAAGCAGAAAGAAAATAGTCAGAGTATTCCTTCTTCTTACTTTAGTTTTCATTTTAGTTTATCTTTTTTACAGCAATCTCAGCTTAACATATTTCTACGCTTTATGTAGCGCATTAGGTTTTGCAATAGGGTATTGGGCAGTATTTGTTACTATCGGATCGGAACAATTTGGAACAAATTTAAGAGCAACTGTAACTACTACTGTTCCTAATTTTATCAGAGGCTCTGTAATACCAATTACACTTTCCTTTGAACTTTTACGCAGTTCAATAGGAATGATTTATGCTGCTTTAATAGTGGGAATTATTTCTGTCGCAATTGCATTTTTTTCGTTATATCATTTAAATGAAACTTATGGTAAGGACCTTAATTTTATAGAAAACATATAAGGCATGGAAACAAAAAAAATTTACTATCTTCTTTCTGCATTACTTCTGACAGTAATTATAATTGTAGCGTTAGTCTTCTTTCAAAGCACTATAACTTATCTCATTGATCTTTTTCTACATCTCGATGTACACTTGAATGATTTGATTCTCCAATACGGAGCTGTTACTTATGTAATTCTTTTTCTTGTGATCTTTGCAGAAACCGGGCTTGTAATTACTCCTTTTCTTCCGGGTGATTCGCTTCTTTTTGCAGCAGGAACTTTTGCAGCCATTGGCTCTTTTGAAGTTTCATTGCTTTTTATTTTTCTTGCTGCTGCAGCAATTTTAGGTGATACAGTAAATTACTGGATTGGTCATTATATCGGTCCAAAGGTTTTTCACAAAGAAACAAAATTCATTAAGAAAGAATATCTCGAAAGGACCCACAACTTTTACGAAAAGTATGGCGGTAAGACAATTATAATTGCCCGCTTCATCCCAATAATCAGAACATTCGCTCCATTTGTTGCTGGGGTTGGTGCTATGACTTACTCAAAATTTATTTTATATAATATAGTTGGCGGAATTGTGTGGGTGGCTATGTTTGTTTTTGGCGGATATTTTTTTGGAAATATACCTGCAGTAAGAAATAATTTTTCGCTTGTCATAATTGTAATTGTTCTTATTTCGGTTTTACCTGGAATTATAGAATTTATACGTCATCGTATGAAGAAAAAACAGAAAGCTTCATCTAAATCTTCCCAGAGTGAAGAGCTATGAAAAATAAAGGGCCAAGTTTTTTAAGATTTTTTATTCCTCTACTTGGATATTAAAAGAAAATGGTGGTTCTGCTACAGCATCCGAAGCGACTGATGCAGTTTTAGAGAAATTAAACATTTCTGAAAAAGAGCAACAAGAAATTTTAAAGAGTGGCACTTCAAAAGTTAGGAATCAAGTTGCATGGGCAAGAAATTATTTAGTACAAGCTGGTTTACTAGATTCATCCAAAAGAGGAGTTTGGAATCTTACAAAAAAGGGTTTAGATGCAAATCTAGCTTTTAAAGACGCTTTAAATATTTTTAAAGAGGTCCAGAGTCGTTATTCAAAAACAACCACAAAAAAACCAGGCGAAATAAAATTAGAAGAAAAAGGCGAAGAAGAACCACTAGCCGAAGAAAATTATAAAGTAGAATTGCTCAATATTTTAAAATCAATTTCTCCAAATGGATTTGAAAGATTAAGCCAAAGATTATTAAGAGAAGCTGGATTTCAAAATGTGGTTGTAACTGGAAAATCTGGTGATGGGGGAATTGATGGTAATGGAGTTTTGGAAATAAATCCATTTGTAAGCTTCAAAGTAATGTTTCAATGTAAAAGATTTCAAAAATCAGTCACAGCTTCACAAATAAGGGATTTCCGTGGTGCAATTATTGGGCGAGCTGAAAAAGGTATATTCATTACTACAGGGACATATACAACTTCTGCAAAAGATGAAGCAAGAAGAGATGGTGTGATACCCATTGAATTAGTAGATGGAGATAAATTGATTGAGATGTTTGAAAAATTAGAAATGGGATTAAAAATAAAAAAATCTTATGAAATTGATTATGAATATTTTAATCAATTTAAAATATAAATCACGACTTCAACAAGTTCTCAGAGTTTGCTCGTATATTATTCAACAAATGAAAATTCAACTGACTCTGATTCTAATTTTTTTTAAACCCGGTATCTATGGAATAAATTCATTTGGCGGAATTTTTCTCAGTTTGCTATGCTTCCTTCCATAGAAAAAGTAGATTACAATCCCTATTAGTAACCAAATAAAAAGCCTCAACCAATTTTCACCCGGTAAAGAAAACATCAGCATAAGGCAGGTTAAAATTCCAGCAACAGGTACAAAAGGAACCCAGGGAGATCTGAATGGCCTGTTAGCATTTGGATGAGTTCTTCTCATAATTAATACCGCTGCACAAACCACTACAAATGCAAATAAAGTTCCTATATTAACCAGTTCGGCAAGAATTCTAAGAGGAAGCAATCCACCAAGTATTGCAACGAAGATTCCTGTAAGAATAGTAGATTTCCATGGAGTACGGAATTTTTCATGTATTGCACTGAAAAATTTCGTAGGTAATAAACCATCTCTTGCCATTGCTAAAAAAATCCTCGGTTGACTTAGCATCATAACTAAAAGAACAGACGTTATTCCCGCAATTGCCCCAAGCGAAACAATAAATTGTGCCCATTCAAGCCCGACTTGTTTAAATGCATTAGATACCGGGGCATCAATATTAATTTTATCATAAGGAACCATTCCTGTTAATATGGCAGCAACAGCTATATAAAGAATAGTACAAACTACTAAGGAAGTGATAATTCCTATAGGAACATCACGCTGAGGGTTTTTTGCTTCCTCCGCATGGGTTGAAATAGAATCAAATCCTATATAAGCAAAAAAGATAACAGCAGCACCGGCTAAAACACCAACAGGGGCACCTCCTAATCCCGTTCCGCCAAAAACTGTTTTACCGAAGAAGCTTAAACCAGTATATCCGTAAGGTGCAAATGGTGTCCAATTATCAGGATTGATATAAAAAGCTCCAAGTATAATAACTAACAGTACTACGGCAATTTTTATTACTACCATTGTAGCATTAAATCTCGCACTCTCTTTAATCCCTTTTACAAGAATGAAAGTAATAAGACCTGCAATAATGATTGCTGGAAGGTCAATAATAGTTCCTGTTGATGCAAGAAGCCCTGTGCCGGGGTCAAAATCAAATGGGGCCTTTGATAATGCCGAAGGGACTTTAAATCCTAAAATACCTATAAAATCCTGAAAGTAAGAAGACCACCCATGAGCAACTGTAGCAGAAGCAACTGCATATTCAAGAATTAAATCCCATCCGATGATCCATGCCATAAATTCTCCTAAGGTGGCATAAGCATAGGTAAAAGCTGAGCCAGCTACTGGAACCATTGAAGCAAATTCTGAATAACAGAGAGCTGCAAAAATGCAGGCTACACCAGATACAGCAAATGAGAGAATAATTGCTGAACCAGCTTTATCATGAGCTGCAACACCGGTTAATACGAATATACCCGTCCCGATTATGGCTCCTATTCCAAGGGCTGTTAATGCTACAGGACCGAGAATTCTCCTTAACCTGTTTTCACCCTTCATTTCTTCCAATAATGTTTCGAGCGGCTTTTTGGCGAACAGCTTTTTCATTTTTTTTCCTCAGGATTTATTAGTTCGTTATTATTTGTAAAGTTAGCTATAAGATATAATCCAAAGCAAGAATAATAAATTTTAACAATAAACTTTTTTAAGGATTGCCGAAACATATCTGGGTTTACTAATTTAGTTTATGAACCCCGATGAAGCTTGGGAGTTTTACTTTGTTAATAAACAAGATTAAAAGAGAGGATAGTCATTTAATAAAATGATCTTTACTCTTAACCTGCTCTCATTAAGTACTATTAATTTAATTGGCTATTAAGTTAATTTATTGTTAAAATAGAAATGAAGAAAAGATATTCTTAATCATACACTGAAAAAAAAGATACAACTTTTATTAAAAATTGTATATTAGTATCCAAATTTTTAATGATTTCTATTAATGAGTTTTACTTTTATTAAAAATATTATCAAGATAGAAAGAGGGATTTTAATAAATATTGTTACACAGGATCTTCTTGATTATATATTAACTCATTCAATAGAAAAAACTAATCCAAGAAGTCCACCTTTAATTTTAATTTTTGTTTAATGCATCTTTAACTTTGTAGTTTATCACTAATAAGATAATCAAGAAAATAAATTATTAACCTTTAGGAGGGAAAACGTGGCTTCATCAAAAATCAAAACTGTATTTACCGGCTTTGCAGGTATTGTTATACCTGTCTTGCTTGCTGTAGGTTTTGTTCTTTTCTTTTTTGTTATGGGTAATCCTGAAAATTTTCAGGGTAACAACCCGGCAAATCTTCCTAAGCCGGGAAATTATCTTGGAATTATCTATAAAGGTGGTATTATAGTTCCTTTTCTCATGGCTATTCTAATGATGGTTATTACTTTTTCAATTGAAAGATGGATTACAATAACAAAAGCAAAAGGAAAAGGAAGTATCTCTGCTTTTGTAGTTCGTGTTTATCAAAAGCTGGCAACTCCGGATATTGATGCAGCTATTGAGGAATGTGATAAGCAGAGAGGCTCCGTTGCTAATGTTATTAGAGCCGGATTGTTTAAATATAAGGAGATGACTGGCGTTAAAAATATGAATAAGGATCAGAAAATTGTGTCTATCAAACAGGAATTTGAGGAAGCTACTTCACTTGAAATGCCAATACTTGAACAAAACCTTGTCATACTTGCCACAATTGCTCCTCTGGCTACTCTTGTTGGTTTATTAGGAACAGTATTAGGAATGATTAAAGCTTTCGCTGCTCTTGCTACTGCCGGTGCACCAGATGCAATTGCACTTGCTACAGGTATTTCAGAAGCACTTATTAATACAGCTTTTGGTATTGGTTCATCTGCTTTAGCAATTATTTTCTATAATTATTTTACAACCAAAATTGATAAAATGACATACAGCATAGATGAAGCAGGTGTTGCAATTGTACAAAATTTTGCATCACATAATGAATAATGTTTTAGTAACTTATTAAAAAAGTGTAGAATTATGCCAAAAGTAAAAATCCCTCGTAAAAGCACAATGATAGATATGACTGCAATGTGTGACGTTGCTTTTTTATTGTTGACATTTTTTATGTTAACTACGCAATTTAAAGCAGATGAATCAGTAATTGTTGACACTCCCTCTTCTATTTCAGAAATCAAGCTGCCGGATACTGATATTCTCAACATTACTATTTCAAATGATGGGAGGGTGTTTTTCAACATGGATAACAAAAACTTTGCCCGTGAACGGCTTCTGGGCAAAATAACTGAAAAATATCCTGAGCTTCAGTTTACACCTGAAGAAACGAAAGCTTTTGTTCTTTCAGGTACTGTTGGCGTTCCATTAAATCAGTTAAAAGGTTTTCTCGCTTTAGAAGAAGTTGACAGAAAAGCATATCAGCAGCCTGGCATTCCGGTAGATTCAACTAATAATGAACTTGGTACCTGGATTATGCAAGGCAGGCTTTCAAATCCTAATGTCCGTGTTACGATCAAAGGAGATCAGGCTTGTCCATGGCCTATCGTTAAACAGGTAATGAACACTCTTCAGGATAAAAATGTAAACAAGTTCAATCTTATTACTGATCTTGAAGCTGATCCAAATAAATTGAAAGGACTTTAAACTATGGCTGAATTAGAACAGAAAGAGACTGGTAAAAAGGGTAAGAAGAAAAAAGGTCGTAAAAAAATGTCTACCAGGATTGACCTTACACCAATGGTTGATCTTGGATTTCTACTTATAACTTTTTTTATGTTAACCACTACCTTCAGTAAACCCCAAACCATGGAAATTAATTTACCCGTAAAACCTAAAGAAGAATTGCCAGAGGATGTAAATGAACTTAAAGCTTCCAAAGCATTAACTTTAATATTAGGCGAATACAACAAAATTTTCTGGTATGTCGGGATTCCGGCTGAGGATAATCTTCCTAAGGAAACAAATTTTTCTGCGGATGGTATAAGAAAAGTCTTGCGAGAGAAAAATGCTACTATTTATGAAATGGTTGTTCTTATAAAACCAAGTGACAAGGCTGTTTATAAAAATGTAGTTGACATACTGGATGAAATGAATATATCAGATATAAAACGTTATGCATTAGTAGATATTACACCTGTTGATCTTGAATTAATTCAAAATTTATAAACAATAATAGTGAACATCATGGCTGATCAACTAACAAACAAAACTGATATTGATGAGCTTGTTTTTGCAAACAAAAATAAGGAGTATGGTGCTTACAAGCTCCGCAAAGCTTATAAGGATTATCTTTCAATTGCAATGTGGATTGCAATCCTTTTCGTTATTCTTGTCACAACAGGACCAGCTATTTACTCAATGATTATGCCTGGAGAAGATAGTTCTCTTAAGACCAGGAAGGTAGTTATAACTGAATTAGCACCTCCTCCATCAATTGGAGAGGAAAAAGAAGTGGAACCTCTTGAAGCTCCGCCGCCATTGAAATCTACCATAAAATTTACTCCTCCGGTTGTAAAGCCGGATGAAGAAGTAAAGGATGAATATATTCCCACAGTTGATGAATTAAAAGAAGTAGATCCCGGAACTGAAACAGAGGAGGGAAACCCTCAGGGCGTGGATTACAGCTTACTTGAGGTTGAAGAAAAAGTTGTTGAAAAAGAAGAAGCACCAACATATTTTGTTGCAGTAGAAGAAATGCCGGAACCTATTGGAGGCATAAAAGCAATTCAGCAGAAGATTGTATATCCTGAAATTGCCAAGAGAGCCGGTGTTGAAGGAAAAGTTTATGTTCTTGCATTTGTTAATGAAGATGGAACTGTTACAGATGCAAAGATAATTAAAGGTATCGGTGCCGGATGCGATGAAGCTGCTCTTGACGCGGTTAAGAAAACTAAATTTAAACCCGGTAAACAGAGAGGCGTGCCGGTTAAAGTACAGGTTTCAATACCGATTGTATTTAAACTCCAATAATAAATTACTTCTGTTTATGTTGTAATGTTTCTTAATGGCTTTTCTATTGGAGTTATCTTTGGGTTTGTAATTTCATTTGCATACACAGGTCTTGGTTTATTTCTATTGATTACGGATCATATTTTTAATTTTTCAGCACTTCAGAAAAATGGATTAGGAATAATTTTGATTAGTTATGGTTTTTTCAGGTTGTACAGAACCTTGAAGCAAAGAAAAGAAAATATCCTCCAGAGTCATAGTGAAGAAGATGATGAAGAATAAAGGTCTCTTTCCGGTTCTTATTTTTATTTTGCCTTTTCTATGCAAATGCAATTCAGGTGGCTATTCCGATACTCCTACAACGGGAGAGTTATCCATCTCTGTTGATGAAACATTTAAGCCTTTTATAGATTCTGAGATTAGTACATTTGAAGGAATCTATAACTATGCTGATATAAAAGTTTCTTATAAACCTGAAGGAGATGCTTTTAATGATCTTATTAATGATACTGTGAAATTGATTATTGTTTCCCGCCAATTAAATAAAGAGGAGCTTAAAGTATTTGAAAAATGGGAGATTGTTCCTAAAGTAACTAAAATTGCTTACGATGCTGTTGCTTTAATTGGAAGCAAAGATTTGAAAGATTCTATTATTACATTAGAGGAACTTAAAGGGTTGTTATCGGGTACAACCATTCAGACTTTAAGGAATGTAAAAGTGGTTTTTGATAATAATAATTCCAGCACAATAAATTATTTAATGGAAAAAACCGGTGTTAGAAAACTTTCACCAAATTGTTATGCTCTTAATTCCAATAGAGCTGTTATAGACTATATCTCAAAAGAGAAGAGCTCTATTGGTGTTATCGGTGTAAACTGGATAAGCGACAGAGACGATACAACAAATTTAAGCTTTCTTGAATCTGTAAAAGTGCTTGAAGTTGCTTCAAGCGATACATCTGAATATTCTAAACCTTATCAGGCATACATAGCACAAAAAGTTTATCCTCTATGGCGTGAAGTTTATATTGTTAGTAAAGAAGCTTATACCGGTCTTGGAACCGGGTTTACATCCTTCGTTGCAAGTGAAAGAGGGCAAAGGATAGTTTTGAAATTCGGGCTTGTTCCGGCTACAATGCCTGTCAGGCTTGTTGAATTTAAAGAGAATGAAGATTTATATATTAACCAGGAATAAAAATGTTTTACAAAAAAATATTAATCTCACTTTCGTTAATTATAATTTTTACAATAAACCTGTCAGCTCAGGATATTGCTTCAGGAATTAAATTAATTAAAAATGAAAAATTCGCTGAGGCAAAAAAATATTTCCGTCCGCTTACAAATACTAAATCAGGTTCGGAAGCATATTTTTATCTTGGCCAGATTTATTTCCTCCAGGATAAGCTTGATTCTGCAAGAGCTTCTTATTTGAAAGGAATTGAAGCTGATAAAAATTTCCCTTTAAATTATGCCGGTTTAGTTAAAATTTATGTAGCAGAAAAAAATACTGCAATGACAAATAAAAATGAAGAAGAAGCAATTGATCTTGGAGATGATAATCCGGAAGTGTATATAATTCTTTCTGAAGCATATTCTAATCCTAAAATTAAAAATTATGATAAAGCCATTGAACTTTTAAACACGGGCAATCAGAGTAAGTCAAAATATGCACCTACCTACATTGCTTTAGGTAAGGTCTATCTTCAAAAAGCTAATGGAACTGATGCAGCAAAAAATTTGCAGACTGCAATTGATATGGAGGAATCAAATGCAGAAGCATTAACCCTGAAGGCTAGGATCTATGTTTTAGTAAAAAATTATAATGAAGCAACTACTCTTCTTAATGAAGCAATAACTAAAGATCCCACTTATTCTCCTGCATATAATGAGCTTGCAGAATTGAACTCTGCTTTGAAAAATTATTCAAAAGCTGCAGAATATTATGGCAAGTATATTGAAACTTCTGAAATCACTTTAGAAAAAAGAAGGAAGTATGCACAGTTCCTGTATCTGAATAAAGAATATTCCAAAGCCATAAACATATTGGAAGATGTAATTAAAACTGAGCCTGAAAACCCTGTAGCAATCCGGATGCTGGCTTATTCATATCTAAGATTAGAAGAGATTGAAAAAAGCATGTCTTATTTCAAAAAATTATTTGAAATGCCTTCAATTGAATATCTTCCCGCTGATTATGAAAACTATGCTGATCTTCTTGGCCAGACAGGTAATGATTCTCTGGCAATAGAGTATATGTATAAAATTTATGAATTGGACAGCACGCGAACTGATGTCCTCAGCAAAATCTCTGTGAAGTGTTTTCAAAATAAAGACTGGGACTGCGTAATTACTACTTTAGGAAAGAAAAAGGATATCACTTCCCAGGAATATTTTGACCTCGGTAAAGCATATTATTTTTTACAGGATTACGCTAACGCTGATACTTCTTTTGGAACGCTTATATCCAGAGTACCTGAATTAGCTGTAGCTCATTTTTGGAAAGCCAGAGTTCAGGCAAATTTTGATCCTGAATCAGACTCTGGATTTGCCAGACCTTATTACGAACAGTTTATACTTCTTTCCAAAGAAGATACAACTAAATTTAAAAAAGAGCTTTTAGAGGCTTATTCATATCTCGGTTATTATTTCTTTTTACAGGATGATAAACAAAATTCTTTAATAAACTGGGAAAAGGTTGCTGCAATTGATCCTACAAATGAACAGGCAAAAGCAGCTATTAAAGAATTAAGAAAATATTGAGAGAAGAAAAGTTACTTGTTGTTTGATGCTTATAATAAATAAAAAACTTTTTGGATTTGTATTATACAAAACTCTCCTTCATTATCTTTCCACAGCTGTCACGAACCACTTCGTGACACAGATAAGACTATATAATTTCAGTTCCTGCGAACGATGTATCTACCTTTATAACCGAATGATCATTGTTTATATAATTCCTTGCACTTGAGTATTTATATTTCTCCGGTAAATTCACAATCCCCGCTTCAACAGGATTCCTGTGAATATAATGTAATTTAGTCCAGAACATTTTTTCGTTTCTTATTACCTCATCGTCAAACCTTTGCATCCAGAATTTTCTTTTGTGCTTAGGAAATTTTAATCCTTCGTTATAAAATATTCTCATTAAATCTTTATCTTCTTTCTCAGCAATCTCCATTATATCCCAGGCAGAATACTTTTTAATATCTCTCATAATATCAGAGATAGTTCCAAATTTTGGATTAACAATTATTATCCAATGAAAGTGAGTGGGCATAATTACATACGCAAGGATTTCAAACTTATATTTATCCTGATAATGTTTAATATTGCTTATTAGAATTTCACAATAAGAATCATTTACAAATACTTTTGTAAAACCAACTATAGTAGTTGTAACAAAAAATAAATGTTCATCTATTAGATTTGTTCTTCCTCTTAATCCCATATCTTAAATTAACAAATTCTATCAAGTCACGAAATGGTTCGTGACTTCCAGGTAA
>CAZEWJ010000061.1:0-14686 GCA_964515875.1 uncultured Ignavibacteriaceae bacterium | reverse complement strand
CTTAATTATTGTTCTCCCTGAAAAACTAAATAGAACAGTAGAAAAACGACTTGAAAAATACGGTATTAGGGCGCTTTACTATGAGTGGAATAATGACGAACCTGTTTTTACAGGGCTGAATATATTTTTAGAACACGGCGTGGCAACAATTAAAAATAGATTGCCGTCAGAAAATAGAGGTAAGAGTAATGAGTATCTGTACAATATTATTAATAAGGGAATTGATGTTTCAAATTATGGTGATCCATCGCAATGGCAAAAAAAGGTTAGAGAAGATCGAATATAAATCTTAGCTGATATGAAATTGTTAGATAGCAATATTGTTATTTATTCAGCTATAGAAGAATATGCTTTTTTAAGAGAGATATTTAAGGAAAAGAATATTTTTGTTTCTGATATTACAAGATTAGAAGTTTTAGGTTTTCATCATATTACTTCTGAACAACAAAATTATTTTAATTCGGTTTTTTCAGTTGTAAATATTATCCCAATTTCCTCTGAGATTATTGATAACGCCATAAAAATGAGAAGGAATTATAATTTATCGGTTGGTGATTCAATTATAGCATCCACTGTAAATGTATTAGATTTAGTCCTTTATACCAATAACGAAGATGATTTCAGAAATATAAAGGGAAATAAAAATTCATAACCCAATTCGAAAATAAAAATTCTAAGAATCTCTCGCAACGTCAGGTAGTATCTCTATTCAATTCAATTTTACCTATAATTTTACTAATTTCAACAGGAACGATTAATTAAAAGTAAAGGTTTCGTAATGATTAGTTTAACGAAAAGCGGGATGCTAAATTCTATAAAGAAAGTTGAAGACGAGCGAATTGATAAAAATCATTTAATACTTAATTCAATAAAAAAATTTGAGATAAAAGAAAATAATCTCGATCTTGATCTCTCACTTTCAATTTCGCAGACTGAAGTTAATGATGAACTGAAATCTAAAATTACAAAAGCAATTAAAGAAGATTTCCCTGAGTTAGATACTATAAGATTAAACATCCTGGCTAAAATCACATCTCATACAGATAAAAGAAAAGATGCTTTACTGCCTGGAGTTAAAAACACAGTCGCAGTTGCAAGCGGTAAAGGCGGTGTTGGTAAAAGCACAGTTGCTGTTAATCTTGCAGTGGCTCTTGCAAAAGATGGCGCTAATGTTGGATTAATAGATGCCGATATTTATGGACCAAGTATTCCTATTATGCTTGGTATTAAAGAAAAGCCAAAGATTCACCAGAAAGAAGGTAAAGTGGTAATGCAGCCGCTTGAGAATTATGGCATTAAAATGATCTCAATCGGTTTTCTTGTTGATGATGAGGCTCCCGTAATTTGGCGCGGACCAATGGCAAGCGGTGCAGTTAAACAATTTATGTCCGATGTAAACTGGGGAGAGCTTGATTACCTTGTATTTGATATGCCTCCGGGTACAGGTGATATTCAATTAACTCTCGTACAGACTATTCCACTCACAGGTGCGGTGATCGTAACTACTCCGCAAGAAGTTTCGTTGATTGATGCAAGAAAAGCTTTGAAGATGTTTAATCGTGTTAATGTACCGGTTGCTGGAGTTGTTGAAAACATGAGTTATTTTCTTGCCCCTGATACCGGAAAGAAGTACGATATTTTCGGATTCGGAGGCGGTGAGAAACTTTCAAAAGAATTAAATGTTCCTTTCCTTGGAGGAATACCAATTAATCCACAAATAAGAATTGGTGGTGACAACGGAGTTCCGATTGTTTTTGATATGCCTGATTCTGAATACTCAGATATCATTATGGATATTTCAAGAAATCTTGCTGAACAGATTAATCTTATAAACCTTAATGCTTCCTCTAAAGTAGAGATATTACTGGATGATGAAGAATAAATTCAAGTTCAAGTGTAAGTTCAAGTAACTTAGAACTTTAAAACTTCTTGAACTTGAATGTACGCTATAGAGTTTTAAGAAATGAAGACAGAAATTTTAAAAGCCTTAGATAAAATCAGACCTTACTTGCAGGCAGAAAGCGGTGATGTTGAGCTTGTTGAAGTGACTGAAGAAGGTATTGTAAAGGTAAGACTAACCGGTGCCTGTGAAGTATGTCCTCTTTCCGTTATGACTTTAAGAGCAGGTATTGAGAGAACTATACTTAGGGAAGTTCCCGGTGTTAGAAGAGTAGAATCAGTTAGCACTTGAACTTGCTCTTGAACTTGAACTTTATAGGATTAATTCAATGACAGATTTAACCTTTAAGCGGTTACCAAAAATACTCCTGTGGGTTTTAGTGTTTTTTATTTTCATTTACCTGGCTTATCTCCTTTCCGATATAATTATAATTCTTGTTATCTCAATTCTTCTTGCATTCATTTTTGATCCTCTCGTTTCAATGCTTGAGCAGGAAGGTTTTAACAGGTTAGCTTCAACGCTGTTTATTTTTATTGGGTTTGGTTTATTTGTCTACATTGGTTTATCTGTCTTTATTCCGCAATTTTCTTTGCAGATGAACCAGTTGATTGAGACGTTAAGAGATTTTTCTCTTCATGATCAGGTTGTTGAAATAGAAAAAGAAATCAGATCCTTATTCCCGTTTTTTCCTTCTGGTGAATTATCAAAAAGAGTTGAAGAATTTTTATCCCATCAGATTATAAATTCTTTTGATTCAATTACAATATTGCTTTCAAGCATTTTTTCTATAATTGCTATTCTTGTTATTGTGCCATTTATTTCTTTTTATTTACTTAAGGACAGCCGGAATATCCTGCAGGGAATTCTTCACATAATGCCTAATAAATATTTTGAAATGTCATATCACATCTCAAAGAAGGTAAGTGTGCAGATCGGCAGGTTTGTAAGAGCATGGATATTTGATGCAACTTTTGTTGGTACCTTTTGCGGGCTCGGTTTTTATATTATCGGAATTGAGAGTGCCTTGCCTTTAGGAGTGATTGCAGGATTAGGACATTTAGTCCCTTATCTTGGTCCAATCATCGGAGGAATTCCTGCGGCTATAATTTCAATCATCCAGTTCGGAGACTTATCTCACATTCCACATATCCTTATTGTTCTCTCAATTATCTATACTCTTGATAATGGGTTTGTACAGCCTTATGTTTTTGCAAAAAGTGTAGATATTCACCCCATAATTATTATCCTTCTTATAATTGCCGGAAGCCAGTTATTTGGAGTATTGGGAATGCTGCTTGCTGTACCAACCGCTGCTGTTATCAGAACTTTAATTAAGGAGATCTATTTCGCTTTTAAGAATTATAAGATAGCAAGGATTTGAAATCGTAGCTCATATTTCCAAATCTGAGTAATACTTTCGGGACAAGAGGCCTGAGTTACATTTGCCGTAATTTCTATTTATAAAATATTCAGGAATTTATTTACTCTGAATTGTTCTTCTCCAGATTTCAAAAATAAGAAACCAATCTACTTCAGAAGCTAAAGCAAGATTCTTTTTTCTATAAAATCCCTCAACTAAATCTTTCACTTTATTCTGATCATAATATTCACAAGAAGTAAAATCCTTTGAACTAATGGTATCTTGTATATATTCTGATAATGATTCAAGAAATTTTACTACAAAACCATCCTTATAATAAAATCCTAGTCTGCCTTTTAACTTTATCCATAAAGAAGAATTTACATTACCGAGACCGAAAGGATAGGTTATACTACCTTTAACAAGAGGTATATGAGATAAAAAAGGAGAGAACTCTTTTATTATTTTATAAAAAAGTCTACTGTTATTTCTTTTCTTAACAGAGGTTTCAAAAAGTTTTTTAAGAAAAGATGGCTGGATAAAAGGCATATAATTTACCAGTTGACTATCTGACCGCGACTGTTCAACCGCAAAGTGAACTAAACGTGTTCTTACTGCAAACAAGTCTAACCAATTTTCTATTCCAAAATTTTTTATCTCGGGCATTGTATGAAAAACTTCATCCATCTGTTGCTCCATACAAGACTGCATTAATTTAACATAATCATCTTTAAAGATGTTAGAACGATTATATCTTAAAAGAGAAATAATCTTTTTCGAATCATTCTTGTAAATTGCATCTCTTCCTTTAAATAAAAGACTGTTAAGATAGCGTCTTCTGGCTATCTCTCCATACCCGCCATCAATGACAATTTTATTTTGTTTGTACAGAGTTGAATAAAATTGTAATAGTAAAAATTTGGATGCAGGAGATGTTAAAATAGTTTCGCCTGCATATTCAGTTAACAAAGGGATTATTTTATCGATTGGCGGGATTGATGGTTCACAAAAAAAATGTTCAACATTAAGTTCTTTTGAAATCTCTTTAGCAGCTTTTGTATCAGGATGATCAGCAAAATAAAAAGAATGTAAAGACCAGGTTTTTGATTTTGATGAAATTAAAAGCGCAAGTAAAATCCGTGAATCTAAACCACCGGAGAGTGCAAGTGATATTTTTTTGTCATTATTCAATCCGCACAAAGTAAAATCTCTTAAGATCGAAATAAAATCTTTATCCTCTATTAATGAAGGGACAAGATCAGGATGCCACTGCTGATTTTTTATTTCGTAAGATAAAGGATTAAATCTGATTACTGCCTTTCCTCCTTGTTCTATTATTTCAACATTCTTTAAAAAACTTTTGTTGTAAACCGGATTTAATAAGAGCCATCTTCCGCCAAATTTTTCCCAATCAATTAAAATGTTTTTATTAAGTTTTAATATCCAGTCAAACCTTGTGGAGAATGCAATGCAACCATTTAATTTTGTGAGATAAATATTTCTTATTCCTAACTGGTCTGTAAACAACTCAAGTTTATTGTTATTCCATCTTGTTGCTGCAAAATGTCCATTTAATTTATGCTGAGAAAAATTCTGATTTGTTAATTCTGAATCCCAATCAATCTTATTCATCAGGGAAGCATTACCATTTTCATACTTAATTCCTACACCAGAGGTAATCCAACCTGATGAATCATTTTCAGGAATGGATCCAAAGCAGGTTTCCGGAATTCCTCCCGCAGTGATATAAAAATTTTCGGAATTAAAAGAATGGAGAGGAGATGGATGTATTGATTTTAATTTTTGTAATTCTGTTTCAGAATAATTTCCGGCTAAACCTAATATCCATCCCATTAGTTCTTAATTATCATTATGAATAAAAAATTTAGATTCTTGTGCAATAAAATATATCTCCGGCACAGTTTATTACACCAATGCGTATCATCTCTTCATTAGTAAGAACATCCGGCGGTGAAATTATTTTTACTTTAAATCCTGCCTCTTCTAATCTCCCTTTAAAATCAGGACCATAGCTGCGAACATGATCTTCCTGTCCGAATAATCTCAATCGTTCTGCAGAATCAGTAATAGAAGGATCTTCAATAGTTATTTCAGAATTAATAGGAACCATTAAAATCGCCCGGCCATTTTTCCTTAAAACTCTGAATAGCTCACCAATAGCTTTTTTATCATCATGAACGTGTTCAAGTACATGACTGCAAAATATTACATCAAATGATTCTTCCGGATATTGAATATCAGTAATATCCATCTTTACCATAACATTGGGATTAAATAAATCGGCGGTTAAATAACCTGCACCGATACACAGCTTAAATAATTTTTCAAGTGCCGGTTCAGGTGCGATATGAAGCATCTTTAAATTTGGTTTTATAAGAAGATTTGATTTCTCTTTAAGATAATACCAAACAAACCTGTGTCTTTCCAGAGAAAGACAATAAGCACAAATAGCTTCTCTCCTTGATCGCAGCCTTACAAATCTTCTTGAAGACTTTTTACAAACAGGACAAAAACGTTTGTTTCCGACATAAATAATTTTGCGTGAATAATTTCTGATATTACGAAGGAGAAACCAAAGGTTCTGCGGTATAAATTTTTTAGGGTGAAATGGGGAAATGTTCATTTACCATTTAAACACATTTGTAATCGGTAAACCGTTGAAACGGTTATTATCATTGATCTTTTTATTATTAACCGTTTCAACGGTTTTTAATTTTAGGTGATCACTTTGGTAAAATTAACTCTTCTCCACTTGAAAAAACAGCAGACCATGATCTGAATATTTTTTTATCCAGCTTACTTTCTCCTGCTCTGTATTTTTTTCTGGCCAGCCTCTTACATCAATCTCAGTTCCATTAAACTTTTTAAACTTTAATTGATTTGATGCAATAACATGATCAAGATTGCTGGGTGGATAATTTCCCGGACCATTCCACCAGGTAAATAGTTGATTCTTACTTAACCGGCGCATCTTTACCCTTTTTGCTCCACTGTCTAATTTTTGTAATTCATAATCAACAATTATTTCACGCTTGAATGGATACTTCATACCCATTGTATTTAAATCCCCGAGGAAAATAAAATTTGCCGGTCCCTGATTTGCTGCCTGAAAAATTTTATCTAAATAACGTTTGAATTTAAAAGCCCGGTCAAACATATCATCACGCAAACCGAGGCCGATTGGTTTTGTGCTGCTTTTTGTATGAAGAAAAAGAATCGGATAATCTTTACTTATAATTCTTACTGTTAAAAGTGCACCCGGTCTTAAAAATGTGTTACCTGATTTAAACTCTACCTTCTGGGTAAAGAAAGCGGTAATTGTTTTCTTAACCCCAACCAGGATTTCCTGTGTCTGCGGACCTTCTGTTATATGGAAATGATAATCGGGCATTTTTGAAACAAGATTTGTATAAACTTCTGAACTCTCTACTTCATATAGAGCAAATACATCAGGCTTTTGTTCTTTAAGAAAAGAAATAACCAGGTCAATTCGTTCAGGATTATTTTTGAAATGTTCAACATTCCATGATGCGACTGTGAATGCTTTTGCCATGAGACCTCCCATTTAAAAATTTATTTTTAATAAAAAGACAGAACCAGCTTTAACTTCCTGTTGAAACTTAAATTTTATTGTCTTTAGTAACAATAGCTCTTTTAATTTTTATAACTCATTTAAAATAATCTTCCATATTCATACAAAATCCTGTTACCAGAAGACCTTTTCATGCTAACTAAATTTAACAGGCATCAATTTTGATTTATCAAACAATTCTGTGGTTTTTATTCATTAGAAATTAAATAAGAAAAATAAAAAGGGAGCGAATATGGCTCGAAAATCTACTTTTTCTTCAATTTCATTTTTGTTAATGCTTTTAACAGGAATTAGCTTATTTAATGTAAAAGCCACTGCTATACCGGAATTTGCCAGAAAATATAACACAAGCTGTACAACCTGCCATGTAGCAATTACCAAAAGAAATGCTTTTGGCGAAGCTTTCAGAAGAAATGGTTATATACTTCCTTTTGATGATGCAGCATTGGTTAAAGAAAAACCGGTAAAACTTGGTGCCGATGCCTGGAAAGAATTATGGCCTGATGCAATATGGCCGGGAGAATTGCCGGCTTCATTTCCCATAGCAGCACTTACAATAATGCGGGTTAATTATAATCCTCAAAAAGATCCCGGGGAAAACCAAATTGAATTTGATATGCCTCTTATTTTTAATTTAGTTTTTGGCGGAAGTTTTGGACAGGAAGTTATTTTCTTCGGTGAATGGTCTGCTTTTTCGGCAGGTGTAAATGCAAGAGGATTACAAAGATTATTTTTTCAGTTTAACAATGTTGTTGGTCCGGATAATCTTTTTAATATTCGGGCTGGAAGATTTGAACCGGGAATTACAGATGGGTATACAAGCACGCAGCGTTTAACATCCGATTATCAGGGTACAATTGATTATAATCCTACTGGTAACTGGAGACCGAGAGATCCCCAGTCTGGAATTGAACTGAATGGAATCCTGAATCATAATGTTTATTATGCAGCAGGAGTTGTGAATGGAGAAAGCAGAACAATTGCCGATCCCGGCGATCAAAAGGATTTTTACGGAAGATTAGCATACCTTATTGGAGGAGAGGGGTTTGCCGGAAAAGATATTAAATATAGCGATGGGAACACCGCAGTCTCAGAAAATTCTTTTATGGTTGGAACTTATGCTTACAGGGGAAGCAAGACTAAAATTCCTTTTGACAACGGGACAACTTATGACAACATATTCAACAGGTTCGGCTTTGATGTAAATCTTCATCTTACAAACTTCGATCTGTTGGGAGGAATAATTACAGGCAAGGACAATAATCCTGATAATGATTTACGAGCATTAAAAAGCATGGCATATTTTGGAGAAGTAAATTATAACTTTTACCCGTGGTTAATTGGCATACTGCGTGTAGAAAAAGCTGAATCGTGGAAGAGTAATGAGGACATGGATAACTTTTTTGAAATCATACCGAATATAACAATCCTTTATCGTGCAAATGTACGTTTTTCCATTGAAGGCTTTATTAGAGTTAATGGTGAAAGGACAGTAAACGGAAATATTATTAAGGCAAAAAATGATAATCCGTTTCAAACAATTATGATAAATACAATGATAGCATTTTGAGTTCTTTTTCTTCGAGGTTCTTTGTGAATCTTTGTGCATTAGTGACTTTGTGGTTCTGCTTAACAAGGATAACTAAGAAAATTTACTTTTGATCATCTAATTACTTGAGATTAAAATTCAAACATTATGAGGAAAACAATTCAATATATTTTTTTAGTTCTACTAACACTCTCAATCCATAATTTTGCAGGAGATTTAAAAGGAAAAATAAAATCCGGTTCAGAAGGTCTGAATAATATTGTTATTTATTTAGAACCGGCAAAGAAAATCACTTTCCTTCCCCCTTCCGAGCCTGCTGTAATGGATCAGGTAAATCTCAGTTTTGTACCACATATTCTTCCAGTTGTTGCAGGAACAAAAGTGATATTCCCTAACAGCGATAAAATCCGTCACAGTGTTTTCTCCCTAAACAAAACAAAGAAATTTGATTTTGGTACTTATCCACCCGGCACAGAAAAATCTATAGTATGTGATCAACCTGGAGTTATATCAATTCTTTGCTATATCCATCACGATATGTCTGCTTACATTGTTGTTCTTGAAACTCCTTATTTCTCAATAACAAATGAAGAAGGAGATTATTCAGTATCAGATGTTCCTTCAGGCAATTACAAAATCTCCTTCTGGCATGAAGAAGCTGAAATAAAAAGTGAAGAGGTTTTTATCCCGGATAAAGGTTTGGTTACTAAAAATTTTCTTACAAGCGATTAAAAATGTTTAGTAATGAATTCAAAATATCATATTGTCATGCTGAACTTGCCGCCAAAGGCGAGCCTCGCTTTAAGCGGGTTTCAGCATCTTCTTCAATTGCTGAGATTCCGAAACAAGTTCGGAATGACAAAAAATCTTTGAGTAATAAATGAATCGCTTTCTCTATAAGATAACACCCCGCCTTGGTATACAGGGAAAGTTGACCTTGATCTTCATTCTTCTTTCTACAATTCCACTGATCTTAGTAGGCGTCTTTACAGTCAAGCAGCAAATTGATTTCAAGCAGGATGAAAACCTCCGCGAAATGGAGAGTGATATAAAAGGACTTAAAGAGAGAACATCTCTCTTCTTAACAAGAGTTGAAAGTGAAATTAACCTTGTAATGAAATCAACAGAGCTTAAAAAATTAGCAGGCAATTTAAAGAATGACACCGGCATTGATGATCAACTTCAGCAGAATGCCGAAAAAGAATTTCTCAACATTGTAACTGATAATGACTTTTATATAAAAATTGATCTGCTTAATAAAAAAGGAAGAGAAGTACTTTCTGTAATTAATGATGAAAAAAATCCTTATACCGTAAAGAGGAGTGATTTATCAAGAACTACAAAAAATTATTATGTGCAGATTGTAAGAGATTTAAAACCCGGGGAGATAGAACTTTCACCTTCCGAAATTAGAATTCCTGACTCTGATGCATTTGCACCTGTAATAGATTTTATTTTACCATTCTATGATGAAAGCGAAAAAGTTGCAGCAATTGTAACAGTCAAAATTCGGGCTGAAAAACTTTTTGAGCTTCTTGTTCCCTCTTATGGTAATTCTCCAAAGAAAATATTTATAGTAAATGGGGAGGGCTACTATATTTTTAATTCAGAAAGAAAAGATAATTGGAGCTCACTTTTTACAGACAGGTATGATGAGAATATATTTAAGAATTATTCCAAAGAGGTAGCTTCAAAAATTTTTGAAGGTAAAGAGAAAACAACCATTTCTCACGAAGGAAGAATTATTCAGAGTTCGCCAATCTTCTCCGGAAGCAAAGCAGTAACAGACAGGTATTTTATTATTGAAGATGTTGATGCAGAAATAGTAATGTCCTCAACAGATGAATTACAAATAATACTTTTTATATTGATCCTTGTTGTTGCTGTTGTTTCACTCGTTGCCGGATTCTTAACAGCCCGCCGTTTTTTAAAACCGGTAAAGCAATTAATAAAAGGGACACAAATTATAAGAAGCGGGAATCTCGATTATAAGCTTGAGATAAAAACAAAAGATGAAATCCAGGATTTAATTAATAATTTCAACCAGCTTGTAGTTGAATGGAAGCAAAAGCAGCTTCTTGAAAAAGAAGTGCAGAAATCCGAAAAACTTTTCTCTTCCTTAACTCAAACAGCAACTGATGGAATACTTGAAATTGATGAAAAGGGTATAGCAAAAGTCTGGAATGATGCTGCAGCAAAAATATTTGGTTATACAAAAGAAGAAGTTCTTGGAAAAAATGTTATCCCCTTAATTGTGCCTAAAGAATATTGGGGAACAGCCGGGAAAAAATTAGCTGAGTTTCTGAAAGGTGATTCCAATTCTATCGAGGGTAAGACAATAGAAGTTACCGCATTAAGAAAAGATGGCTCACAATTTCCTGCTGAGCTTTCTATCTCAAGTGTGCTTTTAGATGAGGCAAAATATGCCACAGGCATTATCCGCGATATTACACAAAGAAAAAAGATGGTAAAAGAATTAATTGAAGCTAAAGAGAAAGCTGAAATTGCTGATAAGCTGAAAACAGAATTCCTTAACCAGATGTCTCACGAAATCCGAACGCCGCTTAATATTCTTCTTAATGTTTCGGAATACATTTATTATGATCTTAAAGAAAAAAATCTTTTATCCGACGATGTAACGCAGAATTTAAAAGAGATAAAAGAATCAGGTGCAAGAATAATAAGAACCGTTGAATTGATATTAAGCATGTCCGAAATACAAACAGGCAGTTATAAAAATAAACTGGTAGAGACAGATATTTTTGAAGATATTCTTAAAAAAGTATTTAATGATTTTCAGCCAATTGCCGGTGAAAAGAAGCTGCAATTTAATTTAGTAAGGAAGATAGAAGATTCTATTTTGATTGTTGATCCTTATTCAATTGAACAGGTTTTCAGTCATTTGATTGATAATGCAATAAAGTTTACAAATGAAGGAAGCGTTACAATAAAAATTGAAAAGAATGAAACCGGCAACTTAGAAGTTTTAATTGAAGATACAGGAATTGGAATCTCAGAAGAATACCTGCCGAAACTTTTCACTCCATTCTCACAGGAACAACACGGACTTTCAAGGACTTATGAGGGTAACGGGCTTGGTTTAGCACTTGTTAAAAAATTATGTGAGATGAATTATGTTTCTATTGATGTTTCCTCCATAAAAGGGAAAGGCAGCAAGTTTGTATTAACATTTCAGCAGAGTTTGAAGAGTGGGAAAGATAAAAAGTTGAGGTTGATTAATTATTGAATAAGGGGTGTAGATAAACTTCATTTAGGTTCAGATCTTTGAAACTCTTTTATTTGGATTCTAACTCCTTTACCTGAGCTAATAATTGTCACAGAAGAAATCCGGTCAAGAATGCCGAGAATTTCAAGATGATAAAGTTGATCGTCGTTTGTTAATATTATTAACTCTGCTAAAATTCCTTCCTCAGCAAGCCAGCCTAAATTCTGAGCTTTCTCATCAGAGTCTATCAGGTGTTTGAGCAATGCATCATAATCAGCCTGGACAAGTTTTTTATAATCCGGAAGTGAATTATTGTGATGTGCCAATCCACTCTCCTTTATCCTAATAACCTTTTTGATATTAGAAGCTGGAATAATGTCACTGAAACGAAGACCAGTCCAATCTTTAGATGATATGTTATTATAGCCAAGCTCTACTATTGGATATTTTGTTTTTGCATTTTCTGTTTGTCCTTCCACAACAGGAGAAAAAATAATCAACAATACAAACACAATACTGAACGGTTTTAATTTGAATGACAAACGTTTACTCATATTAACCTGGTGCACAAAGTTCATCATAAACTTTGTGATAAGGTTTCAAAAATTCACGGGGAACAAATTTCCAATTGTACAAATCATCACTCCACCAATATCCATATTGATTCGTAGAAAAGAGATAATATTTATCCTTAAACAAAGTAATAACAGGATCAGCAGTGGTTCTGTGTTTTCCCTTTTCAACGAAGTTTGGAATGGCATTGTATCCATAATCAATATTCATCGGATTGCAGTAAGTTTTTTGCTGAGTTATGTTTTTTTCAAACATTGTGATAAATATTATTAGTGTAAAAAGAAAAAATGTTTTTTTCATATATGTAATCTCTGTGTAAACGATTAACCAAAAATAGTAATTATTCTTTGTGAAATTTAGTGGCCTAGCGGCTTGGTGGCAAAAAAGAACTTTCTGAAAAAGAAAAACTGAATTGCAATGAAGACTCAAAGACTTAAAGATACCACAAAGATGCTATTGAGAGTTCAAAGTTTGGGTTCACTCCGACAAGTTTTAATGTCCGGGCTAAAGCCATTCGTATTGATTTTCAATAACCCCAGCCTTTAAAGGCTGGGGTTATAAAATAAAACAAATTTTGGGCTTTAGCCCAAAAACCTCTTGAGAACTAGTTTTCGATGCACGCTCATTTTAATATTCATTGCAGTTCAACTGGCAAACCAAGTAATTCACCATAGCGTTCTGCTGCTTCAAAAAGTTTCTTATTCTGTTCTTTTGACATGAAGATTTTTTAATTCTTCTTTATCCATAATTAAACCCCTTCTACGAGAATCATTCTTGATTCTGCTGTTGCATATCTCAGGTTTTTTGCCTCACTATATTCAGGAGAATTCCACCATGCTTTTGCTCTTTCAGTATTTTCAAATTCAAGAACTACAATTCTCTTTGGCTCCTGATCTCCTTCAATAAGTTCAGCTTTACCACCACGAACTATAAACCTGCCTCCATATGCAGCAATTGATGCAGGTGTAAGTCTTTTGTAATCCTCATATCTTACATGATCTTTTATATCAACTTCAACAATTATGTATGCAGACATTTTTAACTCCCTGAATTAATTTATCAATTTAAAATTGAATTAAATCGAAATTTATATGTCATCCCTAACGGGATTTAATCGTGTGGTTGCACTTGTTGCTATAAATATTTCATCCCTAAAGGGATTTGGAATTTATAATCCCGGAGGGATGACATATTTATAGTAAAACGAACAAAAATATTAATAGAACCCCTATAGGGGTGATACAAATATCTTCATTCTTTTGAAAAACCAAATTATTAAATCTCAGATAGATGAGGATTCATGAAATAAACATTAACGAAGAAGTATCATCTTCTTAGTTACCGAATAATTCCCTGAAATCATCCTATAACAATAAACGCTCCCAGCCAAACTATCGGCTTTAAATTCTGTTTCATAAGTGCCGGCAGGTCTATATTCATCTAAAATTATTTTAACCTCATTACCAAGTATATCATAAACTTTGATTGTAACATTACCTGCAATTGGAATTGAGAATTTTATTTTTGTAACAGGGTTAAATGGATTGGGATAATTCTGATAAAGTTGAAATGAGTAATCTCTGTTATCCAATAACTTTAGATCTGTTGGATCAAAATTAAAAGCTTCAATTGAACTCAGCAGTTCTCCATTAAAATCAAAAAGAGTTACGTTTTCCCACGGAGATCCTAAATCAGGTGCTGATATCCAATCAGGTTCCCAATAAAATATTCCCACTCCCTTATCATTGGGAATATTCAATATCACTTTAATCAAATCGCTGAGGAAATTTTTTTGTCCCTCTACAGTTGCAGGATAACCTGTAAGCACCTGGCTTGAATCACCAACAATATTATTTGTATTATCAAACCACTCCAATGTCCAGGGATATGCTGTTTCGACTACAATTATTTCTTTGTTATACGCAAGAGCAAGATCATTCACATTATATTTGAAACTGTTAAGAGTTCCATGCCACCATGGATAATAAGATAAACCGATGATATCAAAATCTACTCCCAATGCTATAAGATTATTATAGAACCATTGGCTTCCTGAAACATCTCCGAGCTGGATCATAATCTTAACAGAATCATCCTCATCCAAACTTTCATTTACTCCTCTTATTCCCTCTTTAACCAGTTGTGTAAATTGGTCCCATTGCTGAAAAGTATTAAAGGATTCACATATATGTCCATCATCCCAGAGCATACCACAAACTATTTCATTACCAATCTGAACCATATCAGGAAGTGTATTCTGATTTTTTAATGCAGTGATTACATTGTATGTATAGTAATAAATGCTGTCTTTGAGAACCTGGAAAGATAAATTCTCCCAATCAGCAGGTTTAGATTGCCAGCCGGGATCAGCCCAGGTATCTGAATAATGAAAATCGAGTAAAAGTTTTAAACCCAACGCTTTTACTCTCGCTGCCATTAATAAAATTTTATCAAGATTTGTATAA
>CAZEWJ010000060.1:0-16106 GCA_964515875.1 uncultured Ignavibacteriaceae bacterium | reverse complement strand
GTGCTAAAGTAAGAGTTATGATTGAATCGAGTGACGGAACAGAAACCTGGACAACAGTTGGTGTTTCCGAAAATATTATTGAAGCAAGCTTTCAGGCTTTGAGCGACAGCATCAATTATAAACTATTTAAATATCATTTGTCTGAGAAGACCGAACAATTAAAGCAGAATATTGCATAAGTATTCATAGTATCTGAAATTATATTCATATTTTAAGATTTTTCTGTAATTATATACGCTAATTACTTGACCAAATCAAAGTTAAATTATAACTTTGCATCAATGTTTTTCTCAATAAAACATATAGTTAACGCAGTAAGAAATAATTCTTGCAGCAGTTCATTCTATAGCCGCCTACCCGCCTGATGGCGGATAAAATAAACTCACAAATTTTTTACTAAAAAAGTTTTAATCATCAGGGAGAAAAATGATTTCTGTAGGTATAATCGGCGGGACAGGATACACTGGTAAAAAGCTAATTCAGTTTTGTAATGCGCATCCTTTTGTAAAGGATTATCAGGTTTATTCCGGGAAAAGTGCAGGAGAAAATCTTTATGATTATTTCCCCGAACTTGCTGGTTTAATAAACAACCTAAAAATTAATTCTGCAAACGATCTTTCTTATCAACATGATCTTTACTTCATTGCATTGCCGCATGCTGAATCTCTTAATTTTGTACCTTCATTAATTTCAAACGGGAAATATGTTATTGATCTTGGAGGAGATTACAGATTAGATGCAGCAGAACTATATGAACAATGGTACAAATATAATCACACTTCATCATACTTATTGAATTCTAAAATATACGGGCTGGCCGACTTCCCGGGAATAAATTATGATGAACACAAACTTGTAGCAAATCCCGGGTGTTATCCTACATCAATTCTTCTTTCTCTTCTTCCATTGATAAAAAATTTTTCTGAAAAGATTTTAAGTGTTAGTTGCATCGCATATTCTGGAACAAGCGGAGCCGGGAAAAAACCTAAGAACGAACTAATGCTTTCAGAGATGGACGGAAATGTAAAAGCTTATAATGTAAATGAACATAAGCATGAACCAGAAATTCTCCAGATGACTAAGAAACATGGATTTAATTCTTCTTTCTCTTTTACTTCTCACTTGTTACCCGTTGCAACAGGAATTTACAGCACAACTTCGGTTCATCTTAATGAAAAGATTAATCAAGATGAAGTAATAGATATTTATAATAACGTATATAAAAATTCTTCTTTCATCAGATTAAGAAATACTCCTCCGGAATTAAAATGGGTAATTAACTCAAACTTTTGCGATATAAATGTCAATGTTAAAGAAAATGTTATCATTATAACATCGGCAATAGATAACCTAATTAAAGGCGCTTCAGGCCAGGCTGTTCAAAATATGAATAAGCTTATGGGCTGGGATGAAACTCTTGGAATCTTACTTAAGGAGATTAAAGATGCTGCAATTTATTGATAATGGTTCTATTACATCCGTACAGGGATTTAAAGCTGCAGGTATTAACTGCGGTTTAAAGAAACAAAAGAAAGATCTTGCTTTAATTTATTCCGACACACCTTGTGAGGCTGCGGGCACTTTTACTCTTAATAAAGTTATTGCTGCACCATTAGTAGTTTCGAAAGAGATTATAAACAATAAAAAAAAAGTAAGAGCAATACTTATTAATTCAGGTAATGCGAATGCCTGCACCGGGCAGGAAGGACTGGACAACGCATTAAAGTCTCAAAAATATTGTGCTGAAAAATTCGGTTTACAACAGGATGAAGTGATTATCAGTTCAACAGGTGTTATTGGGCAGCAAATAAATATGCAAGCTCTTTTATCCGGAATTGATTCAATCTCAAATGAAATTAGCTACTGCAAAGGCAATGATGCAGCCGAAGCAATTATGACAACAGATAAAAAGAAAAAATCTTTTGCAATTAAAGCAAAGTTACTAAAAGGTGAAATTGTAATTGGTAGTATTTGTAAAGGAAGTGGGATGATTTTACCTAATATGGCTACGATGCTTGCATTCCTTGCTACTGATGCTTCAGTCGAACAGGATCTTCTTCAGCAATTATTAACAGATGCCGTGAACGAATCATTCAATAAAATTTCTGTTGATGGAGAAACAAGCACTAACGATATGGTTATTCTTCTTGCTAATGGCAAATCAGGAATAAAGATTAAAAAAGATGAAAAAGATTATGAGGTATTTCTCTCAGCATTAACAACTATTTGTAAAGAAATGGCAAAATCAATTGCATCAGATGGTGAAGGTGCAACCAAACTAATTACTATTTCTATTAATAATGCAAAGACTAAGAAGGATGCTGATGCTATTGCAAAAGCTATGGCTAATTCCCCCCTCTTCAAAACTGCTATGAACGGGAACGATGCGAACTGGGGAAGAATACTTTCTGCTGCAGGCAATAGTGGTGCAGATTTCATACCCGAAAAAGTCTCGATAAAGTTTGATGATTTTTCAATACTTAAACCAAATTTTAGTAATGGTTTTAATGAAGATGAAGCAAGAAAAGTTTTGGCAAAAGATAATGTTACAGTTTCTCTCGATCTTAATGAAGGGAAGGAATCCTCAACATGGTGGACATGCGACTTTTCCGAAGACTATGTAAAAATTAATGCAAATTACAGGACTTAAAATGAAAACAGTAATTATAAAACTTAGCGGAAAAACTCTTGAATCTTTTTGTACAGACTCAGAGTGGATAAATATTCTTACAGAACTAAGGAAAGATCATAATTCAATTATAATTGTGCATGGCGGGGGAAATAAAATTACTAGCTGGTCGTCTGCATTAAACATTGAATCTGAATTTATAAATGGGCAGCGAGTGACTGATGAAAAAACAATGGAAGTTGTTGCCGCTGTTCAATCAGGGTTGCTCAATACTAAGATAGTTGCTTTTCTTCATTCAAATGGTTTTGATGCAATTGGTTTAACAGGAATTGATAAAGGTATGTTTGTTGCAGAATATCTGGATAAAAACCTGGGCTTTGTTGGAAATCCTAAATTCACCGGGAAGGCAGATTGGTTAATCTCTTTGCTGAAAGAAAATATTGTCCCTGTTTTTTCTAGTGTTTGCAGAGACAAAGCAGGCAACCTTATGAATGTTAATGCTGATCTCTTTACCAAAGAATTGGCTCTGGCATTAAATGTTGATACAGTCTTTTTCCTTTCCGATGTTGAAGGAGTGATATTGAATGGTGAAAAGAAAAATTATCTAACTTATAATGAAATTATTAATGGCATTTCGCAAAAGGAAATTTATGGCGGAATGATACCTAAACTTCAGAGCTGCCTTGACCTGATTGAAAATGGCGTAAATAAAGTCTGGATAGGAAATGATCTTTCAAATTTTAATTCTATAAACCTGCACGAGAAAAATGATTCAAAAGGAAGCTGGATTGTTAGTCAATCACCTGTTGCAGTATAGATCTTCTTTTAAAATCTAAAGAAAAAAATTAAATGTCTTTAAAGCTAAGACGACAAACCCGGATAAAAGAAATTCTTAATGATAATGTTATAGCAAATCAGAAAGAGCTTGCTAAACATTTGAAGGCTGAAGGATTTCATGTAACCCAAGCAACTTTAAGCCGTGATTTTGCGGAACTTGGTGTAATAAGGTCAATGAACAATGGCAGTGCTCATTATATTTTAAATCCGAATGAATCCGGTAAACAGATTGCAAAGCTGATTGGTTTTGAAATTCTGAGTGTTGATCAGAATGAATCTTTGATTATTGTGAGAACTTTAGCGGGAAGAGCTCAGGGAGTTGCTCACTACATTGACAGGTTAAGCAAGGAAGAAATCATCGGAACAATTGGGGGTGATGATACTGTGCTTGTTATTCCTAATTCTCATAAAAGTATTCCGGCTTTAGTTGAATTAATAAAAAAAATAATGACTGAACTTCCATAAACAGGAGGGCTAAAAATGGAAAGAAAAAAAATCGCAGTTGCATATTCAGGTGGATTGGATACATCTGTTATGGTTAAATGGTTAAGTGAAAAATATGACGCTGATATAATCACTGTTACCGGAATTCTTGGTAAAACTGCGGAACTTGACGGACTTGAAGAAAAGGCAATAAAGACAGGCGCTTCTACTGTCCATATAGTTGATCTCCAGGAGAAATTTATAAAAGATTATGCATTCAAAGCATTAAAAGCAGGAGCTTTATATGAAGATGTTTACCCGCTAGCAACTGCTATAGGAAGACCTCTTCTTGTAAAGCTTCTTGTAGAAATAGCAAGAGCAGAAGGCTCGGATACGGTTGCTCACGGATGTACTGGCAAAGGAAATGATCAGGTAAGATTTGAAGTCGGTATTCAATCAATCGCACCTGAGCTAAACATTTTAGCTCCCTTAAGAATATGGGAATTCAAAAGCAGAGATGAAGAGATTGATTATGCTCTTGAAAATAAAATTCCTATTAATGCAACAAAAAAATCCCCTTATTCAATAGATGATAATCTCTGGGGAATTGCAATTGAGTGCGGGGTTCTTGAAGATCCTATGATTCCACCTCCCGATGATGCATACCAGATAACTGTTGATCCCAAGGAAGCACCGGATGAACCCGAAGTAATTTCTATCGAGTTTGAAAACGGCGAACCTTTTAAATTAAATAGAATGCGATACTCCCCTGCTGAATTAGTTAGAACATTAAATCTTATCGGCGGAAGAAACGGAATAGGAAGAATTGATCTTATTGAAAATCGGGTTGTTGGAATTAAATCAAGAGAAATTTATGAAGCACCGGGTGCAGTGATTCTGCATAAAGCTCATCACGAACTTGAAAGCCTAGTAATTGATAAAGAAACTTTCAGATTCAAACAGCTTGTTTCAGATAAGATTGCAAATCTTATTTATGACGGCTTATGGTATTCACCATTGTTCGAATCATTGATGGCTTTTGTTGATTCAACGCAGAAAAACGTAACCGGTGAAGTTACTCTTGAGCTTTATAAAGGAAATATAAATATTCTTTCAAGGACTTCTCCGTTTAGTTTGTACAATAAAGAGCTGGCTACTTATTCACCCGAAGATACTTTTGATCACAAAGCTGCAGAAGGATTTTTGAAGCTATACGGACTTCCTTATAAAACTTTACACTTAGTTAATAACAAAGTTTCGGAAGAGGTTTAAAAATGCTTTGGGGCAGCAGGTTTAAAGAAAAGCTTAATCAGTCAGCATTGGAATTTTCTTCCTCACTTCATTTTGATATTAATCTCTTAGAAGAAGATATTCTTGTAAACAAAGCTCATGCAGAAATGCTTGCTGCAGTTGGAATTATATCAACAGAAGATTCTGAAAAAATTGTCGAGGGTTTGAACATTATTCAAAAAGAATTTGATGAAGGTAAATGGAAACCTGAAACGGGAGAATATGAAGATGTTCATTCGGTAGTTGAAGCAAGATTATTTGAGTTGATTGGTGATGCTGCCGGAAAACTTCATACAGGAAAAAGCAGGAATGACCAGGTTGTTACAGATTTAAGATTGTGGATAAAAAAATCTATTCAACAAATTATTTCTTCAATCAATAGTTTTCAAATTTCATTGCTTAATCTTGCCGAAGATAATCTTGAGACTTTAATGCCGGGTTATACTCATCTTCAAAGAGCTCAGCCGGTTTCATTAGCATTTCATCTTCTTGCTTACGTTGAAATGCTTGAAAGGGATAAGCAGAGATTTAATTTTGTTCAGGAACAAACGGATGTCTCACCACTTGGTGCGGGTTCGTTAGCAGGCTCAACGTTGCCGATTGATCCTGAATTTACTTCTTTGAAATTGGGCTTTAAAAAATATTTTGCAAATGCTATGGATGCTATTTCGGATCGGGATTTTGTTCTTGATTTTCTGAATGCCTGCTGCATTGGACAAATTCATCTCAGCCGGTTTTCGGAAGAGCTTATTCTCTGGTCAACTTCTGAATGGAATTTTATAAAGATAAGTGATGAATATTCCACCGGTTCTTCTTTAATGCCTCAGAAAAAAAATCCTGATATGCCGGAATTAATCAGAGGAAGAACTGGAAAATTGATCGGCAATTTTGTTAACATTGCTTCAGTTATTAAAGCTCTGCCTTTAAGTTATAACAGGGATTTGCAGGAAGATAAAGAACCAGTTTTTGATTCTTATAAAATCTATAACGGTAGTTTAAATATTATTAAAGAAGTTACAGGAAGAATCAGCATCAACAAAGGGAGATTTATTAATGAATTTAAAGGAGACTTTATTCTTTCAACTGATCTTGCCGATTGGTTAGTTCTTCAGGGAATTCCTTTCAGGGACGCTCATGGTATTGTAGGAATTGTCGTTAAATATGCTGAAAGTTCAGAGAAGAATTTTAGCCAGTTAACCCTTGATGAATTAAAGAAAATCAATCCTGTTTTTAACCAAGAAGCAATTGAGTATCTGAAGATTGAAGGCTCATTGAAAAGAAAAAAATCAAAAGGTTCCCCTAATCCTGAAATAGTAAAAAGCAGGATAAGTGACTGGAAATCAATACTTTTTTAAGTTATCGCGACAAAAAACCGTAATAAATTAAAAGAAACCTGTTTCCCTCTTGCTTTTTTGATAAAAAAATTTATTTTTCTGAAAACATTTCTCCTTATTACTAAACAATCCTTTAGTTAATAAGGAACAGACCTCCGTGAGATTTGATAGATTGGACACAATCCGGTTTTATCAATCTCGGTCAAAGATTCAAATAAAATTTCAATTAGAATTTAATTATGCATGAAAGCAAAAATGTGAACAATGCATATATGAACAATTCAGAATATCCGCCAAAAGCCCAGGGAATGTATGATCCTTCTTTTGAGAAGGATTCTTGCGGGATGGGTTTTGTCGCAGATATTAAAAACAGAAAATCCAGAAAGATTATTGACATTGGTCTGAAGATAATGTGCAATCTAAAGCACAGAGGGGCTGTTGGTGCCGATCCATTTACGGGAGATGGTGCCGGTATATTAATCCAGATGCCGGATGAATTTTTAAGAAAAGTAACTGCTCCGTTAAACATTGCTCTTCCTAAGATAGGAAAATACGGTGTGGGGGTAATGTTTCTTCCGCAGAATGCAATTCTCCGAAAAGCTATTGAAACAATAGTTGAAAAAATTGTAATTGATGAAAACCAGTTTTTCATCGGCTTGAGAGACGTACCTGTTGATTCATCAGTTCCCGGTGAAAGTGCAAAGTTAACTCAGCCATTTATCCGTCAGTGTTTTATCGGTGCTAATAAAAAATTAAAAACGCAGGATGAGTTTGAAAGAAAGCTCTATCTTATAAGAAGAATTATTGATCAGCGCATAAGGGCCGAACTAAAATGTGATCGAAGTAAATACTATGTTCCTTCTTTCTCAAGCAAAATTCTTATTTATAAAGGAATGCTGCTCGCAGACCAGGTAACAAAATATTATAAAGATCTTTTAGATCCTGATTTAAAATCTGCTATGGCAATGGTTCACATGCGTTTCTCAACAAATACATTTCCAACCTGGGATTTGGCTCATCCATTCAGAATGATTGCACATAACGGTGAGATAAATACTTTAAGAGGAAATAAAAACTGGATGGCTGCAAGACAAGCTGTGATGAAATCTCCTTACTACGGAAAAGATTTAAAGAGAATGCTTCCAATAATTATGGAAGGACAGAGTGATTCTGCAACGTTCGATTCTGTACTCGAGCTTCTTGTTATGTCCGGAAGATCTCTTCCACACGCAATGATGATGATGATACCTGAAGCCTGGTCCAAGCACGATTTGATGAATTCTGATCGGAGAGCTTTTTATGAATATCACGCAACTATGATGGAGCCGTGGGATGGGCCCGCGGCTGTTACATTTACTGATGGGACAATTATAGGCGCAACATTAGATAGAAATGGTTTACGTCCTGCGCGTTATGCCGTTACAAAAGATGATATGGTTGTTTTAACTTCAGAAGCCGGAACAGTTTCGGTTGAGCAGTCAACTATTCTTTATAAAGGAAGACTGCAGCCAGGTAAAATGTTAATAATTGATTTGAGTAAACAAAAAATTGTTGATGATGAAGAAGTTAAGAGAGAAATTGTTAGCCGGAATCCATATAAAAAATGGGTTGAGGAAAATATGCTCAAGCTGGATTCTCTTCCCGATCCTGAATTTATTCATAACGCCGATCCTCCGACAATTACAAAAAGACAACGGATATTCGGATATTCTAAAGAAGACCTATTGATAGTAATGAGGCCTATGGCTGCAGGTGGAGATGAAGCAATTGGTTCAATGGGAACAGATGCTGCACTTGCCTGCTTATCTGAAAAACCTCAGTTACTCTTCAGATATTTTAAGCAGCTTTTTGCACAAGTTACTAATCCTCCGATTGATGCTATAAGAGAAGAGCTTGTTATGGAGTTAACAACTTATATTGGTCCCGAACAAAATCTTCTTGATGAAACTCCTCAGCACGCAAAAAGGATTGAACTTAGTCATCCTCTTCTTTCCAATTCCAAGTTGGAAAAGATAAGAAACATAACCAAAGGATATTTTAAATCTGTAACACTTTCTTTCTTATTTAATCCTCATGAAAGGCATGACTTCAGAGAGAAGCTTAATAAGTTATGTGAGGATTCGGTTGACGCAGTAAAAAATGGTGCCGGGTTAATCATTCTTTCTGACCGCGGCGTTGATGAGAATAATGTAGCTATACCAAGTTTAATGGCAGTTAGCGCCGTTCATCATTCTCTTATTAAGGCAGGTTTAAGAACAAAAACCGGGATAATACTCGAAAGCGGTGAACCGAGAGAAATACACCATTATGCTTTACTGCTTGGATATGGAGCTAATGCCATCAATCCTTACCTGGCTTATGAGACTTTATGGGAATTATGCGAAAAGAAATTCCTTCCTGAAGTAAAAGATTACAAAGAAGCTAAAAAGAATTATGTAAAAGCAGTATCAAAAGGATTGTTCAAAATATTTAGTAAGATGGGAATCAGCACGTTACAATCCTATTGCGGCGCACAAATTTTTGAAGCTGTTGGTATAGATTCCGAAGTGATTGAAAAATATTTTGCAGGCACTTCTTCAAAGATTGAGGGAATGAGCCTGGAGATGATTGAAGAAGAAAATATAAGAAGGCACAGACTTGCATTCGAAAAGACTCTTGAAAAAGATATTCTTCCCTCAGGAGGTTTATATCATTTCAGACGTGATGGCGAAAAACATCTCTGGAATCCATTAACTATTTCCAAACTCCAGCAGAGTACATGGACAAGCAATTACAAAACTTTTAAAGAATATACTGATTTGATTAATAACCAAAACAGGCAAAGAGTAACATTAAGAAGCCTCCTTGAAATTATTCCTTCAGAAAATAAATTGTCTTTAGATGAAGTTGAACCTGCAAGCGAAATTGTAAAAAGATTTGCCACCGGAGCTATGAGCTTTGGATCAATCTCCTGGGAAGCGCATACGTCATTAGCAATTGCAATGAACAGGATTGGCGGTAAATCTAATACCGGTGAAGGTGGCGAAGACAGCATTCGTTATGAAAGATTACTTAACGGCGATAGTATGCGTTCAGCTATTAAACAGGTTGCTTCTGCAAGATTTGGTGTAACAGCTAATTACCTTGTTAATTGCGATGAGTTACAGATTAAAATGGCTCAAGGAGCTAAGCCGGGTGAAGGCGGACAATTGCCGGGATTTAAAGTTGATAAAATAATTGCACGCATAAGGCATAGTACGCCGGGAGTTACTTTAATCAGTCCTCCTCCCCATCATGATATTTATTCGATTGAAGATCTAAAGCAATTAATTTTTGATCTTAAAAATATTAATCCGAATGCAAGAATAAGTGTAAAGCTTGTATCCGAATCAGGAGTAGGAACTGTTGCCGCAGGAGTAACAAAAGCTCACGCAGATCATATTCTTATCAGCGGACATGATGGCGGAACAGGTGCCAGTCCAATTTCATCAATTCAGTATGCAGGTTCACCCTGGGAATTAGGCTTGAGCGAATCTCATCAAACCCTTGTGCTCAATGGTTTGCGCGACAGGGTTTATCTTGCTACTGATGGTCAGCTTAAAACGGGCAGAGATGTTGTAATTGCTGCTTTGCTTGGTGCAGATGAGTTTGGCTTTTCAACTGCACCGCTTGTAACTCAAGGCTGCATTTTGATGAGGAAATGTCATCTTAATACCTGTCCTGTCGGTGTTGCAACCCAGGATCCCGAGTTAAGAAAAAGATTTGCAGGAAAGCCTGAGTATGTTATTAACTTTATGTTTTACATTGCTGAAGAAGTCAGAGAATATATGGCGAATATGGGATTCGGAACTTTTAATGAAATGATAGGACAGACCGACATGCTTGCACAAATAAGACCTCATAAACATTGGAAGGCAAGAGGAATTAATCTGACAAAAATCTTCTTCAAACCTGAGCCTATTCATAAAACAAATTTATACAGAACAAAAGCACAGGATCATGGAATAGAAAAGCAGATTGATAATGAATTCATTAAGCTTGCACAAGCTGCTCTTGAAAGAAAAGAACCTGTTGTAATAAATAATGTTATATGGAATGTTGACAGGGCAATAGGGACTCTCCTTTCCAGTGAAATCGCCAAAAGATACGGAGATGAGGGTTTGCCGGATGGGACAATCAAATTAAAACTGAAAGGCACGGCCGGGCAAAGTATTGGAGCCTTTCTTGCAAAGGGTATTGAAATTCACCTTAAGGGCGGGACTAATGATTATGCCGGAAAAGGATTATCAGGCGGAAGATTAATCATCCAGGTTCCGGATGATATCATTTATGATCCTGCGGAAAATATTATTACCGGCAACACCTGCTTATATGGTGCAACTAGCGGAGAAGCTTATTTTAATGGAGTAGCTGGTGAAAGATTTGCAGTTCGCAATTCCGGCGCAACTGCCGTTGTAGAAGGAGTTGGCGATCATGGATGTGAATATATGACTGGCGGAAAAGTTGTGGTTCTTGGTAAAACGGGAAGAAATTTTGCTGCCGGAATGTCTGGGGGAATTGCTTATGTCTGGAATCCTGAAAAGGTTTTTGAGAAGCTTGTTAATAAAGGAATGGTTGACCTTGAGGAGATTGAAGACAAGAAAGAATCCGATGAGCTTTATTCACTAATAGAAAATCATTTCAAATATACTTCATCTCAGAGAGCAAAATATATTCTTGATAACTGGATTGCAGAGGTATACAACTTTATTAAAGTGATACCGGGTGAATACAAGCGCGCATTGCAGATGCTTGAAGAGCAGAAGCAGAGAGAAATAGAAACTTCAGTAAATAAATTTGCCGAGGTTGCAAATGGGTAAGCCAACCGGGTTTATGGAATATGACCGTCTCTCTATGAAAAAAGAAAACGTTCAGGAGAGAGTAAAACATTTTAAAGAGTTTGAATTTGTCTTCACTCAAGCTGATGCAAAAGTACAGGGTGCAAGATGTATGGATTGCGGAATTCCCTTCTGCCATGGCGATACCGGCTGCCCGGTTGAGAATCTTATTCCTGAATGGAATGACCTTATATATAAAGGTCATTGGAAAGAGGCTCTGGAAAATCTTCACTCGACAAATAATTTTCCTGAATTTACAGGAAGACTTTGTCCCGCACCTTGTGAATCAGCATGCGTGCTTGGAATAAACAGGGACCCCGTTTCAATCAAATCTATTGAAAGAACAATAATAGATTTTGGTTTTGATTCCGGCTGGGTTGTACCACATTTTCCTTCTGAGCTAACAGGAAAAAAAGTAGCTGTAATTGGTTCAGGTCCCGCCGGTTTAGCAGCAGCGCAGCAGTGTGCAAGATTTGGTCATTCAGTTACTGTTTATGAAAAGAATGAGAAGCCGGGTGGTTTGTTAAGGTTTGGCATTCCTGATTTCAAGATTGAGAAAAACATAATTGAGAGGCGTCTTAAGCAGATGAAAGCCGAAGGTGTAAAGTTTATCACTAATGTTAATGTGGGTGTTGATATTCAGGTTAAGGAGCTCCTCGAAAATTTTGATGCTCTTATTCTTGCTGGCGGGTGTGAGCAGCCAAGAGATATTCCGATTCCCGGCAGAGATCTTAAAGGAATTCATTTCGCAATGGAATATCTTACCCAGCAAAACAGAGTGAATGATGGTTTGATTATAGAAAACCAGATCACAGCTAAGAACAAGAATGTTGTTATTATTGGCGGTGGCGATACCGGTTCAGATTGTGTCGGCACAGCAAACAGGCAGGGTGCTCTTTCAGTTACACAGATTGAATTGCTGCCTCAGCCACCAGTAAAAAGAGCAGAATCAACTCCATGGCCTTCCTGGCCGATGATGCTTCGTACTTCTTCAAGTCATGAAGAAGGTGCCAACCGCAAATGGAGTATTAATACAATGGAGTTTAAGGGCAATAAGAAAGGTGAAGTTACGGGTCTTAGCTGTATCAAAGCTAAATTTGAAAATGGTAAGATAGCTGAGATTCCTTTCTCCAACTTTGAACTGCCTGCGGAGCTTGTTTTAATTGCAGCAGGATTTGTTCATCCTGATAAGAATGGTATGATCTCAGAGCTTATAGAACTGGGACTTGAACTTGATCAAAGGGGAAATGTTAAAGCAAATTTTGGAGATGATGAAGATACTTTCAAAACTAACCTTGATAAAGTTTATGTCTGTGGTGATATGAGAAGAGGACAATCTTTAGTTGTATGGGCAATCTCTGAAGGAAGAAAATGCGCTGCTTCTGTTCATAAAAATTTAATTGCGGAGAAGGTTGAGGAAGCAGCTTAATGACTTTTATGGGAAAAATAAGAATCATCCTTCTGCTTTAATCCAAGCTGCAAATCTGATTTTATAAAAACTATAGTATTTCCTTCATTTTCTCTCTCTTTCCGCTTCAACAATTGAAAGATTCTTAAAAGTTTGAAAGGAAATTTCTTTTGTAAGCAACTAAGACTAAATATATTAGAAGAAAGTAATTAATTGTTTATGATGAAAATGAAAAATATTATAATTCTTACTATTAGTTCAATACTTTTGATTTCCTGTAATGAAGATTCTGTTTCTTCAGATAATACAATAAGTTTTTACCAAGAATAATGAGCAAAGAAATTGAAAATAGTATAAATAAAGTTCTATCATTAATTAAAGATATAGAAATTAAAAGTGCCTTTGATTTAATGGGGTATTATTTAATTTTACATAAGTATAATCTTTTATCAGTTTCAGGTTTAAGTTCCCCCCAAAGGCAATATGTGTACCTTGCTAGTCGCAGAAGAAAAAATGGAAGTAAGGTATTTAATAAAAACCTTTACATCAACTTAAGAAAACCTCTAGAAGAAATTATAAAATCCTATACAAAGGAATATTTCCCAACAGAGCAAGAATTAAAGTCAAAACTAAATTTAGCCAAATATAATAAAGGTCGGGTCGCTCTATCATCTTTTATAGATTACTTTACAACAGGAATGGTTTGTCATAGTTCTCAAAAGATTAAGAGAATTACTGATTGGTTTATAAAATATAATGATGACTTTAAAGATATAAATGGAATCAGTGTTAAAGAAATAATTTCAATTTACGATTTTATAAAGAGTAAATTAGAAGATAAAATAAATAATTGTCTCAATTACTTAAAAGAAAATCCTACTTATGGAACTATAGAAGAAATAGTTCAAGATGAAAACACCATTTTTACTATTAGTAAAAAAGATATAATCGATAAATTTGGTAAAGAAATTTCCTCAATTTTTATTTCTACATTTTGCATAGAATCTTCTGAAAGAGACTTTAAGTATTTTACTCAATCAAATCCAATAGATGATTCACCTTTACTAAAAATTAATAACCAAATACATTGTGGTTTTTTAACAATTTTATTAGATAGCATTTATTTTTATTTATATAAAGAGATTGAAAAGAGTAATAGGAGGGATAACTTCTATCTTAATAGGCATGAATCTTCGGTTGGTTATGTTTTGAATCTATTTAAAAAAATATTCAAAGAAGAAGGAGAATATTTTCAATCCGTTTATGAAACTGATGATGCAAATAATGAGCATGACTTACTAGTAGTAATTAATAAATATATTTTAATAATAGAAGTAAAAACATTTAAACTCAAAGAACCAAGAAGAAATCCAGGAAAAGCTTTTCAAATAATTGAACAAGAGTTTAAAAAAGAAAATGGTATTCAAGGTGGGTTTAATCAAGCATATCAACTTAAAAAGGAAATTAAAAATAATCATAATCTCCCTCTCTTTAATAAAAAAGGTGAAAAGATATGTGAATTGGAAAAAGATTGTTTTGATAAAATATTTTTAATTATTGTCACAGCAGACCAATTTGGATTAATTGCAAGTAATCTTTCTCTAATGTTACAAAAAGATGAATCAGAACCTTATCCATTATGTATAAATTTATTTGATTTTGAGACATTAATTGAAGGATTTATAGATTTAAATTATCCATCACAAAAGTTTTTTGATTATTTAATATTTAGGGAAAAATATCATAAAATCTTTCTTACTTCTGATGAATTAGAAATAGCAGGCAGTTTTATAGATGGGAATAATTATGAAAATTTAAGTAAGGAGGAAAATGCTAGAATAGTTTTTAGTCCAGATATGTCAAAAATATTTGATGAATTATACTCGAAAAGAATTGGTTAGAAATTTTCATCAACTCTCTACCAATCCTGTTTAACTCTATTACTTAATTAAAACCATCTTTTTAGTTTCAACAAACTCTCCAGTTTGTAATCTGTAGAAATAAACTCCGGCTGATAATTCTTTAGCATTAAAATTAATTTTATAATTTCCAGCTCTTTTTTCTTCATTTACAAGAGTGGCTATTTCATTTCCTACTATATCGTAGATTTTAAGTGTTACATAGCTTGATTTGGGAATATAAAATTCAATCGTTGTAATGGGATTAAATGGGTTTGGATAAACATTTGATAATGTAAACACTTCTATTTCGGAATAATAATCAGAAACATAAACTGGTAAATAATTATAATTGACTCTCCATTGATATTCCCAAGTGTTATTATCCAACCAATGTTTGATTATGTACTCGATTATATTTCCAAAAGAATCATAATTGTAATCAACTGACCTATCCATAACCCAACTATTAGTAATCCAATAATAAGTTAGAATTGAATACAATTGATTCAACTGATTATAAGAACGAACATCTCTTAATAAATTAATCCACCCACTTCCTACCGCAGTTTCAACAAGTCTTTCTGTTAAATTGTTATTAGCATCATAAGTAAAAGATTCTCTGTGGTCACTTTCCCAACTATTATTTATCCATTGTTGCCAAATATATTGTGAAAGTTTATTATCATCATAATAGTATAAGGTTCGATTTAAATTTTCCCATTGCGCTTGCCAGCCTTGGTAAAGATTCAAAATTAAATTATAGACAGAATCATAGGTGAAAATGCTTCTCGAATAAATATTCCAGTTTGTTCCACTCCCTTTATAGTAAACAGTTTCAATCAAATAATTGTTGGAATCATATTCATTCATTGTCTTATCAGTATTATTCCAAGAATTTGTGGTATCATCCCATAAAAAAGTCTGAAAGATGGAAAGACTATCAAAAGAATTATAATTATACGTTTGTTTTGAATGATTTTTATAAGAATTGTTTGACCAAATTTGAGTAAAATATTCCTGATGCCTTCCAGAAGAATCATAATACAAAAAATTTCTTGAATTATTAATCCATACAGAATTTGAATCATCCCATTGCTTTGAATTAATCTCTATAAGAATATTTGCTGGATTATAATAATATTCGTAATAAAAATAATTCTCCCAATTTACACTATCCCATTTTTGAATTGACCAGTTGGAGAGAAGGTAATTGTCTAATGAATGAGGGTAATATAAGTGAGGTATAAATTCAGTCTGAGGATAAAAACTCGATACGGCTAATAATAAGATAAAGCAAAATATCCTTTTCATAAGCTGTTTCTTAACTTGGAAATGTTCATTTAATTAGACAAAATAAATATTTTTTTATCTTCATAACCTATTTAAAATTAATTACTTACAAGTGCAAGAAAAATTATTCGATTTGAT
>CAZEWJ010000059.1:0-16672 GCA_964515875.1 uncultured Ignavibacteriaceae bacterium | reverse complement strand
TCATTCTTTTGATAAATAAAGGCAATCCCTTTATTGGTAACTCGCAATGACAAATAAATGTTCTGCTATACTTCTTAAATTCTGTGTGATTGATTTTATATATTTGTACTATGCTAAAAATTTATAACACACTTACAAAACAAAAAGAAGAATTCAAACCTATTAACCCGCCTAATGTTAATATGTATGTTTGCGGACCAACGGTTTATGATTATTTCCATATTGGCAATGCACGTTCTTTTATTAATTCGGATTTTATAAGAAGATACCTTGAATACAGAGGTTATAAAGTAAAATTTGTAATGAACCTGACAGATGTTGACGATAAGATTATAAAAAAATCGAACGAAGAAAAAATTGACGCAAATAAAGTAGCTGAAAAATATATAAGCGCTTTCTTTGAAGACATTGAAAAATTAAAAATAAAAGAAGCTGATGTTTATCCTAAAGCAACCGAACATATGGATGATATAATCAGAATGATTAAGGAATTGGAAGAGAAAGGTTTTGCATATAATGTTGATGGAAATGTTTTTTATGATGTTGGAAAGTTTAATGGTTATGGAAAACTCAGTGGTAAAAAAATTGATGAGCTTGAGTCAGGTTCAAGAGTTGAAGTGAATGTTGAAAAAAGAGATCCTTTGGATTTCGCTTTATGGAAAAAAGCTAAGGAAGGGGAACCATATTGGGAAAGTCCCTGGGGAAATGGACGACCCGGCTGGCATATTGAGTGCTCTGCAATGAGCTGCAAACATCTGGGTGTCCCACCAAATGGTGGGATTGATATTCATGCTGGTGGAAATGATTTGATTTTCCCCCATCATGAAAATGAAATTGCACAAAGTGAAGCTGCTAACGGAAAGAAATTCGTTAATTACTGGATTCATTTTGGATTCCTTAATATAAATAACGAAAAGATGTCTAAATCCCTCGGCAATTTTTTTACTGTCAGAGATATTTTAAAGAAATATTCCGCCGAAGCAATCAGATTGCTTTTTGCACAAACTTACTACCGGGGTCCTTTAAACTTTAGCGATGAACTTCTTTCTGCTGCTGAAAAGGGATTGGAAAAGTTGAACAATCTTGCATTAAAAATAGAAGATGAAATAAAGGCTGATAGAAAAGATGGTATTACTCCCTCTTTTGATTTTGACAAATATGATTATGCATTCACTAATGTAATGGATGATGATTTTAACACTCCGCAAGGGGTTGCAGTTATTTTCGATTTTGTGAAAGATGTGAATAAAACTATTGCAGAGAATGAAAATATTAATTCAGAGTTTTTTGTAAATGTAAAATCTTTCCTTGAAAAAACTGCTGAAGGCGTCCTGGGTATTTTGGATTTTAATAACATAGCAAAAGCTTCTGATGGAAAACTCGAAGGCGATTTAGTAGAGCTTTTGATTCAATTGAGAACAGATGCAAAGAAAGAAAAAAATTATGCTCTTGCAGATAAGATAAGGAATGAATTAAATAAACTGGGAATAATTTTAGAGGATTCAAAAGAAAAAACAATTTATAAAGTAACCCACACAAAAGATCAGGCTGATAGTTGAAAGATAGCTCTGTAAAGCAGCTAAAGAAAATTAATCTTCAGCATAAAGAAATTAATTATACTCTCAGATACAGCAGCAGAGCTAAATATCTCAGGCTTCAAATTAATGGCTGCAATGAACTTGAAGTTGTTTTGCCGCGAAGATATAAACATGAAAAAGTTGAAGATTTTATTCTTCAAAAAAAAGAATGGATATTAAAGCACCTTAAAGAGAAACAGATCGCCAAATATTATTTCCTTGGTGAAGAAGTAAGTGTTTTAATTAATTACGATCTCTTCTTAAAAAAACCGCACATTAATTATCTCAACAGGAAATTAACAGCAAGCATACCTTCAGGGTATAATTCTTTTACACAGGATGATATTTATAATGTCTGGCTTAAGCATAAAGCTAAAGCATATCTTCCGGTAAGGGTTAAGGAATTATCTGAAAGAACAGGATTCGATTATAAAAAGATTACGATCCGGTCTCAGAAAACGCGGTGGGGAAGCTGCTCAACAAGCGGAAGACTTTCTTTCAATTACAGACTTTTAAGATTTAGGAAAGAAGTTATTGATTATATTATTATTCATGAGTTGTGTCATTTGAAAGAAATGAATCACTCAAAAAAATTCTGGAAAATTGTAGAAGGATTTTGCCCGAGCTATAGGGAACTTAAAATAGAATTAAGAAAAATGTGATGCACAACTATGGTAACGTGGCACAGTTCTCCTGAACTGAGCATTCACAATTATCATTACATAACTTGTAAGGCTGGTCAGGACTGGAGTCCTGAGTTACGAAACTTAAAGAGAATTGAGAAAAAATTAACTTTACAGGGTTGTAAGAAAATTTTCACTAAAGATATTTCCTAAACCAAGAATAAGATTGGGGTCCAGAGTTTTTTTGATGCCAGCCATTTTACTCATAATTTTTTCACCATACATATCGAGAAAATACTCTGTTTTTAGTTTACCAATTCCATGTTCAGCGGATACAGTTCCACCAAGTTCTACAGCTTTTTTATAGATGTTCCTGTAAATATTTTTCCCTTTGTTGTATTCTTCTTCATTCTTTGGCAGCATATTCATGTGAAGATGTGAATTGCCCAAATGACCATAAGCTATATAATTAAATTTATTTTTTTTCATTTCTCCAGTGCAGAAATAATAAAACTCTAAAAACTTTTCGTCGGGGACAGCAGAATCAGTTCCCAATTTTTTAACATTATTTTGAGAAAGGTAATCAGCAACCTTAAGTGAAACTTTATGTCTCAAACCCTGTATCTCCTCCTTTTCTTTTTCATTCATAGCAAACCAGGCACTATCTTCATTTCCTTTGTTATCAGATACTAACTTCATCCAGCTATTGAATAATTCTTCTTCATTATCCCGGTTTACTTCCTGCTCAAACCAAACAGCGGCTTTGGCATTTGAAGGGATCTGTTTGTAATCCTCTTTAATAAAGTTTAAAGAATTTCCATCTAAGAATTCAAGTGCAAGAGCATCAATAGTACTATTAGTTTTTTCAACCCTTGTTTGATAAGATTTATTCCTCGCATCAGAAATAAATTGTAAAGCATCTTTTTCATTATCAAAAAAGATTATGCATGAAATTATATGTTCAGGATGAGGGACAAGCTTTAATTCAGCTTTTGTAATTAAGCCCAACGTTCCTTCTGATCCAACAAAAAGATCTATTGCATCCATATCTTTTTTACAATAATACCCGGCAGCATTTTTTGTCAGAGGTATATTCATAAAAGGAATTTCCAGTTTATATTCTTTCCTGTTTTCTGTTCTTATATGAAGATTATAACCGTCAGCTTTAAATTTTCCACGTTCAAGTTTTAAATATTCGCCATCTGCTAAAACAATATCAAGCTTCTCAACATATCTTCTGGTTGCGCCATATTTAAAAGTTTTTTCACCGGAAGCATTTGTAGATATGGTTCCGCCGATAAAACAATTTCTCTCAGTGGGATCAGGAGGATAAAGCAAATTATATTCTCTCACTTTAGTCTGAAAATCTCTGAGAATTACTGCTGGTTCAACTATTGCAAATTTCCTTTCAGGATTAATCTCCAATATTTTATTCATCTTTTCTGTTGAGATAACAATTCCGCCTTGAGGAACACATCCACCTGAAAGTCCTGTATGATTACCTGCAATTGTTACTTTTTGTTTTTTGCTGTTTGCCTCTTTAATGATTTCAATTATCTCTTTTTCATCAGAGGGTAAATAAACGGCATCGCAATATCCCTTAAAGTTTGATGCATCAACAAGATAGTTTTGAATTTCATCAGGTGAGGTTTTAATTATCATGATTCAGAAAATTTCTAAGTGTTTGAAGATATTTTTTTTGTACAGAAATATTTGGAATATCACTATATCTCTCTTTAATAGAAGGTAAACTCAGGTGTTTAAAGAGAATATCAAGAGCATCAAACATATTCACTAAAGGAAATAGTGTATCTCTTAAATGATGAATAAGCTTTAAAGTTCTGAATCCATCAAACCAACGCTGCTTTTGTATACTAAGCTGGCGATCATCTTTTGAATTAGAAAGAATTTTATTCCAATTCTGTTTTAAATTATGTTCACTTAGAAAATTACAAAGTTCAGGATTAATTTTATTTGCTTCCTTTAAATAATCTTCACCAGTAAAAGTTTTATCCGAATAAAATAATTTTAACCATTGCTTCAAAATTGTAAAACTTTCAGGATCATAAAGAAGATATTCATTATGGGATTTAGAAATAAACCTGTTCATTCTTTGTCCTGTTCCGAAAGGAACTCGCCAGGATTTTCTTGCCGAAGGAAAAACTTTTGTGGTGTTAATCTTATCAACCTTATAATGCTTAGCAAGCTTTTCTAAAAAATAAAAATCTTCTGCAGCTTTTCGTTTATTCATTCCTTCAATTTTTATGTAAGCTTCATAATCGCAAGCCATTGCAGAACCAACAGTTTGAAAAGCATATTGCGAACCAGCGTATTTCAACCCAAGCTCATAATATCTCAGGAAAATTTCATAGCTGATTATTGCTTTAATATTTTCGTCGTCATCTGGCAAAGGATGTTCATAATTAATTACTCCTGCATTTATATTAAAAGCATTAAAATGATTAACAATCTCTTCTATATAATTCTTTTCAACAGTACAGTCAGCATCAAGGCAGATTAAAATTTTCTTACCCGCTTTTGAATAATCAAAAACCCTAAGTGAAATATCCACTCCGATTTTTCTTGCAAGTCCAACTCCGGCGGTTTTTTCAGGAAGTTCGTTTCCTTCTGAATACGCATCAATAAAACCGATTGATAAACCTGAAGAAGTAAATTTTTGAACTATGCGATGGTAAGAGGAATCATTGTTCAGAATGGACTTTAGAAGACTAAGTGTTTTCTGATTATCCTCTTTTATTTCCTGAGTTGATGAACTTATATTATTTATAATGAAAATAATTACTGCTTTATAACTTTTTGAAAAAACATTTTCAGATAAGGAATTTAGAAGAGTAATTATATTTTCATATTCAGATATTGCAGGAACAACAATAGCGCAATCATATTTTTCATTTCTTTTTGCTTCAAGCTTCCATTTTTCAATTCCATATTTGGATAAATATTTTTGAACATTATCAGGCAAATCAGGATTCATGATTTTAAATCAGCACTAAAGTTATGTTTGGAAATTAAATCAGCGGCCTGTTCAAAATCTGCTTTCTCGATCCAATTAATTTTTACCCCTTCTCTTTCCATTTTTCTGAACCAGGTCATTTGTCTTTTTGCAAAAGCGTTTATTGCACTATTAAGTTTTGTGAACATATCATTATAACTCAGTTCTCCTTTAAGGTAGAGAGCAATAAACTTATACTCCAGACCCAACTTCAGCAGCCTTTCATAAGTCACACCTGAATCTAAAAGTTTTTGAATCTCTTCAATCATTCCTGCAGTTAATCTTTTTTTTAGTCTTTCAGTTATTCTCTTTTTTATGTCGGTCCTTTCAAATCTCACCCCTATAACAAGAGAATTAATTTTAACATCCTTAAGTAAAGATTCTCCTTCCGATTCAGCAATTAATATTGCTTTTATCAATCTTTCTTTATCCTCAAGATCAGTTTTATTATGGAGTTTAGGTTTTAGGCATAACAGGATGGATTGAAGATTTTCCATTGATAATTGAGAAAGCCTGTTAATCGCATCTTCTTTATACTCTGCTTTTTTTATTTGGTAATTCTGAACGACTGAACTGATATAAAGACCAGTTCCGCCTGTAAGAAAAGGAATTTTATTTTTTGATATTATTTTTCCGAAGGCATCTTTGAAATGAAAGGTGAACTCAAAAAGATTAAACTCAGTGTTGGGATCTGCTATATCAATTAAGTGGTAAGGAATTTTAGAATCATCAACAACATAATCGGAAAGGTCTTTACCGGTTCCAATATCCATTCCTTTGTAAACCTGCCGTGAGTCAGCAGAGATGATCTCACCATTAAATTTGTGTGCAAGCTGCGCAGCAAGTTTTGTTTTACCTGTTGCAGTTGGGCCGAGAATGGTTATGAGGTTATAGTTCATTAAAGATTATTATCTTTTATTGAAAGATAATAATCATACGCTAAATTTTTAAGATGAAATGAAAGCAGGGATTAGTTCTGAACAGGAAGGGTAATTATAATTCTTGTTCCTTCACCAAGTTCTCCGTCAATAGAAATATCTCCATTATGATCCTGAATGATTTTCTTTGCAATGGATAAGCCGAGACCGGTTCCATCCTGTTTGCTATGAGTAACCATTGGTTCAAAAACTTCAAATGTTAAGCTTGAAGGAATTCCAATTCCTTCATCTATAAATTCAATTTTTACTTTATCATCTTCTTTAACGGCACTTATAAAAATATTTCCCCCTTCAGGCATTGAGTCACAAGAATTCTTTGCAAGCTGGAAGAAAGCATTGTACAGCTTTACATCATTTATACTAACTTCAGCATCTGCATCAATTTTCTTATAAAGATTAACTTTCCTCGTCTCAACATATTCCGAAAGAAGGTTCAGAATATTGTTGAGTACATTTTTGATATTCTGCTTATTTAAATTCTGATTGCTTTTACCTGATAAAAATTCTAATGTTGAATCAACTATTGAATATACAGAATCGGCATGCCTTTTTATTAATTCATTAATCTGTGAAGCTTCGGGTAAAGAAGAGCATTTCTTTAACAAATCTGCAAGCTTTTTAATTTCATTTAAGGGGAAAAGAATATTGTTATTAATAAATTTTGAAGTTCCTTCAATTAAAGTTAATGTTTCTGTCTGCCGATATTCTTCCTTATAAGATTTTTCTTGCAGACTTAAATTGCTACTCGCTTTAAAAGCAAATTTTTCAGGTTCCTTTGGAATATGCTCGAAATCATTTATTACAGGAACCAGTTCATCCTCTTTTGATGAACCATTATTTTCAAAATATGATCCGGAAAATTCCGGAAGCTTATCACTTGATTCTTCATTTTGTAAATGGCCCGCCTTGTTTTCATCCTGGGATTTTTCTTCATAATTGTTTTTTTCAGGATCAAAACCATTGTTAAAATTTAAATCTTCCTCGCTATTATTTTGATCGTAGGATAAATAGTTTTCGTCATGGAAATCATGAAGCTCTTCATTTGCAGGAGTATCAAATGAATAATCGGCAAGGTCTTCATCCATTATTATTTCTTCGCCGATTTTATCTTCTTCATTATTAACAGAATCATTTTCGTTTAGTTCCTGCTGAGATTCTATAACAGGATTCTCTTCCTCTTCATAATCTTCTTCTTGTGGAATAAAAGACAGATTTTTCAAAATTCCCCTGTGCTTGCTGATTAGCTGAAAGAGTTCTTCTTTACTTATGAGATAAAAAATACAGTCTGTATCTGCCACAGCAGAAGAAATCCTGGTGGTTTTTTCAAGGACTTCCTGCTCTCCAAAAAATTCATTCTTAACTCTTCTGAAAGAAGCATTGCTTCCTTTTGTTCCGGAATATTTTAGTTTAACTTCACCCTGAAGAATCAAATAGAGAAAATTGCCTTCATCACCAGACTGGAAAATCAGTTCTCCTTCTTTTTCAGCACGGAAATTTTTAGAATTGAAGACTGAGTTAATAACTGATTCATCAAGACCTTTTAATAAAAGGTTTGATCCTAATACCGATAAATTTTTGTTCTCAAACATTTTAGTTTATACAGTTTCAATGATTAAAAAAATTTATTTATTATTTTTTATCGGGTCTCTGGAAAGGTATTTATTTAACAGAAGGAGCAAAGCGTAAGCATAAATTCAAAAAGCCATATATCAAAGATCTTTCCAAAAAAAAACTGTGAAAAATGACAAAATTCAAAAGATTTTACCTTATAATTTTTCTGGCAGTTCTTTTGGCATACAAAAATACCTGTAATAAAAGCTTGGTGATAACTTATTTATTATTTTAGTATGGGTTACTTGTGAATGATTTTTTCAAATTAAAAACTAAATAATGAAAGAAGAAAAAAAAGAAAAACGGGGAAACGAAAATGAATTACTTGCATCAAACGTATCGTCTGATGAAGAGAGATTAATTGAACTTGCTAAAGCCGGAGATAAAAAAGCTCTAACGCAGCTCGTTAAAAATTATGAACAGACAATTTATAATTTTTCATTTAAGATTTGCCGTGACCGTGACAAAGCAGAAAATATTATGCAGGAAACTTTTTATAGTATGATAAAACATATAAACCAGTTTGACAGCAAATCAAAACTTTCAACCTGGTTATATAGAATTGTGGCTAACCATTGCTTAATGGAGGCAAGGAAACAGAAGTACAGACATTTTGTTTCTATAGATGATGATGAATCGCTCTTTGAAGAAAAATATACTGCTGATTACAGCAAGCTGCCTACAAAGTATACCGAAAATGCGGAGTTAAAAAAAATCCTTGATGAAGCAATTTCAAAACTTTCTCCGGACTATAGGATGATTTTTCTACTAAGAGATGTTGAAGGATTATCCACAGAAGAAACAGCAGAAGCATCACAACTTTCGATATCTGCTGTAAAATCAAGATTACACAGAGCAAGAGCATTTTTAAGAAATGAATTAACAAGGGCGTTTGCAAAATGAAAGAAAAAGTATCCTGCAAAGATGTTATGAGTTATGTATGCGAGTGCCTAGCCCAGGACACAAGTTCGGAAAGATGCATTGTCCTAAAAGAACATCTTGATAATTGTGAAGATTGCAGGGAATATTTTAAATCGGTTAAGCTTACAATTGATTGTTACCAGAAGTATAATGTTGAGCTTCCTGAAAATGTGCATAAAAAATTAATGGACTTTCTTAAACTGGATGATTAAAAAAATATTTTATGAACCTGAATCCGGGAAATCAATAAACATTTAAATTAGGATTGTTATGAAAATTTTAAAATTTTTTTTACCACTATTCCTATTTCTCTTTTCACTGCAGAGTTGTGCTCAGAATGATCCTTCAAAAACTCTTACGGTAAAAGAGTTCAAAGAAAGAATTTATAATAACGACAGCACAATCATTATTCTTGATGTCAGAACCGATGAAGAATTAAAAGGTCCTCTTCCTATGATAGAAGGAGCAGTTCATATTCCCGTGCAGGAAATTGAAAAGAGAGTTAACGAACTTGAAAAATATAAGAATAAAGAAATAGTAATTGTCTGCAGAACCCAAAACCGTTCTTCAAAAGCTGCTACATTCTTAAATGGAAAAGGTTATAATGCTAAAAGTGTAACTGGTGGTATGCAGGAATATTATAAGAAGAATTAACTATAATTTTTCTAATCTTCTCTTAGCTTTTTCAATTGCAAACCTATCTCTGAAATCCCTTATCTTATAATTTAGAACTTTCCTGAGTAGTTCTTTTTCTTTTTCTTCATCATCCATATACCTGTAAGTTTTTGCAAGCCCGAATGTCGGAACAATAGTTTCAGGCATTATCTTCAAAGCCTTATTAAACATTGCAATTGATTCTTCAAAAGAACCATCCGGAACATCTCCGAAAAAAGTATTTGCAAAAAGTCTTTCGAAAAAATTAAGATCAGCAATCTCCCTGTTGTAAATTCCCAAAATTATATATGAAACGTAATTCTCAGGATCCATTCTGAGCGATTTTTCAGCATTCTCTTTAACAACATTTACCAGCTTTATTTTTTCTTTGTCGCCCCTGAACATTGAAATATTACCGTAGGATAAAGCGAGGTAGCAGTAAACATCCGCACTATCAGGAAATTTTTTATAAAAAATTTCTGCATAATGGATTGCTTTGTTTATATATTTTTCGGCTTCATCTCTTTTTCGAAGTTCAGAATACTCTTCCCCGGCATCATTATAAACTGCCGTAAGCTTAAGCAGGATTTCGTAATTATCAGGAGCTAAATCATAAGCTTTTTCATAGCTGAGTGCCGCATTAACATTATCAAATTTTTTATGAAGCTCATCTCCTTTTTAAGATAAGTTTCATAATCACCTGGGGATATAAAAAGTAAAGCAAAAATTATTAATAGTTTCATTTTACTTTATGAAATTTTGATTAATCAAAATTTATTAAATTTGCAGTGGTTAAAAAACCGTTGAAACGGTTATAAAAAATCCGCCACTTGCGGAGTGGGTTTATGAGAAAAAATAAAAAAATAATAACTGTTTTAACAGTTTACAGAAGTTCCTTAAATCAATGAAAAAAGTTTTTATAAACTTAGCAATCATTCTGTTTCTATTGCCTGCAAAAAGTTTTACCCAAACCAGTGAAGGAAATTTTATGAGTGATAAAGATTTTGTACCTGAATGGGCAAAAAAAATTGTCTGGTACCAGATTTTTCCGGAGAGATTTCGGAATGGAGATTCAACAAATAATCCTGATATTCAATCGCTCGAAGGTTCCTGGCCACATGATAACATTTCACAATGGCAGGTACATTCGTGGGCTTCCGATTGGTATGAACTTCAGCCTTATGAAAAGACAAATCTAAAAGATATCTGGTTCAATATTCAAAGAAGAAGATATGGCGGAGACTTACAGGGAATTATAGACAAGCTTGATTACCTTAAAGAACTTGGTATTGGTGCAATATATCTTAATCCTGTTTTCCAGGCACCATCACTTCATAAATATGATGCGATAACTTATCATCATATTGATCCTCATTTCGGTCCTGATCCTGAAGGAGATAAAAAACTTATTGCTCTTGAAACACCCGATGAACCATCAACCTGGGTTTGGACTTCTGCAGATAAGCTTTTTCTTAAGCTGATTGAGGAAGTTCATAAAAGAGATATGAGGATAATTATTGATGGTGTATTTAATCATATGGGAATTAATAACTGGATATTTAAGGATGTTGTTAAAAACCAGAATAGCTCAAAGTTTAAGGATTGGTTTGCTATCACTTCCTGGGATGATCCTGTTAAAGGAACAAAATTTAATTATGAAGGATGGTTTGGAGTGAAAGAGCTTCCTGAATTCAGGGAAGATGAGAATGGAATTGTTGAAGGACCTAAGAATTATATTTTCCAGATTACAAAAAGATGGATGGATCCGAATGATGATGGTGATCCTTCTGATGGAATTGATGGATGGCGGCTTGATGTTGCTTTTTGTGTTAAGCATCAGTTCTGGAAAGATTGGAGAAAGCATGTTAAATCAATCAATCCTGATGCATACTTAACTGCTGAAATAGTTGATCCTGCTGAAATTATAAAACCTTATTTACAAGGTGATGAGTTTGATGCAGTAATGAATTATAACTATCTCTTTATCTGTTCAGAATATTTCTTTGATGAAAAAACAAGAATATCTGCAACTGAATTTGATAAAAGACTAAAGGAATTAAGAGACGCATTTCCCCCTGGAGTAGCTTATGTTCAGCAGAATCTTCACGGAAGTCATGATAGTCAAAGAATGGCTTCACATCTTGTTAATAAAGATCTTGCAAAGATCAGGAATTGGGGAGAGACTTTTGAAACCTGGAAAGGAAGCAATCCAAATTATAATACAAGAAAACCTTCGGAAGAAGAATACAGGATCTTAAAACTTGCTGTAATTTTCCAGATGACTTATATAGGAGCGCCTTATATTTATTACGGAGATGAAGCGGGAATGTGGGGAGCCAATGATCCCTGCTGCAGAAAACCAATGGGCTGGAATGATTTGAAATATGATGATGAAATCTGTTTGCCAAACCAGGATAAAAAAGGAAATCCTGATAAAGTAATTTTTAATAAAGATATGTTTGAGCATTACAAAAAGATGATCTTAATTAGAAATTCTTTTCCTGCATTGCAGCTTGGGGATTATAAAACTTTGCTTATTGATGATGAGAATGAAATATATGTTTTTGAGAGAACGCTTGGTGATCAAATTATAGTTGTAGTTTTAAACAATGGAAAATCTTCTCAGTCAGTTGCCCTTCAAACAGAGCATAATGAATTTTATAAGGATCTTTTGACTGGGGATATCATTACTGTTGAGAATGGAAAAATTACTTTTGATGTTGAAGGGAAATGGGGGAGAGTGTTAATGAAGGAATATTACAGGTAACTTAATAAAAAAAATACGATCATATAAGTAAAAGGAGTAATAGCAAGAATAAAATTGATTGTATAGTCTCTAATTGCAATATGTAATTCAGGTAGTTATATTATTTAAAACAAAAGGAGTTAAATTATGGATAGATATTTAATTGAAACCACACATACGAAGGAAGATTGCTTGCATGTTCTTGATCTTGTTTTAGCTCATGGATTCATAACTCATTATGACTGGGGCTGCGAAGAGGGTATTCATACAGGCTGGGCTGTTATTGAAGCGGACAGCAGCGCAGAAGCACTTCTTTCAGTACCCCCATTAATCAGACAGAAAGCACGTGCTATCAAACTTAAGAAATATTCACCCGAAGTAATTCAATCTTTTCATGAGAATATGTAGAGTAAGCAGGAATTTGATTAATTAAATTCCTGCTTTCTTTTCACTACGACAGTATTTCAAAATTAAACTTATTTGTTATCCAATCTTTATTATTGTTTAAAGATTTTTCTATAAAAGTTACATTGTCTTTTTGATCTATTAGGATAACTGTTGATGAACGGGTTCCGTAGTCAGGAGTTTCAACAAAGATTGAAGATATCTTCTCCTCCATATCTTTTTCTAAACCGGTATCAGGAAGTTCATCTTCGGGTGAGATTGTTTTATCCGAGAGTATAGTAAACAGATCATCAGCTAAATTATCTACCTTTTCAATCACTTGCTTAAGTAATTCTTTACCTCTTCTTACATTAAACCAAGGTGTATCCAGTAAATGATTGCTCAGACCATGTATTCCGTTATCAAGCTTAACAAGTTTTTTATTTTGGTTTGAAAAGAAAAAGAGGTCTGATTGATTTCCAAATATTAAACAGTAACTGTTATACTGGTTTGCACTATCTGCCAAACCTTTTGAATAAAGTTCAGGAGATGATGTGCCCATCATATAATCTGCAACAATCTTTCCTCTTGAGACAGCATCTTTTTTTATTGCTTTTATATTTCGGTAGTTTGTTATTGCAGCAAATCTTCCGTTCTTAGTTATACCGCACCACGTACCGCCTTCTTTGAGGTCTTTGCCGGCTAATATTGGTTCATCCTTCCAGAAATGTGCAGGGGATGTGGGTCGTTCATAAAACTCATCCCTGTTGGCAGCAAAAATTAATTTATAATCGGGATGATGATTATATGCTAAGACAATCAGGCACATAAAAAATTGGGAATTATTTATCTATTATTGTTAAAGTTTCATTATTATTAACCAAATGTCAAATAACTTCCACTAAGCTGTTTTTTGAATTTATAAGAAAAATTTAATGGTTTTGTTGGACAATAACAGGTTATCCCTTAATAAATTAAAAGTTTTATCGGTTAAGTTTTAATTAATTAAGGAAGAAATTTATTCCCAAATTTTAGCCCAGAATTTAACATTGACTTTAACTCTATTATAGGTATTTTTGAGAATAGAAATATTAAAAGAGCATTATTATTAAGAGTTTTTACAGCACTTCAAAATGATTACCATAAATTTTGAAAACTTCCTTAAAAAGAGGGGCAGATTTTTTTTAATTATACTATTATTCCTTCCGGTGCTCGCATTTCCAGGGGATAAAGAGAATAAAATCCTTGCAATTGTAGGAACCCACCAGATACATCTGTATGATTTTGAAAGCCGATACTATGATTATCTCAATTCTACAGGAATAAATGATAACCTCGTAGTTCGCAGATCAATTCTGAACAATATGATTAACGAAATTCTTCTTTATTATTATGATTCGAATGAAAAAATATTTTCTGATCAGGAATACCTTAAAGAACTGGAAGAAGCCAGAATACGAACAATTCTTGCATTTCTTAAGGACCAGGAAATATATGCTAAGATAACTGTTAATGAACAAGAAATGAGAGAAGCATTTACAAAAGTAAATGAAAAAATATCTGCACGACATTTATATTCACCAACTGAAGAAGAAGCAAATAGACTTTATGAATTGGTTAAAATTGGAGTAAGCTTTGAATCATTAGCTAAGCAAGTATTTACGGATTCAGTACTAAAGAATAATGGTGGTTATCTTGGTTATTTTACATGGGGCGATATGGATCCTGCTTTTGAGGAAACTGCATATTCATTTAAAATTGGGGAAATATCACTTCCTGTTAAAACTGCTCAAGGTTATAGCATTATAAAATTAGAAGATAGAATTTCTAAGCCCCTGTTAACCGAGTATGAATTTCAAAATAAAAAATCTCATTTGGAAAAGGTTCTTAAAATTAGAAAAAAAATACCCTATGAAAAGGATTATATTAATAAAATTTTCGACAGAAGTAGGCTCGCATTTAACGAGGAAAGCCTGAAAAATATTTTATCTGGCTTAGATAAAAAGGATAAGATAGAATCCGGTATTATGAAAGAGTCTTCTAAGGAATGTGTTATATACAATGAAAGAGTATATAATCAGGCTGAGATCGAACAAAAAATATTTGATTTGCCTTCTCATCATAAGCAGAGAATTAATTCAACCGAAACTCTTAAGGCTGCTATTGAAGGTCTATTAATAAAAGATATACTTTATTCTATAGCTATTAATAAAAACTATGATTCTTCTGAAGCTGTTTTAAGTATGTATGAAGGTTACAAAAAGAATATTTTTTTGAAATTTAAATTTGATGAAATAACAAAAAACAGTTACATACCGGATTCAACAGTCTTCAATTACTATAAAAATAATATAGATAACTTTTCAAATGAACGAGAATTGAATTTACAGGAAATTCTTGTTGATAACGAAAATCTCGCTGATAGTTTAATGAAATTAATCTCAGATGGTCATGATTTTGGGAAATTTGCAAGAGAGTTTTCATTACGAAAATGGTCTTCTGATAATGATGGAATTATGGGGTTTGCACCATTATCTAAATTTGGCAACTATAAAGACTTGTTTTGGAATGCACAAACCGGTGAGATTTTAGGACCTATTAAAATTGAAAATCTTTATGGAATTTTCAGAGTTGTGGGTAAAACCGATGCTAAGCCAATTGATTTTGATTTAGTGAGAAACGAAGTAACAAAGGCTGCTCAATTTGAAAACCAAACAGAGATTATTCAGAAGTATATAGATTCACTTCGTAAGAAAGTCGAACTCAAAATAAATGATGATTTACTTGGTTTATCTGATATAGCGGGATGAGTTATTTAAGAATTAAAAAAATGATTTTAAGTTTAAGGAGTTTTATATGAAAAAAACTTTACTGTTTTTTTTAACAATTATAATCTTTTCTTTAAATATTACTTTTGCCGGTATAACAGGAAAAATTGCAGGCAAGGTAACTGATGAAAAAACAGGGGAACCCTTACCTTTTGTCAATATAACTTTAGAAGGAACAAACTTTGGCGCTGCAACCGATATTGAAGGAAACTATGTTATACTCAATATTCCGCCAGGAAAATATAGTATAAAAGCTCAGTTCATCGGTTATCGAGCTGCTGTAGTTGAAAATATTTCTGTATCTATTGATTTGACTACTACAGTAGATTTTAAATTATTAGAAACAGCTGTTGAACTAGAAGAAATAGTTGTTCAGGGACAGCAAGATTTAATTAAAAAAGATGTAACATCAAGCCAGTCCCTGATTTCATCAGATCAAATAGATGCTCTACCTGTTTCTGAACTTGATGATGTGCTTCAGCTTCAGGCTGGTGTAACAAGAGATGCAAACGGGGACTTTCATATAAGAGGAGGCAGAACTTCCGAAATTGCTTATTGGGTAAATGGTGTTTCCATAACAGATGCTTACGATAACAGCCGTGGAATTCAAATAGACAACAATAGCATTCAGGAATTGCAGGTAATTAGCGGAACCTTTAACGCTGAATATGGAAACGCAATGTCCGGTATTGTTAATACAGTTACCAAAGAAGGAAGCAGGGATTATCATGGGAGCTTGTTGATTTATAGCGGGGATCATATGAGTGATTTTACCGAATACTTCCCAAATATTGATGATATAGATCCGGTTTCCAATTATAATTTCCAGGGCAGTTTGGGCGGGCCAATTCCTTTTACAGATAATGAATTAACTTTTTTTGTAAATGGAAGATATTATTATGATGATGGTTATTTGTATGGAGAAAGAAGATTTAATCCTGATGGAACACCTGGCGATGGAAGTGTAGTTCCAATGGAATGGCATAAAAACTATTACGGGCAAGGAAATATTGCATTTTCTCCAGCGCAGGAATTAAAAATAAATCTTGAAGGTTTATATTCTAAAGAAGATTATCAGGATTATAATCATGAATATCGCTTAAACCCAGATGGAGATGTAAATAAATTTGCTGAAAGCTATAATGGTACCGGTACTATTACTCATATGCTTTCTTCTTCTTCATTTTATACTGTAAAAGGATCTTACTTTTATAAAGACTTTAATGAATATTTGTATGAAAATCCTTTTGATGCAAGATATTTTCATCCTGATTCTTTACAAAGAGGACGGGTTAATGATTATTCTTTCAGAACAAAAGGAACAAACCTCCACAGATTTTATAGAGCAACAACTACTTACCTGGGAAAGATTGATTT
>CAZEWJ010000058.1:0-17716 GCA_964515875.1 uncultured Ignavibacteriaceae bacterium | reverse complement strand
CTCAAGCTAATTTTTACTGACATTTCTATTGAGTCCTATCTATGACATTTCTATGGAGTTATTACAGTTTAATTTATATTTCTTTTCTCTTGAAAGAAAAGAAACCCCGATTTTCATCGGGGTAAACTCCAGTTCAAGAATTTTTCTCTGTACTTTTCTCTTGATAGAAAAGTACCAAAAGATCAAGACTTAAAATAAATCGCTAAATTTTTATTCCACTTCAGGGTGAAGAATTAACTCGCTTCGCTCAGACAAATTCTTCACTAATCCTTACGTTACATAAAAATTTTTGACGCAATTTATTTAAGGTCGGGTTAAATAGAATAATAAATAGAAAAGATACGAAGGTATTTACGAAACATCTTGATTGAATCATTTCTGTTTGTTAGTTTCAACCTAATCTTCCGAATGTGTTTAGAAAAAGGGCTGCACAAAAATCTACTAATTTTGTGAAGGTTATTATATAAATTTAATTGTATAATAATTGTAAGGCACAGTTAAAAATGAAATGTTTAATTAATAAAATATTTACCAGGTTATTTTTTATTGCTTTTGTAGTTACTGAAGTAAATGCACAGCAATATCCAATTACACATTATACAAGAGACCGAGGCTTGCCGGGCAACCAGATTTGGTCAATGATTCAGGATAGCAAGGGATATATGTGGTTTGCTACGTCTGCGGGTTTAGTGAAGTACAATGGGAAAGAATATAAGACTTTAGGATTACTCGATGGACTCATGGATGATACGCCACTAGATCTCGCAGAAGATAAGAGTGGAAATTTATGGATAGCATTTCTCAAGGGTGTCGGCAGGGTAAAAGATGGAAAAATACAGAACTGGATTTTAAAAGATTCTGAAGACCGTTTTGGTGTATACGCAGATAGTTATGGACGTGTTTGGGCTTATAGCAGTAAATTTTCAGGGGACGTATACTATTTTCTTAATGATTCTGTTTATAATTTTTCGATAGAATACAATTTTAAAAACCAAACTATTTTGAATATAAGCGAAGATAAAGAAGGTGGAATATTCTTCTTTACAAAAAATGGGAAACTATTTCGTTTTTTTATGGGCAAAATTTCTGAAATTTTATTAAATGGTGTTCCTACCGCAGGTAACTACTATTCTTTTTTCGACTCTGAAGGTAATTTAATTTTATGTACTCAAAGTGGTTTAGGAATTATTTCAAATAAGAATTTATATACCGTTGCAACATTGAAATGGCTTACAAATGTTCCGATGTATTTTGGTTTACAGACAAAAAAAGGATCATATTGGTTTGCTACAAGATCAGAGGGATTATATAGAATTAATGAAATTCATGGAGATACCATCGTTAGCTCTATTCAACTTACTGAACGTAATGGATTATTAAGTAATAATTTATATCGGCTTTGCGAGGATCAGGAAGGGAACATTTGGATTGGTTATGATATGAAAGGAATTTCTAAGATATCAAGTTTAATGTTTCATAATTACGGAAGACAGGAAGGGTTAGATGCCGATGCGTTCCTATGTATTTCACAGATTAATGGTGTACTTATTTGTTCTACTGAAAGAGGATTATACCAATTCAATAATTCACGTTTTGAAAGAATTGATCCAACAATTCGTTGGTACGGTTGTATTTTGTCATTGAGGAAAGATATTACTCTTCTTGGTGCAAGTCCTGGCCTATATCAACTTGAGGGCAATTCTATTATAAAATTAATCGGTCTGAAAGAAAAGATTATTCGAACGCTGATGAAAGACCATAATAATAAAATATGGATAGGTACACATGAAGGAATTTTATCTTTAAAGGGGGAAAATATCTTTCTTCAAGAAGATTTTGATGTCTCCGGTAAATCTATCAGGAAATTGTTAGAGGTAGATAAAAAAGATTTATATATCGGTACAGATAAAGGGTTGTATGTAGTTGAAAACGGTACTATTCCTTTAGGTAAGAAAAAAGTTATCCCTCCACCAACAGATAATCCTTGGCTATCAGAAAATATTAAGGACATGATTATTGATGCCGACAGTTGTATAATCGTGGCAACACAAAAAGGATTAGTTGTTGTTGATAAAAATAATAAGATCAAAAATATTGATGGGTTTAGGGATGTCTGTATAATAGTATTGCATGTGGACAAAAGAAAAAGGTTGTGGGTAGGCTCATCCTCTGGACTTTTTGTACTGGACAAGCGAAATAATTCATACCAAATATCAGCACGGTATTCACAACGAAATGGACTTATTTCCAACGAATTCACATTTAGTAACACAATTTTTGAAGATATTAATGGCAAAATATATTTCGGATTGTTTGGAGGAATAACAGTGTATGACCCCAAGGAAGATATTTTAATGACAGTAAAGCCTAAATCATATATAGTCGGAGTGCAGGTTAGTGACTCAACATATCCGGGAAACAGTATTTCTAAAATGGGACTATCTCCAACGCAAAATAAGACAAGTTTTCTTTGTGAAGCACTCTCCTATTTTGACGAAGATGCGGTTAAATTCGAGTATTACATTTCTCCGATAGAGAAAGAATGGTCGAATGTTTCATCTAATCCAACTATTACATATGGATATTTAGAGCCGAATGATTATACATTTTATGTAAGGGCAGTTAATCAATTCGGAATTTCGAGCGATCCTCAATCTGTTTCTTTCAGTATTCTTTCACCATTCTGGAGACAAGACTGGTTCGCTGTAGTCTCAATTATTATGCTGGTGTTTTCTGGCTACCAGATAAACCGCGTGAGAAGGGCGCAAATAAGGAAAAGGAATTTAGTACTTGAAAGAATAGTGAATGAGAAAACTAAGGACCTTGAAGAGAGTAAAACAAAAACCGAAACACAATACCAGCAATTGATTGATGCACAAAAGGAACTTGTTGAAAAGAGAGAGCTTGAAAAATCAAATATAGAATTAGAGAAAGCTAATAGTGAAATACAACTACTGAAAGAGAGATTAGTAAAAGAAAATATTTATTTACGTGAGAGACATGGAATTATACAAGAGATAAGTTCTATTATAGGAAAGAGTCCTGCGATACAAGAAGTACGAAGTAAAGTTGAGGAAATAGCAGAGCATGATTCTACTGTTTTAATAACCGGTGAGACAGGTGTCGGGAAAAATTTAGTTGCTGAGGCTATACATGGTTTGAGTGCGAGAAATGAACGTACTCTGATAACAGTAAATTGTGCTGCTATTCCGGATTCACTTGTCGAGAGCGAATTGTTTGGACATGAGAAAGGTGCTTTTACAGGAGCATTAGAAAGAAGAGAGGGAAAATTTGAAGTTGCTGACGGAAGCACGATTTTCTTAGATGAGATAGGTGATATGCCTCTTGCAGTACAGGCAAAGGTTTTGAATGTTATTCAATCAAAGACTTTTACAAGGGTCGGCGGGAATCAACTATTAAAAACTGATGTACGAATTATTGCAGCTACAAATCATGATCTATCAAAGCTTGTGAAGGAGGGTAAGTTCAGGCAGGATCTATTTTACAGGGTAAATGTTTATTCAATTAATATTCCTTCACTCAGAGAGAGGCGGGAGGATATTGAGCCGATTGCAAAATATTTTATTGACAAGTATGCAAAGCGGCTAAATAAAAAAATAAGTGCCGTGACCAAAAGCGCTTTGAGTGTACTTTTAAATTATTCTTATCCCGGCAACATACGTGAGCTTGAGAATATTATTCACCGGGGGGTGATAATATGTAGTTGTAAATGTGAATAGATTTGAGTTGTCTTAATATCTTCGTGGCCAAGCAGTTCTTTAATGGCATATAGTGAAACACCTCTTTGAACTAAAGCTGAGGCGAATGAATGACGGAGCGAATGATAATGAATTTTATCATTAAGCTTTGCACCTCTGACTGTTTTCTTGAATTGCTTACTTATAAAGTCTTCATTTAGTTTAATTCCTGAATAACGAAAAAAGATAAAATTGTGTTGCTGCTGCTTACCTATTGGGAACCTTGTTTGCAGGATTACTTTAACTTTGGAATGAATGGGGATTATTCTCTCACGTTTGCTTTTAGATTTGAATTCATCTGAGTTTTTAATAGTGATAATATTTTGTGAGAAGTCAATCCAATTCCACTTCATATTCAGTAATTCACCAAGACGCATTCCGGTATAAAAGGCAGTTGTGAAAATATCCTTTAATAATTGGGTTTTAGTGTTGTTTAAAATTTCTGTCAATTCCAATTCTGAAATAAAAACCGGAAATGATTTTGACATTTTTGGAGCTTTGATTTTCTTAAATGGGTTTTCATTAAGATAGTTCCAATCAACAGCTTTAGTAAAAGCAGCTTTTATGGTACTGTAGTAAAGTTTTGCTGCATATGGACTGCGGGAATAAATTCCAGAAATAAATTTATCAATTAACCTGGTTGAAATTTGGTTTAATGCAATATCACCAATAAAATCCATAAACTGTTTAAATGAAAGTTTTATAGAACGGATGTAATGCCTTGTCTTATTCTGTTCAACATAATTTATATATTCTTTTTTGAATACAGAGAGGCTAATTGAAACAACTTTTTGAGGTTGTGGAATATAAGTATATTGGAACTGAAATTGTTTTAAGAAATTTTCAGCATCTGTTTTATTTGTTGTCTTGGTTGATTTCTTGGTTCTCTTTCCATCAACAAAATAAACAACCTGAAAAAATGGTGATTTAGAATCTTTGGTGAGAAACATGATAGGACTCCTTTCGCAAGGGTGTACCGACAATGTACCGACTGAGGCAAAAAAACGGACTTATAGAACATATAAACAATAATCCGCCTGATTTGTAATCAGCAGGTCGCGGGTTCGAGTCCCATCGCCAGCTCTATAAATAGATCAAAATCGGATAAAACCGAGAAGAATTTTTTTACATCTCAAATCCAACTTTTGATTTAAAGCCACCTAAAGACAATTTTAAAAAACTATTCAAAATGAAAAGTTAAAAATCAAAGAGACATGGAAGAAATAAGAGGCGAATTCTTCCATACAAACTGGATAGGCAGAGGAGGAACTACAGCTTCTTCAACTTATAATGTTTGATTTCAGGATACCTTTATCAGCATTGTAGTATTTCAACGACATTTTGTTAAGCCGATACGACGGTAATTTTTTAGTAATTTTATTTTAAGTTGTAACTATCTCAGTTAAAAAGTAATGTTCTCATTTTGATAGTTCAACATTTAATAAATTCAAAATCATTTTGCTGGTGTAATTATTGATTGTAAAGTTGGATAGCCGGGGATCATACAGAGCGAATGACTAAACACAAGAAACAACAAATGATTATGAGCCGTTAATGATACAAATATGTTCATCCGGTTATGATAAGCAAAGCCTCCACAGTAGATGTTTAGGCATTTGACAATAGAGATTGATTTGTAAAAAGGTTAAAGTGATTGTGGAGAGGGAAGGGCAGCTTCAAAGCTGCCCTTATTATTTTAAAATGAAATACAGGATTTTTAAGCAAACTTTCCCGCTAACATAAACAGATTAAATGAAGGTCTGTTTATTTATATGAAATGACTATTTCTTTATCAAAAAAAATCTTATGTTTTTTTATTGTGAATAGTTAAATTCAACTAACCAAAATTGCATTATTCTTAAATGATAAATGAAAAAGTAAAAATATTAATTGCGGAGGATGAAACTATCATTGCGATAGATATTAAATCTACTCTGCAAAAGATAGGTTATTCCGTTCTTGAAATAGCTACTTCCGGTGAGAAAGTAATAGAATCTCTTTCCAGTTCTAAACCGGATCTTATCCTGATGGATATTTCACTTGCAGGAAAATTAGATGGAATAGAAACAGCAGAGATTATTTCCAGGAAATATGATTTACCAATCGTCTATCTGACTGCTCTTACCAATAATGAAACCCTTGAAAGGGCAAGGATTACAGAACCTTTTGGTTATCTGTTAAAACCTTTTGATGAAAGGAACCTTCACTCAACAATTGAAATGGCTCTGTATAAACATAAAGTTGATTCCGAACTGAAGAAGAGAACCAAAGAACTTGAAATTGAAAAAATAAAAACCGATGAGCTTCTTCATAATATCTTTCCATCTGAAATTGTAAAAGAGCTGAAAGCAAATGGATCTGTCAGCCCAAAACATTATGATTCTGTTTCAATACTATTCACTGACTTTGATAACTTCACAACTTTAGCTTCCAAACTTTCTGCAGAGAAACTTGTAAGAGAACTGAACCATATTTTTACCAATTTTGATTTTATAATTGATAAATATGAACTTGAAAAATTAAAAACTATAGGCGATTCATATATGATTGCAGGTGGATTACCAAATTTAATGAACGATCACGCAATCAAAATTACAAAGGCTGCAATAGAAATGCAGGAAGTTGTTAACGAGGTTAATGAGAAACATGTATTCAGTTGTAAAATGAGAGTGGGAATTCATACAGGTCCCTGCGTTGCTGGTATTGTAGGAATAAAAAAATATACTTACGATGTTTGGGGTGATACCGTTAATATTGCTAAAAGGCTGGAATCAAACTGTGAACCCGGAAGAATTAATATTTCAAAAACTACATACGATCTTGTAAAAGATAAATTCGACTGTGAATACAGAGGGGGTATAGAAGCAAAGGGGAAAGGGGAGATTGATATGTATTTTGTTAAAGTACCAAAACCTGCCACAGTAAATATTTCGTAAATTACTTCGTGATTTATATAGGCTAATATTGAGACGAAGGCTAAGATTGAATACATGCAATTATGCTTTTGAGTTACTTTTTAACTTTTAATTTATATAATGAATATCAGTTTATTTCAATACAATCCTTCCTGGGAGGATAAAAAGAAAAATAAAGATAAGATCTTATCATTATTGAAAGGGAAAATCCCTAAAAGTGATTTGATAATTTTCCCTGAAATGACTCTTACAGGTTTTTCGATGAATACTGTAAAGCTTGCTGAAGAAATGGAAGGAAAAAGTTTTCAATTCTTTTCTGAACTTGCAAAAGAATTTTCAACTCCAATAATTGCAGGAATAATTGAGAAAAACGAGAATAATTTTTTCAATACACTAATTCATATTAACTCTTCCGGAGATTTAATTAGTTATTATAGAAAAATCCATCCTTTCTCTTATTCAGATGAAGATAAATATTATAGAGATGGCGATAAACCTGTTGTTACAGAAATTGATGATTGGAAAATTGGCTTATCAATCTGTTATGATTTAAGATTTCCGGAACTTTTTCGTTTTTATGCTAAAGAGCGGGTTGATTTAATTGTTAATATTGCCAATTGGCCAGTGACAAGAATAGAACACTGGAGATCACTGCTTAAAGCCAGAGCTATCGAAAACCAATGTTACATTGCAGGTGTAAACAGGATTGGTAATGATCCGAATGCAGTTTACAATGGTTTTAGCAGTGTATTTGATCCGATGGGAATAGAAATCGTTTCTGTTGAAAATGAAGAAAAAGTTATTGTTGTGGAACTTGATAAAGATTATATAATAGAAGTTAGAGGTAAATTTCCTTTTCTCGAAGATATAAAGTTGGTTTAAAATTATATCTTCGATTTTAAGAACTTGTCATATCTAAATAAAAATTACCTGATAGATATTATTTATTGCTTAATAAATAATAACGATTGGATCTGAATTGATTAGGGGAAATAATATTCTTAGATTTTGTTCAGTAAAAAACTTTATCTGGAATTATTCAATAAAAATTTTGCTATTGAGGATATGCGTTCTCGACAGATATTTTCCTGATATCCTCCATAGTAATAAATAGATATATTGTTTCTGATATTCCGTTTCTGTTTAAGTAACAAATCAACAATATTTATTCATCAACTAAAAGGAGAGTGCTATGGCTCAAGTCGCAAGAAAAATGGTGGAGAAAGCAGGAATAAATGTAGATAAATTATTAGATATGCTTGTTAAAAATGCTTCTGCAGAATTGACCACTTATTATTATTACACAATTTTAAGAGTCAATCTTATTGGTCTGGACGGTGAAGGTCTCAAAGCTATTACCGAAGATGCAAGGATTGAGGACCGCAATCACTTTGAAGCTCTGGTTCCGAGGATTTATGAACTTGGGGGCGAGCTTCCGAGAAGCATGGTTGATTTCCATAACATCTCTGCATGTCCACCCGCATTTCTTCCAAAAGATCCGACAAACATAAAAGCTATGCTTAAAGTTCTTGTGAATGCCGAAAGATGCGCAGTAGCAGGGTACAGCGAAATCTGTAATATGACGGCAGGAAAAGATCATCGCACTTACGATTTAGCATTAGCAATTCTTCATGAAGAGATTGAGCACGAAGCATGGTTTGCGGAATTTCTTGGAGAAGGTCCCTCCGGTCATGGTGGCGTAAGAACGATGGGACATTCACCTTACGTAAAAAGATTTTTACCAGGCGAACATTAAGCCAGCAGCTTGCCTGACCAAGGGCAGTTAATCAGGACAAAGCAGACGATAAAACCAACTGAGAAAGGTGAGAGAATAATCAGGCAGGCAAGGATGAGGTTGAAAATCGGAATCATCCCGACAATAGCTCCGCAATTTCTTCCAAAATTCCTCACAGTGTTTATGCAAAAATATCCTGATATTGAATTGATGTTGATGAGATAACCACGCATGAAATTGTGGCTTCAATTAATAAAGATAAAATTGATCTGAATAATTGACCTTACTAAAGTTATAAAACAAACCCAATTTCTTTAAGAAATTGGGTTTGTAACTTCCTTACTTAATCTACATTTATAATTCTATAAACAATTGCTGCAAGTGCGCTACCGCCGAGAGGACCAACCAGATAAAGCACGAGATGTTCTGCTGAATTACCTCCCATAAAAACATCCATTAACATAGGTCCTAAAAAAACTGCAGGGTTAAAAGCTCCTCCTGTAATCGGACCAACAGCATATGCACTTGCTGTTACAGTAAGACCAATGGCAAATCCGTAAACAAAATTTCCTTTTGTTTTTTCACTTGTGGCTATAGCAAGTACAACAGAACAGTAGGCAAAGGTAAATAATAATTCAAGAAGTATAGCTTTCCATAATTCAATATCTTCTGCCGGTGCCGGGTAGAATGTATTTGAATATACTAAGTAATAAATAAAAGCAGCCGTAAAAGCACCCAAAACCTGGAAGACTATATATCCTAAAATATATTTGCTTTCTAATTTCCCTCTAAAAAATATTGCAAGAGTAACAGCAGGATTATAGTGGGCTCCGGAGATATGACCACCCATATAAACCATAACAGCGAGCATTAAACCTATGGCAAGTGGATTTTGTGAAAATCCTATAGCAAGTACAAGGAACATTGTCCCGATAAACTCCATTATGTATGCCTTCATTATACCCTCAGAATTTGTAAATTAAAAAATTTTAGTTCAAATTAGATAAGGTTAAAATAATTTCCAAATAGAATTGGGTATAGGGTATATGTTATATGGTATAAAGTTTTAAGTTATAGAGATTTCCCATATACCCAATACCTTATACCTATATACCTATATACCTTCATAGAGCAAGGATTTTATAGTGGGTTTTACAGTTAAAAGAAAAATTAATTTTTATGATTGTGATGCTGCAGGGGTTTTATTCTTTGCAAGGATTTACGAGCTTTGCCATTCTGCTTATGAGGAATTGATTGGAAGCTTTAATCTTAAAGAAGATTATTGGAACAATGAAGATTATATTGTCCCTATAATTAAGAGTGAAGCTTCTTATCACAAACCCCTAAGATATGGAGAACTTGTTGAGATTGAAGTAAAAGTAGCTCAACTCAAGTCTTCATCATTTGAATTAAATTATGAATGCAGAAATGAAAATGGTGAAGTAACCAACAAGATAAGAACTGTTCATGTTTTTGTGGATAAGAAGACCTGGAAGAAAAAAGAGATGAGTAATAAAATAAAGCAAAATTTTATAAGTCATATTGATAATTAGTAAGTTTTTTCCTATTTGATTTTTGGGTATTGTAATTTCTATCTTTATTAATTAAACTTGCCTTTAAGCATTTCCCTAATGAATGATGATATTTATATTTCACAAAAAATATTTATTTGATTAAACGATGGAAGAACTTCTAAATAGAGGACGGGAAGCTTTATCTGTTGGTGAATGGGAAGAAGCAAAAAGGTTATTAGAAGAAGCCTTAACAACAGAAGAATCACCAGAAGTTCTTGAAGGACTTTCATGGGCTTGCTGGTGGCTGAATGATGCACCAGCAGTATTTGAGAACCGTTTAAAAGCTTATAACTTATTTTTAAATAAAAATGATAAACGCGGTGCTTCGCGTATGGCAAGTTGGATAGGAATTGATTACCTGGAATTTAAAGGTGAGCTTGCTGTAGCGAACGGCTGGTTTCAAAGAGCAGAAAATCTTTTGGAAGGATTGGAAGATACTCCCGAGCTTGGCTTGATAAAACTACTGAAAGGCAGATTAGCTTTTATGGTTGATAAAAATACTGAACTCGCCTTAAAACTTACTGAAGAAAGTTTGCAGTTAAGCAGATCACTTAATAATGTTGAAGGAGAAATGATTGCCGAAGCTTTTAAGGGATTTATTTTAGTAACTGAAGGAAAAATTTCTGAGGGGATGTCTCTTTTAGATGAAGCAACGGTACTTGCCTTAACCGCACAGACATCGGATATTAACATGATAACAAATACCTGCTGCTTTTTAATAGATGCCTGCGAGCGTGTCAGAGATTATGAGCGGGCAGGACAATGGTGTATTAAAGTAAAAGAAATATGCGAACGCTGGAGACATAGAGCAATGTTCGCTTCCTGCAGAACACAGTATGCTTCTGTTCTGATATGGAGAGGAGATTGGAATGAAGCAGAGGAAGAACTTTTATCCGCCGCAAAAGAATTAAAAGAATACCGACCTGTACAGGTAAATTCAAGTATAGTTAGATTAGCGGATTTAAGAAGGCGACAGGGAAAGTGGGATGAAGCGGGTAAACTTTTTGATGAAGTTCAATCAGATTCGTTAAAACCATTAGGCTGTGCAGCACTTGCTTTTGATAAAGGTGATTATGAGACTGCTTTAAACCTGGCAGAAAGATTTTTAAGACAAATTCCTTATAAAGAAAAAACTGAAAGAATTACAGGATTAGAATTATTATTGCGAATTTATATAAAGCTTGGAAGATTGGAAGAAGCTGAAACATTGCTGATAGAATTAAAGGAAATTGAGAAAGCAATTTGTACACTGCCTCTTAAAGCTGCATCATTAAGTGCTGAAGGAATTTTTAATTATGCATTGGGGAATTATGAACTGGCAAAACAAAATCTTGAAGATGCAATTGATATTTATGATAAAATAACATCCCCTTTCGAATCATCCCGCACTCGTTTGATTCTTTCAGAAGTGCTGATAAAAATTGAACAATATTCACAGACAGAATCTGAATTAAATACTGCAATGAAAATCTTTAAGAAATTAGGTGCGGAAAAAGATTTTGAAAAAGCTAAATACTTGCTGAAGAACTTGCATAAAGATAGTGTAGAGCTGGAAGCTAACGGGAACAAATATGAATTTACTGGAAGAGAGCTCGAAGTATTAAGATTAATTACTGAAGGTAAAAACAATGAAGAAATTGCTGAAAAATTTTTTCTAAGTGTAAGGACGGTTGAAAAACATATTACAAATATTTACCAGAAACTCGGTATCTCCGGAAAATCTGCCAGGGCTTTTGCTGCTTCATATGCAATAAAGAATAATTTAATACTTACTTAAAGAAATCTCCATATCTGTACTCTCCTCAAAAACTACGTGTAGTTATTCTGAAAAATACGTAATACCCCTGATTTTTATCTCTCCTTCTTCTTTTAAGTTGAATCCGGAACTTATAATTAGATTAAATGAAAGGAGTGTTAAAATGAAGAATTCACATTTCTCTTCTAATAATAATGAAAAGGAAGGCAGCAATACCAGATCAGAACAAAACAAAATTTTAATACGCCGTGCTGTTGAGGAAGTTTGGAATGGGGGAAATTTTGATATTCTCGATGAACTTATTACAAATGATTTCATCATCCATTCATCTACACCTGGTGAAGAAATTCAAGGTCATAAGGGAGTTAAGCAATTTTATACAAAGCTGCGCGAGGCATTCCCCGATATACATTTTACAATTGAGAATCAGGTTGCCGAAGGGGACAAAGTGGTAACCCACTGGATTGCCCGTGCTACACACAAAGGTGAATTTAAGGGAATTCCTCCCACTGGCAACCAAGTTAATTTTACGGCAATTGATATTGACCGGCTCGTTAACGGAAAGGTTGTGGAATGCTGGACAAATGTAGATGAGTTAGGTCTATTACAACAGCTCGGTGTTATTCTCACACCGGTAAAGGAAGATCAGAAAGAAACGCGTGAGGCATGGGACAAGATTGCACTCGGATATGACAGAACCAATACTCCCACACAGATGTGGTTAGGGAATGAAAGTCTCCGTCGCACGGGACTTTGTGCAGGTATGCGGTTTTTGGACGTTGCGGCTGGTAGCGGAGCGCTTAGTATTCCTGCGGCTCGTTTAGGTGCGCAAGTACTGGCCACGGACCTATCTCCTGCCATGCTCGAGTTACTTAGGGCACGTGCAAACAGAGAGGGTCTCAATATTGAAACGCGTGTTATGGATGGACATGCTTTTGAACTGGATGATAACACATTCGATATGGTAGGATCTCAATTCGGTGTTATGCTATTTCCAAACATGCCTAAGGGTATCAGCGAGATGGTTCGTGTTGTAAAACCGGGCGGCTGTGTTCTGATAAATGTGTATGGTGATCCACATAAGATCGAATTCCTTGGCTTTCTTGTGGAAGCAGCTCAGTCTGTCAGACCCAACTTCAATGGTCCCCCGACGAATCCTCCACCACTCCCATTCCAGCTGGCTGATCCTGAGAGATTGCGTCAGGAGTACATCAAGGCCAGACTAAAAAACATCATAGTCGAAACCATCACTGAAACCACCGAGTTTCAAAGCGGGAAGGATCTGTTGGACTGGATAGTGTACAGTAATCCGCTCGCTGAGATTATACTTGGTAGCCTGAATCTCTCAAAAAACGAGAGAGATATAATCCAGCAGCAATTGGAGAAGATGGTTCGCAAGCGTGCTGGTGGAAGGGGTACTGCAAAGTTGACCAATCCAATCAACATCGGAATAGGAACGAAATGAAATCTAGGTGTTTAGGTTTTTAAAATAATTATGGAACACATATAACTGCCGAACTATTTAGTTCGGCAGTTATGCTGTTTGAAGTCGTTAAATTGTTAAATATTTAATTATTGAAAATCCAGTTTAAACAACTGCTTGATTTTCTCACGCTGCAACTTTCCTAATTCAGATTTTAGTAATTGATTTACAAATATTATTCTCTTAGGAATTTTGAAAGAAGCGATCTTATTTCTTAGAAAATCTTTCAATTCATTTTCCGATAACTCACTGTTTTCTTTTAAAACAACTGCTGCTGAAATAATTTGTCCCCATTCTTTATTTTCTATTCCAACAACACAAGCTTCTTTTACTTTTGTATGTGCTAAAATTTCTTTCTCTACTTCGAAAGGATTTATATTTTCTCCTCCTGAAATTATTAAATCGCTTCTTTTAGCTTCAACATATAAATAACCTTCATCATCAAGATGTCCAATATCTCCAGTATAATAAAAATCATTTTTTATTATCTCAGTAGTTTCTTCTTCATTAAAATAGCCCTTCATTACAGCAGAGCTTTGAACGGCAATTTCTCCTTCATCAGTTATAATTATCTTATTTGGATGAATTACTTTTCCCGAAGCTTCGGGTTTTTTCTTTACCTCTTGGTAATTCATAAATGAAACAAAGGAAGAAGTTTCAGTTGAGCCATAAACTTTTGAAATCTTCCAGCCTTGTTCAATGGATTTTAAAATTAAATCTTTATCTGAAAATCCTCCTCCGAGTAAAACCATTCTTAATTCCTTTGGAGGAATAAAATTTAAATCAACAAATTTCTTTAATTGATTTGAAACCAAAGAAATTAAAGTTGGATGATGTTTTTTTATTGATTCGGTCAAATCATTTGTTGAAAGCGAATCAGGAATTATAATTGAAGTTCCAAACAATAAAGAACGAAATATAATTGAAAAACCACCGATGTGGTAAAACGGAAGGGAGGCTAGCCATTTGTCTGCATTTGTTTGGTTAAGAACTTGGTTCCCTATCATCGCACTTTGAATAAGGTTTTCAAAGCTTAGCATAACAGCTTTAGGTTTTCCGGTTGAACCTGAAGTGAAAAGTATTAATGCAGTTTTATCTCCTGCCTGCCGGACAGGCAGGTTTGAAAAATTTAATTGTGTGGTTTCTTCTTTGTTATCAGGTAAATCCCGCCTGAGGCGAGGCTCGCTAAAGGCGGCATCAAAAGGAATTAAAATGCTTTTTCCCGTATTTGAAACATTCAGGAATTCTTTACTTTTAATAGTGAAACTTGATTTAAGAAATTTTACCTGTTCAACTAAGTCTTTTTCAAGAAGCTTTGTGTTAAGCGGGACAGGAATCGCGCCAATTTCCCAAAGAGAAATAACTGCTACAATAAATTCTAAACTATTGTTAAATAAAAGTGTAACAATATCATTTTCTTTTATCTTTTCATTATTTAAGAAGAGGGTAGTTTTATCAACTAAAGAATTAATTCCATTATAATTTATTTCTTTATCACTATGGATGACAGCAACTGTATCAAGATTAACTTTAACCCCTGCCGGTCTGATTAAATCTAAAATATTCATTCTAAGTCTTTCATCCTTCGACTCCGCTCAGGATGACAAAGCAGTGATGTCACACTGAGCGAAAGCCTGTCCCGAACTTGTTTCGGGATCGAAGTGTGACCATACAATACTGACTTTTTCAAAACCTTTTATGTGACCTTTATTTTTCCATTTGAAACCGGAAACGGATCGGTAACTTCTGTTTCATCAAAATAATCTGCTGTACCCAAACCATGTGCAAGATTATTGTTAACAAATGCTGCAGCATTCACAGCTCCAATCCTGCCGATAACTGTTTCAAAGGATGATGTAACTACCGTATCAATTCCATTTTCTTTTGCCAGATCGGCAATCTTTAAAGTTGGAATTATTCCCCCCAGCATCATTGGTTTTAATATTAAAAATGAAGCAGCTTTTTTTGTAATGAACTCTTCTGCATTTTTGAAAGATCTGATTGATTCATCTGCTGCTAAGGGAATTTTTGTTTTATCTACAAGAAAAACAAAATCATTTAAATCTTTTACTGGCTGCTCAGCATATTGAATATTATATCTTTCTAATCTGTTGAGATATTCCAATGCTTCAGCTTTATTCCATTTTGCATTAGCATCAATCCTAAGTTCTATACTATTCCCAACAGTTTCTCTGATTTTCTTTATTGTTTTAAAATCTTCTTCAAAGTAATCGCTGCCAACTTTTACTTTTATTGTCGTAAATCCTTTTTGTATAAGTTCAGATGCTGTTTCTCCAATTTTTTCTAAAGAGATAAATCCAATTACACCATTTATTAAAATTGATTTAGGATAATTTCTTTTTAACAAAACAGAGATAGATGTTTTTCTTTCATTGCAAAGCAAGTTAAGTATTGCGAGTTCAAGTCCGCACCTTAATGCAGGAAGTAAATTATAATCATTTAAATTTTCTTCTAAACTTTCTTCAAGATTCTTAATATCAATTCTCAAACTCAGGTTAAAATTTTCAAGAGCTTTTTCATCTTCCTCATAAGTCTCGGAACCAAAATCAGGAAGGGGAGCGGCTTCACCAATTCCAAAAGCACCTGTTTGGCTCTTTAATTTCAGTATGAAACCTTTTCTTTCTGTTATTGTTGTTCTTGATGTCTGGAATGGTTTTTTTAGTTTTAATGAGTAAGGTGTGTAGGTTAATTCAAGCTTGTTCATAAAATAAGACCGGCTGAAAATAAAATCCCGTATAAAGCGGAGAGTTTAGCGGTAAGCTCAAGAGTTTTATTTAATTGAATTCCATCAAGTGTGAAAAGCATTTTTATAATGTTATATGCAACAGGTAAGGTAAAATAAGGCAGGAATATCCATATCTTGAAATCAAAAAAAAGAAACAATACTAATGGTGTTAGAAAAGAAACAGCAATTAAAAATATAAATTGGTATTGTGTGAAAGTTTTCCCAAGCTTAACTGCGAGTGTATTTTTCCCTGCTACCCTGTCTTCTTCGATGTCGCGGTAATTATTGACCACAAGAATATTTGTTATTAAAGCTCCCACAGGAATTGAAGACAGAAAAGCGGGTAATGATAATTCATTTGTATGAAGATAAAATGTTCCGAGAGTTCCTATTAAACCAAAGAACATAAAAACAAGAATATCACCCAGACCTTTATATGCTAAAGGATATGGGCCGGCAGTGTATGCGAGTCCTGCTATAATTGAGAGAATACCGATAACCAGAATTATAATTCCACCAACGTAAACAAGATAAAGCCCAAGAATAAAAGTTGAAATGAAAGTTATAAAAATTCCTGCTTTCATCTCTTTAACAGTAATTAGTCCGCTTGCCAAAACTCTTACTGGTCCTTTGCGATATTTTGTGTCAGCACCTCTGAGATAATCGTAAAGATCGTTTGTAAAATTTGTTCCTATCTGAATAAGGAGAGAACATACCAAGGCAACTAATGAAACAAGCAAATTGAATTTGCCAATGTTCACAGCCAATGCAGTTCCTACCATAACAGGTACAACAGAAGCAAGAAGAGTTTTAGGTCTGCTTGCGAGAAGCCAGGAATTATTTTTTTTATTAGTCATAGAATTCTTAAACTGTCATTGCGAGTGAAGCGAAGCAATCCCTTGAGATTACTTCGGGACTTCGTCCCTCGTAATGACATTATTAAAATCACGGAAGCTTTGGAAATTTCTTAAAATCCGGTTTACGTTTTTCCAAATAAGCTTTCTTTCCTTCCTGGGCTTCTTCACTCATATAATATAAAAGTGTTGCGTTGCCAGCAAGCTCCTGTATTCCCGCCTGTCCATCAAGATCAGCATTGAATGCAGATTTAAGAACGCGGATTGCCATCGGGCTATGCTGTAAAATTTGTTTTGCCCATTCAACTCCTTCTTCTTCAAGCTTTTCAACAGGAACAACTTTATTTACCAAACCCATATCAAAAGCTTCCTGAGCATTGTATTGTTTGCAGAGATACCAGATTTCTCTTGCCTTCTTTTGTCCTACAATTCTTGCAAGATAGCTTGCACCAAAACCGCCATCAAAGCTGCCGACTTTAGGACCTGTCTGCCCGAATATTGCGTTATCTGCTGCTATAGTAAGATCGCATACAACGTGAAGAACTTGTCCGCCGCCGATTGCATATCCAGCAACAAGAGCAATAACAGGCTTGGGAATGCTTCTTATTAATTTCTGAAGATCAAGAATATTTAAGCTCTGCCCTCCATCTTTTGCTTTATAACCTTTATCTCCTCTAATCCTTTGATCACCACCTGAACAGAAAGCATACTTACCATCTTTAGAAGGACCATAACCCGTTAAAAGAATAACTCCGATTTCCAGATCTTCACGTGCATCTGAAAAAGCATTATACATTTCAGTAACAGTCTCAGGGCGGAAAGCATTTCTTACTTCAGGCCTGTTTATAGTAATCTTAGCAATCCCATCCATCTTTTCATAGATGATGTCGGTGTA
>CAZEWJ010000057.1:0-18554 GCA_964515875.1 uncultured Ignavibacteriaceae bacterium | reverse complement strand
GTCATTCTTTTGATAAATAAAGGCAATCCCTTTATTGGTAACTCGCAATGACAATAAAGTCAGTCTTTTGTAAATAAAGGCAATAGCCTTTATTGGAAACTCACAATGACAATTGGAAATATAGAATCTAATTTATCAAGTTGAACTAATTTCTGTTCCCCTGTTTCCATATTCTTCAGATTTACCATTCCGTTTTTATATTCTTCTCCGCCTATAAATAAAACAAATTTTGCTTTCAGCTTATTTGCTTCCCTCATTTGAGCTTTCAGGCTGCGGTTAAGATAATCACATTCAACAGATAAATTTTTTCTTCTGAAATAAAAAGCAAGTTCAAAAACTTTTTTAGATAGGTCATCATCGAGTCTTGTAATATACAGATCAATTTTTTGTTCCCTTGGCTGAATAGAATTTTCATTCTCGCAGGCGAGAAGTATTCTTTCTATCCCTGCAGCAAAGCCGACTGCAGGAGTATGTTGTCCGCTAAACTGCTCAATTAAAAAATCGTATCTTCCACCGCCGCATAAAGCATTCTGTGAACCAACTTTGCCGCTGATGATTTCAAATGTTGTTTTTGTGTAGTAATCAAGTCCTCTAACCAGATAAGGATCAACTTCAAAAGGAATATCGGACAACTTCAAAGCTTCTTTAACAACTTCAAAACTTTCTTTACTTTGATTATCCAGATGATCTAAAAGCAAAGGAGCCCCTTTCATAATTCTTTTATCATTCTCATCTTTGTTGTCGAATATTCTTAAAATATTTTTATCAAATCTTTTTCTGCTCTCTTCGGAAAGCTTATCTTTTTTATCAGATAAAAATTCTCTCAGCTTTACTTTATATTCTTCTCTTGATTCAGGAACTCCAAGAGAATTTATTTTAACAGTAAGATCTTTTAATCCCAGTGCTTTAAGAATTTCATAAGACATCTGTATCATTTCAACATCGAGATAAACTGAATCACTCCCAATTGCTTCAGCCCCAAACTGGTGAAATTGTCTGAATCTTCCTGCTTGCGGTCTCTCCTGCCTGAACATCGGTGAAATATAATAAAGCTTATTTAAAGGCTGCTGTTTGCCAAGCGAGTGCTCAATAAATGATCTCACAACAGATGCTGTCATTTCAGGCTTTAGAGTTAGGTTGTTTCCGCTGCGATCAATAAAAGAATACATTTCTTTACTAACGATGTCTGTTTCTTCACCAATGCCTCTTGCAAAAAGATATGTTTCTTCAAAAATGGGAGTTCTAATTTCATTATAGTTGAAGTTCTTAAAAATACTTTCAACTGTTTCTTCAACAATTTTCCAGACGGGAATTTCTTCAGGGAGAATATCTTTTGTTCCGGTTACAGCTTTAATCATAAAAAAATTTTCTTATTATGGCAGCCGCAACCTTCAGGTTGCGTTTTAAACCAAATTCCGCAGGCTCAAGCCTGCGGCTACCCATTTTATACGACTCAATGCAATTAGGTAGAATTTTGACTTCATACTTCAAAATAATTTTCTTCCTCTTTTTTGAACAGCTCAAAAATTTCTTCAGATGAATTTGCATTTAAAAGCTTTTCCCTGAAATCATCATTGTTCATCATTCTCGAAATACGGCTAAGCAGCTTTATATGTGCGCTTACAAGATTATCTTTCCCAACCAGGAGAAAAACAAGGTTAACAGGTTTATTGTCGAGTGACTGGTATTCAATTGGTGTGTTTGTTTTTCCAAAGGCGGCAATTATTTCAACAATTGCAGCAGTCTTTCCATGGGGAATAGCAAAACCTTTACCAACACCTGTTGACATTATCTTTTCACGATCAAGGACTGCGTCTCGGACTTTTTCAATATCTAAAACACGGCTGTCGCTTATAAAAAGATTTATAAGCTCATTAATTGCATCTTCTTTTTGTTTTGATTTTAGTTCGGAGATAATAAATTCTTTTTTAAGAATGTCTGTAACTTTCATCAGAAGCCTGTATAAGAAAAATTAGCTGAATAATTCAAAACTGGTTCACAATTTAACAATACACCTTTTGTTAAGCAATTAAATGAGAGATACTAAATACCAGAACTTCCAGAATATTAATTTGTCATCCCCGTGTAAACGGGAATCTTTATTTTAGAATCTGGGATTTCCACTTTCTTAGAATAACATTTTCTCAGAAAGAAATCTTGACTGATTCTTAAGAAAAATAAATTGTCCCGCAGAAAACTTTACATTAAGTTTACATCTGTAATTATATATTTATAGAAAGGGGATACCTTATGGATATACTTAATAAAACCGTTTTAGTATTGGGTGGGTTTGGATTGGTCGGAAGTGCAGTTGCAAGAAAGCTTGTCCCTGAAAATCCGAAAAGGATTATTATAACCTCTCTATTTCTTTCCGAGGCAGAAGAAGCTGTTAAAAAATTTAATGAAGAATTTCCGGATAAAGGTAAAGATTATTTCATCCCTTATGGCGGAGATATTTTTGTAAGAGATGAATTCAAGAATGAAAACAGGCAAGGGTTATTAAATGATCCTGCAAAAAGAAAAATAATTATGCAGGATGTAATGGAAGAGCTTAATGAAGAGATTCTTAGAAGTTCATCTATTAATAAATTGCTGACAAAGTATAAACCTGATATTATAATTGACTCAATAAATACTGCTACTGCTATTGCCTACCAGGATGTTTACTCTACATACAGAAGTATTACAAGAGCAATAAAAAATAAAACCGGATATGATAATCTTATTGATGAAGTTGAAAAACTTCTTTGTACTCTTTATATCCCTCAGCTAATAAGACATATACAAATTCTTTACAGCAGTATGAGCGAAGTTGGTACAAATATATACATAAAGATAGGAACAAGCGGCACAGGAGGAATGGGATTAAATATTCCTTATACTCACAGCGAAGAAAAACCATCAAGGGTTCTTCTCAGCAAATCTTCAATCGCCGGTGCTCATACCCTTCTTCTTTTCTTAATGGGGCGAACTCCGGGCGGTGCAATAACAAAAGAAATAAAACCAACTGCAGCAATTGCCTGGAAGAGAATTGAGTATGGTGAAATAAAAAGAAGAGGTAAACCGATTGAGATAGCTGATATTCCTTTAACTGAAGCGGTTCCTCTGAAGGGTAAGTTTGTGCTCTGTTCTGATAAAACTTATAAATCAACTAATAAAAAACTTAATTCTGTTTTTATTGATACAGGCGAAAATGGAATTTTCTCCCGTGGTGAATTTGAAACCATAACCGCACAAAAGCAAATGGAGTTTGTTACTCCGGAAGAGATTGCAGATGTAGTTCTCTTTGAGGTTAAAGGCGGCAACACCGGACACGATATTGTAAGCGCACTCGATCATGCTTCAATGGAGCCGACTTACCGCGCCGGTTATATGCAGCATATGGCAGTTAAAAAGCTTGATGAGCTTGAAAAGAAACATAACAAACCAAGCATAGCATTTGAGCTTCTTGGTCCTCCCCGTCTTTCAAAGCTGTTATATGAGATTCATCTTTTAAGAATATTTAATAAAACAATGAGAGACATTCAAAATAAATCTCCGGAAGAATTATCTGAAAAAAGTTTTGATATTATTGTGAACGATAATGATTTAAGAAATGAGATTATATCAATCGGAATTCCCATTCTACTGCCGAATGGTGAATCATTATTAAGAGGAAGTATAATAAAAATTCCTGCTTTCAGGGGAGAAAATATTCTTGATGTAAATGAGAAAAGTATAAACACCTGGGCAAATGAAGGCTGGGTTGATTTGCGTTTATCCAATATGAAAAAATGGCAAAGCAGGATATCTGATTTAATTAAAGAAGTAGAATTAATTCCTGTCTCAGATACAAGCTCAATGCATGTTAGAACAAATGATTACTGGAATAATTTTGAAGAGATAAACATTGGCAAAATCTGCAGTTGGTTGTTCATTCATGAAGAGCAGGGTAAGAGGATGAAGGCTTAGAATGTTTTTTATTTGATCTATAAAACGCAAGGAGGGGATTTATGAAATATTTAGTTATAATTTTTCTATCTCTAATTACTGTAGGAAAATCTTCAGCACAATATCATTGGCAAGTTTCTGTTTCATCTGGAGCAGTTAGTCCAAATTTTTTTACTGACACACCTTTAGGTTATCAAATTGAAGGAAGAATATTTTATATGTTTTCCGACAGTGTTCAAATAAGTATTTCCTCTGGGTTCTACAGTTGGAAGGAAGCGCTTGGTATTGGTGGAAATAAATTTGAATCTATACCCCTTTTGGCTGGAATAAAATATTCCTTTCCTTTAGGATTATTCTCTCCTTATTTTGCTGGTGAGTTAGGAGTTCATTTTATTACTCGATACTATACTTTTGAAACTTATGAGCCGTCTGAACGTTTTGAAGGTTTATATAGACTTGTTTTATCAATACCAGAAACAGAATCTGTTACGAAATTTGCATTTAGGTTCAGTATTGGTTCAACATTATCAATTTATAAAAATTTGGATATAGATTTAGGTTTAATATATAACAGCATTTCATATGATTTCATTTATATCTATCATCCAACTAGCCAAGCGAGAACGGGAAAAATAAATTTCTATAGTTTATTAGCAGGTTTTAATTACAAATTATAACAAACAATCTATTGCATATCTAAAGCCGGGACAGATTAGTGTCAGTCACGAAATGTTCGTAACTGTCGAGTAGTCGTTTTTTATTTTATTGGTTGATAGAAATAATTCAGTATATCGTCCAGTTTCCATTACTCCAATATTCCAAACTCCACCCTACTACTTTGCCCCTTTCTCACTTTCTTTTTATCTTCTGCTTACAAAAAACCTCCGAGGTTCAGAAACCTCGGAGGTTTGGAATATTGAATATTATATCGAGAATCTTAAGGTACTTTATTGTTTAAAAGATTTATTGTTCGCTTAGCAAAGTGGCGAACAAGATTAATTCCTGATAAAATTTTTTTAATTGTAGCCAGCATTATCATTGGTGTACTTGCCGGACTTGCAGCGGTTGCTCTTAAAACTTCTGTACATTTTATGCAGGATTTTCTCCACTCATTTTTTAAAGATCAATACAATACCTATCTCTATGCTGTTTATCCTATCATCGGTATATTCCTTTCCACACTGTTTATTAAATATGTTCTGAAAGGAAAATTAAACAGGGGAATCGGAAATGTTATTATCGAGATTTCAAATAAAAAAGGAGTAATAGCTAGCCATAAACTTTATTCACAGCTAATAAGCAGCTTTTTTACATTAGGCTTCGGCGGTTCAGCCGGACTTGAAGCTCCTATTTCTGTAACAGGTGCTGCAATCGGTTCCAACACTGCAAGAGCTTTAAGAATAGGTGAAAGAGAAAGAAAGCTTTTGCTTGGTTGTGGAGCCGCAGCTGGAATTGCTGCAATCTTTAATAGTCCTATTGCCGGAGTACTTTTTGCAATTGAAATATTGATAACAGAATTAGCAATTCCGAGTTTTATACCGCTTTTAATTTCATCTGCATCTGCAACAGTTGTATCAAAATTTCTCTACACCGGGCAGCCTTTCAAATTAATAACTAATGCATGGGAGCTTGATTCATTACCTTATTACATACTGTTAGGTTTAATATGTGCTTTAATATCTATTTATATAATCAGAGTGTATACGGGCTTTCATAAATTTTATGCTAAATGGAAGAACCCTTATCTTAAAACATTAAGCGGCGGCTTAAGCCTGGGAATATTGTTATTTATTTTCCCTTCCCTATTTGGAGAAGGATATAATATTGTTGAATCCCTTTTAGATGGTAAATATTTAATTTTACTGGACCGCAGTATTTTCTGGCAGTACAAAGACAGCATCGGGTTTCTGCTTATTTATGGATTTGTAATTATGATGCTGAAAGTTGTGGCTACTTCAGTTACAGTTAACTCGGGCGGCAATGGAGGAATGTTCGGCTCCTCATTATTTATAGGGGCTTTACTTGGATTTATTTATGCTAAAGTTATAAATGTCTCCGGAATTCATAATGTTATCGAAGTAAATTTTATTGTAGTTGCAATGGCAGGTATTTTAGCAGGAGTAATTCACTCCCCCTTAACTGCCATATTTCTAATTGCGGAAATTACAGGTGGATATGCTTTATTTATTCCTTTAATGGTTGTTGTTGCTTTATCCTACTTCATTACAATTTATTTTGAACCTTTTTCTATCTACACAAAAGATATTGCCGAAAAGGGAGAATTTATTCTTTATGACAGGGACAGGCTGATCCTTGAAAATCTTCAGCTAAGTAAAATGATTGAAAAAGATTTTATTCCTTTAAATGAAGAAGATCCTCTAAGTAAATTAATTGAAGTTATCGAACGATCAAAAAGAAATATATTCCCGATTTTAGATGATGAAGAAAACCTTGTAGGAATTGTGCAGCTCGATGATGTGCGGGAAATAATCTTTGAAAGAGACGTATATAATTTAATTTTAATGAAAGATATAATGAGCAAGCCTCCGGCTGTAATTGATATAAAAGACAGGATGTACGACATTGTAAAAAAAATTGATGAGCTAAGCGTTTGGAATCTGCCGGTTGTTAATGAAGGTAAGTATGTTGGCTTTGTTTCAAAATCGAATGTACTTAGCCATTACAGAAATTTGTTATTAAGTCAAACTTCGGGAAGTTAGATGTTGAGTACTTGTCATTCCGTCCCGACTTTTCGGGATCGGAATCTTCCTTTATATATCAAGATACTGAAACAAGTTCAGCATGAAGCATAAACAATCTACTTTATATAAATCATCTTCTTCGTTTGAGTAAGGTTACCTGCATTTCATCTATAGAAATAAGTTCCGTTCGATAATTTTCCGGGTAAATCTGAAACATCAAATTTAATATTATGAATACCTGCTGATTTTTCTTCATTTACAAGAGTTTTAATTTCATTTCCCAAAACATTATAAACTTTTAGAGAAACAAAACTCTTTTCAGGCAGCTTATATGTTATTACCGTTGACGGATTAAAAGGATTAGGATAATTCTGTGAAAGCTCAAACTCATCTGCCGGGAATATTTCTATGTTTAGCTCATCGCTGTATTCAGAAACATTAGATTCTGCAAAAAATAAATTGCCGCCAATTTGATTAATTCTATCTATAGGAATTTGTGCAAGTAAATCAACCATAAAGATAATTATGAATATATGGATGTATAATTTTTCCAATTTTTACCTCCTTTTTTATTATAATTTAAGTGATAAGAGGAATGTAATATGTGATCGGACTCTGATTTTTAATAATTGTGTGTTGAATTACCTTAAAAAGGAGCAGGATAAATAAGTTAAATATAATTTCATCACCGTCATAAACCGTTTATCAATTAACATCTATTATTTTTATAAACATACCGAACTTCCCGAAACAATAAATGCCCTAATGCGTCTTAATCAGAAAAAGAAGTTTTTAAGGAGGAGAAATGAATTTGAATAATACAATTGCAAGCAAAGTGAAATTCAGATTAATCACAACAAGCCTTATAGCAGGAATGTTTTTATTGATTACATCCTGCAGTTCAGAATCCTTCACTCAACAGGAACAATCTAAACAAAGTGGGGAGCAAACGCTTACTTTTACTGATGAAGAAAATGGAAACGAAGTTCATTACGAAGTTAATTTTAATGATGGAAAAATTTCATCTCTTTATAAAGACAATATTAAAATTCCTGAAAGTGAAAGTGAAAGTGAAATTGAAAATTATGAAGACCTTGTCTATGATAAATTAAATTCTATAAACAGAGATGATGATGAATTTTATGGTCAGCATAAACCGTATTTCTATCAATTTGATATGGATGATTTTAAAGATGATATGAAGGAATTCCAAGGTAAGCATTTTAACTTCAAACTTGATCAAGATAAATTCAGTGCAGATATGGAAAAGCTTAAAGATGAATTAAAGGATATGGATGAAATAGTTATAAAAATAGATAAAGATAAAATCAAAAAAGATATTGATGAATTGAAGCTTCACAAATTCAACTTTGATTTTGATGAAGATGAATTCAATAATAATATGAAACGCATTACCATTGAGCTTGAGAGAAATCAGGATGAGCATGAATTGAATATGGATGAGCTTGAAGAAGAGATGGAAAGGCTTGAAGATGAAATGGGTGATCTTTCTGAAGAGATGAAGGAACTGGATAAGGATATGAAAAATTTAGAAAAATTTTTAGGTGCTGCAAAAAGCGAACTTGTTAAAGACGGCCTGATTAAAAGCACAGATGAAGAATTTGAATTCGAGCTTAATTCAGATGAAATGAAAGTGACTGAAAAGAAAGTCTCAGATGAGCTTCACTCAAAATATAAAGATTTGTATAAAGAACATTTCAAAAAAGAGTTTGAAGACAAGATAAAAATTAAAATTTAATTAAAAATTCTCCCACTAATCATCTCTTCCCCAATCCGGTCTCAAAGCCCGAGACCGGATTTTTTGTAAATAAAAATTAAATACTTGCAGTAATCATCAAGTAAGACCAAAAAGCTACATCGCTCGCTGGTGCAAATATCAATCTCATTAATTCACCCGGAATAAAAACTGAACCTCCCCATGTAATTGTGGTTCCTTTTATAAAATTATATTTAAGAGTAAGGTCAATTTCCTGTCCGAATAAGTTTTCCTCCACACCATCAGGGTCTATAGTAGAAGTAAATCTAATGCTTTTATTAGAAGTAAAATAATGAATATCTACCGCAGCATTAAATTTAGATTCCTTTGGAATAATTGAAGCTGTTAAATAAAAATCATTTAAACCATTTCCCAAAGTATTTGAAGGGAGATTTATGAAATAATCCATGTATCCATAAAACTTATGGTTGGTACCAAATGAAGGATTAAAAGTATTTATAGTAGAAGGATCATCCTTTTGTCCTGAAAGAATATCAGCTCCAATTCCAAATTTGGAACCGCTGCCCGTATAAATTGCCTGAATAGATACTAAGTAAGCAGAAACATCATTTCGATCCATATTTCCAAACTGATAAGCTCCTTCTAATATCGTAGAAAGAGGTCCATAGTTTCCTAAATGATTTAGCCCAACCGTAAATCTATCTAAGATTACATAGCTGCTGTTTTGTAATTTGCTCCTGTTAATCTCATAATATCCAAAAAGATCCAATTGATTTTGTTCATTTAAATATGCTGATTCCCAAACGCCGTAGACACTATAACTTGGTGTAACCTCTTGTGGGAAAGGATAAACTCCCGGTGTTGCATTTCCAATATACCCTACTGATTCTGTATGAGTTAAAGCAAATAAATCTAATTTAAATCCCGGATAAAATTTAAATCTTACACCATCCCATGCTCTTCCTATATAATGCCAGCCCACTGCACCAAAAAATCTTTCTGTTCCATATGCAACTTCAAATCTTCCTGCTTGTACATCAAAATCCCAATCAAATAAATTTTTTAAAATTACATATCCCTGGTGAAGGTCAATATTATCAATTGCAGTTAAAGTATTTCCCTCTTCACCAAATATTCTTGAATCCTGTATTTGAGCAAAGAAAGTAATTTTATCCATGAAAGATTTTTCAACACCAACTCTTGTTCTTAAACTGGCAAATGTTAATGGATGAGTTTTATGTCTGAAGTCTCTTCCATCAATTTCACTTCTAAGCTGAATCTGCCCTGAAAATTTCCAATCATCATATCCATTCTGAGCAAAAGAAACAATCGAAACAAATATTAAAATTAAAAATATTTTTTTCATACAATTTTCCTCTTCAGGGTTTAATTAAAAATATTTTATTATTCTGAACTTACTTTGCATTTGATATTAGCGATTTAATCCTTCTCTCTTTCTTCAATCTGCTTATCCCATTCAGGAACATCTTCCTCTTTAAATTTTGCTTTCTGTTTTGTGAATTCAACCATATCAAAGCCTAAATAATATTGTGCTTTTTCTTTTGTTGAAATATCAGGTATTTGTACCGGCAGTTTTACTCCAAGCGTTGTCAAAATAGCAGCAAGTAATCCTCTTGCTTCTTCAGATTTTTGAATTGAAGAACCTAATATTCTTGCGCACTCAATTGGAGCATGAAAACTTGCACCATGACTTGCAGCAACAAAATCCCATCTCCATTGTGCATGGCGAATCAGCGTCATCACTTCCTTCATCTGCTCTTCAGTTGCTCCATTATCCCAGGCAGTTTTTGCTTCTATATGTGCTTTTACTAAAATTTGTTCAGCAGTTTCTGTAAGTTGTCTTATTTTATCCTGCCTGTCATGAACATTCTTTAAAAGTGTCTGTTCATCCTGACGGTGGCACACCTGGCATGCAGTTGATAAGTACATTAATGGAGAAACAATCTGATGATTAGTAAATTTAATTCCGCCTTCAGTTCTGTAAGGCATATGGCAGTCTGCGCAAGTAACTCCGCGTTCAGAATGAATTCCAAACTGTGCAAGTTCCCAATCAGGATGTTGGGCCTTTATCACGGGTGTTTTACTTAAAAAATGTACGAAATCTACATGCTCAACTTTATCATAATATTCTTCAATGGCTTCAACAGTAATTCCGCCATCCCAGGGGAAAGTTAAATATTTATCCTCTTTTCCTTTAAAATAGTATTCAACATGGCATTGCGCGCAAACAAGCGAACGCATTTCCTGGTGGGAAATTTCTTTTATATCCTTACCTTGTCTTTTAAAAGCCTCAACCAAAGCCGGTCGTGTTATAGTAAGGTTCATAGTTTTAGGATCATGACAATCTGCACACCCAATCGGATTTGCAATTTGCGGGCCCATATCTACCCAGCCTGATTTATAAAAGTTTGCCACACCAATTTCATTCATAACCCTTGGGACATCTGTACTCTTGCAAGCCCAGCATGTTGCAGGTTGAGGTGTTCCGGTTCTCAAAGTATTTCTTACATCTTCAATTGCATGCAAGTGTCCTCTACCCTGGTTATATCCTTTGGCAAAAGCATATCCGGCCCAAAGGATTACAAGATTAGGATACCTTTCCAACATGTCTATTGTTGCATTACCACCATATTTAGTTGCAAAGGTAGTATCAAGAGTATGTTTATAAGTTTCCCATTGTCTTGGAAATACTTCTCCCCATACTTCATTTCTTGGTTCAAATGGTTTTATTTCTTCAGAAGCTTTAAATAGATATTGTGTCTCAGCCCGCCGCTCGATTATTGAGGCACCGAAGAGACCGACTAAAAAAACAATAACTAAAGTTCCGAAAAATAAAAGCCAACCCACCCAGGGCTTTTCAGAAACAATTTCTTTTATACTTCTCATATTTCACCAGTAGTTTTTATTCTTTTATTGATTTTAAATTTTCAATCCATTCCGGTATAACCGGGTCAAGCTGAGGCACTCTTGCAAAAGGATAGGCCGATAAACTTCTTACTCTGCCATGTGGAGTTTCTCTATGGCAGTCCCAGCAGAATTTCCCTACTCCCTCTTCTCTTTCATTAAGATTTATAGGTCTGCTCAGATAAGTTTGATGAACACGGTCTCCATGGCATCTTAAACAATTTTCTTGAACTACATTTGCACCATCTTCTTTTATTTGTATTACTTGTGGTTCTAAACGGAAAGTAAACATTGTTGCATGTCTTAAACCATCCCTGGCTTTAAAAGCATAAGTAGAAATAAAATTATCGTGAGGAACATGACAATCATTGCAGGTTGCAACTCTTGCATGGCTGCTTCTCTGCCATGACGCAAATTGAGTTGTCATTACATGGCAGTTTATGCATGCTCGAGGATTGTCAGATAGATATGAACCAGCATTTGATATTCTGAAAATAAGCAAACCTAAACCCACCAAAACTCCTAAAGAGATTGTTACAGGAACTCTCCAATTAGGCGGTGGATTTAATGATTGAAAAACTTTTTTCATACTGAATTCAAACTTGTTATACAATTTATCTCCTGAAGAATAACTAAGTCAAATTATCCGGAGATTATTTTGAAAATAAATCATCCAGCCTTTTCAATTCTTCTTCGGTAAGAATATCCTGTATTATTTTAAAAAGTTCTCGTTCCTCTTTTCTTATATGCTGAATAAGTAAAGTACCGATTTCATCAAGGATTAAAATTTTATTTTTATCCCTTTTTAGTTTTTCAACTAAGTCGTTAATTTTTCTATGTTCAGCAATAAGTTCATTAACCAATTTGTTAAATTCATCATTCTTTTCTTTAACAACCGGGAAAAGGATTTCTTCTTCCTTTTTAAAATGAGCAAGAAGCTCTGTTTCATAAGCGTTTAAAGTATATTCTGTTTTTCCTTCAAGCGTAGAAGGAAGATTTTTATAATGAGGGGCATTTTGCCTGATAAGCTGCGCAAGGATCAAACCTTGATGATGATCTCTTGATAAATTGATTATACTTTTATGACGTGCCTGCATAAATACAACTGCTATTATATAAAATAGTTTTTATACCTGGGTTGCTATTACTTCTTCAAGCTTTATTGCTTTAGGAAAAAGAATATTATTTTCAAGATGAACATGCTTATGAAGGTCTTCCTCGAATTCTTTTAATTCCTGGAAAGTTATCTTATAAGTTGTACAGGCATCTGCAGGCGGAGTATAATTATTTGTTAGTTTCTTTATATCAAACATTCCATCTCCAGCAGACTGATGTTCTGCTTCCATCATTGCTATAGGGTTTTTTATTGTTCCAAAATATGGCTTATCGGCTATTCCACCATTATTGCTGGTTTTCACAAGAACATTTATGTGAGGAAAAAGTATCTTTTCTTCTTTCATCATGTGGTGTCTCATCTCACTATTAATTGCAGAAAAGATTTCAGCAATTTTTTTTGTCTCAGGATGATTTTCTCCATGTACCGATGCAACTTTTTGTGTATGAGCAGAGATAACAGGTAACATCCTGTTTACATAGCTATGATGATTATTTAAAATATAATCAATAAGAAAATCAAGTTTCCATTCATCCGGTTTTATTTCACCCTGGTTTGAAGACGAATTTATCTCTTCAATTTCATTAATAACATTTTCAGGATTTATTCCTTTTTCTGTACAGGCATTATCAAGAGTTCTTTTTCCATTGCAGCAAAAATCGAGATTGTATTTTTCAAAGATTGCAGCGGTATGGAAATTGTTTTTTACGATTTCTGATAATGTGAAATTTGAAAGATCATTATTTAAAACACTTTTTTCAGTTAACATTTTTATTTCTCCTTTTATTAATAATTTCTGTTTATTGAAACCTTCAAAGTTTACCCGACTGCTTTTCACGCTCTAACCTTGAAGGTTAAAGTTATTTATTCTTAATCATTACTATTAACATTTTGAATTTTTCAATTGCGTTTACTGAGTGCGGAATGTTAGCAGGCAGTATAATGAATTCTTCCTTCGAAACAATAACAGGTTTGCCATCAATAATAAACTCTGCTTTACCATCGACAATTTGAACAAATGCATCAAAAGGTGTGGAATGCTCGCTTAAAGATTGAGCTTTATCAAAAGCAAATAATGTGATTGTTCCCGTTTCCTTTTTAATTATCTGCTTGCTCACAACCGAATTATCCGAATATTCTATAAAATCAGCAGCTTTTATGGCTACGGATATTATTTCATTTTTTGTTTTCATTTTTTTTTATTCCTTTATTGCTATAATACTTATTGATTTCATGTTCTTTTCATATTGATTGAATACGCCTCTCATTTTTAAAATACGTTTTAATGCGTGCCGCGTTGTAAGAACATTAAATAATATTTTAATTACCCTGAATCCTTCATCGCGTATTAATCTTGCCGGTTTAAGTAAATGCATAGGGTTTGTCATTATTGATTCGATTTTAAAACCGGCATCGGCAAATAATTTTTCCCACTCCGGTATAGTCAGAGGACGTGCATTTACATGAATTGCTTCAGATAAATCTTTCCTGATTTTGTCCTTGTACTCTTCATCTAAATTGTCAGGATGTAAACAGATTTCATGTATTCCATACCTTCCTCCCTTTTTTAAAATTCTGTATGCTTCATTTATTATTTTTTCTTTATGGGCATCGGTCTGCATTGTAAGAACAGCTTCTCCCAAAACAACTGTAGCAACATCATTCAATAGCTCTGAGTTCATAATGTTCTTTTTTACAAACCTGTAAGCTTTGTTTGATGTTATAGAATTTAATTTAGCAACTGCTTCTTCACTTTGATCAACACCGATATATTCCTTCGGATTTTTACTAAAGATTATTCTAGAGGTATTTCCCGTTCCCGGTGCAAATTCAACAACAATAGCATCAGAGTTAACATTTAATTTCGAAATCATTTTATACGTTAATTCCTTACCACCGGGGCGGAGTACTCTCTTCCCCATTCTTGCCAGCAGCCAATGCCCGGGCATTTTTTTAATATTATATTCTTCAAACATTTTTACTCTCTTGTTTAGCTTATTTCATACTTAAAAGTTTTTTTGTGGTAGAGGTAATATCCTGGTTCAATCCAACCTGCTGATGAATTACTTCCCCTTCTTTATTCAAGAATGTTATTAGATTAGAATGTGAGTAATCGCCATTCTTATCTTTTTTATATTTGAAATCGATTACCGCAGCAAGTTCCATAATATCATCGGAATTTCCAGAGAGAAGTTTCCATCTTTTAAGATCAAGATTATTTTTGTTTGCAAACTCTTTCAGCTTTTCGGGTGTGTCTCTGTCAGGATCAATAGATACAAATAAAAATTTATAAGAAGATAACTCATCTTCTTTAATTAATTCTTTCTCAATTTTTTTCATATCATTAACCAGGATTGGACAAACATAAGTGCAGCTTGCAAAGAACATTGTAAGAACAACTTTCTTCCCTTCGAGCTCTTTTAAAGAAAAAGCTTTATTATCCTGGTCTGTCCACTTTGATTCCAATTGATAAATGGAAGCATCTGAAAACTCTCCGGATTCTTCTACATCGCAGCAGGATTGTTTTTCTGTTTTAATTTCCGTTGATACGGTACTAACAGTTGATTTTTCATTTTTATCTTCAGCAGATGTGTAACACCCCAACATATTTGTAACAAAGAATAATATCGCTCCTGTTACTAAACCTAAGACTGCAATTTTATTTCTCTTTTTCATTTTATAACCTTTAATTTTTTTATATTGATTTATTTAACCTTTGGGATTGATGGAGTATTGGAGTGATGGAATTCCAATATTCCATTATTCCATTATTCCATTATTTAAAGTCCTTCGCGCACCTGAAGCCAAGATTATGAGTTGTATAATTAGCTTGCAGGCTGCTTCTGTAACCATAGCGCATAAATGCCGGATAATTTTCCACATCTTTTGAATTTGAAGAACTATTTCCGCAGAAAAGATTTCTTTCTAAGTCTCCGTCACCTCTCGAATCTCCAGTAACAAGAGAAGTGTTAAAATCATAAGTCCATTCCCATATCAAGCCATACATATCATAAACACCAAATGTATTTTTTCCCGTTGAACCGACAGGAGGAATTTTATCCGGGGATAACTTTGAATACCAATCAGAAATTTTTTGAATATTTTTTTCAGATGAGATTACATATTCCCATTCAGCAACAGAAGGAAGTCTTTTACCTTTCCATTCAGCATAAGCTTTTGCTGCAAACCAGGAAACATTTGTAACCGGACTGTTTGGATTTATTTCATCTCCTAATTCAAGATCACTCTTCCAGTTTCTTAAATAAGAGCCATCTGCAAAAATTTTCTTCACATTTGATTTCCGCCATTTGGGATTTGCTTTTACAAATTCAAGAAATTCTCCATTAGTAACCGGGTAAACATCTAAATAAAATTTCTCAACTTTTTCTTTTTCAGAAGAATCATTTTTAAATAGTGGTTCATAATATCCCGAAGGAATAAGAACCATTTTAGGATTGGTTTGACCGTTCACAAATGAAACAATAAAAATTAGAAAAATTATGATTGGTAAACCGTTGAAACGGTTAAAACACCACTTAATTGGGATATGCAGAATCCCTTTCGTCATTGCGAATCCCGATTTATCGGGATGAAGCAATCCCAAAAGACTAATTATCAATATTAATTTAGAGATTGCTTCACTCGAAGACTCGTTCGCAATAACACTCTTATAGTCTTTAACTGTTTTAACAGTTTCCAGATTTATTTTTAACAATTGATTCATCTTACTTAGCACTTAAATTTTTCTTTCCTCTTTGTTTAGCAACTTCTTCTTCTGTTACAGTTTTTCCCGAATTTCCCCATTGTTTATAAACATAAGTAAGAACGGCTGCTATCTGTTTATTGTTTAAATTCGAAGGAGGCATAAGTCCATTATACTTTTTGCCGTTAACTGTAATTTCACCAGAAAGTCCGTTTATTAACGCATTAATAGCCGCTTCTTTATTCTTATTAAGGAAATCTGATTTGGCTAAAGGCGGAAAAACATTCGGCATACCTTCACCATTTGCCTGATGACAGGGTAAGCAAGTTGTTGTGAAAACACTTTTACCAAATGCAGTCATATCCATTTCTTTTTCTTCAGTGTTTGCTGTTGTCTGGTTAGAAGCAGGAGTTTGTTCAACAGTAATTGGCCCAGCAAATAAATCCTGGTTTGGTTCATCATTGGAACCGAGATAAACATCTTCCTTCTGTTTTCCTGAATAGATTACCGAATCATCTTTACCGGAAACTTTTAACATTCCTAATGCACCTTTGTTAAATGCTCTGAAGATTGAATGATCTACAAGAATGAAAGTACCGGGGACATCAACAGTAAATTCAACTATAGCTGAGCCACCGGCAGGAATGAGTGTTGTCTGAACATTTTTTTGATTTACAAGAGTACCGCCTTCACCATAGACTTTATCAAAAACTTCACCGATGACATGGAAAGATGAAATGAGGTTTGGTCCGCCGTTGCCAAGGTATAATCTTATCTTCTCTCCCGTTTTTGCTGTTAAAGATTTATCTCCTGTAATTGCGCCAACGGATCCATTAAATACAACATAAGCAGGATTCTCATCTACAGCATTATTCTGTGAGAAAGGCTGAAGCCCCGTTTCACCATAAGTGCCTTCTGTATAAAATTCACTCTGCATCACATAAAATTCTCTGTCAACCGGGGGTAATCCTTCTTTTGGTTCAACAAGAATTAATCCGTACATACCATTTGCTATATGTAAACCAACAGGTGCACTTGCACAATGATAAACATACAAGCCCGGATTTAAAGTTTTAAAAGAAAAAGTTGAAGTATAACCGGGTGCTGTGAAAGAAGAAACCGCACCACCTCCGGGACCGGTTACAGCATGAAGATCAATGTTGTGAGGCATTTTGCTTGTTGGAGAATTATGGAGATTGAATTCTACTTCATCTCCTTCTTTAACTCTAATAAATTTCCCGGGAACATCTCCGCCGAAAGTCCAGAAAACATATTCAACTCCATCTGCAAGCCTTTTTACAACTTCTTTTGTTTCAAGATCAACAATAACTTTTGAAGGATGATTTCTTGTTATAGGCTGTGGTACATAAGGTGCTGAAGTTAATTTTGCTCTCTCAACCCCCTGCACTTGTGATGAATAACCTTTATCACAGCCGGGATATAAAAAAATAAACAAAGCTGATATCAAAACAACAAAAGATGAGATGATCGTTAGCTTTATACTTGGTTTCATTTCTCACTCCATTTTGTTTTTTATTTGATTTAAATTTTTCTTTGGCATAAAACCTGTGCTTCTGTAAACGGTTTCTCTCGGTTTCTGATTATTTTCTTTTTCGTTTTCATATTCGGATATATTTATCTGATTTATAACCAAAAAAATATTTCAGATAGCTGCAACCTTTCTTAAAGTTTTTTCTTTGAAAGTATCAATCGTATCTTCATTAAGCATATTATAAGTTTGAGTAATAAGCACTCCCCACTTATCATGTAAGGGACATGGATTTGTAGGATTGCAGTTTGGAAATCCAAGCACACAATTGTTAAACATTGTCAAGCCATCAATTGCAGCAACAATATCAATCAGCTTTATTTTTTTTGGATCCCGTGCAAGAGAAAATCCACCTGATTTCCCTTTCCTGGAAGAAACAATTCCACTTTCTGTTAAACTCTGAAGAATTTTAGAAACGAATTCTTTGGGAATGCTCAGCTTCCCGGCTATATCATCAGCTGGAACAACAGCTCCTTTATCATAAGTAGCCAGGTAAAGAACTGCCTGCAAACCATATTCACATTTTTTAGAAAAAATAACTGTCATTTTATAATCAGATTTTTTTATCTGATTAAAGATAAGTTATAAAAAACCTTTTGTCAATAGTTCTACAAAAAAAATTTTACTATACTAATTTTTAAGAGAATGCTTAGAACTTACGTAGCTTAGGACTCCTGTCCTGAGCAGTCGAATCAGATTTGGAAATCTGAGCTACGATTTAAGAATGATATCCAAAATTTCAAAAAACTTATTCCAGCATTCCATAAATGTCAGTTACTAATCGCTCCGTTATTCTCTAAAGCAAGAAAATTGATTTCTAAATCTCACAACAGAAAACAAATTTCATTATCTGTGCCTTTGAACTGTTGGACTTTCCACTTTATTAAAATATA
>CAZEWJ010000056.1:0-18680 GCA_964515875.1 uncultured Ignavibacteriaceae bacterium | reverse complement strand
AAAGTAGCTTAATAAAATGGAGTCTCAATTTTCAACTAAGTTTGACTTTATACCCTTTTGCAGATTAAGTATTTTTACTTATAATATTTGTTGTTGACTTAATTTTTCTTTAAGCATATTTTCCAAACTGAATTTTTGAATAAAAGTTTTATAAGGGATTTAAAAAGATTTGAAGGAAAATCCGGATAAAACAAAATTAACCTCATCAGCTTCCATTCTTGAAAACACTCCGGATGAAATAAAATCTTTAATTGAATTATCTGATGATCTTGTTTTTCAGCTTGATATATCTGGAAATATTAAAAGTATTAATAAAAACGGAGCTTTAATTCTGGATTATGGTGTATCGGAACTATCTGACAAATATTTTATAGAATTTTTCAAACCAACTTCCCGTCCTTTAATTTTAAAGGCTCTGCAGGAAGCAATTAACGAGAATAAAATAACAACATTTGAAGCCGGCATTTCAGGTAAATATGGTGATGAATTCGCTTTCAAATTCAGAGTGAAAGCTATTACAGAAGATGAGGAGGTTAAAGGTTTAATTGGAATTGGCAGAAACCTTGCCTTCATCAAAAAGCTTGAAGTGAAAATATCTGAACTAAGTGAAAAGCTTAAGGAGACTAAAAGAATAATTGCCATAGAAAGATCTCGAGGCCAACAGAAAATTTCTCTTCTTGAAGAACTTAACAGGATGAAAGCCGAATTTATATCAAATATTTCTCATGAATTCAGAACTCCTTTAGCTTCTATTATCGGTTTTTCAGAATCTATTTCTTCAGATCCTGCAATGATTCCTGAACATCAAAAAGAATTCAATGAAATAATTTTAGCTGAGGGAAAAAGACTTGCAAAGCTTATAAATGATGTTCTTGATTTAACAAGATTTGAAAAAGGAGAGATAGATTTAGATAAAACCAGGTTCAATTGCATTTCATTAATTGAAAAAGTAACAGATAAATTTGCAGATGATTTTAAAAAGAAGGAATTAAATCTGACGAAGGAACTTCCCGATGAAGAAGTTTTTGTTTATGGTGATAAAGAAAAACTTGCACAGGTTTTTTATAGTCTTCTTGAAAATGCAGTTAAGTTTACAGGTAGAGGAGGCAGGATTTCCATCTTCGCACATGCTCTTTATAAAGAATTTGAAGTAATAATTACCGACACTGGCATCGGTATTGCTAAAAAAGACCTTCCTTATATATTCCAAAAATACTTTAGAGATAATAAATCCATAGAGCAGCCAAATGAAAAAGGTTTGGGCTTGGTTTTTGTTAAACATATCGTGGATTTACACAAAGGTTCTATTTCAATTCAGAGCGAAGTTAACGAAGGAACCACAGTTATAGTAAAACTCTTAACAGAGGAATAAAAATAAGGAAGGTATTGTGAGCAAAATAGTTTTTATCGTTGATGATGAACCAGCGATTTCAAAACTTTTATCCTACTGGGTGAAGGATAAATGGAAATACCAGACTCAGGTATTTTCTAATGGAGAAGATGTATTAAGAAATCTGCATCAAAAACCAGATCTGATATTGCTTGATATAATGCTTCCGGGCCTGGATGGACTTGAAACATTAAGAAGAATAAAACAATTCGATGAAAATTTACCAGTAATAATATTATCTGCCCAGGGAAGTATTGAAGTAGCCGTAGAAGCTCTTAGGCATGGAGCTTTTGATTATTTCCCAAAACCAATAGACCAGCAAAGACTCGAACCTGCCATTAAAAATGCAATCAGAAGCTTTGATCTTGTAAGAGAGCTTCACAATCTGAAAGAAGATGTAAAAAAAGAATACAGCTTTGATCATATTGTTTCAGCAGATGGGAAAATGCAGGATGTGTTTAAGCTGGTTACTAAAGTTCTTGATAATGATATAACAGTTTTAATTTATGGAGAAAGCGGAACAGGTAAAGAGTTAATTGCAAGAGCAATTCATTATAACGGAAAAAGAAAAGACAAACCTTTTGTTGTTGTAAATTGTGCATCAATCCCCAGGGAACTGCTTGAGAGTGAATTATTCGGACATGAGAAAGGTTCTTTTACCGGGGCTTATACGAAAAAGCTCGGGAAATTTGAAATAGCAAATGAAGGTACAATATTTCTCGATGAAGTTGGGGAGCTTGAAATGCTTTTGCAGGCTAAGCTGCTTCGTGTAATACAGCAGAGAGAGTTTGAAAGAGTAGGTGGAACAGATACAGTTAAAACCGATGTAAGAATAATTTCAGCTACAAACCGGGATCTTAAACATGCCGTTGAGAATAAAGAGTTTAGAGAGGATTTATATTACAGGTTGAATTCATTTCCAATCTCCATCCCTCCGTTAAGGCAAAGGAGAGGAGATATTCTTATTATAGCTCATCATTTTCTTGAATCATTCAGCAAAAAATTAAATAAGAATATGAAAGGCTTCAGCAAAAAAGCGCTAAAGTTAATTTATGAGTATAACTGGCCAGGCAACATCAGAGAAATGGAAAATACAATTGAACGTTGTTTAATCATTTCAGAAAATGAGCATATAGATGTTGATGATCTTCCTGCTCACATTAAATGTGCTGAAACCAACGGGGCTTTAGAGCTTAATGGTTCTTTATTTTCGGATGATACAATTGTACCTTTTGAAAAACTTAAAGAAGAATCAATAAGACATGCTCTTAAAGTAACAAACGGAAATATAGTGGAAGCAGCTAAAAAACTTCAGCTTGGCAGAGCAACTATTTACAGGCTGATGGAAAAATATAACATACAAAATCGTTCATTTGAAAAAGTAGGGTAAAAAATGTATCAGGAATATATTAAAGAAGAAGTAGGGGATGTTGTAGTAGAAAAAGTTAATCTTACTCGTGCAACTTTAAAAGAAGCGGAAGATTTTAAGTCTACCTTAATAAAAGACATTGAATTCGGAAACAGAAAAATAGTTGTTGATCTTTCCGATTGTGAATTTATAGACTCTACTTTTCTTGGTGCTCTTGTAGTATCATTGAAAAAGGTTACTGCTTTAGGCGGCGACTTAAAGTTGGTCGGTTTCCAGCCAAATGTCCGCTCAATGTTTGAGCTTACAAGAATGTATAGAGTGTTTGAGTCATTTGAAACTGTGGAAGCAGCAGTAACAAGTTTTAATTAATAAAAAATTAATATTGTTCCTGAGGATATTGTGTTTGTAATTAATATTATCGGTGCAGGATCGTGTATAGGTTCTTTTTCTCTAAACGCTTTAATCTCATAGAGATATTTAAGGTCTCCTCAAATCTTATCTATTTAAATACTCCTCTTCGTTCCAAAATTTTTTTAATAATGTTTTAATATGATTGAAGAAAAAAAATCAATATTGATAATTGATGATGATTTGACAATAAGAAAACTGCTTTCATTTCATCTTAAAAATAATTCTTATACTACTTATGAAGCAGCTTGTGCAAATGACGGTTTTAATATTCTGAAAGAAAAAAATATTGATCTTGTTCTTTGCGATGTTACAATGGATGAGATGGATGGATTTACATTCTGCCGCACAGTAAGAGAGAATCAAAACTACAGGACACTCCCATTTATATTTGTTACAGCAAAAACAAGTATAGAGGATAGAACAAATGCTCTTGATGCCGGCGGTGATGATTTTATTACCAAACCGTTTGATGTGGATGAGCTTCTTATTAAAGTAAGAGCTTTACTAAAAAGAACCGATATTTATAAAGCTTACGGCGTTAAAAAAAATATTGAAAACTCATTCTCAAAGAACAGTTATAAAATTTTACTTCTTGATGATGACCTTACTATAACAAAATTATTTCATGATAACTTTACGAAAGAGGGATATAAATGTGTTATAGCATCAAGTGTAACAGAGGCAATGGAGCTGCTAAAATCTTACAAGTTCGATTTGATCATTTCAGATATAGTAATGAATGGACAGGATGGCTATGAATTCAGGAATATACTTTTAATGGATGAATCTTTTAAATCTATACCTTTTATTTTTCTTTCATGTAAAAGTGATGAAATGGATATCCTCCATGGGTATGATATGGAAATAACCGATTATGTTCTTAAAAATGCCGGACCAAAAGTAATTGTTGCTAAAGTAAATGCGATTATCAAAAATATTGAAAAAGAAAAGAATAAAATTGTAAGCGAATTAAATACTGCGGCAGAATCGCTTAGAGCTAAAGTTGTTCCGGATCTTTCACCCAACTTTGAAGGATTTGAAATAAACCATTTACACAAACCTTTCCAGGGAATTCCCGGTGGGGATTTTATAGATTACTTTTTATTGGATGAGAATAATCTTGCAGTAATACTTGGCGATGTGATGGGTAAAAAATGGAGTGCCTGGTATTTTGCTTTTGCTTATGCAGGTTATGTAAGGAGTGCAATAAGAAGTGTTTTACAGCATTCACAGGAATATTCACCAAAAGATATTCTTCAGCAGGTTAACCAGTATGTTTACCAGGACGCAAAAGTCTCCGAAGTTTTTGCAACTTTATCTGTTTTAGTAATTAATAAAATTTCAAAAACTTTAAGATATGCCGGTGCAGGAGATCTTCCGATTATTTATAGGCAAAGTTCCTTGAGTAAAACTATAGCTATTAAATCGAATGGAAGCTTATTAGGATTTGCAGAGGATGGAAAATTTACAGATGAAACAATTCAACTTGAAGAAAATGATCTTATTTTTTTAGCTACAGATGGAATTATTGAAGCTAGATCAGAATTTGGTGAGCAATTTGGTTCTGAAAATTTAATAAATCTTGTTAATAATTTTAATGGTCATCAAAATCCTCTGGAAAATCTTGAAGATGTTTTAACAACATTTACTTCAGGAAAGTTTGAAGACGATGTGAGTGCGATATCTATTAAAGCCGTTCAGTGAGTTAAACCACAGTCAACTGAATTTTAAAATCTTATCTTATCGCTGATTAATAATAAGAAGGCGATGTGAAAATTTTTACATTAATATATTCATCTTACCTGAAAAGCAAATGTTTATTCAATCTTATCAAAAGTGATTATCAAAAGAAATGATGCAAAAATTTATCGGATGTATTAATTTTAATCATACTTTGTAATCATTACTCAATCCCTTCTTATTTAGAATCTGTCAATTATGAGCGATAAATAAACAAAAATTAAAAAATTTATGAATGGCATAGTATTAGGATATTAGAATGCTGTTGCAAAAAAAATGGAGTTCAAATGCGTGGTGTTATTGTTACTAAGGTTAGTGTTGAAAAAGAAAAAAGAATCAACCTTACAAGCTTTTTAAGGAAACATATATTAAAACCGTTTACTGGGGGAATTTTAGGTTATTTAGGCTTTTTTACATTATTAATAATTTCTAAATATCTTGGCTTTCTTATAGGGAACAGAATATCTTTTCAAATTGATATTACTGATTTACTTCTTTCTCTATTAGGATTCGCATTTATTTTTGTCATTAAACTAAAAGAGAACACTAGAGGAAGGATATTATAATTAGCTAGCTGCCTGGAGCTTCTCTGTTCTATCAGCAAGTTTTAACTGTTCAATTAAGCCGGAAAGATCACCATTAATTATTTCTGATAAATTATAAAGAGTCAGACCTATTCTATGGTCTGTAACTCTGTTTTGGGGGAAATTATAAGTTCTTATTTTATCACTTCTGTCACCACTCTTAACCATACTTTTTCTTTGAGCAGAGACCTCACTTTCTTTCTCTTTCAACTTCATATCATATATCCTTGCCCGAAGAACTTTCATAGCTTTCTGTCTATTCTTTAACTGTGATCTTTCATCCTGGCATTGAACAACAATTCCTGTTGGGAGGTGAGTTATCCTAACAGCAGTTTCAACTTTATTAACATTTTGTCCGCCAGCTCCGCCAGAGCGAAAAATATCAATCTTCAGATCGTTGGGATTAATATCAATCTGCACATCCTCAACTTCCGGAAGAACAACCACTGATGCTGCGGAAGTGTGGACTCTGCCGCTTCCTTCTGTAGCCGGAACTCTTTGAACTCTGTGAACCCCACTCTCGAATTTTAGTTCACCATAAATTCCTTCTCCAGCAATGGAAAAAACAACTTCTTTAATTCCGCCGATACCTGTATCATTTATATCAACAAGTTCAGTTCTCCATCCTTTAATTTCAGCATAGCGTGAGTACATCCTGAATAAATCGGATGCAAATAAAGCAGCCTCATCTCCTCCGGTTCCAGCTCTTATTTCCATAATTATGCTTTTATTATCATTAGGATCTCTTGGCAGAAGAAGTAATCTTATTTCCTCTTCAATTTTTTCTTTTTTCTCGTCAAGTTCCCGGAGTTCTAATTGTGCGAGATCTGACAATTCTTTATCTGTTTTGGAATTAATAATCTCTTTATTTCCTTCAATATCATTCAGGATTTTTTCATAATTTTCAGAAGCAGTAACTATCTCTTCAAGCTCACTTCGCTCACGACTCAGATTGATCATTTTTTCCATTTCGCTAATAACAGCAGAATCGGAAAGTTGTTCATTTATCTGGTCATAACGGGCTTTTATTTTCTTTAATCTTTCAATTAATTCCATTTATATTTCGCTTTTTTAGGGGTTCAAATATAGTAAAGTTGATGGGCAAAATCTAAGTTTTATGTTATGCACCTAAGCAAGTAATAAAAAGTTTCCTTTAGGTTGATTAACAAAAGTGACCTTTAATTAGGCTTAATATTTTTTAATTTTGTATTGCCTATGAAGAAATTTAATATACCTGGTTTTTATAAAAGCTCTGTTGTTTCCAGGATTAAAGATTACAGGAAGAATGAGGACCCGCGAAAAAGGAACTTTATTCCCACCATTTTGGATTTTGGTTCTGTAAGATTTTTTATCGCCCGCCATTTTGGTTTCTGCTACGGAGTAGAAAACGCAATAGAGATTGCTTATAAAACTATTGAAGAAAATTCCGGTAAAAGGATTTTTCTTTTAAGCGAAATGATCCATAATCCTGAAGTAAATGATGATCTATTAAGCAGAGGCGTAAGGTTCCTTTTGGATACTTCGGGAAATCATCTTTTAAATTTGGAGGAATTAACCAAAGATGATATTGTAATTATTCCTGCATTCGGAACTACTTTGGAAATCGAGAAGAAGCTGAATGAGATTGGAATTGATCCATACCGTTATAATACAACCTGTCCTTTTGTTGAGAAAGTTTGGAATAGAGCAGTACAGCTTGGAGAGAAAGATTACACAGTAATCATTCATGGAAAACAATACCATGAAGAAACAAGAGCTACATTTTCACATAGTGTAAAATCTTCTCCTGCTGTTATAATAAAAGATCTAAACGAAACAAAAATCCTTTCTGAAGTAATTTCCGGAAAAAGAGGGAAGCAGGAATTCTATGAATTCTTTAAAGAAAAATATTCTTCCGGTTTTGATCCTGAAAAAGATCTGATAAAAGTTGGTGTTGTTAACCAAACAACAATGCTTGCAACAGAAACAGAGGCAATTGCTGATTACTTAAAGCAGACTATGCTTAAAAAATACGGGAATGAAAATATCAGTAAACATTTTGCAGATACAAAAGATACTTTATGCTATGCAACTTATGATAACCAGCAGGCTACAATTGAACTGCTAAATCAGAAAGCAGATTTTGCTGTTGTTGTCGGAGGATATAACAGCTCAAATACAGGACATCTTGTTGAATTATGTGAAGAGAAGCTGACGACATATTTTATATCAGATGATGAGAAGATTATTTCTCCCTCAGTGATTAAACATTTTGATATTCACTCAAAGAAGGAAATCATAACAAAAGATTTTATTCCTGATAAAGATGTAGTTGATATTATTCTCACAAGCGGGGCTTCTTGTCCTGATGCTGTTCTTGACAGAGTTTTGCAAAAACTTCTTTCCTATTTTGAAAATAGTGCCAGCATAGAAACTGTTTTATCAAAATTTATGGCTGAAGTTTAACTTTTACTTTAATCTTCTATTGGCTTCTTATTTGTTATTAGCTGAGCCAATGAATAATTTAATTTTCAATAAAAAATAAGGATATATGAGAGCAATAATACCAGTCGCAGGAATAGGCACCAGGTTAAAACCACATACATATTCAACTCCTAAAGTACTTCTTAATGTAGGAGGGAAACCAATAATTGCTCATATTCTCGATAAACTTTTAGAAGAAGGAATAAGCAAAGCCACTTTTGTAATTGGTCATCTTGGAGATATGATAAAGGAGTATGTGGAAAAAACTTATCCTTCAATGAAATCAATTTTTATTGAACAGGAAAAAATGGAAGGTTTAGGACATGCAATTTATACTGCAATTCCTACTTTCGATGATGAGGAGATTTTTATAATCCTTGGCGATACAATTTTTGATGTTGATCTTAAAAATGTTTTTAAGAATAAAATTTCTTCTCTTGGTGTAAAAGAAGTTGAAGACCCAAGAAGATTTGGTGTGGCTGTTTTAAAAAATGGTTATGTAGAAAAGCTAGTTGAGAAACCTCAAACACCTATTTCTAATCTTGCTTTGGTTGGACTTTATTATGTCTCACATAAAAAGGCATTAATTAATTGTCTAAATGAATTAGTTGAAAAAGATATCCGCACAAAAGGCGAGTTGCAATTAACTGATGCACTTCAAATTATGATTGAGCAAGGTGAAAAAGTTAAAACATTCCCTGTCGAAGGTTGGTATGATTGTGGTAAACCTGAAACACTTCTTTCAACTAATCAGTTCTTATTAAACAAGAAAAGTTTTTCTAAAAAGATGAATAGTGTTGTTATCAATCAACCGGTGTTTATTGCAGAAGATGCAGAAGTTGTGAATTCCGTTATTGGCCCTTATGCTACTATTGCAAGCGGCTGTAAAATAAAAGAATGTATAATTAAAAATTCTATTATAGATTCAAACTCACAGGTTGAAAAAGCCTTGCTGGATAATTCAATTATCGGAAGTAATGCCTTTATAAGGGGAACTTTCAAACGACTTAATTCAGGCGATTCATCGGAAGTGGATTTTAACTGATATTAATAACTCATCTAATTCAAAAATAAATATAAAAATTGCCCCTATTAAAAGTATTTAATTCTCAAAAAAAATTATTATCTTTGAAGGCTTAATTAAATAAAATCAGCTTATTAGCGGGAAATAATTATAACTTTTTCAAAGAGAAAACAATGTCATATTTTTTCACATCGGAATCAGTTTCCGAAGGTCACCCTGATAAAGTAAGTGACGCTATTTCAGACAGCATACTTGATGCAATTTTCAAACAAGATCCTAAAGCAAGAGTAGCCTGCGAAACTTTTGTTACAACCGGGCTTGTACTGGTTGGGGGCGAAGTTACCACTAAAGCATATATTGAAGTTCCTGATATCGTAAGGGAAACCGTAAGGGAAATTGGATATACAAGAGCTGATTATAAATTTGATGCTGAATCATGCTCGGTTCTCAATGCCATTCATTCACAATCGCCGGATATAGCGATGGGAGTTGATAAAGGTGGAGCCGGCGACCAGGGTTTAATGTTTGGTTATGCCTGTAGTCAAACTCCTGAATTAATGCCTATGCCTATTATGTATGCTCATAAGCTTGTTAAAAAACTTGCTGTCATAAGAAAAAGCATGAATGGTTTAATGCCATATCTTCGCCCTGATACAAAATCCCAGGTTACTGTTGAATTTACTGATGACAATAAACCTATGAGAATTGATACTGTTGTTGTTTCCACCCAGCATGATCCTGATGTTAGTCAGAAAAAAATTAAGGAAGATGTAATAGAAAATGTTATTAAGAAAGTAATCCCTCAAGAATATATAGACAAAAAAACAAAATATTTTGTTAATCCAACCGGAAGATTTGAAATTGGCGGACCTCATGGTGACAGCGGTTTAACAGGGAGGAAAATTATTGTTGATACTTATGGCGGTTGGGCTCCTCACGGTGGAGGTGCTTTCTCAGGAAAGGATCCTTCCAAAGTCGATAGGAGTGCTACTTACGCAGCAAGGCATATTGCAAAAAATATTGTTGCATCAGGGCTTGCAAAAGAATGTCTTGTTCAGGTTGCATACGCAATAGGTGTTGCTAAACCGGTATCAGTATATATTCATACTCATGGTACAGGTATTATTCCAGATAAAGAAATTGCAAAAATGATTGAGAAAGAAGTTGATTTAACACCTAAAGGAATAATTGACAGATTGAATTTAAGAAGACCTATCTATAAAAAGACTGCTGCTTATGGTCACTTCGGTAGAAGCGAAAAAGAATTTACATGGGAACATCTTGATCTGGTTCCGATATTTAAAAAATATGCGTAAAGTTTTTTCAAAAAGAAGAGGAAATAAATATGGCTCAGGTTGAAACGAATAGTGATACTAAAAAACTTCCTTATAAAGTGAAAGATATTTCACTTGCAGAATGGGGTAGAAAAGAAATTAACCTTGCTGAAGCTGAAATGCCCGGCTTAATGGCGATCCGTGAAGAATACAGTAAAACCAAACCATTAAAAGGCGCACGAATAGCCGGCTGCCTTCATATGACTATTCAGACAGCAGTGTTAATTGAAACTCTTAAAGAACTTGGTGCTGAAGTTCAATGGTCTTCATGCAATATTTTTTCTACTCAGGATCATGCCGCTGCTGCAATTGCCGCTGCGGGAATTTCTGTTTATGCATGGAAAGGTGAAACTATTGAAGAATATGACTGGTGCATTGAGCAAACATTATTCTTTGGAAATGATAAAAAACCTCTTAATATGATTCTTGATGATGGTGGTGATCTTACAAATATCGTCCTTGATAAATATCCTGAACTTGTTCAGCATCTTAAGGGAATAAGTGAAGAAACAACCACGGGCGTTCATCGTCTTTATGAAAGAATGAAAAAAGGGACTTTACCTGTTCCATCTTTTAATGTTAATGACTCAGTAACCAAATCTAAATTTGATAATAAATATGGCTGCCGCGAATCTTTAGTTGATGCAATAAGAAGAGCAACTGATCTTATGCTTGCCGGTAAAGTTGCTGTTGTGTGCGGTTATGGTGATGTTGGTAAAGGCTCAGCGGAAGCTCTTGCAAGTGCAAATGTAAGAGTTATTGTTACAGAGATTGATCCTATCTGTGCCCTGCAGGCTGCAATGAATAGCTTTGAAGTTAAAAAACTTGAGAATGCAATTAAGGAAGCTGATATTATTGTTACAGCAACCGGTAATTGCGATGTTGTGAATGAAAAGCATTTCAGGTTAATGAAAGATAAAACAATAGTCTGCAACATTGGCCATTTTGATAATGAGATTGATATGGCTTGGCTTAATGAAAATTATGGGCATACTAAAGATGTAATTAAACCGCAGGTTGATAAATATACAATCAACGGTAAAGATATAATTGTTCTTGCAGAAGGGCGTTTGGTAAATCTTGGCTGTGCAATGGGACATCCGTCTTTTGTAATGTCAAACTCGTTCTCAAATCAGGTGCTTGCTCAAATCGAGCTGTGGAAGAACAAAGAAAATTATGAAAATAAAGTTTATGTCCTTCCAAAACATCTTGATGAAAAGGTTGCAATGCTTCATTTAGCTAAGCTTGGGGTTGAGCTGGAAACTTTAAATCCAAAGCAGGTTGAATATATTGGTGTATCTGCGGAAGGGCCTTTCAAACCGGATTATTACAGGTATTAAGGTTAAATGCAGGATGTTCCAGTCCGCCACGGCGGATTCGAAAATCTGGCATATCTAAAACTATAGAATATAATTATGAATTCGAATTCAAAAAATTTCTTTTCTCCTGTTCCTAACTACGCAGCTGTCAGAGAAAAATTGGAGGCTTATAATAAGAAGCCCACTGAGAAAGATATAGACAAGTTCCTAAAGTTTTGGGATGAAGCATATAAGATTTGGAGAAAAATACATCCTAACCTGCTGAATAAATCAAGACTTGAACATAAAATAAAGATACGTAAAGAATTAAATAAACTGTTATTAAATAAATCTTGATTGATTTAGAGAAAACTCTCTTTAAAATAAACTCTCTTCTGCAAGTTAATAATATAGATTATGCCATTATCGGTGGTGTTGCTGTATTATATTATGGAAGACTTCGTACAACTGAAGATATTGATGTTACTTTAATTGCTGAAATTGAAGATTTAGAAAGTTTGCACGCCTTAATATTGGAAAATTATACACCATTGTATGATAAATCTCTGGAATTTTTTAAGAGAAATTTTGTACTACCTGTTAAAGATACTGAAACAGATGTTAAAATTGATTTTGCTGCCGGTCTTAGTGGATTTGATAAAATTGTATTAACGAGAAAAGTTTTGGGAAAAATTGGTGAGGTTGAAATTAATATCTGTTCAATTGAAGATTTAATACTATATAAGCTGTTCAGTGCACGTCCTTTGGATTTTCTTGATGTTGAGGAATTGCTAAGATTGAATAAAGGAAAACCCGATTTTATTTATATGAAGAACATGGCAAAAAATTTTATTGAAGTTGAACGCAATGACGTATTAGAAAATTTAAATAAATATTTGGGGAGAAATTAACAAGCATTTAGAATTCTTACGAACTATTTTTTTATTAAATCCCTCAAAGCTCCTTCCATTTCTCCAAAACTGAAATCAAAATTATAATGTTCCAATTTTTCAGGGACAACCCTTATACTTGCTAAGACTTCATCAGCAAATTCCCCAAGAGCAATTTTTATTGCAAAACCGGGAACTTTAAAGAAAGATGGGCGATGTAAAATTTTTCCTATTTCATCTGTAAGCTCTTTCAATCTTACAGGATTTGGAGAAGCTGCATTCACAGCTCCATTAAGTTCACTATTATCCAAAGCGAATAAATAAATTTTAACAAGGTCTTGAATGTGTATCCATGGAAACCATTGTTCACCGGTTCCAAGAGTTCCACCGACAAAAAATTTAAAAGGAAGAGCCATCTTTTCTAATGTTCCGTATCCTTTATTTAAAACAATACCAGTACGGATACTAACTCTTCTGATGCCAAATTTTTCTGCTTCAGATGCCGCACCTTCCCACCTTTTACAAACATCTGCAATAAAACTATTTCCTTTTGGAGAATTTTCAGTTAAAATCTTGTCTGCCGAATCACCATAATAACCTATTCCTGATGCGCAGATAAACACTTTTGGCTTAACTTCAGCTTCACTAATTGCTTTTACAATATTCCCTGTGCTGATTTCCCTGCTCTCCATAATTTTTTTCTTATAATCTTCGGTCCATCTTTTTGCAAACAAATTAGCACCCGCAAGATGAATTACCGCATCTTTTGAATTTAAATGATTCTTCCACTCATCCGGATTCCTGTAATCCCATTCAACATATTCATTAGCATAAGGCAGTTTGTTTTTTGCTTTATTGGGATATCGTGTAAAAACTGTTAATAAATCACCACGGTTAAATAATTCTTTACAGATATGTGTACCAATTAATCCTGTTGCACCGGTTATTATTATTTTTTTATTCATTAGTTAAAGTTCAGAGTTCTTTTATAATTTTAATGAAACAACAGCAAAACTAAGATAAAAGTTCAATAATCCATATATTCTTTAAAGTGTGATAAAAAACATGTCTCTTTAATTCGTTATTTAATACTGTAACTAAGCTTAAAAACTAAGTTCTTAAAAAATTCTCTTCGGAGGTTCTCTTTCAAAATCAATTAAACACTGGAGGTCATATGCTACAATTTCACAGGTTCTTGTTTTATTTTTCTTTTCTCTCTCTTTTTCTGATCTTTTCAAATATTAACTACTCACAGGTTCACTACTATACCAATCTGCTTATAGAAGGAAGCCAGGAAGTTCCACCGACTGGCTCAACAGGTTCCGGAACTCTGAATGCTACTTACGATGAAAGCACTAATCAGATAATTTTTTCTGTTAATTTTAGCGGCTTATCAGCGGGCACTACTGCAGCCCATTTCCACTTCCCAGCTTTGCCTGGTGTTATTGCACCTCCGGTGATAGGATGGACAGGTTTTCCTACCGGTGTAACAAGCGGTTCATACTCTAATACATTTACTATTACTGATACTCAGGAGGCAGATCTGCTTGCAGGTTTATGGTATGCGAATATTCATACAACTACATTCCCCGGTGGAGAAATCAGATCTCAACTTTTTGAAACCAATCCAATACATTCATATACCAATCTGCTTATAGAAGGAAGCCAGGAAGTTCCACCGACTGGCTCAACAGGTTCCGGAACTCTGAATGCTACTTACGATGAAAGCACTAATCAGATAATTTTTTCTGTTAATTTTAGCGGCTTATCAGCGGGCACTACTGCAGCCCATTTCCACTTCCCAGCTTTGCCTGGTGTTATTGCACCTCCGGTGATAGGATGGACAGGTTTTCCTACCGGTGTAACAAGCGGTTCATACTCTAATACATTTACTATTACTGATACTCAGGAGGCAGATCTGCTTGCAGGTTTATGGTATGCGAATATTCATACAACTATGTTCCCTGGTGGAGAGATAAGGGGGCAATTATTTGAAAATCCAACTGTTGATGGAAATCTCTCTGATCCAATGTATCAGACAATTGCTACAAAACAAAATACCAATTCAGGATTCGGTCCTGACATCAATGTAAATAAAATTGTTTATTACGCAGATGTAAATACTTCATTTCTTTATATCGGAATAGAAGGAAAACTAAATACAGGCAGTACTGATGGTATTGGTTTTTGGTTTGGCTTTGATGAATTAACAGGTTCTTCTGCCGGCGTTTCTTTAGGTGGCTCTCCGGGAGGACATTACACGAGTGGTAACGGTGGTGTTAATCCTAATTTTAAAGCTGATTTTGAAGTTGATTATATGTTTGCGGTTAATCCCGATGGCGGTGCAACAGATGTATTTTTTGATGCAGTTAAACTTGTTGGTGCTAGAACCGCACAATACCTCGGACAGACAAATCAATCAGGTACTGCAGCACCAAATATAAACAGTAATTTCTTTTCTGTTGGTTCTGTATTATTTGCTTTTGATAATGACGGAGCATTAAATCACGGTTTCGAAATGTGTATACCTTTCAGCGAATTAGGTGTTACATCAGCAGGAGAACTAACTGCATTTGCCTTTGTAGTCAGCAATACTGCTTACTTCTCTGATGTTACTGTTCCCGGAAATGTTTCAACAGGTAATCCTACATGGGATGTGGATTTCAGTACACTTGCAGGAGGACCATATAATTCCGGTTCAAATCCCATTCCTGTTGAGCTTACTTCCTTCACCGCTGCAGTAAATGGTAAAGAAGTAATACTTAACTGGTCTACAGCAACTGAAACAAATAACAGGATATTTGAAATAGAACGAAAAAAAGAGAATTCAGATTTCATAACAATCGGATTTGTTGATGGTGAAGGAACTACAACTGAGCATCAGGAATATTCATATATTGACAGAAATGTTCCAGTTGGTAAATACTTTTACAGACTAAAACAAATTGATTTCGATGGAACATTTGAATACTCAAGTGAAATTGAAGTTGATGCAATAGGGCTATTATCTTTTTATTTAGGACAAAACTATCCCAATCCCTTTAACCCTGCAACAGTAATTAAATTTGGCTTTGATAAGAATACAAAAGCACAATTAAAAGTATATGATGTTTTAGGTAATGAAGTTGCAAACCTGTTTAATGAAACTGTAGAAGCAGGTAAGATTTATGAAATTAATTTCAATGCCTCCGGTCTTTCAAGCGGAGTGTATTATTACAGGCTTTCAGGTGATAGTAAAACTGAAATAAAGAAGATGCTGCTGCTGAAATAAAGGAAGCAGCACAAAATGTGAAAAAGTGAGACTCACCTTTTGAAGTGAGTCTCACTTTCTAATTAGACCACACCTTTTGGATTCACAACTTATTCCCATCCATTTTCAGCGCTAAATAAACCACAAAAAGTTTCCTCATAACCATACAAATAGCAGTGAAATTAGTCCTCTGAAAGAATTTCAATTAAAAGATAATAGCATCTCTGCTTCAGTCCTTACCTTGTAATTATTACTTTGAAATTCACCTGAACCTCATTAAAAACTTTTATTCACAACTATTTTAGTGGTATAAGTATTGAGTATTAAAAAGTAAAAATTTGGGTTATTCCTTAAGATAATGATGAAAAATTTACTTTTTATTGCATCCCTTTTAATAACGGTTAATGTACATTCACAACCTGAATATTCCCCGGACGGTCATATCAAGATTCCTGATGAGCTTCTTTATAAAATTGGTAGTGGCGAACTTCTTAAAAATATCAACCAAAAAATATCTCCATCTTCTTATTCTCAATCTTCAGAAAATTTCATCGAAGTAATCATTTATTCTGATGCATTACCGGACAATGGACAATTAACAGAATATTACTCTAAAGGAGTTTTGTTTGATCTAAATACCTGGATTCCTCCGCTCAAAAATCATCCGCTGGGATTCTTTTTTGCTAAAATTCCAATAACCAATTTTATTGACGTTCTATCTCTTTCATCTATTAAAAAAATAGATACTGCTGAGGAAATTTCTTTTCCTCAAAATAATCAAGCTGTAAAAAAGATAAAAGCAGATAATGTGTGGGAGCTTGGTTATACCGGGAGTGGAATAAGGATCGCTGTTCTTGACTCAGGTTTGGATACAAATTTTATCGGCACCGAATTTCCTTCATCAATTCAGAAAAAAGATTATTCAAGTTATCCTACACTTGATGATGATATTGAAAATAGAGTTACCGGGCATGGAACTCACGTTACTGGTTCAGTATTGTCAAAAGGAATTTTATCTGAAAACAATATTGTTAATGGTGAAGGTCCTTACAAAGGGGTGGCTCCAAATTCCGATTTGATTTTTTTGAAAATAGGTAACGATGTAACTGCAGGCGCAAGTACAAGCGCAATTACAGAAGCACTAAAAGCTGCAATAAATATTTATAATGCAGACGTAATTACGATGAGCTATGGAAGCTGGGACATATATCACGATGGAAGCAATATTAAGGATCAGACTGTTGACTGGTGTTATTCACAAGGAGTTCCGGTTTTTATTCCTGCTGGAAATTATGGTGGATCAAAGAGACATTTTTCAGGAATAGTCCAAGGAAATGATTCCACTGGTTTTATTGAAGTTGAAGTTACTAATGCTTTACCAAACAGCACTACTCTATATTTTAACCTAATATGGAATGATGGCTTTGAACGGAAAAACCTAACTCTCAAGTACTACAATCATTTGGGAGAAGAAATTAACAATGTCTATTTTTATAACACTACAGAAAGTATAAGAGGTACTGAATCCCGGTATTCTCATTCATTATTTAAAGTTCCAGAAGGAAATTCTATTTATTATTTGAAAGTCATAAACAATTCCATAAGTCCTCAAGAATATCATATTTATGAAAGTTATAATGATGGCAAAGTTACTTTTGTAAATGATGATCCGGATTATACAATTATATCTCCAGCTACTTCTGATCATGCTTTTACTGTTGGCTCATATGTTTCCAGAATAGATTGGATTAGTTACGATGGTTCAACAAATTCAAGCTCGCAGAATCCGCTTGAGAATATTTATTCATTTTCGGGAAGAGGTCCAAGAATAGATGGCTATCAAAAGCCGGATATTGTAGCTCCGGGCAGCTCGATAATATCTTTGAGAGATGGAGATATTAATACTGTCCCAAGTATATTTTTTATTGATAATGATGGAAATACATCAGGAGAGTATAATTACTTAGTTATGGAAGGTACAAGTATGTCGGCTCCATTTTGTGCAGGAGCTGCTGCTTTATATTTGGAGAAAAACCCCAATGCTTCGCCCGAAGAAGTTTACGATGCACTAAGAGAAAATGCAATTTTAGATGAGTATACAGGGGATCTGCCTTCTAACACATACGGTTATGGTAAGCTCGATATTTATTCTGCGATGTATCCTTTATCTGATCCTCTGCCTGTTGAGCTTTCTTCATTTACAGGAAGTGTCAATGATAATTCTGTAATTCTCAAATGGCGGACTGCAACTGAGATAAATAATTTTGGATTTGAAATAGAAAGAGCATTCCACTTTCCCCCATTTGATAAAGGGGGGACAAAGGGGGGTTTGGAGAGCGGCTGGGAAAAAATAGGTTTTGTGCAGGGACACGGAAACAGTAACTCTCCAATTGAATATTTTTTAATTGATGATAATTTAAAAGCGGCTGGAAATTATTCTTACAGGCTCAAACAAATTGATAACGATGGCACATTTAAATATTCTGATAAAGTTTCAATTACTTTTATATTCCCGGAACAGTTTGTTCTAATGCAGAATTATCCAAATCCATTCAATCCTGCAACAAAAATAAAATATAGAATCCCCCTTAGTCCCCCTTTACTAAAGGGGGAAAGTGGCGAAGCCACTGGGGTATTTATTACCCTTAAAGTATATGATATTCTTGGAAATGAAATAGCTACACTTGTTAATGAGCTGAAACCTGCCGGTATTTATGAAGCAGAATTTGACGCAAGTTTGTTGCCCACGGGTGTATATTTTTACAAATTAGAGGCAGAAAGCTTTATTTCTACCAAAAAAATGCTTTTCCTGAAGTAAAGAGCTCAAAAAAAAATCTCCTTCCATTTAAAAAAACACTTGCCAATTTAAATAATAAATAATATGTTATTCGGTACTTAAACTTCACTTTCACTTTTTAATATTCAGG
>CAZEWJ010000055.1:0-18978 GCA_964515875.1 uncultured Ignavibacteriaceae bacterium | reverse complement strand
ATTAAATCGATAGACATGAATGAACTAAATTTCCGATTGAGTAAACAGGTAAAAAATTTTATTGAGAAAGAATACCTTGCAAATATTGGCTACAAGCAAGGCCTTCAAAACTTGCCGGAAGTTAAAGAACAACTTGAGATGTGGAAAGATCATTATCTTGCCCAGTTTTATAAAAATACCTTTATTGATTCAGCCAGATCAACAGATGAAGAAGTCTATAAATATTTTCTTGAACTACAAGAGGGAGAGAAAATTAAAGGAGTTAATATAGTTGAACTTCTTACAGACAGTCTTGAAGTGATAGAATATGTGCTTGATCAGTTAGGAAAAGGAAAAGATTTCAAAGAGCTTGCTGTGAAATTTACTAAACGTGAATGGACAAAAAACCGGGGTGGTGAATTCGGATTGTTTCCTGTTACTATGTTTGGTAAAATTGGCAGGATTGCTGATAACATGAAAATAGGAGATATATATGGTCCAATTAAAGTTGAAGAAGGATATTCTATTTTTCAATTGATTGAAATAAAAGAAACTAAAGACAGCGTTGTTCATTCTTTCGCAGAAGTAAAAGATAGAATGACAAGCGGTTTATTCTATCAAAAGATGAATGATATCTTAACAAAAAAAACAATTGAACTTGCGAATAAATACAAAATCAGCATAGATGAAGGTGCACTCAATTCCTTAGAGGTTATGAAAATAAAAATGTTTACGCAAAGATTAATGGGATTTGGCGGCAGAATATCTGCAGTTCCTCTTACAACTCCATGGTACGAATGGATTAAAAAAATTGAGATTCCGGTAATTCCATAATTAAAATTCATTGTTTCGGTTTAAGCTTTTGAGGTTAAATTTTACTTACCATTTAAAATTTATGTTTGTTTTTAGTAGATTAGTTTTTATAAATAACAAACGATGATCGGAGTATATTTATGATCGCTTTGTTAGTCCTTCTTTTAGCAGTTTTAAGTGCACAGATTAATTTTACACAAACATTATATGCATCTCAATATTCACATAAGAAGCAAAACACTACCTTCAAAGTGCTCATATTTAGTAAGACTGCCGGGTTCCGTCATTCATCAATTCCAAATGGAATTGCCGCTATTCATCAATTAGGACTTGAAAATGATTTCCAGGTTGAAGCGACTGAAGATGCTTCTAAATTTAACGATGCCAATCTTTCACAATATCAAGTGGTGATTTTTTTAAATACAACAGGGGATATTTTAAATGCTTTTCAACAAATCTCTTTTGAGAAATTTATTCAGGCGGGAGGCGGTTATGTTGGAATTCATTCCGCATCAGATACTGAATATGGCTGGCCTTGGTATGGTAATCTTGTTGGAGCTTACTTTCAAAGTCATCCTTCTATTCAGCCTGCAACTATTATAGTTGCTGATAAATTTCATTCATCAACTGAATCATTGCCCGAGCGCTGGCAACGTACAGATGAATGGTATAATTTCCAAAGTAACCCACGTGGCAATGTTCATATTTTGGCAACACTGGATGAGAATACTTATTCAGGCGGAGCGAACGACTATGATCATCCGATTTCATGGTGTCATAAATATGATGGCGGGCGGGCATGGTACACTGCATTAGGTCATACTGAAGAAACTTATTCAGAACCACTTTTTCTTAAGCATATACTCGGTGGAATCCTGTTTTCTGCAGGGGTTGTTGAAGGTGATTGCGGGGCAACAATTGATTCTAATTTTCAAAAAGTTACTCTGGATGATAATACATTCAACCCAATGAGCTTAACTATCGCACCTGATGGAAGAGTATTTTATGTTCAGCGTGGAGGTGAAGTGAAGGTTTATAATCCTGCAGACTCGAGTGTAAGTTTAGCAGGTGATATTCCTGTAACAACCGAACACGAAGATGGATTACTGGGAATTGTTCTCGATCCCAATTTTGAAAATAATAATTGGGTTTATCTTTTTTATTCACCTGAAGGATCAGAACCAAAGCAGCATGTATCTCGTTTTACACTTGTTGGCAATCAGCTTGACATGAACTCTGAAAAAATATTGCTTGTAATTCCTAATCAAAGAGAACAATGCTGTCATTCAGCCGGTTCGCTGGCATTTGGGCCTGATGGTAATTTATTTATATCTACAGGTGATAATACTAATCCTTTTGAATCGGGAGGTTATGCACCAATAGATGAGCGACCTGGGCGTTCACATTGGGATGCACAAAAATCTGCTTCAAATACAAATGATCTGCGTGGAAAAATATTAAGAATCACGCCGCAAGCAGATGGCACTTATACAATACCCGAAGGAAATCTCTTTCCTCCTAATGATTCAACCAGCAGACCGGAAATATTTATTATGGGATGCAGGAATCCTTTTCGCATTTCTGTAGATAGTACAAACGGTTGGTTATATTGGGGTGAAGTGGGTCCTGATGCCGGAAATGATAACCCTACGAGAGGGCCAAAAGGTTATGATGAATGGAACCAGGCCCGTGAGCCCGGAAATTATGGCTGGCCTTATTGTATTGCGGACAATAAACCATACGTTGATTATGATTTTGCAACCGGGATTTCCGGTTTACCTTTTAATTGTGATAATCCTGTAAACAATTCTCCGAATAATACCGGCGCTGTTCAGTTGCCAACATCAAAACCTGCATGGATCTGGTATCCTTATGATGAATCCCCGGAATTTCCTGAGCTTGGAACAGGAGGCAGAACTGCAATGGCAGGACCAGTTTATCATTATAATCCGGATCTCAATTCACAAATTAAATTACCCGAATATTATGATAATACTTTTTTTGTTTATGAATGGACACGAAGATGGATTAAAGAAGTAAAGCTGGATAGTTCAGGAAATGTTCTTAAGATAAATCCTTTTCTTAACAGCTTTCAATTCATTCGCCCGATGGATATGGAAATTGGCCCCGATGGGGCTCTTTATATATTGGAATGGGGGACTGACTTTTGGGGAAATAATAGTGATTCAAAATTGGTTATGATAAAATACAATAAAGATGACCCTTCTGTTGGAGTCCAACCAGGAATTGCCCCCGGAAATATTTCTTCCTTTTCACTTTTACAAAATTATCCCAACCCCTTCAATCCCAAGACAACCATAAGTTATGAATTGCCGGTTTTTAGTGAAGTTGAACTAAATATTTATAACCTGCTTGGGCAAAAGATAGCAAAACTTGTATCTGAACAGCAAACCGCCGGTAGTTATAAAGTTGAGTGGGATGCATCTGCTTTTACAAGCGGAATTTATTTTTACAGATTAAGAATAAATACTGGCTTTGTTCAAACTAAAAAATTAATTTTATTGAAATAGCAATTTCAAAATTAAAACTTTTCTTATAGTGTTAACTAAAATGTTTAGAGTAAAATTATTGAGTTGTCCGAGGTGATTTATCTCTTTCTCTCATCACCACGGCCAACAACCTTTATGAAGGGTAGCTAATAAAATAATATCTAGCAGGATTTCCTGGCTCTTTGCTTTTAAACTCAACCTTGTTTGTTCCTCTTCCTATATAAAGTGCATCTTTATTCTTCATCAAATATTCTTTATCATCAGCAGTAATTGATCCTTCCTCACCAATATTAATTATTCCAATTTCTCGCCTTTCAGCAAAGTAATCGGCCGACATTTCTTTTTTATTTCCCTCCAATAGAAGTGTGGAATTAACCGGAACAGCTGAACCGATAATCGCACGGACGGCATCAGAATAAATAGAACATATCTTGTTCTTCTCAAAGAGATTTTCAACAAGAAAAGATTTTCTTAAATCATCAGAAGACATTTTCTTATAGCTATTCACGTCAGTTAAATATTTTACTTCCATTTGATTGCTCCTAATCATATAGAAATCATACATTATAAGTTGAAGAAGCAGTAGTTCCTCCTCTGCCTGTCCAGTTTGTATGAAAGAACTCTCCTCTTTTTTTATCAACTCTTTCATAAGTATGAGCACCAAAATAATCTCTTTGTGCCTGAAGAAGATTTGCGGGTAAGCGAGAATTCCTGAATCCATCAAAATAATTTAATGCAGTAGATAAAGCTGGAATCCAGATCCCATTCATTGCACAAGCAGAGACAACTTTCCGCCATGATAATTGCGATGATTCAATTTTTTCTTTAAAGAAAGGATCCAACAATAAATTTGTCAGTTTTGGATTTTTATCAAAGGCTTCTTTTATCTTACCAAGGAAAATAGAACGAATAATGCAGCCGCCTCTCCACATCAAAGCAATGCCGCCATAATTCAGATTCCATTTATATTCTGCTGCTGCGTATCTCATAAGTATGTACCCCTGTGTGTAGGAAACTAACTTTGCTGCATATAAAGCCTTTCTTAAATCTTCAATAAATTCTTTCTTATCACCGGAAAATTTTGGTTTTGGTCCGGATAAAATTTTTGAAGCTTCAACTCGTTCCTCTTTTAATGCTGAAAGAGTTCTTCCATAAACTGCCTCACCAATTAATGTTAAAGGTGCACCAACATTGAGAGATTCCACCACAGTCCATTTACCGGTTCCCTTTTGTCCTGCTGTATCAAGAATTTTTTCAACTAATGGATAACCGTTTTCTCTGTATGCAAGAATATCTCTTGTAATTTCTATAAGATAACTATTCAGTTCTCCTTCATTCCATTTTTTAAATACACTATACATTTCTTCATAGCTCAAACCTAAAAGATCTTTCATAACCTGGTATGCTTCACAAATTAATTGCATATCGCCATACTCAATTCCATTGTGTACCATCTTTACAAAATGACCGGCGCCATTTTCTCCAACCCAATCACAGCAGGGAGTTCCGTCCTCAACTTTAGCTGCAATAGATTGAAAGATTGGTTTAAGATGAGGCCAGGCTTCTGGTGAACCTCCAGGCATAATTGAGGGTCCTTTTAATGCACCTTCCTCACCTCCCGAAACTCCAGTTCCAATATAAAGTAAACCTTTTTCTTCAAGATATTTTGTTCTTCTTATAGTATCAGGAAAGTGTGAATTACCTCCATCAATAATTATATCACTTTTTTCAAGATGCGGTAAAAGCAATTCGATAAAATCATCCACAGGTTTTCCTGCTTTAACCATCAACATTACTTTTCTTGGTCTTTTTAAGTTTGAAATAAATTCTTTAATTGAATGTGAAGGAATAATATTTTTTCCTTTACCCCTGCCATTAATAAATTTATCAACTTTCTCAATTGTTCTGTTATAAATAGCAACTATAAATCCATGACTTTCCATATTAAGAATGAGATTTTCACCCATTACTGCAAGCCCAACCAAGCCAATATCAGCTTTACTCATTTTTTTAATTCTCCCTTGTCTCTTTAATTTTTTATTTGATTAATTCTTAAAGTTATCTTTGAATGACCATAATCCTAAAGCCGGATTCGATATATAGAAAATTTCTTCTCCATTTATAATATTAAAACCATCTTTAAGTTTTTCTGGGCTGAATTTTTTTAACATTGTGTTCAAATCAGCATAATTAAAATTTACACTTTCAATTTCTTCTTTTGAAATATAACCGGGGCAGTAAGTTATTTTAAACCTGTTTTCAGAAGAACCATGAATTAAATGTGCGGCGGCACCAAGATTATTCTTCAGATCTTCATTTTCTTCAACAAGTTTTAAGATTTCTGGTGTCGTAAGATAGCCATATTTTCTGATTAGCATATCAATCCCTTTATCCTTGCCGAATTCTCTTAAGCCAGGGGCAAGAACAATTAATTCACCATTATCCGCGATTGCCATTCTTGTTCTATAAATACTTTTGTTGCCAAGCCAGGTGCTTTTAAACTCAAGCGGATCAAGATAAACTACAACTTTTTTTAACGGTTCTTCGAGCATATTGAAATTTGTTTTGAAAAAAATTATGAATCAGTTTCCAAAAATTAAAAAAGTTATTACTACATTAAGAGGATCAATAAGTGCAGATCATAATACCTGGTCGGGTGTCCTTTACAATAGTAATGCGTTTTTTAAGGCACCTGTTTACAACATTACCCATATTGTAGATCGTGTGGGTGGAGGAGATGCTTTTATGAGCGGGCTTATTTATGGATTATTAATTTATGAAGAGGATCAGAAAGCGCTAAACTTTGCTGTGGCTGCCTCCTGTTTAAAACATACAGTTTCTGGTGTCTTCAATTTAGTTACTGTTGAAGAAGTTGAAAGGTTAGTGAGCGGAGATGAATCTGGACGAATTTCCAGATAAAATTTCATTAATAATCGAAGATAAGCGGAGAGTCAGGGATTCGAACCCCGGAAGGACTTGCATCCTTAACGGTTTTCAAGACCGCCGCATTCAACCACTCTGCCAACTCTCCGTATAGTAGAATTTGTGAAATAAGAGTCCAAAATATAAAGATAGTTACAATCCCTATCAAAAAATTTGATGATAACCAAAGCAGCTATTATTCTTTTCCCTGTCTTCATTTGGTAAAAATATTACCTCTCTAAAAGCTAAAATTTAAGTCAAATTTACAGGTAAATATTCTCGCGTGTCCATTTTAAGCCATTTAATTCTCAAAATAAGGCAAAATCATATTAAATCTTATGGCATTTTGTTTGAAAAATCTATGGGGGAAATTTCTAAGCCTAATTCCGTAAGCCACGGGGCGAAGCTTTGTTAAACTATATTAATGAAAGAGAGTAGATGAGAAAAAAAATTGCAGTGTTTGTAATGCTTATCGGACTTTTTTCTTTTAGAGAAGTATCCGCTCAATATGAAAATATGAGTGATGAAGAGATTAAGAAAAAAGCCTCTGAAATGGGTTACGATATTGATGATTATCCAAAACAGCAGCAGAATTTTACACCACCAGAAACTAAAACAATTGAATCTGTAAATATAGTTCAGCCCGTAAATAGGCCGCTTTCATCCTACAAAATAGATGCATTCTCTGATAGAGAGAGTGCAAAAGACCTCCCAGCTTTTGGCTACAATATATTTTCACACACTCCTACTACTTTCGAGCCTTCTGCAAACATTCCTATCCCAACAAATTATGTTGTTGGACCCGGTGATGAAATTATTGTCACTTTATGGGGTGAAACCCAGGTTGTTCATAACGTAACTGTATCAAAAGAGGGAAGCATTTATATCCCAAACGCCGGTTTAATAAATGTAAGCGGGTTGAGCTTAACACAAGTAAAAAATAAAATTTATAGTTTATTATCAGAAACTACTTCTTCATTGAGTGTTTCGGAAGGAGTCGGGACTAACCTTGATGTTTCTACAGGTAAACTGAGAAGCATAAAAGTTTTTGTTCTTGGAGAGGTAAGTACTCCCGGTGGCTATACTCTTCCTGCATTATCAAGTTCATTTACCGCACTTTATTACAGCGGTGGGCCAACTCTAAATGGTTCTCTCAGAAAAGTTCAAATTAACAGGAGAGGTAAACTAATATCCGAAATTGATCTTTATGATTATATAATATCGGGAGATAAATCAAAAGATATCAGGCTTGAAGATGAAGATATAATTTTTGTTCCGCCTGTAAGTGAAAGAGTTGCAATTGCAGGGAATGTTTTTCGCCCTGCTGTTTATGAAATGAAGCAGAATGAATCTTTAAAAGATTTATTAAGATTTGCTGGCAATCTCACATTTAATGCATACTATAACAGGTTACATATCGAAAGAATTATTCCATTCGATCAGAGAAATGAATATGTAAATAACATCCTGGATCTCGATCTGAATTTTTCTTCTGTTGAAGAATTAAAAAACAGTAATTATGATCTGGTTGATGGTGATGTTGTTTCTATCTCAGGTGTAAATAAGCTTTCTGAAAATATGGTTAAGATATCCGGCAATGTAAGAAAGCCGGGAGTTTATCAATTAACCCAAAGTTTGATGACGGTTAAAGATTTAGTTATTAAAGCCGATAGTACTTTTCCAGAGGCATTCCTTTCTAAAGCAACTCTTATAAGAACTCTACCGAATGAAAAGAAAGAGATAATTACTTTTGATTTGGCAAAAGCACTTGCAGGAGATCCTTATAACAATTTAGTCCTTCATAACAGGGATGAAGTTACAGTATATACTGAAGAGGCTTTCTTACCAACTAAAAATGTTGAAATAGTTGGGTCTGTCAAAAATCCCGGAAGTTTTATAAGATATCAGAATATGACTTTATCCGAGTTGATTATTTTAGCCGGCGGCTTAACAGATGCTGCAACAACAAACGATATTGAAATAACCAGGTTAGATACAATCAGCTCTGAAGTTTTTGCACAAAAATTTACAGTAAATCTTCCGAAGGAATATTGGCTAAGGAATAAACACGATGATTTTATTCTTCAGGATTATGACAGAGTTTTAATTAAGAAAGACCCGGTAAGAAATTTTGAACAGACAATAGCAATTGAAGGCGAAGTTCTTTATCCCGGTTCATACTCAATTTTATATGAGGGTGAGAAGATAACTGATTTTCTCAGCAGAGCAGGTGGGTTTAAAAATACTTCGTATAAAGAAGGAATTTATGTTAAAAGAGAAACAAAAATTCTTACTAAAATTGAAACTTCTGAAATTACTGACTCTCTAAATAAATTATATTTAGATAAACCAATTTATGACAGGGAAAGTTTCAATAAAGAATTTTCAAACAGGATTCCTATTCCCTGGGAAGAAATAGAAGAAGATAATTCATCAAAGTATAACCTTGTTTTACATCCCGGCGATGTTATTGTAATTCCTAAAAATCCCGATGTTGTTTATGTAGCAGGAGAAGTTGGAATTCCTTCATCTGTTCCTTATAAAAAAGGAGCTTCGCTTTCATATTATATTAAACAGGCAGGTGGATACCTTGAAAGCTCGGCTGAAGGTGAAGAGATTGTTATTCAGCCGAATGGTAAAAAATGGTCTTCATCAGGCTGGTTCTTCATACCCAATCCTGAAATACTTTCCGGAACTACAATATTGGTTCCCTCTATGATTGAATCTGATTCAGATTCCTGGCCGATAATTAGAGATATTATTACGGTTGTAAGTTCAGCGGCAGTAGTAATATTAACAGTAACTAATTTGACTAAGTGAGTAAAGTTAAGAATGAAAAATATATTAGCGGATGAGAAGACAGAAACTGCTTTGGGTCCAAATGGGATTAACAAAGCATCTAATGAAGATGAACTAAAAAGAAAAGTTATATTCTTAAGCGGAATATTTAAACAATTATGGGGATGGAAAAAACAAATCATCCTAATAAATTCTGCCGTAGTAATTGCTGTTATTTCTTATTTAATACTTTTTGTAGATCCATATTACGAAAGCAGCATTGCAATCCTTCCTGAATTCGGGAACAATGCATCAACACTTAGCGGACTGAGTAATTTAGCTTCAATTGCAGGTTTGAATTTGGGAGAGGCTGTTCCTACAGAGATTTATGAAAACCTTGTTTTAAGTGAGGCAGTTCTTGAGCAGGTTATTTACAAAAAATATAGTACAAAAGAATTTTCCAAACCTGGCAATTTAATAGGATATTTTGAAGTTGAACCGGTTGAACCTGGTGATAGGAAATCAGAAGAAAGACAAAAGTTCCTTAAGGTTTTTGAAGCTCTTACAGAATCCAGAATTGAAACGAAGATAGAAAAGTTAACAAAAATTCTTACAGTTACGGTTGAAATGCCTGAATCGAAATTAGCAGCAGATGTTGCAAACGCAATTGTTGAATCGCTTGATAGTTACTTAAGAACCAGCAGAAAATCTTTTGCAGGGCAACAGAGGTTTTATATTGAAAAAAGAATAAGCCAGGTAAAAGATTCCTTATCAATCGCTGAAAACAAGTTAAGATATTTCAGAGACAGAAACAGGATTGTCGAGCAGTCGCCAAATTTATTTATGGAACAGAGCAGGTTAATGAGAAATGTTGAAATTCAGCAGGCAGTTTTTGTTGAGTTAACAAAGCAGCTTGAGATTGCAAAGATTGATGAAATAAAAGATACTCCTGTAATTAATTCACGTGAAGAAGCTAAAGAATCTGTTTTGAAAGCAGGACCATCAAGATTAAAAATATTCAGCATCTTTTTCTTTCTCTCGATTATGATTTCATGTGCTTATTATTACTTTAGGCCGCAATTGTATAAGTATTTCCATCTTATAAAACAAAGTATTAAATAATTATTATTCCATTACGCAACTAAAAATGTCTGCTGATTTAACTTCCAAAACAATTCACGGCTTAAAATGGAGTTATGCTTCTACAATAACCAATGCTGTTATGCAAATTGGTTATACTGCTGTAATGGCAAGGTTACTTGAACCGAAAACTTTTGGGCTTGTTGCAATGGCTGGTGTAGTATTAAAGTTCGGGAGTTATTTTGCTCAAATGGGAATGGGTCAGGCTTTAATTCAGAAGAAGGAACTTTCTAATGACGATATACGTGCTGCATTTACTTCTTCAATAATTATGAGTGGATTATTTTTAATGCTAACCTGGTTATTAGCTCCTTATGCAGTTTTGATTTTTGATCACCCGGAAGTTATTCCCATTATTAAAGTGATGGCTGTTTCTTTTGTGCTGACAGGTATCTCAACAACTTCTTTAGCATTAATAAGAAGAAATTTAAAATTTAAATCATTAGCTGTTATTGAAATTGTTTCTTACATAATCAGTTATGCCGGAGTGGGAATTTTATTTGCGATTCTTGGTTATGGTGTTTGGAGCTTAGTATTTGCATCTCTTTCACAGGCTTTATTATCAGGTCTGTTCTCCTATTTTGTTATAAGACATAATCTTCTGCCGCTATTTAGCTGGAAAAAATATAAACCGTTATTCTTTTTCGGAAGTAGAGTATCTGTTATAAGTTTTTTTGAATTTCTTGGGACCAATTTAGACACATTATTTATAGGCAGAATGCTCGGTGCAGGAAAACTTGGTTTGTATAATCGTGCTTTTATGGTTGTTAATTTACCAATGCAGTATTTAACGTTCAGTATTTCACGCGTTCTTTTCCCGTCCTTAAGCAGGATACAAAATGATAAAGAGAAACTGAGGAAAATATATCTCAACAGTATTTCAGTTATTGGATTTCTTTTATTCTCAGTTTGTTTTGGAATATCTGTAGCTGCCGAACAAATTGTAATTGTAATTCTTGGAGAAAAATGGATTGCTGCAGTTCCCGTTTTACAAATACTTGCTTTAGCCACACCTTTAAATTTCATTTCCCATTTTGATGGAATAATGTGTGATGCAACAGCCAATCTGAACAAGAAATTAGTATTACAAATTTCATATGTAATAGTGTTGACAGGCTTATTTTATTTCCTGGGTGATTTTGGTTTGATTGGTTTTGCTGCAGGTTTGGTTCTTACATCACTTCTAAGGAACGTTGGTTATTTTTTTATTACAAAAAGAGCCTTAGGGTTTAATTCAAAAGAATTATTTAACTCATTATATCCATCAATTGTTAGTGCTTTATTTATCACTCTGATAATATATACGAATCTTATCCTTATGCAGACTTTCATTTCTTCACATCTCATTTTGCTGATTGGATCTGTTATTATCGGTTTCTTAAGTGTAGTAATTTTTCTTTTCGTGAAGTTTAATTTCAGAATAAGAGAATTCTTAGAAGAAAAATTACTTGGCAATTATAAGGTATATCATAATCTTAAAAAGGTTTTCAGCACAAGTGTTATATGATTTATTTTACTAAGAAATATCGTGAGCTAATTTTTTAATGATAATTATTGCTTTAACTTTTTTAGTCGGAATGTTGTCTCTTCTTACGATTTACCTCTTCCCGGAATTTTATAAAAAGGTCTTATACATTTTATTTTTTTCCGATCTTTTTATTGTTATTGTAATTAATCCAACGGAACTTTATGCAAGCGCATACATTTCGATTTTTCTTACCTTCTCATTAGTGATAATGATACTAGTTCACCGCAAAATAAAAATTGATTATGTAACAATCTTTATGATGTGGTTTTTTGTTAATTCATTAATGTCTTGGGGATTAAGTTATGTAATAACAAATTTCAGATTAATTACATATCCCTGTACTGCATTCGCAGTTTATTTCATGCTTTCACGATTATCAGACCAAAAAACAATCAGGTTTTTTGTTAGCGTATTGATTGCAAGCGTATTTTTAGAAGCAGTAATTGGTATATCACAATCATTTATAGGCTTCCCGGTATTCCCGCATATTGTTGATGAACTTTATACACACGATAGAAATTATCTTGCATATATTATTCCTTCCATTTCATCATTGGTTAATCAGGGAAGCGGAACATTTGAACATTTTAATGGACTGGGAGGTTTTCTTTCTTTAACGGTTCCTATAATCTGGGGTTATTGGTTATCTAACAAAAGTGATAAACCAAGATTCATCATACTTCTTATAGCCGTATTAGGTGTAATAACAACCTATTCAAGAGGTGCATTACTCGGTTCAATAATTGGGATCATTTTTATCTATCTATACCGGTCTAATGTTTCAAAGACAAAAATTTTCAGAAATCTTCTAATTATTTCTGTACTTATAATATTAGTCGGTGGCAGTATTATTCAAAATTATTATCAATCAACAGAGAATTTCTCAAGCAGGTTTGATACCTGGTCTTTTGCAATGGATATTGCTTTAAGAAACTTCGACAAGCTGATTTTTGGTTATGGTGTGTTTTTTTTCAGAGAAAATTTTTTAGGATTAGCTGAAAGCCTTACTGACCTTCATAGCGGTCAACTACAGATATTTTTAGAGCTTGGAATTGTTGGGTTTATTCTTTTTATGATCCTTTTTATAAAGGCAATTAAAAAAGCTGTAAAAGAAAATAACATTCTTAAGTTGTCTCTTGCAGGTGGAGTGCTAGCGTTTTTCTTCCATCAATTATTGGATAATGCAATTTTTAGTTTTACCGGTATTCTAATGTTTGGGATTATTGGAATAATAAACTCCGATATTAGTTTGAAAAGTTTTGAAAAAATCTGGTCGCATAATTATAAAGAAAATATAGAACCGATTGGTAATATTTAATTATCAATTTTGTATAAAAATTTCAAGGACACGATATTGTGAAAAAGAAGATAATATTTTTTCATCATAGCGGGAATTTGGGCGGCGCGCCTAAAAACCTTTGGTATTTATTAAAAGAATTAGATAAAAATATTTACGACCCGTTTTTATTTATGATAAAGAGCGGACCAGGCGTAAAATTTTTCAAAGAACTCAATATTCCTGTCTTCGTAGATAAAAAGATAAAACCTTTCTGGGGTTCTGAAGGTTCCGGTATGAGCTGGAAAATTTTTATAAAAAATTTACTGGGATTTTTTTCTACTTATTTCAGGGCAAGAAAAATTATTAAAGATATAAATCCTGAAATTATTCATTTAAATACAACCTGCTTTTTCCACGTGGCTATGGCAGCAAAAAGCGTAAATCCTGCAATTAAAATAATTTCTCATGTACAGGAACCTTTATTGAAATCATTTCCCGGGAAAATTCTAAAGTATATGAATTTCTTTTATGTGGATGAGTTTGTTCCGGTATCAAAATTTGATGAATCAACAATTAAACATAAAGGAAATTCATTGGTTGTTTATAACTCGGTTGACTTCGATGAATTTGACATTGAGTATAAATCAAAAAGCTTCAGAGATGAGATTCAAATTAAGGATAATGAAATATTAGTTACTTATCTCGGAAGAATAATCTACCAGAATGGCCTGGAATATCTTATTGATGCTGCAAAACTTTTAAAGGATTATCCGGAAATAAAAATTGCTATAACAGGTTTTACAGACGAGGATGAACGATATCAGAATAAAATAAAAAAAGAGAGCGTTGGAATCTCAAATATAATACAGGTGCCTTTCAGAAAAGATACTCCAAATATCATTGCATCTTCTGACATCATAGTTTTCCCTTCTGTTGTTCCTCATTTTGCACGTTCGGTAATTGAAGCAGCAGCTATGGGTAAACCAAGTATTGCTTCTAATCTCGGGGGACCTGCAGAATCAATAATGAATGGCGAAACAGGTTTGCTTGTCTCTCCTAAAAATTCCAAAGCATTAGCTAATGCAATAAAATATTTGGCTGATGATAGTTTTCTAAGGTTCTCAATGGGACAAAAAGCTTATGAGTTGTCAAGAGAAAAATATGATTCGAAATTAAATGCCCAAAAAGTGTTTCAGATTTATGAGGGAGTAAATGATACTGTTTAGGTTCTTGAATAAGATACTTTACAACATCTATAAAGCCTCAGGCAAATTGAAATGTATTTTATATAAAGTCAGTTTGGGTGAAAATGTTTCTGTTATTGGTAACCCTATTATTTCCCGTTCTGAAAATGATATAATAATAATTGGGGATAACTCTTCTTTAATTTCAAAATCAAGATATACTGCTCTCGGAGTTAATAAGCCCGTTATTCTTAGAACTCTATACCCGGGCGCTAAAATAATTATTGGAAAAGATTGTGGACTTAGCGGAACTGTTATTTGCTCAGCCCAAGAAATTGAAATTGGTAATAACTGTTTGATAGGTGCAGATGTAATTATATCTGATACAGATTTTCATTCTATTCAACCTGAAAACAGGCGGTATGAAAGAAGAAAAGAAAAAATAAATCATAGCAAAATTAAAATTGGCAATAATGTTTTTATTGGCACAAAATCAATCGTAATGAAAAATGTTGAGATAGGTGATAACTCAGTTATTGGTGCAGGAAGTGTTGTTACCAAATCAATTCCTGCAAATGTCATTGCTGCTGGAAATCCTGCTGTTGTTATAAAATCTTTAGTTAAGAAAGAAAAAGAATATGATCTGGATCTGCATACCAGTATATAACAATATTAAGTACACCTTATGCTGTTTGGAGTCGCTTCAAAAGCAGACTTACCGGGATTTTAAAATAGTAATCTGTGATGATGGAAGTTCAGACGATACTTTTGAAATGATAAAAAAGAATTTTCCGGAAGTTATTCTTCTTAAAGGTGATGGCAACCTTTGGTGGGCAGAAGCAATGAATGAATGTCTGAAATGCGCTTTATATTGTGGAAAGAAAGATGATTATATCCTTTTATTGAATAATGATCTTATTGTAAAAGAAGATTACCTGCAGAATTTGATTAAAGCAGCAAAACCAAATGAAGTCTCAGGTTCAATAGCTATTAATGCAGAAAACGAAAATGAAATAGTCTATGCCGGCGAATTGCTTGATAAGTTTTTTGCGCGATCATTGATGATCCATAGAAATTTTAAGAGATATGAAAAATTAAATGAATGGGAAGTTGATCTCTTAACTGGAAGAGGAACATTATTCCCGCTTCAGTTATTAGAGCAAATAGGTTTAATGCATAACCGGCTAATGCCGCAATATGGTGCCGATGTTGAGTTTTCAGTCAGAGCAAAACACTCCGGCTATAAGTTGAAAATAAATAAAGATGCTAAAGTTTACTCGTATGTTGGGAATACCGGTAAGGGTTCTGTTTATAGAAAAAGCAGTGTAAAAGATTTTATCATTTCCTTTACATCGCTTCGTTCACCTAATTATTATAAATCCCGTTTTTATTTTGCAAAAGTTTATGCTCCAAAATTCTGGCTGCCGGTTTTTCTTTTTCTTCAATTAACATGGATAACTGGTGGTTTTATTAAAAGGAGTTTATCAGGCATAACAAATGCATAACGATGTTTTAGTAAGTGTCTTAATGCCCGCACGAAATGAAGAGCTTTATATCGAAAGAGCAATAAAATCTGTTCTTGATCAAACGCATACAAATTTTGAGTTATTAATTATTAACGATAAATCCACCGATACAACAGGTGATATTATTAAGAAGTATGCTTTGTCAGATAAACGTGTAAAATATTTGGAAGGTAACGCAGCAGGTGTAGCTGAGGCAAGAAATATTCTTCAGTCTGAAGCTAAAGGGAATTTTTTAGTTAATGCTGATGCTGATGATTTTTGTAAACCCCAAAGGATTGAGAAGCTTCTTGATTATGCTTTAAAGCTTGGGGAACCTTGTCTTGTTGGTAATGGTTTTGATATTTACAAAGATGGAACATTTTTAAGAGTTGAAACATTTCCAATCGAACATTCAGAAATTAAAAAGAGATTAGACACAATTTTCAACAGGTATGCTATCTCAGCAGGACAATTACTCGGTTCTGCAGAACTATTCAAAAAAATTCCTGTTCAGAATAAATTTAAAATTATGTCTGATTGGGATCAGTTTTTAAGGATACAGGAAAACCGGGATGTTAAGCTTGGCAATGTAAATGAATCACTTTACATCTATTACATAAACTCAGGAAGTATGACAAGAAGAAAATTTGAGAGATCACTCTACTCAGCTTTTCTTCGTGACAGTGAATTAAGAAGAGTAAAAGGAAAAAAAGAGTTTATATCCCTCAGCAATTATTTAAATAACTTCTGGAAGATGCCTTCCTCGTTAGCGATTAATTCTTTCTTTATAACTACAAAATATATTCAGCAATTCATCGTTTATTAAAATGGAAAGCATAAAAATTTTTAATATCAAAATTGATCTGGTTAATTCAAAAGAAATTAATGAAGAGATAGTAAATCTTTGCAGAAAAAATAAAAAAGAAGTAGTTGCAAATGTTAACATCAACGCAATGAACATTGCTTATGAAAATAAAAAGATGAAAAGCTTTCTTGATAAAGCTTATATAAACTTTATTGATGGAGATGGTGTTAACCTCGGCGCAAAACTTCTTGGATTAAAAACCGGACCAAAAGTTACTTACGATTGGTGGATTTGGGAACTCGCTGAATTTTCCGAGAGGAATAAGTTAAGCTGGTATATACTTGGTGCAAAGGAAGAATCTGTTTCAACAGCAGTTAAGAAATTAAACACTGCTTTCCCTGATTTGGAAATTAAAGGTTACCAAAATGGTTATTTCAATAAGCACGATAATGAAAATGGAAAAGTAGTTGATGAAATAAATCGCTTACAGCCAAATATTTTATTAATGGCAATGGGAATGCCTGCACAGGAAGAATGGCTTCTTGATAATTGGGATAAACTAAAAATAAATGTTGCGTTAACCGGCGGTGCTGTTATTGATTACATCTCGGGAGAATTCAAATCAACTCCGGATGTTTTTAGAAAATTAAAGTTTGAGTGGTTCTACAGGTTCCTGCAAAGACCGAAATATCTTTTAAGAAGATATTTTGTTGGAAATCCTTTATTCATTTATAGAATTCTTGTTGAAAAGTTTCAATCAAAAAAGAAAAGCCTCCTGTTGAAAAAGTTCTTGAAAGTGTATAATTATTTAATATGATGGGGTAGTATATGTTTTCACAGCATAAGTTCATTAATTTTTTACAGCTACTGGCGGATAACCTACTTTTAATTTTTAGCTTTTTATTAGTAACTGTAATTTTAGGAAAGCCGCTACCAAACGATTTCCTTAATAACCATTATTTCCTTTTATCCTGTTTGATATTTGTCTGGTTTTTCTCTTCTCACTCTACAAAAATTTATGATGATTTTCGATCACGTAATTTCACAGTTGAATTAATAGAAGTCTTTAAAAATGTATCCGTTCAGTTTATTTCTGTTATTATAATTCTTTATTTAATGGATGAGATTTTCTTATCAAGAACTTTTTCATTCATTTATGCTGCGGTACTATTCTTTTCAATTGCAGTTCAGAAATACCTCTTACGTAAAACACTTTATCTGTTAAGAAAAAAAGGAAGGAACCTTAGGAATGTTTTAATAATCGGTGCAGGAGAAGTCGGCAAAAATTTTTACGAAACTTTGCAGAGCAATCCGCAATTCGGCTATAATGTAATTGGCTTCCTTGATAATGGAAAAAAAGATTACTTAAATGGCCAGTATTTAGGAGCAATAGAAGATCTCGAAAAAGTTCTTCTAAAAAGAACTGTACACAAAGTTGTTATTGCACTTCCATATTATGCTGCAGACAAAATTGATGAAATCACCAGGGTTTGTGATCGTTTAACAACCAGGGTTATCATTATTCCGGATTACCTGAGGTTTGTTTCGGATAGATATCAAATATCAATGTTTGGAAGATTCCCTGTAATTAATGTAAGAGAAGATAAACTGAATGAGTATCAATGGAAATTTGTAAAAAGAATTTTTGATATAACTCTTTCACTTCTTATAGTTTTGTTTATACTTAGCTGGTTAGTTCCGTTAATAGCTGTTGCCATAAAGATTTCCTCACCTGGTCCTGTTTTCTTTAAACAGGAAAGATGGGGAAGGAATAACAGAAAATTTACTGCTTACAAATTTCGTTCAATGCATGTAAAAAATGAGGAAGGAGCTTATCAGCAAGCAACTAAAAATGATCCCAGGGTTACTAAGATTGGAAGGATATTAAGAAAAACTAATCTGGATGAATTACCTCAGTTCTTAAATGTACTGAAAGGTGATATGTCTGTTGTTGGTCCTAGACCTCATCCTGCATCACTTAACCTGGAATCAAAAGAAAAAATTGATCTTTACATGGTAAGACATTTTGTAAAACCGGGTGTAACTGGCTGGGCACAGGTTAATGGTTTCAGGGGTGAAACTAAAAATGAAGAGTTAATGAAAAAACGTGTGGGTTATGATCTCTGGTATATTGAAAACTGGTCTATCTGGCTGGATATACAAATTATTTTTCTTACAGCTTGGGGAATGATAACTGGCGATCCTAATGCTTATTAAGCTTCAGGTATAAAGTTAAGCGGTATAGAGTATGAAGCTTTAAAATGTTTTTATGATTATTAATAAAGAAGGTAATAACAAAAAGTCTGTCACGATTGTAGAATAATTTCGACATCAATTCTCTTTCTCCCACCAAAAATTCCTTTCTTCACTAAACAAACCAATAATATTAATTAGTATCTGTTGTAATTAGAATACAGGATTTTAAGATCCGATATTTCTCTATAAGCAATTACAAAAAGAAGAAGAATAGTAACATTGATGATACAATTATTCCAATAGTAAGATTTACCTTCTCAAGCTTGTATTTAAAGTCGG
>CAZEWJ010000054.1:0-19756 GCA_964515875.1 uncultured Ignavibacteriaceae bacterium | reverse complement strand
GCTAAAAATAAAACAGTAATTCCTTCATACAAAGCTGTGCCGTTTTGGTTTGCTGTGGATCCAACCGTTAAAACAAAATTAGTAATGTCTTTATCAAGCTTAAGCTTTTCAAGAGAAACTCTTATTGATGTTGGCAATGTGGCATTTGATGAACTGGTTGAAAAGGCGGTTACGATTACTTCACTTATGCTTTTGAAAAAATCCAAAGGTTTACGTTTAGCAGCATATTTAATTATAACACTGTAAGTAACCAACATATGAATCAATAAAGCAGTAAGTACAACAGCAACATAAAGGAATAAAGTTGAAACAATCTGCAATCCTAACTGGGAAGCAGTTGTGAAAATTAATCCTGCAACACCATAAGGGGCAAGCTTCATCGCATAATTTATTATCTTCATTAAGACATCATAAATGCCCTGTAAAGTTTTGGTTAATCCTTCTATCCTGTCAAGAGGACTCATAGCCATTGCAATTCCAAAAATCACGGCGAAAAACATCAGGGATAATAAACCACCGCCTCTGTAATTAGGATCAAAAGCGGATACAATATCAACGAAGATGTTACGTGGAATAATCTCAATTAATATCTCTACAAAGGATTTTGATTCCTCTGCCTTAGTAACTATTCCCGAAACGGATTGATTATTTGTGAGTGTTTGAATCAACTCTGTCCGGCTTTCTTCGGGAATGCCCGTTCCCGGCTGAACTGTATTAACAAGAGCTAATCCGATAATTACAGAAACAGCGGTAATTATGAGTGTAAAAAACAGAATCTTAAAACCAACTCTTCCTATTTTATTAATATCTCTGAAATCGGCAACTCCAAGAACAATGGCGGAAAATATCAAAGGGATAACTATCATAAAAATCATTCGCAGAAATATTTGTCCTGCAGGATATGCGATATTAGTTACAATCCATTCTATGCTTTCATTATCTTTAAGGAAAATATTAGATAATAAACCGAGGATTAACCCGATAAAAAGCCCAATAAAGATTTTGGTATGAAGAGGGAAAGTTTTTTTAACCATATCTTTTCTAAAATGATTTTAAATTGATTTCAGATTACCGAACTTCTTTATAATTCTTTACAAATACAAAAAATATTTTAATAGTTTGGGCTATAAAGGATGCGATTCCAATTCTCCTTCTTTCAGGGTATCCACTAGTGTTTCATATTTGGGTAGGTATTATTTTAATGTTAATTTTAACATCAATACTTTTTATATAATTAAACTTTCGTGGAAAAAAAGAAAATAGCTACAGCTTCTAAAGAAATTATTAAAGCAATGGGGTTAGTATTCGGTGATATTGGAACAAGCCCGATTTATACCTTAACTGTTATTTTTACTCTGACTTCTCCAACTATTGAAAATATAATGGGAATAACTTCTCTTATATTCTGGTCGTTAGTAATTCTTGTATCAGTTCAATATGCCTGGCTTGCAATGAGCTTAAGTATAAAAGGCGAAGGCGGAATAATTGTATTAAAGGAAATTTTAACCAGCACTTTAACAGGTTCCAGAAAAATTGCTTTTGCGGGGTTTTTAGGTTTCATTGGTGTTTCACTTTTAATGGGTGATGGAGTTATTACACCTGCAATAAGTATTTTATCAGCCGTTGAAGGAATCGAATTAATTCCCGGTGCAGGTGATATTGATACAAATTTAATAATTGTAATTACTTGTATAATAACAGTACTTCTTTTTTCGTTTCAGCCTAAAGGAACAGATAAGGTTTCTTCCTCATTCGGTCCTATTATGGTTATTTGGTTTGTTACTCTGTTTATTACGGGATTATTATCAATCATCCATATCCCTGCTGTTTTGGCTGCTGTAAACCCTGCATATGCAATTGATTTTTTTACTTCAAACGGGCTTTCAGGATTTTTTGTGTTAAGTGAAGTTATTCTTTGTGCAACAGGAGGTGAAGCTTTATATGCAGATATGGGCCACATCGGAAGCAAACCAATAAGGCAGGCATGGTATTTTGTTTTTGTCGCGCTGGTTATTAATTATTTTGGTCAGGGTGCTTTTCTTATAACACATAAGCAGCCGGGGTTCATTCTTTTTGAAATGGTCAGGTCATATTCAGAAATTATTTACGTTCCGTTTTTAATTCTTACTCTGCTTGCTACAATAATTGCTTCACAGGCAATGATCAGTGCTATAATGTCTCTTGTTTACCAGGGAATTACAACAAGGATTTTCCCTTTGATGAAAGTAAAATATACTTCAAGCCACATAAAATCCCAGATCTATATTGGTATAGTGAACTGGATTTTAATGATAATGGTTTTATTCATAATAGTAGTTTTTAAGGAATCCAAAAACCTTGCTGCTGCATATGGTTTGGCAGTCATCGCTACGATGACTATAAGTACAATTTTTATGATTTTTATTTTCAAAATAAAATCTAACTTCTTGAAGATGTTCATTGCATTTCTGGTTTTTCTTGTAAATACTGTTTTTTTAATAGCGAGTTTTGATAAGCTTCCTCATGGGGGATTTTGGTCTGTAATTATTGCTTTAATTCCTTTTCTTATTATCAGGTTATGGTCTAAAGGAAATGAGCGTATGAGAGGGAATTTTAGGTCTCTTCCTATTGATACTTTTTTAGAAAGCTATAACCAGCTTTATAGTTTGGGTAATAATATAAAAGGGTCTGCGCTTTTTTTTACCAGAACACTTAATGAAATTCCTCCTTATATGGTACATGTTATTATAAGAGGCAATATTATTTATGAAAATAACATTATGGTTTCTATTCAAACATCCGATGTTCCTTATGGAAAATCTTTTAATAAAAATGAAAATATTGCCCCCGGTTTATCCGGAATTGAAATAAAAACAGGTTATATGGAAATTATTAACCTGCAAAAGATTTTTAAGGAATTGAATTTTTCTGAAAAAGTAATTTTCTATGGCGTTGAGGATATAATTACTACAAACCCGTTACTAAAATTATTTTCATTGCTTAAGAAAGTTACCCCTCCTTTTGTAAGATTTCATGATCTGCCATATAATAAGCTGCACGGAGTTGTAACACGTTTGAATTTGTAATTAAAATCTTTAAATATTGTTATGCTGATGAAATTCAATAATAGTTCTTTTGCCGATCTTTATTGCAGTGCAATTACTTATTTTGTTCACCATAAAAACTATTAATTAAATGAAAAAACTATTAACTGCATTCCTGTTTATAATAATCATAAATTATAATTTTGCTTTTCAGCAAACAGCAGATACAATATCTGTAGCATCGTGGAATCTTGAAAATCTTTTTGATGTTACTGATGATCCTCAAAAAGAAGATGAAGAATTTCTTCCTTCAGGTGAAAAAGAATGGACTGCCGAGAGACTTGATAAAAAAATGTATAACCTCTCAAGAGTTATCAGAGCGATGAATAATGATAAAGGCCCTGATATACTTGGCGTTATTGAAGTTGAACATCAGCATCTTCTTGATAGTCTTGTTTCAAAATTCTTACCAGATAAAAAATACAAAACAGCATATATTGAATCTCCAGATGGAAGAGGAATTGATAACGGATTAATTTATAATTCCAAATTGTTTTCGCTTCTTTCTGTTAAAGGAGATACTGTTAAATTGAATGATGGTTATCCGACAAGATTAGTTTTAAATGTGAACCTTCTTACAAAAGAAAAAGATACTCTTCATATTTATGTAAATCACTGGCCATCAAGAAGAGGAGGTGAAATAAAATCAGAACCAAACAGAATACAAGCAGCAGAAACTTTAAGAAATTCTGTTGATAAAAACTTTGAATCAAACAGAAATTCAAAAATAATTGTAATGGGAGATTTTAATGATGAACCGGGGAATACTTCTTTAATGAATCAACTGAGAGCAACTCCGTTTAATTGTGACAGTGCTGAATATTATGATTCTATTCTCTTGGATTTGCTGAACATTTCTTATCCTGATTATGCTGATGGTTTAGGATCTTATAAATACAAGGATGACTGGAATATGCTTGACCAGATAATTATTTCAAATTCATTATTGTTTGATGAACACTTTCATTACATCTGCGATTCTTTTGAAGTATATAAACCTAATTTAATGGTTACACATTCAGGAAAGTTTGAAGGAATGGCATTTCCTACTTATGGAGGTAATAGGTATTTAGGAGGTTATAGCGATCATTACCCTGTTATTGCAAAATTCTATATCGGGAAGAATTAGAAATGAAAAAAGAATTATTAATCTTTGGTGCAAATGGTGCACTTGGAAAGGGAATAACTGATGTATTAACCAAAAAAGACTTCGATAAAGTTTATCTCTTTGATTTTGATTTAATAGGTTTACCGGAAGGAAAGAATATTACCAAGGTTATGATAAAAGATTTAGCTGAAGAAAAAAATGTTATGGATGCTTTTTCAAATGTTACATCTTCAAAAGAAAAATATTATTTTCTTTACAGTACAGTTGGAGGTTTTGCTGGCGGCAATAATATCTGGGAAACTGAAGCCGAAGAGTTTAACAATATGATTAATATGAATTTTAAATCAAGCTTCTTTATTGCAAAACATTTTGCAAGATTGGTCAAAGAATCTTTAGGTGGATCAATTTGTTTTACAGCCGCATTCACAGGTGTAAATCCTGAAACAAAAAAAGCAGCTTATGGTTCTGCAAAGGCAGCCTTAATTCATCTTGTAAAAACTCTTGCTCTTGAAGGAAAAGAGATAAATTTAACTGCCAACGCAATAGCTCCTTATATTATTGATACACCAGCAAACAGAAAGTGGATGCCTGGGAAAGATGCTGATTATGAAAAATGGATGAAGCCTGAAGAAATAGGTGAGTTAGTTAGTAATATTTTTTATCACTTTAATTTTCTTACCGGGAATATTATTAATCTTACACATCGTTTTAAAGTATAGTATCCAAATTATATTTAAGATTAATTGAGAATTTTATTTTATTATTGCAGCAGGTTATTTAATTAGCCTGCTTTTTTCAGTTTAAGAAGGTACATATGAATTTAAAGGAAAAAATAAATGAAGATATGAAAGCTGCAATGAAAAGCGGCGATAAATTAAAGCTTGAAACTGTTCGCTCAATACGTGCATTAATTCTTGAGTTTGAAAAAAGTGGAGCGAACAAGCAGCTTAATCCTGAAGAAGAAATAAAAATATTAAGTTCGGCTGTTAAAAAAAGAAAAGAATCTATTGAACAATATCAGAATGCAGGAAGGAATGATCTTGCTGATAAGGAACAGGCTGAGTTAAATATCCTGATGGAATATCTTCCAAAACAGCTTTCAGAAGAAGAGATACAAAAAGAGGTTGCGAGAATTGCGGCTGATATTGGAGCAAAATCAAAAGAAGATTTTCCTAAGCTTATGCCTGCGGTTGTAAAAGAGCTAAAAGGAAAAGCAGAGGGTAAAATTATAAAACAGGAAGTTGAAAAATACCTGGGGAAAGCTTGAGTATTCTGGATATAATATTATTTGCTGTCATCTTAATAGGTTTTATTCTTGGCTTTAAAGATGGCTTTGTAAGAAAACTTATCGGGCTGATTGGTTTTGCATTAGCAATTTTTCTGGCAATAACATTTGCTACTAATCTTGGCAGGTTAATAGAATCAATTACAGGAATTGAGATTTATCTTTCCGAAATTATGGCGGGAATAATAATTTTTCTTGTTGTAATCTTTATCTTCTCAGTAATTAAAAGATTTGTTCATCCTTTTGATAAAGTAAACAATCTGCTTAACCAGGTTACAGGCGGTTTTGTTGGAGGAGTACAAATAATCTTCTTCTTAAGTGCTTTACTCATTATACTTAATATTTTTAATGAGCCGGGAAAGGAATCAAGGAATAATTCATTTTTATATGACAAAGTTTATAAGATTATTCCTTCAACAATTGATTATCTAAGCGAATATGAAGCTGAACCTAAAAAAATGATTAAGGATTATATAAAAGACAGAGATACGTTAAAATGATTTCTGGTTCTGTACTTGATAAGCTGGAATTTTCTAAAGTTCTTCAATACATTTTAGTTTACTGCATAACTGAAAAGGGGAAGAAGATAATTGAATCTCTTATTCCGACAAATGATCCTGAAATTTTTCTTACTGAAGGCAAATTAGTAAGTGAAGCAAAAGAAATTTTAATTAAAGATATACCTCCGCCAATTAATTTCATTCCGGATCTTGAAACATCTCTCGCACAAAGTAAAATAGAAGGTGTTGTTCTTGATGGCAAAAAAATACTGGAAATACTAAGACTTTTAGTAATATCAAGAAACCTGCTTCAATACATTAAAGGGAATGGTGAGATTGCTCCAGGCTTACTGCAATTATCTAATCGTCTTTTTGTTGATAAAGTTCTTGAGCACCATATTCAAAAAGTAATTAATGAAAATGGTGAGATAAAAGAAAATGCAAGCTCCCGACTTTCTGAGATAAGAAAAGAAGTAAGAGAAAAACAGGATGAACTTATCCGTTCTGTTAACAGGCTTACCAAAGCATTAAAAGAGAAAGAAATTATAAGAGAAGATTACCTTACTTTAAGAGATGGAAGAATTGTTATTCCAGTAAAAGCCGAACATAAAAGACACATAAAGGGCTTCATTCATTCTGAATCAGCATCAGGCCAAACAGTTTACATTGAACCTGAAGAAACTCTTGAAATGAATAATGATATTGTTTCACTTTCATTTGAAGAGAGAAGAGAGATTGAAAGAATTCTGAAAGAGTTAACAAAAAAAATCGGAACTGCTGCTGATGATCTTAAGAGAACTCACGATACAATTGGTTATGTTGATTCTCTTTTTGCCCGTGCTAAATATTCAATTGAAATCATTGCTTCTTTTCCGGAGGTAAATAACAAACAACCTTTATTCATAAAAGATGCAAGACATCCTATTCTTATTAAAAAATTTGGGAGAGACAAAACAATCCCCCTGCACCTGGAAAATAAAGGCTGGAAGGTTATAATAATTACAGGTCCTAATGCCGGTGGAAAAACAGTTGTGTTAAAAACAGTTGGTCTTCTTTCACTTATGCTTCAGAGTGGAATTCATATTCCTGTCAGCCCGGATTCCAACTTTCATTACTTTAAAAATATTTTAATTGATATAGGTGATGAGCAATCAATTGAAGATGATCTTTCAACATTCAGTTCTCATTTATCTAACATAAATAATATTCTTCAGCAAGCCGATTCTGATTCACTTGTTCTTCTTGATGAAATTGGAACCGGAACGGATCCGACTGAAGGTTCCGCTCTTGCAATTGCTGTTTTGCTTACGCTTCGGAATCAAGGAGCACTTGTTTTTGCTTCAACTCATCATGGCAGCTTAAAGCTTATTGCAAATGATGAGAAAGGGTTTGAAAATGCAGCAATGGAATTCGATACACAAAATCTTAAACCAACTTATGTTTTTAAGCAGGGAATTCCCGGCTCAAGTTATGCTTTTGAAATCGCAAGAAGAATTGGGCTTGAGGAAGATTTTATTTCGCTCGCAAAAAATTATCTTGATTCCGATAAGCATAAAGTAGAAAAGTTTCTTGTAGATATTGAATCAAAATCCCGCCTGATAGAAGAGAAATTAAAACAGATGGAAAGGGAAAATTCGAGGTTAACAGGTTTATCAAATCTTTATAAACAGAACCTTGACAAGCTTGAAAGAGAAAAAAAGAAAATACTTGCTAAAACCAAAGAGGACGCTGAAGAATATATAAAGGACATAAATAAAAAGTTTGAAAAGATCGTTAAAGAATTAAAGGAATCTAAGGCAGATAAAGAAATCATTAAGACTTCTCAGAATATTATCAAGGAGATAAAAGAAAAAAACATATCTCTGCATAAGGATGAACCTGAATTAATTGAAACTGAAGAATTAAAAGAAGGTGATTATGTTTCAATTAAAGGAACTACTACCGTTGGGAAAATTCTTGAAATTTTTTCTGAAAATAAAAAAGCGACTGTTCTGGCTGGTAAGGTAAAGATGAATGTTCCTCTGAAAGAGCTTGTTCATTCCAGGGCAGAGAGAATTGAAGTAAAGAAAGTACAAGATTATTCTTATATTCCTGTTAATGCTGATATGAGAATTGATATCAGGGGAGAGCGTCCTGAAGAAGCTGAGTTTGAAGTAACCAAATTTATTGATAATGCCTATGCAGCGGGCCTGGATAGAATTGAAATTCTTCATGGAAAAGGAACAGGTGCTTTAAAGAAAACAGTTAAAGATATTCTTTCACATCATAGTAAAGTAAAAACATTTTACTTTGCACCAATTGAAGTTGGTGGTGAAGGAATTACTATTGCGGAGTTGAAATGAACAGAATGAATGAATGATTTGAATGAATGAATGGTGTTTTGTAAATCATACATTCATTCAGACATTCAATCATTCAAATAACAAAGTTAATTTCAGGATAAAGAATTGATGAAGAAAATTTTGATCGCTAACAGGGGAGAGATTGCTGTAAGAATTATCAGAGCTTGCAAAGAATTAGGCATTACATCCGCGGCTATTTATTCTGATGCCGATAAACATTCCTTGCATACACTTCTTGCTGATGAATCATATTATATCGGAGAAGCGCAAGCCTCTTCATCATATCTTAACAAAGAAAAAATTATTGGGCTTGCAAAGAAAATTAATGCTGATGCAATTCATCCCGGTTATGGTTTCTTCTCAGAGAATTCTGATTTTATTAAAGCTGTTGAAGATGCAGGAATAATCTTTATCGGACCTTCATCAGAATCTGTTATGATGATGGGAAGTAAAACAGAAGCCCGAACCTTAATGCAAAAGAATAATGTTCCTATTGTTCCCGGTACGACAGAGCCGCTGAAGAATGTTAACGAAGGAAAAAATATTAGTATGGAGATTGGATTTCCTGTTTTACTAAAGGCTTCCGCAGGCGGGGGAGGAAAAGGAATGAGAAAAGTTTCTTCGGAAAAAGAATTTGAAGATGCTTTTGATGCAACTAAAAGAGAGGCCTTTAAAGCTTTTGGAAATGAAGATGTTTACATTGAAAAATATATTGAGTCTCCCCGGCATATAGAGGCTCAGATAATAGCTGATAAGCATGGGAATTATGCTCATCTGTTTGAGAGAGAATGTTCAATCCAGAGAAGGCATCAGAAGATAATTGAAGAAGCTCCCTCAGCTTTTGTTGATCCTGAAACAAGAGAAATGATAACCACTGCAGCAATAAATGCTGCCAAAGCCTGCAATTATTATAATGCCGGAACAATTGAATTTCTTATGGATAAAGAGAAAATGTTTTATTTTTTGGAGATGAATACAAGACTACAGGTTGAACATCCTGTTACTGAAATGATAACGGGAATTGATCTTGTTAAGGAACAAATTTCAATTGCTGCCGGAAATAAGCTAAGCTTTAGACAAGATGAATTAAAAATAAATGGACACGCAATTGAAAGCCGTATCTATGCTGAAGATCCGGAAAATAATTTTCTCCCATCAACAGGGAAAATTATTGAGTATATTGAACCATCTGGTCCAGGTGTGAGAGTGGATGGAGGTTTTATAAACGGTTCAGAAATCTCACTCTATTATGATCCGCTTATTTCTAAGGTTATTTGTTTTGGGAAAGACCGGAACATTGCAATCATCAAAATGCAAAGAGCTTTGGAAGAGTATCATATTGCAGGATTAATAACTAATATTTATTTTCTATCAGGAATATTCAAACAAAAAAATTTTCGTGAAGGACAATTTGATATTAACTATATCGAGAGAGAATATCTTAAACAAAATAAAGGAAAAGATATTTCGAAAATGGAAACTATTGCGGCTTTATTCTCTGCAATATTAAAAAAAGAATCCGTTTCGAATGGAAAAGTTTTAACATCCCCTATACAAACTATGAACAAGTGGCTGGAACAGATAGATGAATGAGTTTGTTGTTACAATTGATGAGAAGAAAGTAAATGTAGCTTTCATAGGTCCGGATAAAGCTGCTGTTAATGATAAGGAATATAATTTCAGTTTGTCAAAATTAAATAGCAGCTCTTACAGATTATTTGTTGATAATAGGTCTTATATAATTACAGCAAAAGAAATTGGAAGTTCAGAATTTATTGTAACTCTTGGTGGACAGGTAATAGAAACTAAAGTTCTTACTGCTTTACAGCAAAAAGCTGCAGCTCTGATAGAAGCAACAGCAGTTAAATATGCCATTACAACAGTCAAATCACCAATGCCCGGAATGATTCTGAAAATTAAAAAGAAAGCAGGTGAGGAAGTTGAACAGGGAGATTCTTTACTCATACTTGAGGCTATGAAAATGGAGAATGATATTCGCTCTCCTGTTTCGGGTAAAATTAAAGAGATAAAAATAACGGAAGGGCAAGCAGTTGAGAAGGGGATATCACTCTTAATAATTGAATAAATTTTAATTGCTTATATAATTGAGTTCGCTCTGGAAAGTAGTTCTTAGTATATTTTGGGCTAAAGACCATAGAGTTTCTTTATTTTATAACCCTATCCTTAAGGCTGGGTATAGAAAAACAATTTAAACGGGCTTTAGCCCAAACACAAAAACTTTTCGAAGGAAATCATGTTTGCGAAACCAGATAGTTACAATTAGATAATAGTAATTAAGGTAAGGAAATGAATAAGCTATATTTATTAACTATGCTTTTTATTATATCCAATTTAATTTCCTGTTCCTCTTCTATTGAAGAAACAAGGGAAGAAGGCGTGAATGATGAAGAAGAAACTTATGTCTTTGATGAGATTCCTGAAAATAAATCTGAAGATAAAATTCCTGAAGAAGATTTATATTATTTAATCCAGATTGGAGCCTTCACAACAAAGCAGAATGCAGAAAATTTTGCAGATATGAGCAGGGAAAAGCTTGGAAAAGAGATTTCAGTTTCATACAACAGCGATGTTAATCTTTTTGTTGTTAGGTTGGAGACAAAATTCAATAATAAGAAAGAGGCTGAAGAATTAAGAGATGAGCTGCGGAAAAGCGAAGAGTTTAAGGATGCCTGGATTTTATCTTCTTTAAAATAAAAAAGGCTCTGATAAATCAGAGCCTAAGTGTTACCCCAAAAAAATATTATTCTAACCAGGAAACGATTTCATATTTACCAGTTCCTGGGAATGCCGGTGGATAGCTGTACATTAATCTTTCATCATATTTATATAATTTATTAAAGCCATGGTTTATTGTTGATCCGCTAAAAGTTCCTACAGCTTGTCTTATATTTTGGATTATACCGCCTAATAAATTTATATTTCCACTAACAGGTCTGGTACTATAATTTTGAGCTCCAAACCCCTTTGATTCTGAATACATAGATGCATGGATATTTATATTACTATTATTCGCTGTATTTTCTGTAATAAAAATTTCATTCTTAGCTACAATTCCTAATAAGTCTGTTGAATTAGGATAAACTCTGGGGTCCTGAGAATAAACAATATCATCATCAAGAAAAACTTTTCCTTTGCTACTGGTTGAGCCTGAAATCGCAACAGTATATTGTCCTTTTACTGTTCCTTTTAGTCTAACAACAGCATCTTTTGCGAAGATAACTCCATTTGGTGCCAGTGAAGCTGTAAGAACAGTTGTGTCAGCTGTATTCCACTGATACCTGTATTTAATACTGTCACCTGCAAATGTTAGATATACAGTATCTTTACCGGTGAATTTATATCCATCATCATCAGCAATCGCTTCTATAGGAGCTAAACCATCTAAAGGAAGGGGAAGATCTACGCCTCGTTCAAACCCACCAAAAAATCGGGGATAATCATTACTTTTGCTGGTATAATAAATTAATGACCGTTTTGTAGTTGCTTTACCATAAAAAACGGGATGGCTTTTTACTCTCATATAATCCTGTGTATGAAAAGGTCCCCATACGGTATCAGTGCCAGTCCACCAGATCGTTCCACCTTCACTTACAGAATAATAAGCAAATTTAGAAAATCTGCTTGGAGAGAGGGTAACCTGAACTTCGTGTGTTACACCTCTGAAAGTACCCGTAGATATAACCTTTTTAATATCCTGGAATACATCAACAATTTCAACTACAACATCAAGGTAACCATTCATAAAACTTTTTGTGTCATAGCCAACATCCCAGCTATTATCAAGGAATATCTGGTTGGCAGCCAGGTTTGCCCCGCTAACGGCAATATTATGTGCAACAGTTTCCTCATGGTAATCAACAATATTATCTACGGCACGTGTAGTAATAGTTCCAAAATTTTTAGCGACCACCATAAAAAGCAGGCTAAAACCACAAACTAATAATAGGGCAGCTTTTCCTCCCATCTAAATTCTCCTTATCTGTTTTTTAAATTTCTTGCAACTAACCGTATCTGCCTCCAGAAAGCACTTGAATATTGCTTATCATAGGCTGCAGTGTTTTCTACAGTAACATTTATTTCCATTGTTGATATTTCAGCGGGTTCTGTAACAGGGAATGGAATAGTATCACCCAGTGGATTAAAATATACTATATTGAATTGAGTTACGCCCAGATTAGTTTTAACGGGTGTTTCACTATTAACATCTCTATATAAAACTCTGTCTCGCGGATTTTCTGTCATACTTAATTCACTGGCTGGTCCAAGGTAATAGTACATTGTATCAATAACCCCGTTTGGATGTGTTGTACCATCTCCATCAAAATCAATATCTGTTAAGTATTTAATTTTATTACTGTCTGCTAAAATTATCCAGGCGGAATCAGGCATTACATTCCAGTCTGCACAATAACCTATTTTTCTGAAATCATTTTCAATTATAGTTGCTATAGTTGCAAGATTTTGCTGAAGTGATAATTCCCCGCTGTAATTGTATGTATTAGCCGTGGTAGCATCATTAAGTCTCCATAAAATAACCAGCAGTGTACTGCCAATAATCATCGAACCAACTATATCTATTATTGTACTAAATCCCATCTTATTACCTTTCCTTTATCTGAAGTACCAATAGCTGAATACAGAAGACAATTTAACTGTATCCCTTTTTTCATCATTTCCCATACTTGGGCTTGTAATTTTAACTGTCATTTTTTTATGCCACGTCCTGTAGTTTACTTTTGTATCCGGGTTTGCCGGATCTATATAACAAACCTCACATATTAAAACGAATTTTGCTGAAGGCATTGTATCAATTGTATCTGTTAAACCATTATAGTCATCAAAGTCATTGAAATCAGGATATACTTCGCCACCGGCAGGTCCTAAACCACCCGGAGATGTTAGCAGATTGATATCGGAAATTGCATCATCACTTCCTGCCAAATCAAAAGCTTTTTTACTTGCTTCTTCTATGAGGGAAGTACCAAGCGAAACAGCCAATACACCAAATTTTGTATCCATTAAAGTTGAATTTGTACTTAATAAATTATTATTTACCCTCAGGACTGTTATGGATAAGAGCATCATAGCTGCAATGGTTATAAGCGATTGACCTGTATTCATTAGATATCTCCGGTGTTATTACTGATTATCGCTTTGTTTTAAGCAAAATCTATGCAATGTAAAAAGTTTATTTTTGATTAAAAAAAATTTTGGCAAGAACCTACTTTACTGTATTCTTTTGTTACTAATTGATGGAAGAGATGTCTTGATTTTAGAAAAGATTTGTTTATTACATGAAAACTTAATTTATTTTCATGTAAATTTTACAATATCATTTGGTAAATAATTAACATATTTTATCTTTAAATATTAGATTTTATACAGTCTATTGCTTAAATTGAAAATAATTTTCACAATACTTGGAGGGCACAATGGCTTTTTCTTTAAATAAAGTTATGCTTATTGGAAACCTTGGTAAGGACGCCGAAACAAGGTTTACAACAAATAACCTGTCTATATCTAATTTTACTCTTGCAACCAGCAACAGTTATAAAGGTAAAGATGGAAACTGGGTAAATGAAACAACATGGCATAATATTGTTTCGTTCAGTCTTTCTGACTATATGAAAGAAAATCTGAAAAAAGGAAGAAAATTTTATGTCGAAGGAAGGATTTCCAAGCGGGACTATACTGATAAAGATGGCATCAAACGGTATTCTACTGAAATTATATCGGAACGTTTAATACCCCTTGATTCTTCAGGAACAGCAGAAGATAATCAAACACAGGTTTCAGAACCGAATGTGAGCGTTGAAGAAAATGAGGATCTTCCGTTTTAAATATAAATTTAACAGCTTAGGAATAAAATTTTCATTTGGATATTTATTGGCAAGTTAGAATTATTTTTCTACTGATTTTACTCCTACTTTCATCTTTTTTTTCTGGTTCTGAAGTAGCCTTGTTTTCTCTCGACAAGAAAAGATTTAAGCCAGAGGCTTATCATCCTTTGGCTGAAAAAAATAATTCAAGTATTAATCCTCTTGTCGGGAGATATCTTTTAAACCTCATTGATCAACCGAGAAGATTACTTGTTTCAATTTTAATAGGAAACACTATTGTAAAAGTTGCTGCGTCTATTGTTGCAGTATCACTTGCATTTGATATTCTGAAAGTCACAGATTTATCTAAAGAACTTATCATAACTCTCCAGGTAATTTTATTAACAATTCTTGTTATAATTTTTGGAGAATTAACACCAAAAATATGGGCAGCTAAAAATCCTCTTGCAGTTGCTAAGTTGGTTTCTGTTCCACTCTATTGGTTTAGTGTGTTTATATATCCCATTTCCGAAACTGTAACCGAGTTTATAAGATCTGTTGTAGCCAAAATAAAGATTGATCATAGCAAAGCCGCTATCTCTCCAGAGGAAATTACAGAACTGGCGGAATTAGGACACGGGATTGGAACTCTTGCAGAGGAAGAACATGGAATTATTCAGAGTATGGTAAGTTTTAAGTCTGTTTCAGTTCAGGAAGTTATGACTCCGCGTGTTGATATGATTTCTGTTTCAGCAGATACTACTTTACCTGAGTTAATTGAAATTATAAAATCATTGCAGCATAGCAGAATTCCTCTTTATAAAAAAAACCTTGATGAAATTTTTGGAATTATATATGCAAAAGATATTCTTAAATATTTGCTGAACAAAAATTTAAATGGCTTTGACATTATAAAAATTGCCCGTAAAGCTATGTTCATACCAAAAACAAAAATGATAAATGACCTGATGTACGAATTCCAGGAAAAGAAAATGCATATTGCAATAGTTGTTGATGAGTATGGAGGGACAGCGGGTTTAATAACTCTTGAAGACATAATCGAAGAGATAGTAGGCGAGATAAGAGATGAGTATGATAAAGAAGAAAATATTGTAGTAAAGGTTGATGAAAATAAATATATGGTTTTTGGGAGAATTTCTTTGGATGAATTGAATGAGCTGCTCAATACAAATATTTCTGTGGAGAATGAAAATTTTGAAACCCTTGCGGGATTAGTTTTAAACCAGGCGGGTTACATTCCAAAAGAAGACTATAATTTTAATCTGGAAAACTTTAAGTTTACAGTTAAAGAAGTAACAAGAAAACGGATTAACAAAGTGCTCATCGAAAAAATAATAGGGGAATAATTTTTTGAAAAAAGGCTGCTTTATAAAAGGGATCATTGTTCTTACTATACTTGTTGCAGTAATACTTTATATTTTTCAGTATCATCTGGATGATTGGATTATGAATCCGGCAAAAGAATTTTTCAGCGAACTCTTTGTAAGCGGAGTTGAAGATGAATTAAGCTTTATTAATGAATCTTCGGAAAAAGATTCTTTGCGAACTTTACTTAAAGATTATCTCAAGGATAAATTTACAAATACTAAAGAGCTTTCTAATAAAGATATTGATTGGCTCATTGATTCTGTAAAAGTTGTTGTAAGAGATAGCATAATTACAAAGGAAGATTTAAACAAGATAAAGAATTTAATTGAGCTAAAAGGTTATGAAAGATCAAAGAAAAACTGAAATAAAAGTTGGAATCACCGTACTGCTTGGAGTAATTATTTGCTTATGGATTCTGGGGTGGGCAAAAAATTTCAACTTAACTCCAACTGAAAATACGGTTAAAGTAAAATTTAATAATACATCCGGGCTTGAAATTGGTGACCCTGTTACAGTAAACGGAGTACGCAAAGGTTTTGTTGAAGATTTAAAGATAGATGGAGAGAGTGTAATCGTTACATTAAAGATTGATAATAATATTCAGTTAAAAGATGATGCCCGGTTTGCCATTTCAATGCTTGATTTGATGGGTGGGAAAAAAGTAGAAATCTCTCCCGGTTCTTCACAAAATGAAATTGATTATGATAAAATACAGGAAGGTTTATTTTATGCTGATGTTTCACAGGTTATGTCAATGGTCGGCTCTTTCCAGGAGGATTTCAATTCAACAATTTCCGATATTAAAATTACTCTTACATCTTTAAATAATTATTTAACAGACCAACAGCTTAACCAGGATATTAAATCTTCAATGTCCAATTTAAGTGAGGTAACAAAAAAACTTAATACTCTTATTGATGAAAACAGAACAAGCCTAAAACAATTAACAACTAATTCTGCAGAGTTAACTGAAGAAGCAAAGAAGTTTCTTGAAACAAATAAAGAGAAGGTGAATGCTTCGGTAGATGAATTGCAATCAGTTTTGAAGAATACAGATAACCTGATTGCAAAACTGAACAAGTTTACAGATGAGATGAATGCAAAACAAAATAATCTCGGTAAGATTATTTATGATGAAAAAATTTATGAAGATCTTTCACAATCATTAAAGCAGTTAAATGAATTAACAAAATTGATGCTTCAACAGCTTAAAGAAGATGGTTTAAAAATAGATGCGGACATTTTCTAAAAAGCTTGCTTTGCGAAGCAAGTTATTTTTTTTAATTCTTCTTTTCTTAGTATCAAATTTATATTCACAATTATCCACTCCCTATAAAAACGGCGCGGTTGTCTCTGCAAATATGTTTGCATCTCAGGTTGGAGTTGAAATATTAAAGAAAGGTGGTAATGCAGTTGATGCGGCAGTTGCAGTGGGTTTTGTACTTGCTGTTACCTATCCTTCAGCAGGAAATCTTGGCGGAGGAGGATTTATGGTTATTCATCTTGCCGATGGAAGAGAAACAACAATTGATTATCGTGAAAAAGCTCCAATGAGTTCTCACCGTAATATGTATCTCGATGCAGAAGGAAATTATAAACCTGAGCTTAGTAATTCTGGAGTTACATCAACTGGTGTTCCCGGAAGTGTAGCAGGTTTACTTTATGCTTTGGAAAAATATGGAACATTATCCCTGGAAGAAGTTATAGAACCAGCCATAAAACTTGCAGAAGACGGTTTCATTCTCGACTACTACACAACAAGATCTTTTAAAAATAATTTAAAAGATTTCAGCAAGTATGAATCTTCAATGAATGTTTTTTCAAAAGGCGGAAAACCTTATGAAGAAGGAGATAAATTTTTTCAACCTGATCTTGCCTGGACATTAAAGCAGATTAAAGAGAAAGGAAGAGATGGTTTTTATAAAGGTAAAGCTGCTGAATTATTTGTTGAACAGGTTCAGAAAAATGGCGGATATATTACTTTAAAAGATTTAGAAGAATATCAACCTGTTGAAAGAGAACCAGTTAAAAGTACTTACAGAGATTATGAAATAATATCTATGGGACCACCTGCTTCCGGTGGTGTTTGTTTAATTCAGTTTTTAAATATTCTTGAGAATTTTGAATTTGTTAAAGAAGATTGGGGAAGCAGCAGTTATATACATAAACTTGTTGAAGCTATGAAATATGTTTATGCCGACAGATCAAAACATCTCGGTGATCCTGATTTTTATAATGTTCCTGTTAACTCTCTTTTATCCAAAGAATATGCTAAAGAGATTTTTAATAAGATAAAAGATACTGCAACACCTTCATCAGAAATTACACCATCAGATCAAATTTCTTTGTTTGAGAGTGATGAGACAACTCATTACTCAATCTATGATAGCTTTGGAAATGCTGTAAGCACAACAACAACTTTAAATTCTTCTTATGGAAATAACATAGTAGTTGATGGTGCGGGATTCTTAATGAACAACGAAATGGATGATTTCAGCTCAAAACCCGGTGAACCGAATATTTATGGTTTAATTGGCGGCGAGGCAAATGCAATTGAACCGGGCAAAAGAATGCTAAGTTCAATGACTCCAACTATTATTCTTAAAGAAGGCAAACCATATTTAATTGTTGGTTCTCCCGGAGGTTCAACAATAATTACATCTGTTTTGCAGGTTATACTTAATTGTTTAGTCTTTGAAATGAACATCAAAAAAGCAATTGATATGCCCCGCATTCATCATCAATGGCTGCCTGACTCAATTGATTATGAACCTTTTGCTCTTACTTCAGATGTAAAAGAAAATTTAATAAAGATTGGTCATAATCCTGGAAAAGTAACTGAACTTGGAAGGGTTGAAGGAATTTTGATTGATGATGAGAATCTAATTTGGGGTGCAACAGATCCAAGAGGTTACGGTAGAGTTGTAGGGTATTAATGATTTGTAACCGGGCTCTCAGAATACGAAGTAAATTTATTTGAACTATTGAGAATGAATTTTTCCTAACCTATTTTGAATTAGGTGTCATTACCTTTCCTGAGTTTTATAATAAATTTTGTCTGCGACTAAATACAGTTTAGTTTATTCTTCTGCGGGGTAAACCGATATTAATCTGATAATTAGTGTTTTTAAAAACCACCTTAGTTTAACTAAATTAAAAGTTTTAAAAAATTGTGGCGTTTTTAAACCAATTATTGTAGTAAAAACACAATAGTGTGTTATTACAATAGTTAGTGGCAATTGTCCTTCACAATTAACAAAAGGAGAAAAACATGAAACAAATTTTCCGACTTGTCCGCTGTGGCGGATTCCTCTTTGCGGTGTTTTGCCTATTCACCACTACGAATCCATCGCTTGCCCAATGGACGCAAACCGGCTTGACGAACACTGTTGTCTTGTCTCTTGCCGTTTCCGGCACGAATCTCTTTGCCGGGACTGATCTTGGCGGTGTCTATCTTTCCACCGACAACGGCACAAACTGGACTGCTGTCAATACCGGTTTGACGAACACTTTTGTCTTGTCCCTTTTCGTCTCCGGTACGAATGTTTTTGCCGGGACTAATGGTGGCGGCATCTTTCTTTCCACCAACAACGGCACAAGCTGGACACAGTCAATACCGGCTTGACGAACGGTATTGTCTATGCTTTTGCCGTCTCCGGCACGAATCTCTTTGCGGGGACTGGCGGCGGAGGTGTCTTTCTTTCCACCAACAATGGCACAAGCTGGACTGACAGGAGTATCGGCTTGACGAACACAAATGTTTGTGCTTTTGCCGTCTCCGGCACGAATCTCTTTGCCGGGACTGTTGCTGGCGTCTTTCTATCGACCGGCAACGGCACAAATTGGACTGAGGTCAATACCGGCTTGACGACCATTTTTGTCCGTACTCTTGCCGTCTCCGACACGAATCTCTTTGCGTGGACTAATAGCGGAGGCGTCTTTCTTTCCACCAACAACGGCACAAGCTGGACAGCAGTCAATTCCGGCTTGACAGATCCTGTTGTCTATGCTCTTTCCGTCTATGGCACGTATCTCTTTGCGGGGACGATTCAGGGCAGCGGTGTCTTTCTTTCCACCGACAACGGCATCTTAACTGAGCTCTTCTTTGAACTTTGGGAACAACTGATTCAAGTATTAAAGAAGAATTACTTATTGAGACTTCTGAAAAATTCAGTTTTTTATTTTTTATTTAGTTATATCAAATTTTTT
>CAZEWJ010000053.1:0-20999 GCA_964515875.1 uncultured Ignavibacteriaceae bacterium | reverse complement strand
AATTAAATCTGCAGGTTTTTACAGCGACGATCATTTCAGAAAAATAACCTCACCCCCGTTCCCTCTCCTTATTAAGGAGAGGGAGAGTTTCGTTTTTAAAAGTCCTCTCCTTTATAAGGAGAGAGCCTGTCCCGAACTTGATTCGGGAATTTAGGTGAGTTAGAAAAATAGAATCAATAATTTAAAATGGTTAAAATAAGGCAGCCGGCAGTAGCAGGGTTATTTTATCCTGCATCAAAAAGTAAGCTTGAAGCTGAAGTTAAAACTTTGCTTTCTATTTCAGATTCAAAAAAAACATTTAATAATATTTTCGGAATTGTTGTCCCTCATGCAGGTTATATTTATTCCGGCAGAACTGCTTCTTATGGTTTTAATCTTTTAAAAGATAAAAATATTGAAACTGTAATTATTATTTCTCCAAGTCACAAAGAATATTTCCCGGGAATTTCTGTTTATGAAGGAGATGGTTATGAAACTCCTCTTGGAGTTGTTGAAGTAAATAAAGTTATGACTGAACAACTAACCGGAGAAAGCAGGATTATCTTTAAAGGAATAGAAGGCCACAGGCAGGAACATGCAGTTGAAGTGCAGATACCTTTTTTACAGGTTGTGTTGAAAGATTTTAAAATAGTTCCGGTAGTTATGGGAGACCAGGGAGGTTTATTTGTTGATGAGCTTGCGGAAAAATTATCTCTTATTGTTGATGATAGAACAATAATAATTGCCAGTTCCGATTTATCACATTATTATTCGAGTGAAGATGCAGACAAGCTTGATTCAATTGTTGAAAAAAGAATTCTCGATTTTGATTTTGATGGATTACAGAAAGACTTTCAGTTAAGAAATTGTGAAGCTTGTGGGGGAGGAACTATTGTTTCAATGATGAAGGCAGCGTCTAAATTAAACAAAAAGAAATCAGAGGTTTTGCACAGATGCAATTCAGGGGACACAACAGGTGAAAGAAAAGAAGTTGTTGGTTATCTTTCGGCAGTTATTTACGACGAATAATTGTTCTTTGAAAAACCTGTCCAAAATAATTTTTTATTTCGTCCCTACGGGACTTGGAATTCATCCGAAATGAAATTTCTATAAATATTTAGTCCTTAACAGGACTACTAAGAGATTAAATCTCAAAAGCTATGTCCCGATAGGGACAAAATATTTATAGTATATGATTAGTATAACAAAATTAGAAAGTCCCGTAGGGACGAAATAGAGAGGTTGTTTTTTTAGTGTTATAAATAATTAGGAAGCGAAATGTATTCTGATTTTATATATAGGTTTGAAATTATTTTGAACACCAATGTTCAATGAAAAACCAAATATAGCTTTTATTGGTGCCGGTAAGATTGCATATTCTCTTTGTTCCGCTTTATTAAAAGCCGGTTATAATGTAACCTCTGTAATAAGCAGGAATAAAGCTTCTGCAGAAAAGCTTGCAAGAAAATTTAAGATTCCTTTCAGTTCTGATAATCTCAAATCTCTAAAGCAGGATGTTGAAATATTTTTTCTTACAGTTCCCGATAGCCAGATAGAAAAAACATCAAGAGCACTTTCAAAACTTGACCTGGATTTTCAGGATTTGCTTTTTATCCATGTATCTGGTGCCTTGGATATAAGCGAGTTAAAATCACTTAAGAAAAAGAAAGCCAATACTGCATCTTTGCATATAATGCAGACTTTCCCTTCTTTAAAAGTTGTAGATATTAAAAACTGCTCTGTTGCAATTGAGGCAGAAAAAAAAATTGTTAAAGATTTTCTGAACAAGCTTGCTGTTGATCTTCATCTAAAACCATTCTATTTAAAGTCTGATAAAAAAATATATTATCATCTTGCAGGAGTTTTTGCCTCAAATTTTCTGGTGGGAAATTTATCTGTTTCAGAAAAAATGTTTCAATTAACTAAATCAGAAAAAATAAATTTTTTCTCTGTAATTAATTCTACAGTTAATTCAACTTTGGATAATATAAGAAACGTTGGTCCGGCAAAAGCTTTATCTGGCCCAGTTGAAAGAGGGGATTATGAAACTGTTGAGAAGCATTTAAAAGCATTAAAGAAAAAAGATAAAATACTTTATATGAGTTACATTATTCAGTCATTAAATCTACTTGAACTAACTGAAGAAAAAAATGGGAAATTAAATTCAGGACAAAAAAAAATCAGGAAACTCCTGGTTAAGCTCATCTAAGTAATAACACTTACCTTAAAACTCAACCTTCATTTTACTATATTTTAAAACCAATTTATAAAATATTTTTTTGGAGTGTGTCATAGAAAAGAAACAGAGTAATCGTTCAGAAATTTTAGATAAAATTGTCTCTCTCGCCAAAAGGAGAGGATTTGTTTTTCAATCAAGTGAAATATATGGGGGATTGAATGGATGCTGGGATTATGGTCCTTTAGGAGTTGAGCTTCTTCGCAACATTAAAGAAGAGTGGTGGAAAACAATGACATACCGCGAAGATGTTGAAGGACTTGATGCTGCAATTTTAATGCACCCCAAAGTTTGGGAAGCATCAGGGCATGTTGAGAATTTTACCGATCCAATGGTTGATTGCAAACAATGCAAAGCCCGCTTTAGAATTGATACTCTTTCAGAGATGATCAATGAAAAAAAGAAAGCTAAAGCTCTCGAGGATCTGAGAAATGAAATTATTAATGATTCAAAGCTGGTTGATAAATACAGTAATGCATTTCAAACAGAAGATCCCTTTAGTGCTGTTTTGGAAGATCAGGATTTAAGTACAAAACTTTTACAGCAAATTAATTGTCCGCAATGTGGTAATAAAAATACTTTTACATCTGCACGCCAGTTTAATCTTATGTTTAAAACTTTTATCGGTCCTGTTGAAGACTCAGGTGCAGTAGTTTATTTAAGACCCGAAACAGCACAGGGTATTTTTGTTAACTTCCTGAATGTTCAATCTTCTTCAAGACAAAAACTTCCTTTTGGTATTGCACAGGTAGGAAAAGCTTTCCGTAATGAGATCAATACAAAAAATTTTCTTTTCCGTACACGGGAATTTGAACAGATGGAGATGCAATTCTTTGTTAAACCTGCCGATGATAAAAAATGGTACGACTACTGGAAAGCAGAAAGGCTTCAGTGGTTTAAAGATCTTGGAATGACAGAAAATAAATTGCGATATCATGATCACCCGAAAGAAAAGCTTGCTCATTACGCAAAGGAAGCAACAGATATTGAATATGAATTTCCATTCGGCTGGGGAGAGATAGAAGGAATTCACAACAGAACAAATTTTGATTTGAGCAGACACGAGGAATATTCCGGCAAATCATTAAAATATTTTGATGAAGAATTAAAAGAGAAATTTATTCCTTTCATTATTGAAACATCTGCCGGTGCCAGCAGATCATTTATGGCTTTTTTTGTAGATGCTTATTATGAAGAAGAAGTAAATGGTGAAACAAGATCAGTTTTGAAATTTAATCCAAGGCTTGCACCAATAAAAGCTGCTATCCTTCCTCTTGTAAATAAAGATGGAATGCCTGAAATCTCACAAAGAATAGAAACAGTCCTGAGGAAAAGATTTAAAGTATTTTATGATGAAAAAGGAGCTGTTGGCAGAAGGTATAGAAGGCAGGATGAAGCAGGTACTCCTTTTTGTATTACAGTTGATACGCAAACACTTGATGATCAGACTGTTACTGTAAGAGAGCGTGATTCAATGGAACAGGTAAGAGTACAGATTGATAATTTATCTTCCTACCTGAATGAAAAACTAAGTTTTTAATAAATGACAATTTATTTGACTTTTTTTGAACTGAATGCAGATTAAATTTTGCATCTGAAAATTGTGAAAAAGGGAGACAAAAAATGAAACAGAAGAAACTAAATTTATATTTCACATCACTAATAGTTTTGTTCTTATCCTATCTTTTTATTGGCGGCGATTGCAGCACTAATAATAATGAAGAAATTCCTTCTCCAAATACAGTTGTTCCTCCGGCTTCGATGTCTTTTAAAGTAGAAGCTGAAGCTGGTGGAGATTCAAGAGTAATTTTTAACTGGACAGCGTCATCTGATGAAAACGATACTAACTTTAAAGGTTACCGAATAATTACAGTTGAGTTAGACAGTAACAATCGTGTAACCTTTGTTTTCCAGGAACAAGCTTTAAGCAAAGCAACAAAAACTCATACAATAAATCCTATTGAAAGGGGAAAGAGATTTAAATCTTTTCTTCTTGCTGAGCGAAATAATGGAACTAAGAGTGATTCTCTTGAGACAGATGTTTACGCAGGTGTTTTTTACAATACCGATGGTATAATAGATTCTTATGTTGCCAATAGCTCAACAATGAGCGGGTTTGGCTGGAATGTATTAACTGGTGTGGGAACGCAATATCCTTATACTTCATCCAATGCAAATGAAATTGATCTTCACATAAGAGAGTTAGGTGATGTTCCTTATTTCTTTTCCCCAGGCGGGCTTGATCCGGGCTTTAAGTTGACAAGAATGAAAAATATTGGTTCCGGTGTATCTGCTTTTGATGAAACTGATTTACCGGAAGCGGATGAAACATTTCTTTCAGTAAATCTTGGAGATGTTTATTTAATTAAAACTCAGGAAGAGTATTACGTTAAAATTTGGATAAAAAATATTGATCCTCCTAACGCTATTAGAGATTATTATATTGTTCAGTTTGATTATAAGCTGCAGCCAATAAAAAATTTGAGAATTTTATAAAATTGTAGAGACGCCTCGCTGAGGCGTCTTATGATATAGAATCTAATAATAAAACAATTAGTTACTGTTAAAAAAATTATTTATTAAAAAGACGCCCCAACGGGGCGTCTCTACTATGTTGATGAATTATCATAAAAAAATTTTTATCCTGTTGTTTCTTGTTTTCTTAGCTTTTAATATTAAAGCCCAGGATGCAAAATTTGATTCTCTTGTAACAACGGGAATAAAGCAGATTTACAACATAAAATTTCCTGAGGCTGAAAAAACTTTCAGAAGAGTAATTGGCGATTATCCAAGCCATCCTGCAGGAAGATTTTTTCTTGCAATGATTGACTGGTGGAAGATCCTGATTAACCTCGATTCCGAAGAACATGATGAAATATTCTTTCAGAAGCTTGAAGATGTAATTTACCAGTGTGATCAAATTCTGAAGAAAAATCCTGAAAATGTTGATGCACTTTTTTTTAAAGGCGGTTCAATTGGGTTCAGAGGAAGATTGAGAGCTTACAGAGAAAGCTGGCTTAAAGCTGCTGATGATGGAAGAGATGCACTGCCAATTGTTGAGCGTGCTGCCAGGCTGAATCCAAAGAATATAGATGTTCATCTTGGCTTTGGCATTTATAATTATTATGCTGCTGTCATTCCTGAAGAATATCCAATGGTTAAACCTTTAATGCTTTTCTTTCCTGATGGAGATAAGAAGAAAGGGCTTGAGCAGCTTAATAATACGGCACAAAATGGCAAGTATGCAAAATATGAAGCTCAATATTTTCTTATGACTCTTAATTATACCTATGAAAACAATCCTTTTAAAGCTGATGAATACGCTGAGATGCTGATTAAAGAATTTCCAGACAATCCTACATTCCAGAGATGGAAAGGAAGGATATCTGTTAAAAAAGGAGATTACATTTCAGCATCAGCGATTTTTCAGAATATTCTTGAGAAAAGTAAATCCGGATTTCCCGGATATAATAATAAAAGAACAAAACGTGAAGCTAATTATTATATAGGTCTGCAGTACTTTAATGTTTCCAAACTTGATTCTTCGTTTCATCATTTCAAAGAGTGTGAAAAAATTTCAAGAGAGATTGATGAAGAGGAGTCGGGCTTTCTTGTTAATGCTGTTTTATACCAGGGAATGATTTACGATCTTTGGGGAAAAAGAAATGATGCAATTAAAAAATATGAAGCTGTTCTTGATATGGATGAATATGCCAACTCACACAAGCTTGCAGAAAGTTATTTGGAAAGTGCTTTTAAGAAGTGAGGAAGTTGGGTATAGGGTATAGGGTATAGGGTATAAAGGTTTTTATTTGTGAAATCAGAAAAATCTCTTAGATAATTAAATTCCGAAATTTCCATTTAATAATATCAATTTATAAAGTTAATGAGTTTGGAAATTTTGAGGTTGATTATTGAAGTTTATTTTGGCTTTGGATTTTGAGGCTGTGAATTTTATACAAATATAAAATTTCTAACATCTTGCTGATATTAAACTAAAATGATGTTATTTCTTATACCTTATACCTTATACCTTATACCTTATACCTTTATACCTTTTAATTCACAGAGTTGTTGAAACACTAATCCTGTGAAGTTCTCCAATAGCTCCCATTGAAGAGAAACCATAGTCAAACCTGTATTCGGAAATAACAGCACCAAGCCCTGCATTAAATCCGGCTATGCCTGCAAAAGAACCAATCTTTAACTCAGTTCTTTTTTCATTATCATAACCAAATCTTAAACGTAGAGTTTTACTTAATGTAAACTCAGCGCCAACTGTAAAAGCTTTAAACTTCTGAAAGAAATCATCCCGTTCTTCATTAAGCTTATGGAAGTCTAATGATAATCTGAGCGGCAGGTATTCAAGTCTTTTTGAAATTCCTATTACAAAATCTAAAGGTAAATCTTCTTTAGAATCCAAGTAAGATGAAAGCTGAGTCCCCAAATTTAAAATTGCAACACCCACATTCAACTGCTGAGATGGAACAGCGTAGTGAAGTCCGACATCAAATCCAACTGCTGATGATGAATATTTTTCTATACCTGAATAAATAAATTTAGCATTAGCACCGTAATAAAAATTTTCATCAAGCTGGTTGGCATAACCAACAACGAAAGCAACTTCGCCGGCACCAAAATCACCTGTCTTATTTGCAAACTCATCTGCACCTTCAAAGGAGCCATAATTAATGTATTTAACTGCTGCACCAAATCTTCCTAAATCATTAAACTCAGTTGAATAAGAAACGCTTGCGAGATTAATATCAAGAAGATGTTTTACAAAGGAGAAAGAAACCGGGTTATCAATTAATAATTGTAAACCTGCAGGATTATAAAAAATAACATCAGGGTCATCATTATTGGAAACAAAACTGCCGCCTAAAGCCCCTGCTCTTGCACTCATATCAAGTCTTAGAAACTCATAAGTGTTTTGAGCTTTTATATTAAGTGCAACTAAAGCTAATATTAGTGCAATTAGTGGCAATTGTTTTTTCATAATTCCTCTAAAAGTTGGTTACTTATTTAACCATATTACCAAATAAAGGCAAGACCTTTAGAAGTGTAGAATTTAACAGGCAGGTAGAAATTATAATTGTTTCGATTATCATTATGAAGACGTAAGGATAATAGTGTCAGCGGTTATCGTGATTCTTCTATACTTCATGATTTCTTCTATACTTTTTAAAAGCTTTAATTTGTTTTAACATATCAAAATATTGATCAATCTCTTTTTCTATTTTTCCCTTTCTCTTTAATTCTTTATCCGTCAAATCAACTTTTGAATAAAACTTTTGTCCTTCATTAGCTAATTTTTTAATATACTTATTAACTTCTTTCTGGTTCATAAATTATTTTTGTTGCCTGGTTAACTGTAATTAAAAGTATTTCATTTAATTTTTATGTATAATGATTTTAAGCAAAAAATTTTATGTTTCTAAATTGATGTGTTACTTCTCACCAAAGAACTAAAATATTTGTTTCACATGCTAATTAATCAATAATAATTGATTAAGTAAGCCAATAACTTTAAGGTGATCGGATAGATAAAATTTAGAATAGGAGTGACCAAGCCCGACTTTTATTGAATGTGCTGAATCAGGTAAAACTTTGAATAAGTCTTCATCAGTCCAATCATCTCCGATAGCCATAATAAAATCATACTTATTTCTTGAAATCAGGTTAAGTGCTGCAACTCCTTTATTTACCCCGGCGTTTCTGACTTCGATTACTTTATTTCCCTGTAAGACCTGTACATCAATATTAGCAGTATATCTTAACAAATGATCTACAAGCTCTTTGGTTCTAATAGAAGCAAGTTCAGGGTCTGCTTTTCTATAGTGCCATGCTAAAGAAAACTCCTTCTCTTCAATAAATGAACCTGGCAAACGGTCTACATACATTTCAAGCATCGAAAAAATCTGCGGTTTCCAGTAATTCAATAACGTTTTGGTCATTCTCCAGTCTTTGTCTTTTTCTTTTAGCCAGGCTCCATGTTCGGCTATTATTTCCAAACCAAGACCACCAAACCATTTTTGAAGTATGTCTTTATCTCTTCCGCTTATAAGAACAAGATCTGTATTTTTATTTTTTGTAAGGTTAAACAGCATATTTAATAACTTCTCATCGGGCTTTGCAATTTCAGGGTGTTCAGCAAAGGGAACAAGGGTTCCGTCATAATCTAAAAAGACAAGATGTTTTTTTGCTTTTTTAAAATCATTTAGTAATTGTTCTATTCTTTTACCATTCAGCAATTTAGATTTTAACCGTTCCCGATCTCTTTCCTGGGAAATTAATTTTTGAATGAAATCATCTGCCCATTTAACAACATCATAGCGTTTAAGTCGTGCCTGCATAATTTCGTTTCTTTTTATTTGCTCACTTAGCGGCATCTCTATAGCATTCTTTATAGCTGATGCAATTTCTTCTTTATTGTTTGGATTAATTATAAGTGCCTCTCCCAATTCTTTGCTTGCTCCTGCCATTTCGCTTAAAATCAATACACCCGTTTTATCTATTCTGCTTCCGAGATATTCTTTGGCTATTAAGTTCATACCATCTCTTAAAGGAGTAACCAATATAATGTCGGAAATACTGTATAAAGCTACCAAAGGATTAAATTGTAAAAAACCATACTGGTAGGAGACAGGAGACCATGTAATACTGCCAAATTTTCCATTGATATGTCCGACAAATTCATCTATCTGCTTTTTCATCATAATGTAATGTTCAACACCAATACGAGAAGGAACAACTTTAAGGATTAAAATTATTTTACCAATCCATTGCGGGTTTTTTTCTAGAAATTTTTCATACCCTTGTAGACGATTAAGTATACCTTTTGTATAGTCCAAACGATCTATTGATAATATTACTTTTTCATAATTAAGTATTTTCTTAAGCTCCTTTATATTTTCCTGTACCTTGGTACTATTAAAAGAGTTTTGAAATTTCAAAAAGTCTATTCCCATCGGAAAAGTATCGGCTTTAACTATCTGATCACCAACAACAATATTTCCCATGTCGGAATCAAGCCCTAATATTCTGAGAACGCATCTTAAAAAATATTGAGTGTAATCGTAAGTATGGAATCCTACAATATCCGCTCCCAAAAGACCTTCCAGAATTTTGCTGCGCCAATTACTTGGCAGAAGGCTGAAGATCTCATAATTGGGGAAAGGAATATGAAGAAAGAATCCGATTCGCACATCGGGCATTTTTTCTCTGATTAATTTTGGAAGAAGCATAAGGTGATAATCATGAATCCAGATTATATCATCCGGCTTAATTATTTCCATTAATGCTTCATAAAATTTTTCATTAACCAACTTATAGTAATGCCAATAATCTTCTTCGTAAACAGCATATGATGGAAAATAGTGAAAAAGGGGCCAGATTGTTTTGTTACAAAAACCCTGGTAAAACTTTTGCATTATTTCTTTAGAAAGAAAAACTGTATGAGCTTTATAATCTTTAATAAGTTTAGATTTTAACTCATCTTTGTCTTTATCCTCAATATCAATCCCGGGCCAGCCAATCCAGATGTAATCGGTTTTAGATGGAAAAGAAGAGCCTTTTAATGAATCTAAGTAAGAGCTAATTCCCGAGACAAGACCCCCTGAACTTTCTCTTAAAGTTAATTTGCCCTCTTTTTTTTCAACGGTAATGGGAAGCCTGTTTGAAATTATCAGTAATCTCATTTGAAGTAATAAAAGTTAATTAAAAATTAAAGATTAAAAATTATTACTCCATAGAGCAATACATTTCCAACTCCTAATCTGATTCCTGCTCACAAAACCTATTTCCTTTAATGTAATACTATTACATAGATTTTGCGTAAATACTACTTTTATTTCAACTTAGTTTTTTATATTTCAATAATCAAGGTGATCTAAAATTTTTATTGATGTCATCTATGTAACTTGCCAATTAAAATTCTTTCAATATTTTTATATAGATAACTTAATAACTTACATTACGTATAGAATAGTAATCTTAATCATAATCGCTTTTAAATCGAGTAAGAGTATGATTACGATTATAAATAAAGCTAAATAAGAAAAGTTTAATAGATAAAAAATTCATGAATAAAAACACTGATTACTGGTATAAAGATGGCGTCATTTACCAGGTTCATATAAAAGCTTTTAGAGACAGCAACGCTGATGGCAAAGGAGATATTGCCGGCATTACTGAAAAGCTTGATTATATAAAATCTCTTGGTATTACAATTATCTGGCTGCTTCCATTTTATCCATCTCCTTTAAAAGATGATGGCTATGATATTGCTGATTATCTTAATATAAATCCGGATTACGGTACAATTGAAGATTTTAAAAAATTAATTAAGGAAGCGCACAAAAGAGGAATAAAGATTATAACTGAATTAGTTTTGAACCATACATCCGATCAGCATAACTGGTTTCAGAAAGCACGTAAAAGTAAACCCGGTTCTCCTGAAAGAAATTTTTATGTCTGGAGCGATACACCAAATAAATATACAGAAGCAAGAATAATCTTCAGTGATTTTGAAACATCAAACTGGGCCTGGGATAATATTGCAAATGCTTATTACTGGCATAGATTCTATTCTCATCAACCGGATCTGAATTTTGAAAACCCTGAGGTGCATAAGCAACTTTTACGGGTAGTTGATTATTGGTTTGAGTTGGGTGTTGATGGAATGCGTCTCGATGCTGTTCCTTATTTATACGAAAGAGAAGGTACCAATTGTGAAAACCTTCCTGAGACTCACCAGTTCTTAAAAAAGCTTAATGCTCACGTTCAAAATAAGTTTAAGAATAAAATACTTTTGGCTGAGGCAAACCAATGGCCTGAAGATGCAGTTGCTTATTTTGGAAATGGGGACGAATGTCATATGGCTTTTCACTTCCCGGTTATGCCCAGAATGTATATGGCTCTTCAGATGGAAACGAGATTTCCTATAATTGATATAATAGAACAAACGCCGCCAATTCCTGAAAACTGCCAATGGGCAATGTTTCTGCGAAATCATGATGAGCTTACTCTTGAAATGGTTACAGATGAAGAACGGGATTATATGTACCGTTATTATGCAAAAGATAAAACTGCACGGGTTAATCTTGGAATACGCAGAAGGCTCGCTCCTCTTATAGATAATAACAGGAGAAAAATTGAATTGCTGAATATTCTTCTTTTCTCTTTTCCAGGCACTCCGATAATTTATTATGGAGATGAGATTGGAATGGGAGATAATTATTACTTAGGAGACAGACATGGTGTAAGAACGCCTATGCAGTGGAGTGCAGACAGGAATGCAGGATTTTCATCAGCAAATCCTCAAAGATTATACCTGCCGGTTATAATTGATTCTGAATATCATTATGAAACCGTAAATGTTGAAGTTCAGAACCGCAATCCATCATCTCTTTTATGGTGGATGAAAAAAACAATTACTTTTAGAAACAGGTATAAAGCCTTAGGAAGAGGAACTATTGAATTTCTCTCTCCTTCAAATTCCAAAGTGCTGGCTTTTATCCGCAGGTATGAAGATGAAAAAATTCTGGTTGTAGCTAATCTTTCAAGGTTCTCACAATTTGTTGAGCTTGATCTTTCAAAGTTTAAAGGTAATGTGCCGATAGAAATCTTTAGCGGGAATGAATTTCCCCCGATTGGCGATCTTTATTATATGCTTACATTAACTGCCTATGACTATTACTGGTTTTTAATTTCTGAAAAAGAGAAAATAACTCTTCCGGCAAAAAAAGAAATTCCCATTTTAGAAACAAGAAAAAAATGGGAAGAGATTTTTGAAGAAGATAAACTTGAATTGCTGCAAAATAAATTAATTCCTGATTCACTTGAGCAAATGCAGATATCTATTGACAAATCTAAAATTCAGGCTGTTCAGTTAAACGACATAATCAATCTTTCAGAAAAGATTTCTCTGCTTATATTAAGAATAAATTATCTTGATAAACCATCCGAATATTATTTCCTCTTTATTGGGATTACCCCAAACCTTCCTTATAATATTAAGGATGCTGCCCCAAGGGAAGTTATAGCTGTAATAAAAAATAATGAATCTGAATTTTACTTAGTGAACTGTTTTTACAATGATGAACTAAGGAGCGAATTATTCAAAACTTTCCTTAATAAAAAAACTTTTTCAGGAAATCAGGGTGAATTTCAGGTCAGCGTTTCAAAAAAAATTAAAACTGCTAAAGAGAAACCATCACCTGTAAGAATTTTAAGGGAAGATAAAAATTCAATCTCTCTGTTAATAGATGAAATGTATGTTTTAAAATTTTATAAAAAGCCGGAAGAAGGAATAAATCCCGAAGAAGAGATATTAAATTTTCTTAAAGAGAATACTAATTTTACAAATGTTACTCCTTTAACCGGTTCAATAAAATATTCTCAACCCTCTAATGAGTCATTTACTTTTGGAATTTTAACTGAACATATAAGAAGTGAAGATGATGCGTGGAAATTTTTCTCGGATTCATTTGATAATTACTTTGATCGTCTTTCTATTAGAAAAGAGGAAAAAAAAGAGTTCAGGTTTATTAATTCTCTTTTTGATGAGAATTTTCAGATCTCTCTATTTGAAGAATTTGTTGATAATATTTTTACAGGGATGTCTGCATTACTGGGAGAAAGGACAGGTGAAATGCATATCGCTTTAAGTTCTTCTGAAGAACCCGGAATTAAAGCAGAACCCGTTACTGTTTTTTACCAGCGCTCTATTTACCAGGCTATGAGATCACATATAAAAAGCACTTTTCGATTATTAAAAAGTGAAGCATCATCTATGTCTGAGGATTCCCAACGCGTTACTCTGGATCTCCTTAATAAAGAACAATCCCTGCTTAATTTTATTGAAAGGATTTTAAAAATAAAACTTGCTGCACGAAAGATAAGGATACATGGAAATTATAATCTTAAGCAGATTTTATTTACAGGTAAAGATTTTGTCATTACCAATTTCGAAGGACAGCCAACTGTTCCTTTTAGTGAGAGGAGATTAAAAAGATCGCCGCTGAGAGATATAGCATCTCTTATTTTTTCACTTCATACATTAACTTATCATAAACTTAGCAAACAGCAAGTTTTTACTCCTGAAGAATTTTCAAAAGCAGAATCATTTGCTTACCAATGGTGGCTTTCAGTAAGCAGGATTATTTTAACAAAATATTATAAAACAATAACTTCAGAAAAAGAAAATATTATACTTCAAGCTGATAAAACAGATGTGGATTATCTTATTCTCATCTATCTTTTTGAAAAAGTTCTTGTTGATCTTTCTTACGGATTAACTATTAATGCAGATTGGGTTAATCTTAAACTCAAAGCACTAACGCAGCTCTTTGAGCATATCTCACTTATCGTCTAATGTTACGCGATTTTTCGTACTCATAATCCTAATCGTTCTCTTAATCGGAATTAAAAATCGAGTCCCGACAAGTCGGGATGATTATAATTACGAATTTTCCAGTTATCAATATAAAATCTGTAAACCAGCATACCAGTTTCTTCCCGCTGCTGCTTCAAAATATCTTTCTCCAATTGCATTAGGAATAACTGAGCCATTATATTTCTTATCAAACAAATCATTTATACCTAAGAATAATTCAGCACCTAAGAAATTGAAAATAAATTTATAACCCAGTCTCAAATCAATTTTAAGGTAAGATTCATTTATAAAATTTCTTTTGGCTGATTGACTTCCGGGCGGCGTTCCATTAAAATCATTTGTGAAATACTCATCAACCCAGTGAAGTTTTAATTTACCTTGAATACCAGTTTCATTCATATAATCAACCTGGAAATAAAAACTTTGCTGAGGAACTCCCGGAACTTTATTCCCTTTCAATTGGTAATTGCTGGCGTTTAATTCAACCAGATAATCTTTATAAACAAAATTCATAATCGCATATGAGAATGTTGTTTTTAACTCATTAAATATGAAAGTTTCAAGCATAACTTCCACTCCTTTATTTTCAGCTTTACCAGCATTTCTGAAAAAAACTTCTTCAGAACCGGTAACCTGGTAAGGAATAATCAAATCTCTAAAGTTTAAATAATAAGCTGCTGCTGATATCGAAGTTCTTAAATCCTGAAAAAAATATTCACCCCCAATTTCAAACTGGTAAATTTTTTCAGGATTAAGATTAGGATTAAAACCTCCTTCAGCTTCAGGTTTATTACTTAACTCAGATGTAGTTGGTGTTTGAAACGAAGTTGAATAATTAAAATATACTTTTGAATTAAGAATTGGTTTGAAAAATAAACCTGCAGCAGGACTCAATTGGTTCATTTTTCTTTTATAGAAATTACCTTCCTGCCGGACAGGCAGGTTTGTAAAAGGGTCATCAACTTTAAAAATATAATTATCATATCTTAATCCGGCTAAGAAACCGATTTCTTCATTAACTAAAAATTTAATTGATAGAAATGGACCCATCCCAAAAACATTTTCTTCCTGATCAATTAATTTATTTCCATAGCTGAGGTTTTCAAATATTTCATCGGGTTCAAAATTAGTATGAGGTAATCCATTATTTACAAATTCTTTTCTTAAATCATCCTGGAATTCTATATCTATTCCACTTGACAAATCCAATTCATAATTAGTTATAACAAATTTCTTATTAAGAAAAGATCTGAAACCACCTGCTGTTCTGTTAAGATCAATTATTCTTCCCGGGATTGGATTTACTAAATCTCTTTTTACAAAATATAAAGTAGTTTCAAATTTGAAATCATCTTTTAAGAAATTTAAAGTTATTCCACTCTGAAATTGATTTGCTTTTTCACCCGTTCCCTGCAGCTTATTAAACTCTCTTGCAGAATTTCTATCTTGTTCAAGAGTTTCCCTGTTTAATGAGCCGGGATTAAGAAGGTAAGGTGAATTAAAATAATTTATTACCGCTGTTATATTGAAATTATCAGAAAAATTATTTCTGTAGATTGAATTTATTAGATAAGTTTTCCTTGCTGAATGTTCTCTGAATCCTTCGTAATTCAAATTGCTAAAGCTTACTAAATAAGACTGAGAATTGTATTTTCCGGATAATTTTAATGAATATTTCTGAAGGTTATACGTCCCCAAAATTATTTCAGGATTAATATGAATAACTCCTGTTTCAGGAAACTCAGACTGAAAATTAATTACACCTCCTGCAGCATTTCCGTAAAATGATGAAGCTGGACCTTTTAAAACCTCAACTTTTGCTGCGGAAAAAAGATCAATATTATTTGTTTGAGACTGTCCGTCAGGTAAAGTTAAAGGAATATTATCTACTAAAATTTTTATTCCTCTTACACCAAAAGAAGAACGTGATCCGATTCCCCTTATTGAAATCCTGTCACCCAAAGAAGGATTATTCCTGTCACTTATTATCAATCCTGGAATTTTGGCAAATGATTCCTCAAGTGAAATCCCCGGTTCTGAATTTTGAATCTCATTTTTCTCCAGCATCTCAAAAGATTGAAAATTATTTGAAGGTCTTGTTGCAATTATCTCAACCGGCTGAAGAGTATAAATAGAATCCTGACAGTAGGAAATTGAGTAAAATAATAGAACAGTAAAAAGTTTTTTCATTTATTTAAGTAAATGATATTCTAAACCTATTTAACCTCTAATAAATATTTTTTTCATTTTAAAATCATTCTGTCCAAAAATGAGACGTTTCTTAATAATTTTCTGCAAAATTATAATATTATTAAGGAATATAACTCATACTAAAGTTATGTTTTATCAAAAAAAATTTTAATAAGGATTGGTTCTTTAATTGAATTATTTTAATATTCTTTATAAGCTATGACTGTTTAAAAACTTTTTTCAATTTTTTATCCCAAAGATTAAAATAAGTTTTACCCTAACTGGGTGAAGGTTATTTTTCTTTAAAGTTAGAGAGAGGGCACTTTAAAGGATGAAAGAAAATGCAGATAAACATTTTTGCATAATTGGAGCGGGACTTGCGGGAACATTTATCTCAATTTTTCTTGCTGAAAGAGGAATTGCTTCCGATCTGTATGATAAACGCCTGGATATGAGAAAAGCAGAGATTGCAGGTGATCGTTCTATTGTTATGTCTCTCTCGGAAAGAGGGTGGACAGCATTAAGAAGTGTAGGTTTGGAAGAAGAGGTGAAAAGTATTTCAATTCCTAAATATGCGCGTTTGGTCCATGGGCAGGATGGATCCGGTATTGTTCAATACTATGGTGGGGGTGAAGAGGCACTATATTCAATAAATCGTAGAAGTCTTAATTCATCACTTTTAACCAAAGCTGAATCTAAAGGATTAGTCAATATCTATTTTAATTATCAATTTGAAGGAATGAATATTAATAAAGGTGAGGTTACCTTTTTTGATATTTTAAGTCAGCAATATATAACAAAAAAATATGATCATGTTATTGGCACGGATGGAATATTTAGCAGGGTAAGAAATGAAATAGCTGGATTAACTGGTAAGTCTTCCGGACTTTCAAGGCATACTTATGTATATAAAGAATTATTAATCCCCGCAACAGAAGATAATAATTGGGCATTACCACCAAATTATATCCATGTTTGGCCAAGGAAAAATTGTTTTTTTATTGCAATGCCTAATTTCGATAAAACTTTTACCTGTACCTTATTTTATCCGGGGGCTGGTCTTCCGGATGTGATTACGCAAAATGATGAGGGGGAATTACTCGGATTTTTTAGTAAAAATTTTCCTGAAGTTATACCATTAATTCCAGATATCACAAAGGAATTTTTAAATAAAAGGGTTTCCGAAATGTATTCCGTGAGATCAGATGCATGGTTTTATAAAGATAAAGTTTTAATTATGGGTGATGCCGCTCATGCAATAGTACCATTTTATGGTATGGGAATGAACGTAGCTTTTGAAGACTGCAGAAAACTAAATGATTTAATTGATGAATTTTATCTTGACTGGGAAAAAATATTTTCGGAATTCTACAAAAGAAGAAAACCGGAAGCTGATGGAATTGCTGATCTTTCCTTAAAAAATCTTAATAATCTTGAACATAGTATTGATAATGATTTTGAAATTAAGTGGGAACTGGAAAGAAAAATATGGGAATTATATCCTGATAAGTGGATGCCTGTTTATACAATGGTTGCGTTCAGCCATATTCCGTTTACTAAAATTATTGAAATAAGCAATAAGCAGAATCAAATAATGAATAAGCTTTTGGAAATTAAAGATGTCAGGGAAAACTTCATGTGTGAGAGTTTTCACGAAGAACTATCTTTAATATTGAAACCAATGCTGGATGAATTGAATGGTTTGAGTGAGTATATAAATTTCAATTTAAACCTTAAGTCCTCTCTGCTGTAAATATAAACTAACCTGAAAGCAATGAGCAATTTTATTCTTTGTAATGATTTATCTAATTAAATTCTCTGTGCTTATAATTTAATAGATAATCATTGGAAGCGTTTCTGGTGATTTTTTAATTAAAATTTAACCGTCCTCAGAAAATACTTCTGCATATTATATTGAACTGCATTTAATATTAAACTAAATTAACAACTGTTATGAATAATTTTTCTTTTGTTAAAATGAGCGGTGCCGGGAATGACTTCATTCTGTTTGACAAAAAAGATAATCCCGGTTTAACCCTTAATGCTTATGTTATAAAGAAGTTATGTGACCGCAGGAACGGAATTGGTGCTGATGGAATTATTACAATTTCAGATAATGGAAAATTTGATTTCATAATGGAGTATTTCAATGCTGACGGCTCAACAGGTTCTCTATGTGGTAATGGTTCCAGGTGTGCAATAAAATTTGCCCAATTAACCGGAAGAACAAAAGATAAACGAGTAAGTTTTATTTCTAATGATAAAATTTACAGCGGTAAAATTATTAATGAAGAAACAATAAAGTTTTATTTAAACGAAGCCGGAGATTTAAAATTAAATTTTAATATTGATGCTTTCGGAGAATCAATTAATGTAAGTTACATCAATACAGGTTCACCACACATTGTGATTGATATTGGAAATATTTTGAAAAATCCGGATGAGCCCAATTCAGGGTATAAAGATTTAAATGAAGTACCTGTAATTGAAATTGGAAGTGAGATACGTTACTTAGATGAGTTTGCTCCTGAGGGAACAAATGTTAATTTTATAACGATTAATAATGATAAAGTTGCAATCCGAACTTATGAAAGAGGTGTTGAAAATGAAACCTATTCCTGTGGGACGGGTTCAGCAGCTTCGGCAGTAATTGCGTCTTTAAAATATGGAATAAAACCACCTGTAACTTTGTTAACAAGAGGTGGAGAAGAATTAATTGTAGATTTTGAGAGAAGAGAAAATAAAATAGAAAATTTGTCATTAACCGGTCCGGCTAAGGTTGTTTTTACCGGAGAAATTTCTGAAACAGTTTTTCATAATTATTGGAGTATAAATGCCTAAAGTTATTTTTTCAATTCAATATGAAATTGAAGATAATAAAAAAGAAGAATATCTGATTATTGCAAGAGAATTAAAAAATCTTCTTGTAGATGGGCTGGAAGATTATAGAGTATTTGAAGTAAAAGGTAAACCCAATCAGTTTGAAGAGATTTATACTTTTAATTCTAATGAAGCTTACCAAAATTTTGATGATAACCAGAATGAAAGGATTGGAATTTTACTTAATAAATTGAGTGACCTGGTTAAAGAAAATTCAACAAAGTATACAACATTAAACGAAGTTATTGAATAGAAAAATTATTAATAGAATAAAATTTATTTCCCAATGAAAGGGAAAGTATATTTGTGGAAGTAACTACTAGGTTTTAATCTTTTCAAATTTTATAATTGGGACAACAAAGTATTTAAACTCTGTTATGGAAATTCTTTTCTTACCAATAATTACCATTAAGAAATTTCTTCGGAACATCAGGTTAAGTTTTAACATCTGATAAAAATCTGGTGGGCTTGGAATAGAATATGAAGGATGTGTGTGCCAGAAGCCTATGAATTCATCCTTATAAAAATCAGCTTCCGGAATTTCACTGATAAATTTTTTTTTGTTTTTAGAAAAGTTTGGTAATTTCTCTAAAGAAAATTTTCCATTTAAAGAAATAATCCTTCCACCAGATTCTTCTTTTATCGGCGAAATTTCGGAAGCTTTAATAAAAACTTCCTTTTTTAAGAAATTATCCTCCGGTGGGACCGCCAAACCAACCATAAAACCATTCACTGCTAAATTTAATTTTAATTTTCTTTTCTTTTTTTTCAATTTCTCTTCGAAAGAAGTTGTTTTTTTCTTTAATAGAATCCAGTACTTTTTTCAATTCTTTCATACTAACTCCTGAATTGTTAATTGATGATTGCTATACCAATGAAATCTTTCGTTATAAAAATTCAAGGAAGCTTTTTTATAAAAATTCCTTTTTAAGTACCCTAAATTTAGCCTCCTCCAGAGGGTGGGCCCCAAGAGTAAAACCAAAGACTACTAAATTTGATTTTTATTTTTTTCTTACTTTCAATTTTTTTTCGGAAGGAGTTGTTTTTTTCTTTAATGGAATCCAGAACTTTTTTTAAATTTTGCATACTACCTCCAGATTTGTTAGTTGATAATTTCTATCCCCTTATGAAATCTTTGGTTGTAAGATTCAATGCTTAGGGCGAATATCAGATCATTATTTTCACTAAAACATTCTCTTGCCACATCAAAAAGTTTTTCTGTGGTTTTAAAAACCATCATTGTTCTCTCAGGAGTGATATAATCTTCAATCAATTTTTCAGTTATATTAACCTCGGGACCATACTTCTTAAAAAACCCAGACAATGAGAGAGATTCAATTCCATTTTGAAGATCATCCTTAGCATCAGAAATATCATCCATCATCTGTATAGCTGCAGAAAAAGCAATAAAGCCCCTTTCAATATTTTCTATATACTTTTCATCTTTGTTTAATTTTCTGGCAAGCAGCTCAAGAATATAAAAAAATGGTGCTGCTTTATAACCCAGAACAAGTGGTTCATCCCATGAAAAAGGAGAGCCAATCCATTTATTCTTTTTTTCAAGATATTCTGCAATAGTATATTTTTCTATATACTTATTAATAATTTCATTTGCTTTGGGATCTTTGAAGATTTCTAAAATGAGAGATTGATGGATCTGGATTAAATATCTGCCAATATAAAAAAGATGTGGGTAATTTTTGTTAAGATCATGCTGAATATCAATTATTCTGTATCCAAGTGTGCCTATAAGAATAGCCTCAATAAGCTTGTATAATTCTTCGTCAGAAAGATTAATTTTGTTCTGCCATACCCAATAGATTATTAAGCATGTAAAACCCGAAATACTAAACTCATACTGGCTAATATCGTTATCTTTTCTAAGTTCCTGCAGCTCCTTACTAAAAAAAGAAAACCTTTCATTTATTATCCGGTCAATTTGCTGAAGATAGAAATCTCTGATCTCAGGGCCTGATATTTCATCAAAAATTTCTTTTCTTATAGTATCGAAATCATCGGAACCATCAAAACTCTTCTCTTCCAGCTTTTGGAAAGAATAAAATAATTTTTCGAGAAATTCTTTATAGTTCATAGTGATTAAATATTGACGATTCGAAGATATATTTAAAATTTAAATTAAGCAATAAAAATTTAGGATAATCTTTTAATGATGATTATTAGATAAAATTACTAATCATCATATTTTATTTGACTTTATAAAAATAAAATAATAGGTTTGCCTTCGAGAGAACCTGAAAATTTACAGGTTTAGAAATTATCAACAAACTTGGAGGTCATAATGATCCGAAGATACTT
>CAZEWJ010000052.1:7353-21012 GCA_964515875.1 uncultured Ignavibacteriaceae bacterium | reverse complement strand
ACCAAGAACAGATGCTTCTACTTCGGGCGCTGAAGGTGGTTTTACATCTGCAGGAATTATTTTTTCTAATTCGTATCCGTTATTACTATTTCTTCTGGATTTTGCCATTTAGCTTATTTTTTAATTACTGATGTAAAATAACTAATAATAATAAAAAAAGAACTGTTAATTATTTATAAGTTTCTTTAAGATACTTGTAAAAGTACTGAAGGATTCTAATTCGTTTATATCACTGAGTTTATAATTTACATTATGATAACAGAGAATAAAAGTAATTGTTTTTAATTCATTATTTTTTTCATCAATGAACAAATATTCATCTTGTAATAATTCAATATATTTTTTTGTTTCAATTTCATTTTTAGGACGAGGTCTATTAATTGATTTAGAAAGTTTAGGTATATATAATTTAACTGAAGGGGCAAGATAAATGATAAATTCTCTTCGGGTTTCTTCAATAATTGTCAATCCAAATGAATATCTATCATTAGGAAATATATCATTAAAATGAACCCTAATTGAAAAATAATTATCTCCAAATTTTGATTCTATAAAATTATTTTTCTCAACTATTTGAAAACCATTTTCATAAGAATATTTTTTTAATTCTTCTTTAACATTGTTTATGGAATCTTCATATCTTCTAACCAATAAGCTTTTATATTCTTCTTCTTTTCTCAGAATAACATCCAAATTTTCTTCCCACTTTTTCAAACCCTCATAATATTTCTTTTTAAGATTATCCATATTAAAAATCGGTTACCCAATTACGGTATATTACTTAATTTTTTCTTTTAACTTTTAATTCATGTATTATATTAACATCGGATTCAAATCTTGATTTGATTTCATTTAATTTATCATCAAATCTAAAATTAAAATGGCGATTTAACATTTCAACTACACCATAAAGTGAAAGAAATCCCGCACCTAAAGAAAGTTTAGCATCATGGGGATCATTAGCAGTAATTTTAAGGCGATTATTATTTAATTCAATCTTTTGTCCAATTTCTTTAGTATCCCAATGAACCCATCCACTTAGTTCTTTATAAAGACTAAGTAATTCTCCGCCAATATTTTTCAAGAAATCAGATTTCATTATTACATTGCCATTATTTTTTATGGACCATGATTTTGAGAAAGGATCATGTGAAAGAAGTTCTGATTCCAAAAACACTTTATTTTTATTCTTAAAAAAAAGATTGCCAAAATTTAATAGATCATCAAATATTTCATCTATATCTTTTTTTACGATTGTTTCACCATTTTTTATTTTCTCTAAAAGTAATCTGTAGTCTAATATCACTGAAAATCTACGCCACTTTAAAGGGATTTTTTCATCAGGATTATTTAATGCAAATCCAAGTATAGCAAGACCTTCTACCATTATTCTTGCTATAATCATTGTATCACTAAATTGCTCAGAGTTTAATAAAATTCGCATTGATCTTAGATGTTCAATTTGTTTTGCTAAGAAACATAATCCCATAAAAGCGAAATGGTCATCACTATTAAATTCCATTTTTTCTTCGATAAATTTATTGACCAGTTCAAGAAGATTATCACAATCTTTCGAGAGAATTTCCAGATATATTAATTCATCTTCCATAGATTTCAACTCGTTTCTTTCACACTCCCAAATCCATCTGGTTCTGTTTCTTCTTTCCCTTTGACTGGGCGGATTTGAATGTGATGTTGACTTTCGGAAGCTTTGGTGTTTTGTTTTTGAAGTAATCTTTTAATGTGAGTATCTGAAGCTTTGGAATTTTGTAGCCGGGAATTTCAATAAAGCCTGAGCCCGCAATTGTATCGAGCATAGGTTTTGTTGGTTCTGCAATTGTAAGAAAAACTCCTATCTCGCATTTATGCTTATCCATAGCTCCAAGAAGTGCATCAATATCTTTTGATTGAATATTCTGTCCCCCTTTAACCGAGAAAGCTGCACGGATTACTTTTTGTATTTTAGGATCGGTTAGGTATTGTGCAATTCCATCTATTCCTTTATCCGCACCTTTTGTTCCGAAGGTTGTAGAGAAAACTTCAAACTCGGTGAGCCACCAATCCTGGAAAGCAAAAGGATTTTGTTTCCAGAGCTCTATTGCTGATTGCTCATCTGTCGGTGTTCCTCTCACTTCAAACTTATTGAGATGCTCTCCGTAAGTATCTTTTAATCTCCGTTTAATGAGTGAAATAGCAATAGGAGAAATATCAACTCCAATCCAGTTTCTGTGAAACCTTCAGCAGCATCTATGGTTGTACCGCACCCGCAAAAAGAATCTAAAACTGTATCGCCCTCATTACTGCTTGCCTGTATTATTCTTTCAAGAAGGGCTTTTGGCTTTTGTGTTGGGTAGCCGAGACGTTCCAGGTCTGTTGCTCTTATTTGACTAATATCTGTCCAATTATCTCCAACGACAACACCTTTTTGCTCATCATGATATCTTTTGCGCATTATTCGTCCATCTCTATTTTTAGGAAATAATAATTTCCCTTGCGAATCTAATTCTTCCATCCTTTCTCTTGAATATCTCCAACCTTTTGGTGGATAAGGATAGCCTTTATATTCATACATCAAATTCTTTCTTGGATTTGGACTGGTCATATTATCCGCATTAAATCTTCTTGCACCATATGGTACAGATTGATTAGCTAATTCTTCCTTTGTCATCTTTCTGACAGTCCCATCAGGGAATTCAAGAAACAAATACCATTCTTTCAATGTTTTATCTGCATGAACAGTATGTTGAGAATTAAATTTTATTTTATCTGACTTTGAATAAAAAAGAATTAAATCAGTAATATTTGGAAATCTGGTTTTTGCATCATTGTGTGTATCTGCTCGTTTCCATGAAATTTCATTTCTATAATTTCTTTCATTAAAAACAATATCACAAACAGTTTTTAAATAATGGCTCATGGTCGGGTCGCAATGGAGATAAAAGCTTCCTGTTGGTTTAAGAACCCTGTGCAGTTCAAGAATTCTTAAAGACATCATTGTTAAATATGGAAAAGCGTGTGGTGCAACTTTCCGGTAAGCAAGTAGAAGAAAGTAGAGATAATCTGTTTTAAGAGTATGGAGTTCAGCAAGAGAATCTTGTATGTTCTTTAATGTCCATGTATCTTCAAAAGCTATCCTTTGTGTTTGGATTTCCTTATCATCAAAAAAGATATTATAATCGCGTTTGCTGTTAAAAGGGGGATCAATATAAACTAAATCAACAGACTCATCAGGAACATTATCCCGAAGAACATTTAAGCAATCGCCAAGGTAGAGTGTGTTCATAGAATTCCAAAGAAAATTTTAATTAAAAATAAGGAACTAGTTTAACACGGAACATTTTTGGATTCCTTTTCAATTAGTTCTTCAATTATTTTATTAATTACTAACTTAATTCTTCCCTTATATTTAGTAATATCACAACATCTACCATCGCTAAATTCAAAATAATATTCATTCTCACTTTCTTTCATTAAACCTATTCTTGCCATTTTCCTGGCAATTCTCTCAGCTTCAGAATCATGTGTCAAATTAAATCTTTCTTTTATTCTTACTATCAGATCCTTATTAACTTTCCTTTCAGGATATATACTTATGCTTGGCATCCCAAAACAATTGTCGGGATTATACTTCTCAACTAAATATGTTCTTATCAGAAATTCTTCATTATCTTTAAAATCGATTTCCTGATTCAGGGGAACAGTAAATTTATCTTGTGCAAAATTATTGCACATTAAGAAACTAATTAAAAAACAAGTATTCATTATTTTTCTTATCATAAAATAGTTCCCTTTAATTCTTTGGTTAGATTTAGATTGAGAGAAGACATATCCGGAACATTATCACGAAGAACATTTAAGCAATCGCCAAGGTAGAGTGTGTTCATTTAGTTAAGCTTTCCTAAGAAATGAAAAAAATCTAAAAACTCTTTTAGATTTACTTCCTCTTAAATAATATTCCATTTTATTTTCTTCTGGTAAATTATTTATTTCTGCATTCGCCTTTAACATTTTTATTTCTTTACTTTTTAGTTCGTATCTTCTTCCATCTGTGGTAATAACTTCAATGCCATTAAAATTCTGGTTAATAAATTTTTCGTGCATATGAAATCTATGAAATGATCCCTCCAGTAATGTAATTGGAAATTCTTCAATAAAATTGATTGCTTTAATTTCTGAAGTGATTTTATGATTAAGTATTTCCTCCTCCTCATATTCATTTATTAAATTTAAACTAATATTTTCAATCGTAACAGGTTTTCTACCCACATTATATACATTAATAAATGTTCTATAGGTATTAAAAGTGTATCGGGACCATATTGAGCAGATAAAGTTTCTTCTAATCTTGGGTTTTCATTTATTAACTTGTCTCGCCTAATAAAAGAATGTCGTATTGAAATTTTTATTTTACCTTTATCTCTTATAGAATTTAAAATATTCCACGTTAATGCGATTGTAGAAACTAATGCGCCCCAAATAGCTATTATTATAGTCAAATCGTCCATTAATTTTTTTTAAGTTTTTTAAGAATAGGTCTAAACCAAGAAATACTATTTGGATCTATGTTATTATTCCGAAACAATTCTTCAAATTTTTCAAAATATTCTCTGTCCTCTTTATCTTTATCAAAGTCAATATCATCCAAGAATCTTTTAAAACCAAATTCACCCATTATATTTCCTAGTTGTTGAAGCATTATAGCTTCGGGTAATCCTTTTCTTTTAGCATCTTCAATAGAATTATTTAACATTACCATTAAATTTAAAAACCCGGTATATCTCGCAATGTCTACGGAAGAACGGGTTGCTTTCCATAGCTTTCTTGAAAAAATAGTATACATAACGGTTGAACCTGCAATTACACCAGTAAACACTAACATTATTATTTCAGTTAAAGATATGTTCATAAAAAGCACTCAAGGAAAATTTTCAACAAAAATAAATAAATATAGGATAATAATCCTGTTTACTTACCCACCTCTAAATCTCCTCCCAGGGAGGAGACTTTATTATACTTTTTTACTAAACATTCAAAACCTTTTCTAAATATTGGAATTAATTAAAGAAAAGCATGTTGTCCCCTCCTTAGGAGGGGCAAGGGGGTGGGTGTGACTTATCCTAAAAAAGGTTGACACTTTTTAAATTAATTAATAATTAAACTTTCTTTCTTAATCCTACTCATAATCGGGTTAAAACCGAGTAAAATTACGATTAAGAGTAAGATTACGAACCAGAAAGGCTATCATATAACTGCCTGAACTTCTTCATATCATCCCAGCAAGGTCTTTTCCAGTTTGGGTTTCTTAAAAGTGCTGCGGGATGATAAGTGACCATAACTTTTGCACCGCGGTATTCAAAAAGCTGTCCCCTCATGCTTGTTAATGATTCTCTTTTTTTAAGAAGTCCTTGCGCGGCAGTTAAGCCAAGGCAGAGAATAAGCTTTGGTTTTATAAGATCAATCTGTTTTTTAAGATAAGGAACACACGCATCCATTTCTTCTGCTGTTGGAGTGCGATTTCCCGGTGGACGGCTTTTAATTACATTTGCAATGTAAACTTCTTCTCTCTTAAAATTAATTGCTTTAAGAATATCATTTAAAAGTTTGCCTGCACGACCAACAAAAGGTTCTCCCTGTAAATCCTCTTCAGCACCGGGACCTTCTCCAACTACCATAACATCAGCATTGGGATTACCAACTCCAAAAACAAAGTTTATCCTGCTTTTATGAAGAGGGCACTTTGTGCATTTGTTTATCAGCTTATCAAGCTCTTCAAGTGAAGCAGCATTTTCCCAACCTTCTTTTACAACAAAGAGAGAATTTTCATCCTCCTTATCTGTTTGAATTTTTGTAACCACTGAAGTTTTTCTTTGAAGCTTATTTGGGGCAAGTAATTCATCACCAAAAATTTCTTTCTGGTCTTTTAGTGCTTCGATCAGTTGTTTCTTAAATTCGTTCATATTAAAACTTAGTGTTTCTTAGTGCCTTCGTGTCTTAGTGGTAAAAAAACATAAACCACTAAGGCACTAAGAACACAAAGATTCACAAAGATAATTTTAAAATTTCTGTTAAAATATTATTTGCAGCCTGGAATTTTGACTGCAATGGGAAACTTTTTTTCTTACCGGATTTATTTATAACTGTAATCTTATTCGTATCGTATTCAAAACCGCTCCTCTTATCACTTAAAGAATTCAGCACAATCAGATCAAGGTTTTTTTCTTTAAGTTTTTTGAGAGCATTCTTCTCTGCATTGTTTGTTTCAAGTGCAAAGCCAATTATTTTCTTACCGCCTTTTTTAAGAGATAAAAGAATATCATCTGTATGAGATAAGCTTATAGAACCGAGCTTATCTTCTTTTTTTATTTTTTTTGAAGAAGCTTCTAAAGGTTTATAATCTGCAACTGCCCCAGCCATAATTAAAACATCATTTTGTTTTAATTCTTTTTCAACTGCAGCTTTCATTTCTTTAGCAGATCTTACATTATGAACTTTAATTTCAGTATATGCAATTTCATTTGAAGGCCCTGAAATTAAAGTAACATCTGCACCGCGAAGAAAAGCAGCTTTTGCCAGCCAATAACCCATCTTGCCGGAAGAGCGATTCCCTATATATCTTACAGGATCAATATCTTCATGAGTAGGTCCCGCCGTAACAAGAATTTTCTTTCCGGTTAAATCTTTTTTTATTCCTGAAAGAACAAGTTCAGCAGAATCAATAATTTTATTTATATCAGCCATCCTGCCGTAACCTGAAAGCCCGCTTGCAAGCTCACCTTCTTCAGCATAAACAACGTAATGACCAAGCTCCTCAAGCTTTTTGATATTGTCTTTTGTTACTCTGTTCATGTACATATCAACATCTGCTGCAGGAACAACTATAATGGGAGAACGCGCAGCAGAAACAAGAGTAGTTAAAGCATTATCTGCAAAACCATGAACTATTTTTGCAATTGTATTAATTGTTGAGGGAGCAATTAATATTAAATCTGCCCACTGTGCATAATCAATATGCCATGTGGTCATATCAGTTCCGTTCTGCTGAGATTCAGGAAAAACATTTACTACAACAGGATTACCGGAAAGAGTAGAAAATGTAAGGGGTGCTGCAAACTGAAGAGCGGAAGGAGTCATTACAACTTTTACTTCCGCTCCACGATTTTTTAATTCCCTTGTTAAATAGCAAGCTTTATAAGCAGCTATGCATCCCGTTACCCCAAGAATAATTTTCTTATTACGGAATACATCATTAGGCATTTATAATTTGCGAATTACGATTTTTGATTTACGAATTTGTGATAAGTGATCAGTCACCAGTGATCAGTTTACTGATAACGGATAACCTATTACCGATTTCAGTTACTTTTTATAATCATACCCGATTTTATCATCGAGTAATTCTTTTATAGCCTGGATCTGAGGTTTTTCCCTGTTCTCAAGTTCCAAGGCAATTTTAAGCTGTGCAGGATTCTGAATATCCTCACCTTCTTCTTCAGTAGTAACCTGGGGAACAATAGTGCCTACCATTGCATTAAATTCCATTTTCTGTTCATCATTTATCTGGCGTGCTCTTTTAGAAGCTACAATTACTGCTTCATAAACATTTGCTGTACGCTGGTCAATCGCTCTTAAATCAATTGGTTCGATATTCATTAACTCTCCTTATTTATTATTATCTTAATTAAACTTTTTACTTCTGAAATTGCAGTGTTCAAATCTTTATTAACTACAAGATAATCAAATTTATCCTTTTGGCTCAATTCCATTTTTGCCCGCTCAACCCGCTTTTTGAAGTCTATTTCATCTTCAGTTCTCCTGTTTTTTAATCTTTCCACAAGAACCTTAAAACTGGGGGGATAAATATATATTAAAATTGCTTCAGGGTAAATACCTTTTATGCTCAAAGCACCTTTAACATCAAGCTCTAAAAGAACTGAAATACCATTTTTGATTTTTTCATCAATAAAACCTTTGGGAGTTCCATAATAGTAATCGTAAAACTTTTCCCATTCCACAAAATCATTTTTTTCAATCTTATTTAAAAAATCTTTTTCAGATATAAAATGATAATCAGCTCCATCAGTTTCGTTCTCACGTTTTTTTCTTGTGGTTGCAGAAATTGAAAATGCAAGCTGTGGTATATCTTTAAGAATACTTTTTACAATTGTTGTTTTACCTGCACCGCTCGGAGCAGAAACAACAAATATATGTCCCTTCTCTTTTCCCAATTTTATTCAATGTTCTGTATCTGTTCGCGTATTCTTTCAATTTCTTCTTTTATAAGAACCGCATTACGGGTTATTTCAGTTGATAATGATTTAGATGAAATTGTATTTGCTTCCCTGTTCATTTCCTGACAGATGAAGTTGAGCTTTCTTCCCGGCTCTTCCTCTTTCTCAAGGCTTTCGAGAAAGAACTTAAGGTGACTTTTTAATCTTACACATTCTTCAGTTATATCTGATCTTTCGGCAATTAGGGCAAGCTCTAATTCAAGCTTGTCGCTGTACTGTGTTACATCTTCAACTAAAGATTTAATCCTTTCTTTTAAAATTGAAAAGTATTCATTAACACTTTTCATAGATTCATTTTCAATAGCTTCAACTTTTTCTTCAATACTTTTTATCCTTTTTACTAAATCTTTAGCAAGCTCACCACCTTCATTCTTCTTCATTTTAAGAAAATCTTTTATTGCTTTAACAAGAGCTTCTTTAACTAATAAAAATTCTTCATCTCCAAATTCAAATTCATCAGCAAGATAAAGCTCTTTAAAAGAAAGAAGGTGTTCGATCTTTATTTTTTCACTTAAACCGGCTGCCTTTTTTACGTCTTTTAAAAAAGCTAAAAAGGATTTAAGCTTATCTTTGCTAAGAATGGGTATATCAGTTTCTCTTTCACTACCTTTAACCATAATTATAGTGGTTATCTTCCCTCTTTTAATTTTGCTTTTAACCTGCTCTCTTAGTTCATACTCCTTACTTTGTAAATAAGAAGGCAATCTGAAAAAGAGATCGAGATACCTGCTGTTAATACTCTTAATCTCGGCTTCAATTGAAATATTCTTATTGCCGGCTGTTCCTCTGCCATAACCGGTCATACTGTAAATCATAACAATCCTTTCATCATTAAAGAATGAAGTGAGAAAAGATAAATAATTCCTTTAAGTAAACAAAAGAATGGAATAATGGAGTATTGGAAAAGTGGAGTAATGGATTCTATGTTCTAAAAAATTTATTAAACCTTAGAAAAGTTAATCAGAAAGCTTCCCCGATACCGAAATGAAATTCAAAATTATCCCAAACCTTCTTGCCAAATATCCATTTTTTATCTTTAGGGTCATACATTTTAAAACCAAAATCCAGTCTGAAAGGTGCAACCGGTGAATAATATCTTACACCAAATCCGGCAGCAACAGCAACTTCATCAAACCTGAAATCATCATAACCGAGCCATGTGTTTCCGTAATCTGTAAAAACCGCAATTCCAAAACTTTCAAAAAACCTTAGTCTTGATTCTAAAGAACCTTCAAGCAAAAATGTTCCGCCTTTAACATTAGGGCCGGAAGAAATAATCCCGGGTACATTAGGCGTTCCGCTGGGGACAAGCTCGGCTGATCTCCAGCCTCTTACCGAGTTGCTTCCTCCGGCATAAAATGTTCTGTTAAGCGGAAGCCCACCATAATTTCCAACAAAAGCCTGGAGATGACCTATTTTTAATTTAGATGCAAAAATATAATTCCTGATTTTGCCGAATGAACCAAAGACTGTATTGGTGACAACAATTTTATAAAAAAGAGCATCGTCGTAGTTGCCATTTGTAAGCTTGGAAATGAGGTAAGGTAGAGTGTTTGCTTCTTCAATCTGGAAAGAGAGATTATAACCTTTAGTTGGAAAGACAATATTATCAACAGTGGTTGAACCAAATTCCGCTCCAATGACAGATAATAATTTTCTATCGAGACTATCATTCAGTGTTCTATAAAATTCATTGCTTACTTCAACATTATAATAAGTTTTTAAGAAATTCAGAAATACATAACGGGCTAATTCAAATTCGAGGGAGAGTTTTGAACCATATCTTGTAATATTAAAATTAGTCTGCTTATCAATTGTAACATAGTTTTCCAATGTAGCATAAATTGGTCTCCTGTACTGGAAAGGCTGCTCAAGAATTATTCTTGAATCAAAGTAACCAAGCAAAGTTGTATCCCTGAAAGAAAATTTTTTTATAACGTTTCCAAAATCAACAGTAAAAATATCCTGGATACCAAAAGAAGATTTTACAGTAAGCTTTCTTGCTTTTCCAAGAAAATTCTTTCTTATATAAGATGCACCTAAACCTATGTTAAAAGCACTCTGCTGGTTATTCATTATAATTTCAGGTGAGAGTTCATTCATTAAACCGATTGTGCCTTCAAGAAGTAATGGAATTCTTGTACTTGTTACACTATCCTTGTCGGGGGTTGTAAGTGTTATTGAAGAGAACAGGCTGCTTCTATAAAGTCTTACCTGGCTTCTTCTTACTTTTTCGAGATTGATAAGATCACCAACAAATAAACCTGTAAGATCCCGAAGAAGCTGATCTTCAACTTCGTCTGCACCTTCACCTTCTTTCAGGACAATAATGGAATCAATTGTATAACGATCGCCTGGAGTGAAATACAAATTTAGAATCGCTTTATTATTTATTGTATCTTTGATAACAATTATGCTGTCAAATTCTGCATATACATATCCCTGGTTATTAAGAATTGTCAGTGCGCTTTCTATCTTAAGTTGAATTTCTTCTTCATAATATTTGTCCACAGGAGAAAGTCTAACATCCTTGTTAATGAATTCCATTACGTTGGCAGGCACTTTTTGGAAACCATTTAATTTATAACCTCCATAAGTTGATTGCTCATTTTCTTCAACTGTATAAATAAGTGTTATATCTTTATCAACGGTATCAACATCATATTTGTATGAGAATTCAGATTCAAAAAAACCATTTGCAGTATAAAACGATTGAAGAGCCTTTAGATCAGTAGGAATATTGGATGAATCAAAATAAACGGGTGGTGCACCAAGCGGTGTGAATGAATTCAGAAATTTATAAAACCATCCGGGAGATTCTTCAGATAAAATTGCAGTTTCCAGATCCGATGAAGAAAATTCTTTATTACCTTCAAATTCAATAGACTCAAGTTCATATTGAACCTGTTCTTGTGGAAAAATCTGGACATAGAATAATATGATGAAGAGAGTTAGGAGAAATTTCATATCAGGTTAAACCGCTTAAGGAGTGTTGGATAACTCTCGCAGAGTCATGCTGTCCCGATCTTATCGGGATCAGCATCCTGTTCGCAGCAAGAGATTCCGATCCCGACAAAGTCGGGACGGAATGACAGTTCAATACTGATTTCTTAGTCATCATAATCAATATCTTGTGAAACAAGTACAAAGGAGGGAAAATCTTTTTTAAATGTGTCCAGAAAAAATTTTCTTACATCATCACTATTAATATTATTTGATAGATAAAGTGATACTCTTTTATTGCCGGCTATAAGATGAGCATAGTAAATTTGTTTTTCATTAAAATCTACAATGTAGCTGAAAACTTCTCCACCTCCTGTTCCCATCAAATAATCCCCTGAATTATAATAAAGAAGTTCATAGCTATTAGTTGATAATCTTAATTTTTCAACTTTGCTGCCTTCAAATGAACCTTCAAACAAACCAGTTTCAAATATTTTTTTTGGTTTTTCACCGGATATATCAATTGAAGTAAATTTAATTCCCCATTCCTCTTTTGTATTTATTTCAGAACCAGCAGCAATTTCTTCATTACTGCTGCTATCAAAATTCCCAATAAAAGTTATTTTAACATTATCACCAAGCAGACTTTTAGCTTCCTTTAATTGAACAGCGGGATCTTTGTAATCTTTTAAAGGAGCTTTGTTTTTTTTCTCTTGAGGAGAATCGTTGCATTCAGTTAATAAAAATAACAACGAGAATAATAAAACAGTCTGTAAAAATTTATTTAATAACAACTTTAGTCCCTTTCCCTGTTATACTTAAAATTTCATCAATGCTTTCATTTTTTAGAGCAATAGAGCCGTCTGTCCAATTATAAACAAACGGAAGATTTTTAAAGATATAATTCAACCTGCCAATTCCATGAATACCAATATTACCTCCAAGCTCAGTTTCAAGCTTTGGACAATCTTCATAATAAAATTCAAACTTCAACTGATCAAACTGGCTTTGAGTTATAACACCTCTTCTTAAAGCGTCTGCAGCATCTTCTAAGTTTGGATAATTTAACTTTAAAAATTTATAATAATTATGTGCAGTATCAATGCTGCATATTTTATATTCACCAACGGGAGTTGCACCATCATCTTTTTTTGTTTTTGGAACCGAAACATTTTTGCCAAGACTAACGCGGTAACTTTTTATTAAAACCGTATCCTCGTAAACACTTAAAGAAAAATTCTTCCGGTCAATAAGCAAGTTCACATTTTTCAATTCGGTAAATCCCTTATCAATCATCTCCTCCTGTAGAGAATCTTCCAGCGAATTAATAATGATTCCATAAAGGATAACACCAATTATAAAGATTAAAATTCCCGCAGTCATAAAAAAAGCATTTCTAACCGTATTTTTATTAACGAAATTAGAAAGCTTTATATCTCTGAAACGGGGATATTTTTTTTCGTTAGTCTCCACCGAAGATAACTGTAACTCCTTATTTTTATAAACGAAATCTAATTAGAAAAAACCAACAATAACAAAAAAGGGTGACTCAAAGTATTTTTTGTCATGCTGAACTTGTTTCAGCATCTAATTTTATTATCAAAACTTTAATATTAGATTCCGAAATAAATTCGGAATGACATTATATAACTTTGAGTCACCCTTTTAAAAAAACGTTTTCTTAAACCTCCATAATTTCCTTCTCTTTATGCTTCAGAATTTCATCAACATTTTTAGTATGCTCATCTGTTAATTTCTGAACTTTATCTTCAGCTCCTTTTAAAGCATCCTCAGAATGTTTCTTCTCTTTCTGTTCTCTCTTAAGGTGTTCATTCGCATCTCTCCGGATATTCCTTACAGCTACTTTAGAATCTTCACCAAATTTCTTTATAAGTTTTACAAGTTCTTTCCTTCTCTCTTCATTTAAAGGAGGAATAGGAATTTTAAGATTAGTTCCATCACTTACAGGATTAAGACCAATGTTAGCTTCCAGTATTGCTTTATCAACCGCATTAAGAATTGATTTGTCCCAGGGAGTAAAAGAAAGTGTGTGAGCATCAAGCACAGTTAAATTTCCTGTTTGATTTATTGGGGTCATGTTACCATAATAATCTACCTTAATACCATCAAGCAAAGCTGTGGTTGCTTTACCTGATCTAATTTTTGATAGTTCACTTCTTAAGGCTTCGAGAGATTTATCCATTCGCGACTTTGCATCTTTAATTATTTGTTCCAAAATAAACCTCTCATTTTATAAAATGCTTTCTTTTTCATTATAGAAGTTGTTACAAATCTTTTACAAAGTAAAAAAGACTCACTGTATGGTTGAATGATTGAATGGATGAATGGATAAAATATTTGTTAATGCTTATCCAGTCATTCAATCATTCAATCATTCAGCCGTTCAAATAAATCAGGTTTTTTCAAG
>CAZEWJ010000052.1:5403-7253 GCA_964515875.1 uncultured Ignavibacteriaceae bacterium | reverse complement strand
CAGTCATTCAATCATTCAATCATTCAGCCGTTCAAATAAATCAGGTTTTTTCAAGCGTTTCCTCTTGGTTGTGAATAACAGTACCAACTGTTTCGCCTCTTACAACTCTCCGGAGATTGCCGGGCTTATTCATATTAAAAACAACCATCGCCAGATTATTTTCCTGGCAGAGGCTTACTGCAGTTAGATCCATAACTTTCAGATTCTTTTTCAGAATATCCAGATAAGAGATTTTATCAAACTTAAATGCAGAAGGATTTTTTTCAGGATCAGAATCATATATCCCATCCACTCTTGTTCCTTTTATAATTGCATCGGCTTGTATTTCAACAGCTCTTAAAGAAGCAGCAGTATCAGTACTGAAATAGGGATGTCCTGTTCCACCGCAAAAAATAACAACTCTTTCCTTTTCAAGATGACGCAATGCTCTTCTTCTTATATAAGGTTCAGCAATCTCTTCCATTTTAATCGAACTCATAAGGCGGGTATAGATTCCTTTTTTCTCAACTGCATTCTGTAGAGCTAAAGAATTTATCACCGTAGCAAGCATTCCCATCTGGTCACCGGTAACTCTGTCAATTCCCTGGTCATTGGCACTTAAGCCTCTGTAAATGTTTCCTCCTCCTATAACAATTCCAAGCTGGAGACCATCATCGTGAACTTTTTTAATTTCATCAGAAAAAAACTGAAGCACTTTATGATCAATGCCGAAGCCTTTGTCTCCCATAAGAGATTCGCCGCTTAATTTAAGCAGCACTCTTTTATATTTTAATTTGCTCATTTATTTATAATTATACTTCGGGTAAAATATAAAAAAAGGTCTTAAAATATTAAGACCTTTCATTGAATTATTTATTCTCATCACCGAGATGATATCGCCTGAAGCTTTTAATCTTTATCCCGGTTTCATTTTTTGAATTATATTCTTTAATTAAATCGCCGACTGTTTTAGAATTATCTTTAATATAAGCTTGTTCTACAAGACAATTTTCCTGGTAGAATTTATTCAGTCTTCCGGTAGCAATTTTATCAAGAATGTTTTCAGGTTTGCCTTCTTTCCGTGCAAGCTCTTTATAGATTTCCAATTCCTTATCAATAATCTCTTTAGGAACTTCTTCACGGTAAGTGCAGATTGGCTTCATTGCGGCAATCTGCATAGCAATATCTTTTCCAATAGAAGAAAAATCATCCCGACTTTGTCGGGATTGAGCTTTTTCAAATAAAACCAAAACGCCAAGCTTTGAACCGGGATGAATATAATCAACCGCCATTCCTTCGTCGAGCTTATTAATTGAGAATCTTGATACTTCAATTTTCTCACCAATTTTTCCAAGAAGATCTGTGTGCTTGACTTTCAAGCCGGGGTTTTTCTCAAAAAGTTCCTGAACACTTGATGGTCTGGTTTCAATAACAGCATTAAGAACATCATTGGTAAAGTTCACAAAATCTGCGCTCTTTGCTACAAAATCTGTTTCACAATTAACTTCAACAATAACACCAGTTTTTCCATTATCAATAACTTTAGAAAGAACCAACCCTTCATTAGCAGTTTTCTCTGCTCTTTTAGCAGCAACAGCAGCACCTTTTTTTCTCAGTATTTCAATTGCTTTTTCAATATCTCCGTTAGCCTCAGTAAGGGCTTTCTTGCAATCCATCATACCCGCGCCGGTTTTTTGTCTTAATTTATTTACTAAAGCAGCAGTAATTTCCATTTTCGTTTTTTTTCCCTCTTATAATTAAAAATAACTTAAACACTCTCATCTTTTTTTTCAGTTCCCTTAGCAGCTTCTTCCTTCTTAGCAGCTTCTTCCTTCTTAGCAGCTTCTTCCTTCTTAGCAGCTTCTTCCTTC
>CAZEWJ010000052.1:0-5303 GCA_964515875.1 uncultured Ignavibacteriaceae bacterium | reverse complement strand
TTCCTTCTTAGCAGCTTCTTCCTTCTTAGCAGCTTCTTCCTTCTTAGCAGCTTCTATCTTCTTAGCGGCTTCTTCCTTCTTAGCAGTTTCTTCTTTCCTTTCAGCTTCACGTTCTTTTTTATGTCTCTCTTTTTCAGCAGCCTCTTCAGCTTTAAGTTCTTTAGCTTTTGCTGTACCTTCAATAACGGCATCAGCCATAGTTTTAGTAATCAGTTCAATCGTTTTTACAGCATCATCATTAGCAGGTACAACATGATCAACTTCATCAGGATCACAGTTTGTATCAACTATAGCAAAGACAGGAATGTTTAATCTTTTTGCTTCTTTAACAGCAATTGATTCTTTTTTGATATCAACTATGAACAAAGCCCCTGGCAAACGAGACATTGTTTCAACGCCTTCAAGAATTTTCTTCAGCTTATCTTTTTCTCTTGTAAGGAATAATCTTTCCTTTTTAGTGATCTTATCAAAAGTTCCATCGGTTTCCTGCTTTTCAATGTTGTTAAGTCTTTTAATGCTTTTCCTGATAGTAGAAAAGTTTGTCAACATTCCGCCGAGCCATCTTTCACTTACCCAGTTCATATCAGCTCTTCTTGCTTCAGATTCAATAACACCCTTTGCCTGTTTTTTTGTTCCTACAAAAAGAACTTTTTTCCCTTCTGCAACAAGCTTTGAAAAATTATCAGATGCTTCAACTAAGTAGTTTTGGGTCTTCTTAAGATCAATTATATGAATCCCGTTCTTCTCCATGAAGATGAACGATTTCATTTTAGGGTTCCAACGGCGTGTTAAATGACCGAAGTGTGCACCAGCTTCAATAAGCTGAGTTAAATCAACTTTTTTCATTATGTCTCCTGTTTTTTCCCGCTTTGGCGGGATCTTCTACTTCCTTCTTCTTTACCTTTCATCCCGAATTATCAGGACACAGGAGGTAAATCAGGAAGTATGATTATTGGTTAATTAAAAATAAATTCAAGTTCAGTTTTATTCTTGAACTTGAACTTACACTTGAACTTGTATTATCTCTTAGAGAACTGGAATCTCTTTCTTGCTTTTGGTCTTCCGTATTTTTTACGTTCAACCATTCTCGGATCCCTTGTTAAGAAACCTTCAATTTTTAATTTGGGTCTGAAATCAGGATTAATATTTATTAATGCTCTTGATATTCCAAGCCTGACTGCTTCAGCTTGCCCTGTAGTTCCGCCGCCATTTACCTTCACAAAAACATCATATTGTCCTGATGTTTCTGTAACCTTAAAAGGAGAAAGTATATCTTCACGGGAAACTTCCTGAGGGAAAAATTTCTCAAATTCTTTTTTGTTAATAGATATTTTCCCGTCACCGCTTCTAAGAATAATTCTTGCAACAGCTGTTTTTCTTCTTCCAATAAATATCTGATCTGCCATTATTTCTCCATAAGGTTTAATGGTTCCGGTTTTTGTGCAGAATGAGGATGAGTATCATTAGCATAAACTTTTAATTTTTTAATAAGCTTATTACCAAGTCTGTTTTTAGGAAGCATTCCTTTAACGGCACTTTCAATAATAAATTCCGGTTTCTTTGCCATAAGCTCTTCAAAGCTTATTGTTTTTAATCCACCGGGGTATAGTGAGTGATGAGAATAAGTTTTTAATAATTCTCTTTTGCCTGTTACTTTTACCTGGCTGGCATTTATAACTACAACAAAATCACCTGTATCAAAGTTAGGAGTAAAAGTGGGTTTATTCTTCCCACGAATTACTTTTGCAATTTCAGAAGCAAGTCTTCCAAGCACCTGATCCTTAGCATCAACTATGTACCATTTTCTCTTAGCATCTTCAGGTTTTATAAACCTGGTTATTTTTTCTTGTTTCACTATGATTTTTCTCCGAAAAACAAACTTTTTATTTAAAATTCAGACGACTAAAATATAGCTGGCGAGGTAAAAAGTCAAGAAATTTAGAGTTCATTAATTCTGCTTATCCATATCCATATTCTGCATATCAAACTTTTGAAAGCCTTTCGGCAGTGTAAACAAATCAGCCTTTAATGACATTTTATTAACTGAAAGAACTTCCATAGCAGATTTCTTTTCACCATCTTCCATAACATCAACTTTCATCGGGAAATAACTTTCTGTCATTTGTCTTGTGCTCACTATTTAAAATAAAGAATTTCCAAATCGTAAAGATTTTGCCATACTAAAAAATAACTGCTGAAAGGATTTGAATGATTCCTTACCCTTTACAATAAGCTTTAGTGAATAATCTTCATCGGACTGGGTTCTAATATAAATTATTTGCGTGATATATCCTTCGAGTTCCTCGGGCTCGTTATAGTAATAAATATTGCCCTTATGTTCCAGTTGATGCTTATAACGTACAGGATTAAAAATATATTTATCCTGAACTTCAAGATGAACATAAGGAGGAATTTCATAATTCCCCTGAACAGCCCAGAATGTTACGCCATCTAATTTATTCTTTACATTTTGATCTAAATATGTCCAGCCATTGGGATATCTTACTGTAACATCAAGAGTTGATTCTCTATATATCTGTTTAATGTTTGAGGTATCGTATTCTATATTATTAAAATTGTAATAGGCACCGGTTAATTCTTCATTACGTAATTCTTCAGATTTGATTTCATCATTTTGTGAAATAATTTCTTCCTTTATTTCTTGCTTAGAAGATATTTCAGACTTCAGAAAAGTTAAATAAACTGAGTTAATTACAGGTTTACTAAATTGAAGATTGAATAAATATGCAGCCAGTAAAAACAGAAATGAATGAAATAAAACTGAAAGTAAAAAACTCATTATATAATCACCCTGCTTAATATTTTTAATTTGTTCCTGCATAATCAAAGTTAGTTTGGTATCATTCCTTTTTCAAGATAATTAGTACAACATTTTATACCCGATTTCTTTTTGAGCACAAAAATTTTCAGTAAATTTAAATTCACGTTTAAAACTTTTAGGTTAATATGAAATTCTTAATAACTGGTGGATCGGGATTTTTAGGTATAAACCTTATCCGGTATTTGAACCAAAGAGATCACGAAATAGTTTCACTTGATATTGCTGATTTTGATTATCCCGATATGAAAGATAAGATAAAAATTATCAAAGGGGATATCAGAGATAAAGCGGTTGTTGATGAAGCAAATAAAAATATTGATATAGTTGTTCATACTGCTGCTGCATTACCTCTCTATAAAACTGAAGATATTTTTTCAACTGATATTGAAGGGACAAGAAATCTTCTCGAAGCTGCTGAAAGAAACAGGGTAAAAAGATTCATACATATATCTACAACAGCGGTTTATGGAATTCCTGATCATCATCCTTTATTTGAAGATGATAAGGTTGATGGAGTTGGCCCTTATGGTAATGCTAAAATTCAGGCTGAAGAAGAGTGTTTGAAGTTCCGTAAAAAAGGAATGTGCATTTCAATCCTCAGACCAAAATCATTTATCGGTCCTGAAAGACTTGGAGTGTTTGATCTTCTTTATGATTGGGCAAAAGATGGTAAAGGTTTTCCTATGATTGGCAACGGAAAAAACCGTTACCAGCTTCTTGATGTTGAAGATCTTTGTGAAGCAATCTATCTCTGTGCAACTTTAGATACGGAAAAAGTTAATGATACTTTTAACATTGGTGCAAAAGAATTTACAACTATGAGAGAAGATTACCAGGCAGTCCTTGATTATGCTGGTTACAATAAAAAAATTACCGGACTGCCGGAAATGCCGATCATCTGGACTTTAAGAATTCTCGAAGCATTTAAACTTTCTCCACTATATAAATGGGTTTATGAAACTGCATCTAAAGATTCTTTTGTCTCAATCGAAAAAGCTGAAAAAGTTCTTGGATATAAACCAAAGTATTCCAATAAAGATGCTTTGGTAAGAAATTACAAATGGTATCTTGAACATATTGATGAGTTCAAAAACACAAGCGGTATTTCACACCGTGTTCCATGGAAGCAGGGAATTTTAAGGTTTGCTAAAATTTTCTTTTAACTTCCTGTGAATAAATTTATTTCAGCTTTGCAAATAAAATTTTATATTTAATCTAACCAAGCAAGAATAAAGGAGTGTGTCATGCCAGGTAAAAAAGATTTACTTAAAGAAACAATACAGCATATTGATATAAAAAAATATAATGTTGTTCCTATGGTTGATGCAATGGAACATATGGCTTTCTCAGCAAGAAGCTTGAACCGTGCAGCAAGAATTTATGATATGATGATCAACGATAAAGAATGTGGAATTATTCTTACACTTGCAGGTAGCATTTTTAGTGCAGGATTAAAAAAAGTTGTTTATGATCTTGTAATGTACAATATGGTTGATGCAATTGTTTCAACCGGTGCAATCATAGTTGACCAGGATTTTTTTGAAGCACTCGGATTCAAACATTACAAAGGAACTCAGTTTGTTGATGACAATACTTTAAGAGATCTTCATATTGATAGAATTTATGATACTTTTATTGATGAAGATGAATTAAGAATCTGCGATGAAACCTGTGCTAAAATATTTGATAGCCTTGAACCGCATCCTTATTCATCTCGCGAATTACTTTGGGAGTTTGGGAAATATCTTGAAGGAAAAGAAGGACCAAAGGTAGATGACTCGGTTATCTCTGCTTGTTATAAAAAGAATGTTCCGATTTTTGTTCCTGCTTTCTCCGATTGCTCAGCAGGTTTTGGGTTTATTATGCATCAGACACAAAATCCCTCTAAGCACGTTTCGATTGATTCTGCAAAAGATTTTCTTGAATTAACAAAAATTAAACTTCACTGCAAAGAAACAGGAATTTTTATGATCGGCGGGGGTGTTCCAAAAAACTTCACTCAGGATATAGTAGTTGCTGCAGATATTCTTGAAGAAGAAGCTTCCATGCACAAATACGCAATTCAAATTACAGTTGCAGATGAAAGAGATGGTGCCCTTTCCGGTTCAACTTTAAAAGAAGCAAGCTCCTGGGGTAAAGTTGAAACAACTTATGAACAAATGGTATATGGTGAAGCCACTATTTGTATGCCTTTGATTGCAGGTTATGCTTATCATAAAGAAAGCTGGAAAAACAGGAAAGCAAAAGAATTTCAGAAAATTTATTCAACTGAAAATGAACTTGCTTAATAAAAAATCTCGTAGCACAGATTATTAATCTGTGCTTGAAAAGTTGTTGTAATGTTTGGGCTAAAGCCCGCTTAGATTGATTTTCAATAACCCCAGCCTTAAGAGAGTGTTGCACAACTCTGAAATTGTCATTGCGAGTTACCAATAAAGGGATTGCCTTTATTTATCAAAAG
>CAZEWJ010000051.1:0-21556 GCA_964515875.1 uncultured Ignavibacteriaceae bacterium | reverse complement strand
TTACTGACATTTCTAAATTGCTGAATGTACTGACATTTCTATCTTGCTAATACATACAATTCCTCACTAAGTAAATAAGCCAGCACTGCTATTGCCGCTGTCCCAAGTTCCATTTCTCTTGGATGCACTTCTTCAAAAACATCATTGGCAGAATGGTGAAGATCAAAATATCGCCCTTCAACAATTGAAAGTGCGGTGAAGAGCTGAAGAGTGGCAGTCTGAAAAAATAATATAAGGGGATTATTATGAAAAAAACAGCAGCAGCTTGAGGGCATAGTGGTAAAGGCACAGAGTTACTTAAGCAGCAGCAGCTTTTTGGTTTGGTTAAATTCACCAGCACTCAAACTGTAGAAGTAAATTCCGCTTGATAATCCGCCTAAGGTGGATGCATTAAAGTTTTTTGTGTACACTCCAGTTTCCATCTCCTCATCAACAAGAGTTGCAACTTCTCTTCCCAGTAAATCAAAAACCTTTAGTGTTACAAAAGCCTGCTGTGGTAAGCTGAATTGAATTGTTGTAGATGGATTAAATGGATTCGGATAATTTTGTGAAAGAGTAAATTCTTCAGGAAGTGATTCTTCATTTTCTACTCCTGTTATTCCGCTTCCAGTTTCATATACTTTATAATCCCACGCAGGCAGAGTTATTTCTGCATTCTCATTAAACAAAATTGAATCATTTGTAAATGCATCCCTGTAATTACCTGGATATAAAGTTCCCTGCAAGGTAAAAGTTCTCTCCTGGTCAGTTAAATTTAAAACTTCAAAAACTTTACAATTTTCTTTTTCCCTTATAAAAGCGAAAATTGCAGGATTATTTGTTGTTAAGACTCGTTGTAACAGTCCGCCATTGTTTCCATTCCAGAGTGCCTTATTCTCTTTTTTCAAATGAAATAAGGTATTGTACATTTCAGCAAAAGGATGCGCCTGCCATATTATTTCATCCTTATCAAAAAATGCAAGCCGATGGTTTAATCCCGCTTCCTGTCCGCTGTAAATCAACGGCATACTTCTGAAAGTTGAAGTAAGAACCCCAAACACTTCAGCCGCATTACCAAATAATTCATAGACTGTACCATACCAGGAATTTTCATCATGATTGGAAGTAAAATACATTCTGTAATGTGGCGCCGGGTAATTATTGTTTTCCTGTGTTGAATAACTGCTCACGAAGTTTGCATTGTTTGTTCCACTAACAATGTTTTGCAGAATTCCATTTCCAAAGCCATATAATCCCCATCCATAACTCATATCAAAACCTGCAGCTTGGTATTCGGTTCCATCATCTTCTGCAAGCATAAAAATTCCGGGTTTAGTATTCTTCAGTTCAGCTATTGCAGTTGTCCAAAAATCAAGGGGCATAAAACTTACAGCATCACATCTGAAACCATCAACCCCAACTTCAGTAATCCAGAATTTCATTGCATCTATCATATAATCTCTTAATCCCTGTTTGCTGTAATCCAGTTCAATTACATCTGTCCAGTTAGTACCGGGCGGCGAAATAAAGTTGCCATTCACTCTAACATACCATTCCGGATTTGTTATTGTTAATGAGTTATCCCAGGAAGTATGGTTCGCAACCCAGTCCATTAAAACATACATCCCTTTAGCATGTATTGAATCTACAAGAGCTTTGAAGTCATCCAGAGTTCCAAATTCAGGATTGATACCATAGTAATCCTTCACTGAGTAATAACTGCCCAGGCTACCAATACGGTTTTGCACACCTATAGGATGAACTGGCATAAACCAGAGAATTCCAACTCCAAGGTCTTTCAATCTGTCAAGGTGAGTTCCAAATTCATTAAAAGTTCCTGAGTTTGTGTATTGCCTGGTATTCACTTCATAGATGGAAAGATTATAACTCCAATCATGATGAGTTTGTCCGAATAAGCTTATGGGAATTAAAATGAAGAAGAAAATTTTTATCAATACAGTCTTAAAGATTTTCATGGTAATGCCTATAATTATATAATATTAAATCTTATGGAAATTTAGGAAATTGATGTTCTGCTTCAAAGTTCTGAGTGAATAGAAAAAATGGTATTTTAAGAAAAAATTACAGTTCTTCACTAAGAAGATAAGCCATTATTGCAATTGCTGCTGTTCCAAGTTCCATTTCTCTCGGATGCACTTCTTCAAAAACATCATTTGCAGAATGATGAAGATCAAAATATCTCTGGTCATCCGGGATAAAGCCAATTAATGCCTGCGCATTTTTTATTTTTGATATATCAACTCCGCTTCCTCCTGCTTTTATCCATTCAATGCCTGCATACTCAAGAATCGGAAGCCAGCTTTGCAGTCTAATCAGAGTCAGCGAATCTGATGTAACTGTAAAACCAACAGGAGTATAAACTCCACGGTCAGATTCTATAGCGGCAATATGTTTTTCTTTAGTTGTGTCAGCGTAATTACCATATTCAATTCCACCTTTTACACCATTCTCTTCATTGATATAAAAAATACATCGAATAGTTCGTGTAGGTTTTATTGAAAGTCTTTTGAAAAGATCAAGAACTTCAAGAGATTGAATACATCCTCCGCCATCATCGTGAGCACCGCATCCGACATCCCAGCTATCAAAATGTCCCGACACAACTATAATCTCTTCCGGTTTTTCAGTTCCTTTTAGATCAGCAATAACATTGTAGGAAAGAATATCAGTTAAAGTTTTGCAGTTAAGTTTCATCTTTACTTTTAAGTTAGGATCTTTCTTGAGAGCATCACTTAAAAAATCTGCATCAAGATATCCTAAAACAGCAGAAGGAATTTTAGGAAGTGAATCAACATAATTCATTGATCCAGTATGAGGAACATTATCATGTTTAGTTGTAACTGATCTTATCAAAACTCCAACTGCCTCATATTTTGCTGCTTCAATTCCACCCTTGCTGCGCTGATCAACTGCATCACCATAACCCTGGAAAGTATTCAGTGTACCTTGATCAAGCGCTCTGCTGAAAAAAACTATTTTACCTTTAACTTCATTCTGCCTTTTTTCAAGTTCACCAAAATTTTTTACTTCAATTACTTCTGCAGTAATCCCATCTTCACCAGTCCCAACACTTCTGCCAAGAGCAAGTATTTCAAGTTCGCTCCCTTCAAAAAAATCTGATTCAACAATTACTGCTTCTTCTTTTTCACCTCTTACCCAATGAGGAACCATTACAGGCTGAAGCCAAACTTCAAATCCAAGCTCTATCATTTTTTCTTCAGCCCACTTAATTGCTTCCATGGAGTTTTCTGATCCGCTTAAACGTGGACCAATCTCACATAACTCACGAAGCCATTCATATCCTTTTTGTTCTGTTAAGGCACTGCTTACAATTCCCTTGGTAATTTCTATATATTTTTCTTTTTCTTGCGAAAATATTCTTGAGGATGAAGTTGCTAAGATCATTAATAAAAAAAATAAAAATGTTCTTTTGCAGGAAGTTGAAATTCTGTAATTCAATTTTCTGTTACCTTTTAGTTCTTTTTCGATTTTAATAAGACAAATATATCAATAATGTTTTTATTATGAGTTGCCAACCTTCGAGGTTACGGTATCGCAGGCAATGTGCTAACCTTGAAGGTTCCAGACTGTATAAGTGCTAAATATTTACCTTAATTTGATTCTGCTAAACCTTTAGATTTGAACCCGTAATTTGATTAGAAGCCTTTCCGAATGGATCCCTTCGGGACAAATTACTTTTTATTATTATTGAAATAGAAAATGTTTTTCTATATTTTTTCGCTCAAATTTCAAAAATATAAGGAGGCTCAAGCGAGTATAATTCTACTGTTGTTATAATTTTACATTTAGGCTTCTTTTATCAAAGCGAAAATTAAAAAGTTTATCCGGACGGGCTTGAGCTTAATAATCCTGAGCGGGATTATTATTTATTCTCTCATCAGCTTTGGGTTTTCAGACCGGTACATTTCACAGGTTAACAATTCCATCTGGCTTGATATTCTTTTAAAATATGAGCTTGATGCAAATAACTTTACAATTAATCAGTCTGTAGAAAATAAATATCTTTTCACAGATAACTCTATTCCTTCCGAAGATTTAATTTATCTTAATTCTTTTGCAGATTCCATATTAACAGATTCACTTCTCAAAACAGATACAACTTTAATAACAGATACAAATTTAGTTTCAATAGATACAACTTTTGTAGATTCGACATCATTCGATTCCACTGCACGCTTAAAATATTTCAGGTATCAGCGTGAAGACATTCCTTATATAAAACTAAAGGAGAAGAAACCTTCACGTTTCTTTGTACAGCCATCTCCAACGAATAAAACAAGAACAATTGAAATTGATTCTACCGGGCAGTTTGTAATTGTTAAAGAAACTATTGCAGGTGAAGAAACCAAAATTCTCTTAAGAATTACGATTGATGAATATATTCAGATGAGGCTTGCTGTAAGAGAAAGGCAGCTTTGGGAAGATCAAGGTTATAAATATGAATTGAAGGATACGAAGAAAGAGCTTAGTGAGCTTATAACGGATATAACTGATTTTGAAATTCCTCTTCCAAGTGTTGGTGTATTGAGCATTTTTGGTGAACCTAAAATTAGTCTTAAGATTGGTGGTGCTGTTGATATTCATGGTGCATTCAGGAGTGAGACGACGGAAGGTGTTACTGCATCCCGGTTGGGTAATACCAGGAATGAACCTGATTTTAAACAGCAGGTGCAGATAAATGTAAGTGGTACCATAGGCGATAAATTAAATATTGTTGCCGACTGGAATACTGAAAGAACTTTTGAATATGAAAACCAGCTTAAGATAAAGTATACAGGTTATGAAGATGAAATAATCCAGAGTATTGAAGCAGGAAACGTTTCTCTGCAAACTTCTCCTCTAGTTGGCGGTTCCGAAGCACTCTTTGGTATTAAAGCACAGTTTAAAGTTGGTCCTTTATCTCTCACTACATTAGCCAGCCAGAAGAAAGGTGAGGTAAAAGAAGTAAGCGTATCCGGTGGTACCAGTTCACAGGAATTTACTGTAAGAGCATATGATTATTCCCTCAATCATTATTTCCTGGATACTCTTTACGCAAGTGTGAATGAAGATTTAAATCTTTTTAATCTTTTTTATGGCAGTGCTACACCAATAGTCCAATCGCAGTACCAGGTTGTTGATATACAGGTTTGGAAATCAATAAAGATTATTACATCTGACCGTTCAAAAGAGAGAAATGCAAATGCTTTTATAAATCTTCAACCTCTTAATGCAGGTCAAGATTATGATGATATTGATCCAAATTTACGAAATGAATTAGATAATCCAATTCCCGGACAGCAGGAAACAGGAAGGTTTCTTCTACTTGAGCAGGGAAGGGATTATATACTTCATCCTGAAACTGGTTATTTAACTTTTCTTACACAATTAAACCCTGAAGATGTAATCGCAGTTGCTTACAGAAGAGAAGAAGCCCCAGGGACAGATAATGATTCTTTCTTTGGAGAATTTTTAACTTCTGCAAATACAGATACTTCTACAAGACTTGTATTAAAATTAGTAAAACCAAGTAATCTGCAGCCGAATTATGAACAGGCGTGGAAATTACAGCTTAGAAATATTTACCCCGTTGGTACCAGAAATATTAAAGAGGAAGGATTTGAATTTAATATTAAATACGAAATTGAAGGTCAGGAGCCTGTTATTGATCTTCCCGTTGAAGGTGGATCCGTAAGATTGTTGGAAGCATTTGGGCTTGATCAACTTGATGCAAGCGGTAACCCTACTGCCGATAATCAATTTGATTACAGGCCCGGAATTACAATCTTACCAACAACAGGGGAAATTATATTCCCAGTATTGGAACCATTCGATAGAGATCTTCCTTCAAGAATTCCTAATAATCAATTTAACTTTAGTGAAGTTTATGATACAACGCAGCAATCTGCGAAAAATTTTAAGACTAAGGATAAATGGCTCTTAACAGGAAAAAGTTCCGGTGAAGCATCTTCAACTTACCAGCTTGGTTTTAACGTTGTTGAAAATTCTGTAAGGGTTTTATTGGATGGAAGAGAATTAACTTCCGGGGTAGATTATGTTGTTGATTATAATATCGGTCAGTTAACAATCAGGAATGATGCTGCATTAGTACCTGGTGCTGGCCTTAAAATTACTTACGAACAGAATGATCTCTTCCAGCTTGCGTCAAAAACTCTTCTTGGTGCAAGAGGTATTATTGATATTTCCAAAAAAACAAAGCTTGGTTTTTCTGCACTTAATCTTAACCAGCAGACTTTAAGTGATAAAGTAAGAATTGGTGAAGAGCCAATCAGCAATTCAATTTATGGTCTGGATTTCAGTACATCTGCCGACCTTCCATTCTTAACAAGAGTTCTTGATAATATTATCTCAACAAAACAGATCTCCACATTCTCATTTTCCGGTGAATATGCTTATATCAATCCCGATCCTAATACAAAGAAAAGTACTATTACAACCGATCAGAGTAAAAGTATAGCTTACATTGATGATTTTGAGGGAGCTAAAAGAATAATTCCTGTGGGAATATCTTATACAGGGTGGAAAGATTTATCTCCTCCGAATTTACTCCCATTTCTTTCTGATACTCTTTCATCGCAGGAGTTAATGTCATATAAATCAAAATCCTGGTGGTACACAATTACCCCAGGAAACGTTAATGTCAATGATATATGGCCAAACCGCCAGGCAGGAAAACAGGATCAGCAAGTGACGGTTATGGATTATGTATACAGGCCGGATACACCCGGAACTTATAATACCAATCCTTTGATATATGATAATCCTGCGCAAAACTGGGGTGGAATAATGAAGCTTCTTTCGTCAACAGCGAGCAATCTTGTTGAAGAAAACATTGAGTTCATAGAATTCTGGGCAAGGATAGACAATGCGCCTGGTGATGCTAAAGTTTATATTGATCTTGGAAACATAAGTGAAGAGGTAATTCCTAATGGAGTTTTGAATACTGAAGATTTAAATCAGAATGATGCAATTGATGAAGGGGAAGATGTTGGTCTTGATGGTTTAACCAATGCCAGTGAAACTTCTCTATATTCTAAATCTGATCCCGCAGGTGATGACTTTTTCTTTAATGCAAGCGGTTCAGATAATCCTCTCGATTATTTCAGGATTAATGGTACTGAGGGTAATGCTTTGCTTCAGGACATTGGCAGATTACCAGATACGGAGGATCTTAACAGGAATGGAACTCCCGATCGTCTCAATAGTTATTTCAGGTTTGAAATTCCGCTAGATACAAGCATGGTAACTAATCCATTAATAGTGGGTGGTGGAAGCAGTGGCTGGTATCAATATAGAATTCCTTTAAAAGATTTTACTAGTCAATTCGGAAGTCCAACTCTCTCAAATGTTGAAATGATTAGATTTTTTGTAACTGGTGTCAGCGATATGATTCATTTAAGAATTACTGAGTTTAATCTTGTAGGAAGCCAGTGGCAGAAATTAGATAAGGAAGATACAGTCATTTCTGTTTCTGTTATAAACTTTGAAGATAACCTCGGATATTCTTTACCTCCGGGAGTTTTCCAGGAAAGGGATAGAAGCAGACCTGATGAAAATATTTTAAGGAATGAACAATCACTTAATCTTATAATAAACAATCTTCCGGACGGTGAATCACGAGAAGCAATTAAATTTTTATTCCGCCCGCTCGATGTATTTAATTATTCAGAAATGAAGTTGTTTGTTCACGGAGATGAAAATACAATGCCCGGTTCAGTTTCTTATAGTTCAAACGGAAAATATGCAGCAGAAGTATTTTTCAGGTTTGGTGCAGATACTAATAACTACTATGAGTACAGGCAGCCGGTTCTGCCGGGTTGGAATGAAATCAGCATTCCTTTTGAACAGATAACCGCACTTAAACAGGCAAGAGATTCAGCTAATGTAGTTTTCAGTACACCAGTCCCTGGAAGAGCAGGCCATTTCTACCAGGTTAAAGGAAATCCTACTCTTACTTCAGTTAAATTTCTTTCTGTCGGTATTCATAATATATCTGAACCGCCTCCTCAAACGGTACTTGATTTTATATCCGGTGAAGTTTGGATAAATGAGTTAAGAGTTATTGGTGCAGATGATTCTCCCGGCTGGGCTTATAGTTTTAACTCGTCTATGAGATTCGCTGACCTTATGGGAGTAAGCTTTACGATGAGCCAGACAAATCCTTACTTCCACAGATTGGCAGACAGGTTCGGTTCCAGGATTGAATCAACAAATTGGAGTGTGCAAAGCGATCTTGATATTCTTAAGCTGCTTCCGGTAAATCTGCCTGAAAGCAATTTAAAGGTAAATTATTCGCACACAGAAGCATTAGGAAAACCTCTTTACATACCGGGAACAGATATCAGAGTTGATGCGGCAGGACAACGGCTTGATGAAACTAATCCTGATTCAATAAATTTTGGCCCTAAAAATTCTGGAGAGCTTTCAAGTGGAACTCAAAACCTGAATATATCTGATAGCTGGTCTACTTCTGGCGTAAAGCTAAAAATTCCTTCAACGTTCTGGTTAGTGAGAGATACCTGGAATGCACTTACTTTTGGATTTAATTACAACAAAACATTCAGCAGGAATCCCACTATACTTTCAAACAAAGCATGGATATGGAATGCAAATATTGCATATGGGCTTAACTTAAGTCCGGACTATCATATTAATCTTGTTGATATTCCTGTACTCGGTACTTTGTTTGGCTTATTTAGTGATTATAGAAATGCAAAATTTTATTTCACTCCACAGAACTTTGCTCTTAATATTACAACAAAAAGAAACAGGAATACAAATGTAACAAGACCTCGTCTTGCCGGAACTCAGGTGATAGCCGCTGAAGAAAAAATTACAAGGGATTTTACTGCAACAAGAGGATTTAATCTTAACTGGAAAGTTACTGAAGGCGGATTTATTAATCTTACAACTAATTATAATGTTAATATAAACTCTTCGCTCGCATATCTTGAAACAATACCAATTGATAGTATACATGTTGCTCAGCGCCCTGAAAGTCACATTTGGAATGATATCTTTTCAGGTGCATTCTTTGGAAGAGATTACCTTTACAGCCAGAGCACCGAATTCAGAACATCACCTAAGCTTCCTTCACTCTGGGATTTAAATAAATTTTTCACAATCACTGCTGGTTATTCCGTTAACTACCAATGGAATTTTGATTTCAGGCAGGAAGATGTTGGAAGAAGTGCAGGCTTTGGAAATAAAACATCTCTTGGTCTTACATTAAGGCTTAAAGCTTTAGCTGAACCTTTATTTAAATCCGAAGATGAAATTCAAAATAAAAATACAGGAAATATTCAAAAAGATAACAGGAATAAAAGAGACCTTACTGAAGAGCTTGGAAAAGATACCACACAAATTACCGTTAAAGATTCACTTGCTGCTGAAGATACGGTTCTTGTAGACGGTGAGAAAAAATCTGCAATAAGTAATGCTTTGCTGTTTCTTCGTTCAGTAGCAAAAGTAATCTTTTTCGATTATGAAAGTATAACAATTAATTTTACAAGCGATAATAATCTTTCTAAATCCGGAATAGCTGGTAAAGGAACAGGTTTTGGAAACTTTTGGGGATTTACTCAGAATGATGATTTTGGTCCTACAAGAGGTTTTATGCTTGGCTTAAGCAGAGATGTTGGTACAAGAGCAATATCGCAAACCACGAACCTGAGCGATGTCTTTGCTCATAAAAATAATATTGATTTAAAAACTTCCAAACCTCTCTGGGAAGGTGCAAAGATTGATCTTACTTGGAAAGTAGGATGGTCTTTAAATAAAACAACAACCTTAAGAGCTGGTCCAGATGGAAATATATTTGTTTCAAATGAAGTATCATCCGGAAGTTTAAATAGAAGCTTCTTAACACTTCCATCATTTTTATTTTTCTCTGTTTTTGATAATGGTATTAAAAAAGTTAATGAACTTTATAATCCAAATTCAGCAGATGTTAATGCCAGTCTTTCATCTGCTTTTATCGAAGGGTTTGAAACATTCCCATGGCTATCTAAACTCGGACCATTGAAAGATGTTGCAAAGTATATCCCCAGACCAAACTGGAGAGTAACCTGGGAAGGCCTTGAAAGCTTTTTCTTATTTAAACAAATTGCTAAAAAAGTTTCACTTGATCATTCATATAGTGCATCGTATACTGAAGGATGGAGATTAACTCCCGATGGTGTTCAGGAAATACAAACACAAAGAATTGAATATGGTTTTGCGCCATTAGTTGGACTGAATTTTACATTTGGTCAGTTGTGGGAAGGGGATCTTACAAGCAACGTTAAATATTCTACAAGAACAAATTATGATCTTGGCATTTCTACAAGAAATATTACAGAAACTTTCTCAAGAGATATTGGTATAACTGCGGGATACTCCAAATCGGGCTTTGAGCTTCCGCTATTCGGAGTTTCATTAAAGAACGATATTGAATTCAGCTTTTCATACACAAGCACACAAAATTCAATTGTACGTTATGAAATGGTTAATTTTACTGAGGAAGGAATTCCACAGGATGGAACAATAAGAACGACTATAGAACCGAGAATTAAATATACAATTAGCTCAAAAGTTACGCTTTCAATTTTCTATAAAAGATCAACCGTTGAACCGGAAGGCGCAGCAAGAATTCCACCCACAACAACAAACGAAGCCGGTTTGGATGTGCACATTTCAATACAGTAACTCAGAGCAATTGCAAGTATGAAAAGAATCTTTCGAAGTTTGTTCATATCTAAGGGTCATCCTGAGCGGAGTCGAAGGATGACAGTCACACTTCGACCCCGAATCAAGTTCGGGGCAAGCTTTCGCTCAGTGTGACTATTTTGTTTTCGCATAGGTACTATAGCTAATTTTTGAGATTGCATTTGCACTTCTCAAGTTATTTGAGTGATTAATCAACATAATTTAATAGTAAATTTTTCGTAAAATGTTTACTGCTTTTGAACAATTTAAAAAGAGGATATGAAAATGAAGAAAATATTATGGGTTGATGATGAAATTGAGCTTTTACGTTCACATATAATTTTTCTTTCAGAAAAAGGATTTGAAGTTGATACAGTAACAAATGGTGAAGATGCTGTTTCATCTGTAAGAGAAAATAATTATGATCTCATTTTTCTTGATGAAATGATGGCAGGAAAAGGGGGACTTGAAACTCTTGGAGAGATAAAAGAAATAAACGCAAATATTCCTGTTGTTATGGTTACAAAAAATGAAGAAGAATCTTTAATGAATGAAGCAATCGGCGGGAAGATTGATGATTATCTTACCAAGCCTGTGAACCCCAGCCAGATTTTACTTGTCTGCAAAAAAATTCTTGAAGGGAGAAAAATCTCAGGAGAATATGCAGCAAAAGATTACCTGCAGGATTTCAGTGAAATATCGCGACAGATGCTGCTAAGTCCGGACTTTAATGAATGGATAGAAGTTTATCTTAAGCTTGTAGGATGGGATGTGGAACTTGATGATCATCCTGATCTTGGTTTAAGACAAACACTTAATGATCAGAAAAAAGAAGCGAATAAAGAATTTTCAAAATATGTTGAAAAGAATTACAAGAACTGGATACATGCAAAAGAAGATTATGAGAAACCTGTTCTTACCACAGAAATAGTTGAAAGGTATGTAACCGATCTTCTAAAAGAACCCAACAAATCTGTTTTCTTTTTTGTTATAGACTGCCTGAGACTTGATCAATGGCTGATAATGGAAAAACATCTGAATGAACTTTTTAAGATCAATAAAGAATATTATTATTCAATTCTTCCAACAGCAACTCCTTATTCAAGGAATGCTCTATTCGCGGGTCTCTATCCTTCAGAAATTGAGAAACATTATCCCCAGCTATGGATGTCTGGTAATGATGATGAAAAGAGCATGAACAAATATGAAAAAGAACTGCTTCAGCTTCTGCTTGACAGAAAAAGAATTAAGCTTAAGAATGATCTGAAGTATATAAAGATTATTGATCCTGAAGTAGGCAGGAACTTTGAACAGAATATTCTTTCATATAAGAGTACACACTTTACTGCTGTTGTAGTAAACTTTCTTGATATGATTGCTCATGGAAGATCTGATTCGGATATTCTAAAAGAAATTGCGCCAGATGAAGCTGCATACCGTTCTCTTACAAATAGCTGGTTTATACATTCATCTTTATTTGCAACATTTAAAGCTCTTGCTAAAATGGAAGATGTAAAAATTGTTGTTACAACTGATCATGGAAGCATCAGGTCTTTAAGAGGTGCAAAAGTTCTTGGAGACAGGGAAGCTTCAACTAATCTTCGCTTTAAGTATGGAAGAAATCTGAAAGCCGATGAGAAGAATGCAGTCTATATAAAAAATGCAGATGATTATAAGCTTCCAAAACGTGGAGTTACTATTAATTATATAATTGCTAAAGAAGATTATTATTTTGTTTACCCGACTGATTATCATAAATATCTTACTTATTATAAAGATACTTTCCAGCATGGCGGTATTTCTATGGAAGAAATGATTTTGCCTGTAATATCAATGGAACCTAAATAAGTGGATTATCCTTTTGAAAAAGCTGTGGCATCTCATGAAGAAACAAAGGAACTTGCTGCAGCTTTTGCAAATCAAATTAATTCTGTTCAGCGTGTTGTTTTGAATGGTGAGCTTGGTTCAGGTAAAACATTTTTTGTTAAACAGGCTTGCTCTGTTTGGGGAATTACAAACGCAAGCAGTCCTTCATTTGCAATTGTTAACAGCTATAAAAATGAAAAAGTGGTTTATCATTTCGATTTTTACAGGATTAAAAACAGGGAAGAGCTTTTGGAAATCGGTTTCAATGATTATCTCAATGATACCGAAGCAATAATTTTTATTGAATGGGGAAATCTCATTCCGGAAGTTCTGCCTGATAGAAGAATAGAAATCAATATAGAAATGCTTGAAGATACTAAACGTTTTTTCAGGTTTAGGAAGTATGAATGATATAGTTATCCAAACCAAAAAGAACCCCCCTGTTTCCCCCCTTTCTGAAAGGGGGGACGAAGGGGGGTTTTTAGTGCGATGAACGATAACAAACCAATCCTCGCAATAGAAACTTCCGAAAAGAACTGCGGAGTTTGCCTCTACTTCAATCTTGAAAAATATTTTGATTTTTCCTTTCGTTTAAAGAATGCCCACTCAGAAAAAATTTTTGAACTAATTGATAAACTATTTGAGACAGCAGACTATTCTTTGCAGCAAACCGGATGTATTGCCGTATCTTCTGGTCCAGGTTCCTTTACGGGTCTAAGGATTGGAATGTCAGCAGCCAAAGGTCTTGCTTTTGGTTCCTCACTTCCTATAATTCCAGTACCCACATTTGAAGCAATGGCATTACAGCTTTGTGATGTTTATACAGATGGAACTCAGTTTTCAATTGCTAATAAAGTAAATGCTGAAGAAGTTTATTATGCGAAGTTTCAAATTAAGGGTAATAATTATATATTTGTGAAGAATTTAAGTGTAATTAAATATTCAGATTTAGAAAAAAAACCTGATTTATTTTTTGGAAATACAGTTAATATTAATCCACCTGATGAAACTGCATTTATGTTTTCTGCTCCTTCAGCAAAATATGTTGCAAAGTGGGCAGAAAAATTTGGTGAGGATAAATTAACTTTTAATTATGATTATCTTGAACCCGATTATCTAAAAGAATTAATAATAAAAGGAATGGAAAAATGTTGAGTGAAACAGCCCGTCCCGATTTATCGGGAAAATCCCGCTTTGCGGGAAAAAATTTGATTGCTCTTTTATTTTTATTATTTGCTTCAATTGCATATTCACAATTTTACGGGCCGAAGATCTTAGTAAAGGAGCCCAATCATAATTTCGGAGATATAGTTCAGGGGGAAAAAGTACAGCATAATTTTGTTGTTACAAATACCGGCGGAGATAAACTTGTAATAACAAATGTAAGAGCATCCTGCGGTTGTACCGCAGCTTTACCGGATAAAAAAGAATTAGCTCCGGGTGAATCCACAAATATTAAAGTAGAATTTAATTCAGCAGGAAGAGTTGGTAAGCAGGATAAAACTGTTTATGTAACTTCCAACGATAAGGAGAATCCTGAAGTACAATTAAAGTTTACAGGTAATATTGTTAAAAAGGAAGCTGCAAATCTCAAAAACAATTCCGGTCCTTTGCTTGAGATTCCCAAAACTCAATATGATTTTGGAAAAGTTACCGAAGGTAAAGTTGTTGATCATATCTTTACTTTTAAAAATAATGGTGATGCACTTTTAACTATAAAGGAAGTTAAAACCTCCTGCGGATGTACCGCAGCTTTGCTTAGTAAAAAAGAGCTGGCTCCCGGTGAAGAAGGAACTATAAAAGTTGAATTGAATACTGCAAACCGTTCTGGTAAGATGTCAAGAAACGTAACTATTATTTCAAATGATACTAAAGAACCGCAAAAATATCTTACCATCTATGCTGAAATATTAAAAGAAGGTTCTGATTAATGGCATGGTTTAAGAGATCGAAGGAGAATATTTCTCCTGAGACTCAGAAAAAAGAACTGCCGGATGGTTTATGGGAAAAATGCCCAAGCTGTAATGAGATAATTCATAAAAAGCAGCTTGAGCAGAACCTTTGGACATGCCTTAAATGCAACTATCATTTCAGAATCGGAAGCAATGAGTATATAGACATTCTTCTTGATAAAAATTCCTTCAAAGAGCTTGATAAGAAAATGCGTTCTGCCGACCCCTTAAATTTTGAAGACACAAAAAAATATTCTCAGCGTATCCAGGAAACTATTAAAAAAGTAGGGATGAATGACGCTGTACGAACCGGGACAGCAAAGCTTAACCAGCTTGAAATAGCTTTTGGCTGCATGGATTTTAGTTTCATCGGAGGCAGTATGGGTTCTGTTGTTGGAGAAAAGATAGCAAGATTAACAGACAGAGCATATAAAAGTAAGCTGCCGCTTATAATCTTATCCTCAAGCGGTGGTGCAAGAATGATGGAAGGTGCATATTCACTTATGCAGCTTGCAAAAACAAGTTCACGTCTTGCAAAATATTCTGAACTTGGATTGCCGTATATATCTATTCTGACTGATCCGACAACCGGCGGAACAACAGCAAGCTATGCTATGTTAGGTGATGTTCACATTGCTGAGCCGGGTGCACTAATTGGATTTGCCGGACCAAGAGTTATTAAGCAAACAATCGGAAAGGATCTTCCTGAAGGTTTTCAACGCTCAGAGTTTTTATTGGAACAGGGTTTTGTTGATATTATTGTTAACCGTAAAGATTTAAAAGAAACAATTTATAATGTTTTGACTCTACTCAACTGAGGCTTCAGATCAAAACAATTTCTACTGTTAAAGAGATGCATTCCGTTTCCCGTTCTTTAAAAAGATCTGGGAATAAAATCGGTCTTGTTCCTACAATGGGGTATCTGCACGAAGGACATCTTTCCCTTATTAAAAAATCCAAAGAGCTTTGCGATGTAACCATTGTATCGATCTTTGTTAATCCAACCCAGTTCGGACCTTCTGAGGATTTTAAAAAATATCCGAGAGATAGTGAACATGATAATAAACTGTTAAAAGATCATAATGTTGATTATCTCTTCATTCCATCTGCAGATGAAATTTATCCTTATGATTTTCAGACTTATGTTGAAGTAAATGAAATCTCCAAAAAGTTTGAAGGTGAATTCAGGCCAGAGCATTTTAAAGGTGTTACAACTATTGTTTCAATATTATTTAATTGCGTTAATCCGGATTATGCTTTCTTCGGACAGAAAGATGCACAGCAGGCTGCAATTATTAAGCAAATGGTAAGCGATCTGAAATATGATATTGAAATTGTTGTTTGTCCAATTGTAAGAGAAGTAGATGGTTTAGCAATGAGTTCGCGGAATGTTTATTTATCTCCTGAAGAAAGAACTAAAGCTCTTACAATACACAAAGCTATTTTATATGCCAGGAAGATGATTGAAGGAAAAGAAACCAATCCACAAACAGTTATTGATAATATGAGAGTAATCTTTAGCCAGGAAAAATCTATAAAGCTGGATTACATTGCTATTGTAAATGAGTATGGCTTTAGAGAAGTTGATTTACTTGATGAGGGAAATGAATATTATATTCTTGTTGCTGCGAGAGTAGGGAATACGAGGTTGATTGATAATGAGTTGGTGAGATTGCGCTTTTAAGATTTAGCGGGGGAATTTTGGTATTATAATTAATAGTTAGTTGCCTTATCAATATTGCATAAGTAATTGTTGATGTTCATTGAAAAATATGATTTTGATATGTATCTTTGTTGTAGAAACAATCAAAAAAGGTTTAGTTATGCGTATTAAAATTCAAAAGTGGGGCAATAGCTTGGCATTAAGGATTCCTTCCCGCTTAGCGGGACAGTCTAAGATTCGGGAGGATGAATATGTAAATCTTACTTTAGAAGATAATAAAATTATCATTGAGCCAATTGAAGAAAAGAAGTATTCATTGAAAGAATTAATATCAGGAATAAATAAAAGTAATCTTCATCGTGAGATTGACTTTGGCAAGCAAGTTGGGAATGAACATTGGTGAAATCATCCCGACAAGTTCGGGCATATGTTCCTGATCATGGAGACATAGTTTGGTTAAGCTTCAATCCTCAAACTGGTCACGAACAATCGGGGAGAAGACCTGCCTTGGTTATATCGCCGCAAGCTTATAATGCAAAGACTAATTTGGCAATCTTCTGTCCAGTAACAAGTCAAGTAAAAGGTTATCCATTTGAAGTAAAGATTCCAGATAATTTAGAAATCAGTGGTGTAATTTTATCAGATCAAATTAAGAGTCTTGATTGGAAAACAAGAAAAGCTGAATTAATTTGTAAGTTACCCAAGGTTGCATTAACAGAAACTTTAACTAAGATAAATATTTTATTAAATCCATAATTCAAATGAACTAATATTTATAACAAAAAATGGAGAAGGTGATTTAGTAGTAATGTCTATGGCTCATTATTCTAAACTTCAATTAAAACTTGATTTACTTAGTAAATTATCAGTAGCACAAAAACAAAAAGCTGAAGGCGATAAGGGAAAAACATTAAAACAGGTGATGGCAAATATTAGAGAAACAATTAATGCCAACAGATAAAGGTTATAAATTTTTATTCAGATTATACAAAGCATTTATTCCATACAAAACTAAACCTTCCTCATAAATAAAATCTAAATTAAGAAAAGGAATAATTTTTTTTGCATTTCCGCCTGTTATATAAACAAACACTTCTTGTAGGGACAATTCGCGCCTTGTCCCTACTGATTTTTCATTCTTCAGGTAATTGATTGTTTTCTCTATCATTCCAACTATAGAAGTTACAACTCCGCTTGCGATTGAGGTATTTGTATCATTACCTATTGTTGAGATGAAATCAGAAATATTAAGATGGGGAAGCTGAGCTGTTCTTTGCTTAAGTGATTCAAACATCATTTCTATTCCGGGAGCGATTAAACCCCCAATAAATTTTCCGTGATGCTCAATTACATTTATCGTTGTTGCCGTTCCAAAATCAATTGAAAGAATATAAGTGCCAGTATTATAGCTTTTGTCTTGCCTGACGGCAGACAGGTATTTATCTGAATTCTTAAAAAGAAAAAATGCACCTTCTGCAGAACAAAGCCTGTCTATTCCCAATGTCTCAGGAGTTTTATATGAGATCGTTAGATTAGTTTTAATATCTTTTGAAATTATGAAAGGAGATTTGCCGGTTATCCTATAAACTTCTTCAGAAATAATTTTTGTTTTAGAAGGAACTACAGAAGAAATAGCAATCCGCGGATTATTTTTGGAATTAGATTTGAGGAATGTTAAAACATCTGAAACATTATTGAAGGAAAGAAATTCAGTCAGCTTGTCTTTTACAAACCTGCCGGCTTTAATTCTTGTATTACCTATATCAATTGCGATGAGCATTAAGCTGTACTCACATCACCGGAATAAATTTTCTCTGTTTTTTTATTTGTCCTTAAAAGCAGGAAACCATTTTCATCAATATCATCAAAAATTCCATACTTCACTTTCTCATCTTCCGTAACAGAAATCTTTTCACCAATCATTCTGCATCGCTGTTTCCATTCTTTTAAAATCCAATTCGGATTTTTATAAACACTTTCTAAAGTTTCTTCAAATACATTCAGCAGCTCCGCTAAAAACATTTCGCGTTCAATAGTATGTCCGGTTTCATTTCTGAGTGAAGTTGGAGGAATATTAAAATTTCCCTGGAAAATAGTTTGGTTTACATTCAATCCTATTCCAACAACAACTCTTTCAAGTTTTTCTCCTTTGGAAGATGACTCAATTAAAATACCCGAAACTTTTTTACCATTGATCAGAACATCATTAGGCCATTTAAGTTCTGTTTTAAGTTGAAAAAGATTTTCTATTGACAGAGCAGTTGCTAAGCCGGCAGCAAAGTTTATAAGATTAAACCGCTCGGTAAAATATTTTTTGTTCATCAAAAGAACAGAGAAGGTAAGATTCATTCCTTTCATACTGTACCATAATCTATCTTTTCTTCCATGCCCTTTTAATTGTTTCTCAGCGAGCAGAGTTGTACCATGAATATTTGCTACAGCTTTATCAATCAGCAGAGTATTCGTTGAGCTAACCTCTTCAGAATAAATAAAATTTCTGCCAATTACATCGGTATCAAGCTTTAGATCAAAAATCTCTAAGTTAAATTCTGATTCCATATTCTATTTGTTCGTCTGACAAAAGTGTCAATTATTAGCAAAGAATAACTTTATAGTTGCCATTAAGTCAGATATGCTGACAAACCTCATAAATCTACAATAATGTAACTTATCCTTATAAGTTATTAAATGATAATAAGTTACAAGAAAATATATATAATGGTATGATCATTGAAAATGTAATAGCAAATCAAATTTCAAAAAGTATTTCAAATATAATTAAAATAATTTAAGGAGGAGCTAAAATGACACTAATAAAATTTGAGCCGTTAAGAGAACTGGAAAACTGGAATGAAAGAATTCACAGATTCTTCAGTGATATTCCATCAATGGATTTCAGTTATTATCCTCACATAGATATTACTGATGATGAAAAGAATATTTATGTTGAAGCAGAAATTCCGGGTGTTAAGAAAGAGGATATGAAAATAACTCTTCAGGATAATATTTTGACAATTACAGGTGAAAAGAAAAGAGAAGAAGAAGAAAAGGATAAAAAGATATTCAGAAGTGAAAGAGTTTATGGCTCTTTCACAAGAAGTTTCACTTTACCGGAGGATATTAATCCCGATAGTGTTGAAGCAAAATTTGATAATGGGATTCTCAACATAACTATTGCTAAATCTCATCCTAAAAAGGTTAGTGAGAAGTTCATTGAAATTAAATAAGTAAATTGTTGTAACAGCGTCAAATTATTTTGGACGCTGATTTTTTATTAATTAAGAAAGGAAATTGATAATGGGAAAGATAATTGGAATAGACTTAGGAACTACAAACTCCTGCGTTTCAGTTATGGAAGGTAATGATCCGGTAGTTATTCCAAACTCAGAAGGTGGAAGAACAACTCCTTCTGTTGTTGCATTTACAAAATCAGGTGAGAGGTTAGTTGGACAGCCGGCTAAAAGGCAGGCAATCACCAATCCGAAAAACACAGTCTTCTCAATAAAGAGATTTATGGGAAGAAAAATGGATGAAGTAACTGAAGAGATGAAAAAAGTTCCGTATGAAGTTATTTCAGGAGATAATAATACTGCACGTGTAAAGGTTAGTGATAGAGTCTACTCACCGCCTGAAATAAGCGCAATGATATTACAGAAAATGAAAAAGACTGCAGAGGAATATCTTGGTCAGGAAGTTACCGAAGCAGTTATTACTGTTCCGGCTTATTTTAATGATTCACAAAGACAGGCAACAAAAGATGCCGGTGAAATTGCTGGATTAAAAGTAAAAAGAATTATCAATGAACCTACCGCAGCAGCTCTTGCTTATGGTCTTGATAAGAAACAAAGAGACCATCTTGTAGCTGTTTATGATTTGGGCGGCGGTACATTTGATATTTCTATTCTTCAGTTAGGTGAGGGTGTTTTTGAAGTTAAATCATCTAATGGAGATGGGCACCTTGGCGGTGATGACTTTGACCAGAGACTGATTGATTATCTTGCCGATGAATTTAAGAAGCAGGAAGGAATTGATTTAAGAAAAGATCCGATGGCTTTACAGAGATTGAAAGAAGCTGCTGAAAAAGCTAAGATCGAATTATCTTCCTCTTCAACAACTGATGTTAATCTTCCGTTTATTACAGCTACACAGGAAGGACCGAAACATCTTAATATTAATATTTCAAGATCTAAATTTGAACAATTAGTTGATGATCTTATCAGAAGAACAGTAGCTCCTTGTGAGCAGGCACTTAAAGCCGCAGGTCTCAGTTCATCTCAGGTTGATGAGGTAATACTTGTTGGTGGTTCTACAAGAATTCCGGCTGTTCAGGAACTTGTAAAGAAACTTTTTGGCAAAGAACCTCACAAAGGTGTAAACCCTGATGAAGTTGTAGCTATTGGTGCAGCGATTCAGGGTGGCGTTCTTACAGGTGATATTAAAGATGTATTGCTTCTTGATGTTACACCGCTTTCTCTTGGTATAGAAACCCTTGGCGGTGTGTTTACAAAACTCATTGATGCTAATACAACGATACCTACTAAAAAGAGCGAGATCTTTTCAACAGCATCTGATAACCAGCCATCTGTAGAAATACATGTTCTGCAGGGTGAAAGACCTATGGCTGCTGATAACAGAACACTCGGAAGGTTTCATCTTGATGGTATTCCACCAGCACCGAGGGGAATTCCGCAGATTGAAGTTACTTTTGATATTGATGCAAACGGTATTATGCATGTTCATGCTAAGGATAAAGCTACCAATAAGGAGCAAAGCATCAACATAACTTCTTCGAGTGGTTTATCCAAGGATGAAGTAGAAAAGATGAAGAGAGATGCTACTGAGCATGCAGCAGAAGATAAGATGAAGAAAGAATCGGTTGATGTTAAAAATCAGGCTGATAGTATGATCTTCCAGACAAGGAAACAGATTAATGAAATGGGTGATAAAATTACCCAGGATCAGAAATCAAGACTTGAAGCTGAGATTAAAAAAGTTGAAGAAGCTATTTCTTCAAATGATACGAACAGGATAAAATCTGCTACTGATGATTTGACAAAGATATGGAATGATATTGCTTCTCAGCTTTACCAGCAGACCGCTTCACAGCAGCAAACTGCAGGTACTCAGGGTTCAGCCGGTGAAGAAAGTAAAACCGGTAAGGAAGAAGCTCAGGAAGCATCTTATGAAGAAGTTGATGAAGAAAAAGATAAAGATAAGAATAAGTAAAAATTCATAGCATAGAATATTAGTCTTTGGTCATTAGTAGTGAGTCTTCGAGCGAAGCAATCTTAATATTATTAGAGAAAGAGATTACTTCGTCACTATCGTTCCTACTAATGACCACTTCCTGTTACGGAGTGATCAATTG
>CAZEWJ010000050.1:0-21730 GCA_964515875.1 uncultured Ignavibacteriaceae bacterium | reverse complement strand
TAATCATCATATCTTTCCTTCTCTAATTTAACCTTTTATCTTTTTATCAATATACAATGACTACACAATAACAATTGAAAAATGATTTATTGACCAATGACCCTCTCCGGAAATTGTTTAACAAAAGATTTCCAATCCTTACCCCGGCTTTTGTGATTGCCCATTCTGAATGCGTGACATAACGCAACAGCGAGTGCATCCGATTCATCAAACTTCATTCTTTTCTCTTTAACAGAGAGAATTGTTTTGATCATAAAAGATACCTGCTCTTTTGAAGCTGCACCTTTTCCAACTACAGATTTTTTTATTTCTCTTGGGGAATATTCACTCATTGGGATTTTACAATGTGCGGCTGCAAGTATAGCAGCTCCCCGTGCGTATCCAATTTTCATAGCTGATTGAACATTCTTTCCATAAAAAGCTGTTTCAAGAGCAAACTCATCTGGTTTATAAAATCTTATGAGACTTATAAGCTCATCGTAAATAATAACTAATTTATTGGGAAGAGAATTATTTGAAGGAAGTTTTATCAAACCATTTTTAATCAGTGAAAAACTGCTGGTATCCTGTCTGTCTCGCGCTGAAGGTATTTCGATAATTCCGAACCCGGTTAAATTTGTTCCCGGATCCACTCCTAAAATTATCATTAATTAAATTGATTTTTTTATTAGTTCTTCATCAAAGTCTGTATTGGAATAAACGTTCTGAACATCATCCAAGTCTTCAAGAGCCTCGATTAACTTTATAACTTTTTCACCATCTTCTCCTGAAACGGAAATCATATTCTGTGCAATCCACTGAAGAGAAGCGTTTTCGATATTAATTTTTTTCTCCGCAAGAGATCTTCTTACAGGTTCAAAAGTTTCAATGGAAGTTTGAATCTCATAGTAATCGTCTTCGGTTTGAAGATCATCTGCACCAGCATCTAAAATAATTTCCATAATTTCATCTTCAGGTTTTCCCTGCTTTGGCAAAGTTATAACCCCTTTTCTATGAAACATCCAGGCAACGGAACCACTTTCACCGAGAGTTCCACCACCTTTACTAAAGACATGCCTTACTTCAGCAACTGTTCTGTTTTTATTATCGGTAGCTACTTCAACCATAATTGCAATTCCTGCAGTTGCATAACCTTCATAAGTAATTTCATGATATGTAACGCCTTCAAGTTCACCGGTAGCTTTTTTAATCGCCCTCTCAATATTATCCTGGGGCATATTAGACGACTTTGCATTATCTATTGCAAGTCTTAATCTGGGATTTCCGGAAGGGTCACCCCCGCCTTCTCTTGCTGAAATTGTAATTTCTTTAATAAGCTTGGTAAACATTTTACCGCGCTTAGAATCAATTACTGCTTTTTTTCTTTTAGTTGTTGCCCACTTTGAATGACCAGACATTTAAACCAACTCCATAATTTTTTCTTTTATTCTTATATCTTTGAACTTGAACTGCGGGAAGAAACGGCCATCTCTAACTGTTTTATCAATTGAAAATACAACATCGATTTTAGAATTGTTCCTAGATAGATCTTCGCAGAAACTTCCCATATTAAAACCTATACAATCAAAAACTTTTTCGCAGCCTTCCTGTTTAAGAGTTACAAGCAGGTGATTTGTCCCGACTATTCTTGGAGGATGTGCAACTTTTACATCTTCACATAAAAAAACAGGCCTCATATTGCCGGGACCAAAAGGAGAGAACTGATCGAGTATCCTGAGGAATTTAGGAGTTATTTCCGAAAATTTTAATTTTGAATCAATAGTTATCTCCGGAAATAAATCTTCTTCTATAAGAGATTCCTTTACAATACTGTAAAAACGGCTTCTGAACTCCTCAAGTTTATTAACTTCTACTGCAAGCCCGGCGGCAGCCTGATGCCCGCCGAAATGAATCAGAATATCTTCACATCTTCTCAATGCTTCATAAATATTAAACTTAGAAATGCTTCGTGCAGATCCTTTTGCAACACCATCAACTGTTGTTAACATTATTGTTGGCCTATAGTATTTTTCTACAAGACGTGATGCTACAATTCCAATTACACCAGGGTGCCAATCATGCTGATGCAAAATAATCGCAAGTTCATTCTGAAGATCGGGAGAGCTTTCAACGAGCTCAAGTGCACTATCAAAAGTATCAACATCAAGCTTTCTTCTTTCATAATTTTCTGTTTCAAGAACCTGTGCAAGCTGGAGCGCGTCATCTTTATTATCTGTAATTAATAAATCAACTGCCCTGTGTGCATCACCTAATCTTCCCACAGCATTAATTCTTGGTGCAATTGTAAAAACAATCTGTCCTGATGTAAGAGCCCCCGGATGAATTCCTGCGTTCTCAATTAAGGCTTCAATTCCCGGCCTTGGACTTGTGTTTACAATGTTTATTCCTTCCTTAACAAGAATCCTGTTCTCATCTGTAAGAGGAACTATATCTGCTGCACCTGCCAGTGCAACAAGATCGAGATATTTCAAAGGCAGGATTCTTTTTCCAATTCTGTCGGCAACTCCCTGTGCAAGCTTAAAAGCAATGCCTGCACCGGATAAATATTTAAAAGGATAATTACAAGAGGGTTTTAGCGGATCAAGAACAGCAACTGCATTTGGTAAAATTTCTTTTGGCTGGTGATGATCGCATATTATAACATCAATACCCAGCTTATTTGCATAATCTGTTTCTTCTATTGCTGTAATTCCGCAGTCAACTGCAATTAATAAAGTTGCATCAATACTTTTTACATGATCAACACCTGCTGATGATAAACCATATCCTTCTGTTAATCGCTTTGGGATATAGAAATCAATATTAGCATCAAGCTCTTTAAGGAAAAGATAAAGAAGTGCAGTTGCGCAAGTGCCATCAACATCATAATCTCCAAAAATACAGATCTTTTCATTTTCAGTAAGGGCATTGATGATACGCATTGTTGCAGTATCCATTCCATCCATTAAGAAAGGATTATGTAAAGAATCAATAGAGGGGCGAAAGAAAGATTTTGCTTGTGTAAAATTATTAATGTTTCTGAGAATTAAAAGGTGGGCTAATATTTCGGAAATATTAAGACTATCTGCCAAAGATTTTACGGTATATTCATCCCGAATGTCTTGTAGTTTCCAGCGGTTTTTAACCATAATTTTTTCATTTTATAAGAACAAGAGCATGGTTCAATCCTGTAAGCCGAATTCTGTATCCCGAATAAATTCAGGATGGCAATTATTTATCTCGGCTTGCTATTACTAACAAGCTCAAGCAGTCTACCCGGAAACCCTGTCTTGTTTTTACAAGACATCAAAGCAGAACATCTTTTGTCACCAAGTAATGGTGAAAGTTTCTTTATTTGACCTTGCTTCGGGTGGGGTTTACCCTGCCAAAGATGTTACCATCTATGCGGTAGGCTCTTACCCTGCCTTTTCACCTTTACCCCCGATAATATCGGGAGAAGTATATTTTCTGTGGCACTTTCCATTCCCGAAAATACGGGATCCGGGAGTTACCCGGCACCCTGTTCTGTGAAGTTCGGACTTTCCTCTCTCCGCCTGAGGCGGAGAGCAATTGCCCGAATTGAACCGTACTTTTATTCTAAAATTTTTCTATATAGGATAAATATTAATCGTATAAATTTCTTTAAAAATTTAATTAATTATTAACAGATTTTACTTAATGAAACTAATATAATAAATTGAAGTGACTAAAGCAGTATAAATTTATAAGAGCTAAAGAAAGAATTTATTTTTCAATAAAAAGTTCCTGATTTTACTCTAATCAGATTCAGATTGCTCAGCAATTTCGGGGGATACAAGAATCCTTCCGCAGTATTCACAAAAGAAGAGCTTGTTATTCCTTCTTATTTCCAACTGTCTTTGAGAAGGAACAATATTATGGCAGCCTGAACAAGCTGATCTTTTTATAGTAACCACGGCCTTTCCCTTTTTTGCTTTTCTGATTCTCATATAAGCCACATAGTCCGGCTTTTTAGTTTGATCAAGTATTTCCTTGCGCTTGGCTCTTAATTTGGTTTCTTCTTTCTCATTAGCTTTTATTATTTCTTTAAGATCCGCCTTCTTTTCTTTTAACTCTTCATTTAAAGTATCGAGCTGAGGGCTTACTTCCTCTATTTCATCGGTAAGCCTTTTACTTAAATCTGCAAGAGCATTATTTTCAGCTTCCAGCTTTTTTACCTGATCCTCGGTATGATCTATCTCTTTAGTTAATGCATCATACTCTTTGTTGTTTCTAACCTGGTATAGTTGAGCTTTGAATTTCTTTTGATTCGCCTGAAGCTTCTCTATCTTTTCTTCATTTTCTTCTCTTTTTTCAAGTGATTCTTTTTTCTCTTTCTCTTTTTCAGTTGTACCTTTTTTAATATCATTTATTTTGGTTTCCAGAGATTCGACTGTATGCGGCAGATCGCCACGAAGCTCTTCCAGTTCATCAAGCTGATCATCAACTAGCTGCAGATCGTATAGAATTTTTAATCTGTTTATCAATTTATTTACGCTCCTGAATTGTTATAAAAATTTACCGGGTTAGCATCTCTGCTGTATTTAAAAACTTTTATTTTATTTTCTTTTATAAAAGCGGCAAGCCTTTTATTAAGTTCGTTTAGTGAGAATATTTCTGTCTCGTAATGTCCAGCATCTATAAGAAGCATTTTATTTTCATTATCAAAAAATGTATGATATTTAATATCGGCAGTTATATATGCATCAGCATCTTTTTTAATTGCATCTGCTATAAATTCTGAACCGGAACCTCCGCATACAGCAACAGTTTTTATTTTATTCCTTTTGCCCATTGTATACCTGAATTTTTTTATTTTCAGGCATTTAGAAACATAATCTAAAAATTCATGCTGCTTCATTGATTGATTAATTTCCCCAATCGCACCAACTCCATAATTACTATGCTCATTATTAATCGGATAAACATCATAAGCCATCTCTTCATAAGGATGAACTGTTCTTACTGCAGATAATATTTTTTCCAGTTTCCAGGAATCAATCAATACTTCCAATTTAACTTCATCAACCTTTTCATAATTAAGCTTCTTCCCAATTGAAGGAGAGGTTTTTTCCGATCCACTAAATGATCCTTCTCCTCTTGTCCTAAAACTGCAATTAGAATACTCACCTATAATACCGCCGCCATTTTCAAAGATAGTATTTGCAACTTTTTCAAGATGACTATCAGGCACAAAGATTATAAGTTTGTATTGTAATGATTTAAGGTTTGTAAGAAAGCGGATGTTCTTAAGTTTTAATGTTTTTGCCAGCTCAAAGCTGACACCATCTTTTGTAAAATCAAGATTTGTATGAGCGGAAAAGAGAGTAATATCATGTTTTATTAATTTTTCGATTAATAAAGAATTATTATCTCTGTCAATATCAATTTTTCTTAATGGATTAAAAAGCAGCGGGTGATGTGTTATAATAAGATTGCAATCCTTATTTATTGCTTCATTAACTACTTCCATATTCAAGTCCAACGATAGCAGTATGTTTTTAATTTTCCTTTCAGTTGAGCCAACTTGCAAACCAACGTTATCTTTATTCCAGGCTATTTCTTTAGGTGCCCAATTTTCTATGTATTTAAATATTTCTGAACAAGTCATATAAAAAAAAAGCACCCCGATAAGATCGGGGTGCATTTTTTGTTGTTTTAATTTTTAATCTGTCAGAAGTTCGATAAGGTATTTTTTTAAGAAATTTTAATTTCACTCTATTTTCAATTATCATTTGAAGCAAGTAAATTTAGCTTATTCTCCTCTAATATTCAATAAATTATTAACTACCGCACATCTTCATGAATTAGTGAACAGAAACAGGTGTTTCAATCCATTTCTCATCTTCTTTTATTAACTGGATTAAAGCATCAACAGCATCTTCTGCAGGAATATTTCTTTTTACAATATTCTTCTCCCTGTAAAGAGTAATCTTACCAACACCGGAGCCAACGTAACCATAATCTGCATCTGCCATTTCACCGGGACCGTTAACAATACATCCCATAATTGCTATTTTAACTCCTTTAAGGTGTTCAGTTCTCTTACGGATCATTTCTGTAGTTTCCTGAAGATCGAAAAGTGTTCTGCCGCAGGAAGGGCAAGCGATATATTCGGTTTTTGATATTCTTACTCTTGCCGCCTGAAGAATACCGAAGAGAGTTCTATTAATTATTTTTTCTTTTGATTCTGCTTTAATAAGTTTTTTTATGTAAAGATTATTCCCTGGCTCTGGAATAAAATTATTTTGAACTTCAGTCCAAACACCATCTCCATAACCATCAATTAATAGTGAGCCAAAATCTATTGATGCAAATAACCTGAATTGATTCAGGCTTAAATTTTTATAAGAACGTTTGATGATAACAGGACGATTTATTTCATTATTTATTAACTCAAAAAATGCTCTTCGCTGTTCAGCCATTCCATGTTCGTTTTCTGTAGTAAGAATAAGAACAAGGTTATTATCCTCTTTTATTTTATTAATGAATTCAGTTGTAAAGGATTCTAAATCCGCCAAAACAAATTTTAAAATGCTTTTATCAATTTCGGAATTGAGATATTCATTTGCTGTAAAAAGTGGGCTTCCGGAATTTTTATTCTGAAGTGTTAACCAAAATTTATAATCATAAATTGCTCTGAGACCATTTGGAATATCAAAAGGTAACGATTGATTCCCAAGATATAATAAATCGGGAGCCATATCGTTCATATTCCATTTATCAGTTTCTGCATTATAGAAATAACCAATATCTGCGAGATCTTTATGATCTTTTGTTTCCCTTTTACTAAAATCCGCAACTACTCTTGCAACGTTTCCTCCTCCTATACTGGTAACTTCTAAAGAATGTATTTTCTCATATTCATAAGGATTGAAAGGAGGATCTTCAATTGATTTAATTGCTTTATGATTTTCTCTTTCTTTATATCTGTCTGCAAGCATAATAGCAACAGGAGCTTCAAATTCAGGATCTTCAGTGAGCGATACTCTGATTGTATCTCCCAAACCATCTTCAAGCAATGCCCCAATACCAACAGCGGATTTTATTCTTCCATCTTCACCACCACCAGCCTCGGTTACACCAAGATGAAGTGGATAATTCATCCCTTCTTCCTTCATCTTTTGTACAAGGAGCCGGTAAGCCTGAACCATTACCTGCGGGTTGCTTGCTTTCATTGAAAGAACAATTTCATAATAGCTAAGCTCTTCACAGATTCTTACAAACTCTAAAGCAGATTCAACCATACCAAGCGGAGTATCACCGTATCTGCTCATTATCCTGTCTGAAAGAGAACCATGGTTTGTTCCTATCCTCATTGCAGTGCCATATTCTTTACAAATTTTAACAAGAGGAGAAAATTTATTTCTTATCCTTTCAATCTCCGCTTCATATTTATCATCAGTATATTCTATAACTTCAAACTTTTTCCTATCGGCATAGTTACCCGGATTAACTCTTACCTTTTCAACAATTCTTGCAGCAATTTCAGCAGCATTAGGAGTAAAGTGTATATCGGCAATAAGAGGAACATCATATCCTCTTGACCGTAAATCCTTTTTTATGTTTTCAAGATTTTGTGCTTCAAGCTTGCTTGGTGCTGTTATTCTAACATAATCGCATCCCGATTCGATCATCCTGATAGTTTGCTCAACGGTGGCTTTTATATCCATTGTATTGGTAATAGTCATGGATTGAATTCTTATTGGATTATCTCCACCCAATGAAATCTTACCAATATGAACTTCTCTTGTTTTATAGCGGGAATACTTAGTAAGGCTGTTGCAGTATTGCTTAAATTTCGAAATGGTTTCTATCATAAATCAATTAATGTTGAATACAAATTTCATCAAAAAGATGTAAAAATAAAGTCTGATTTTGTTCGCTTATGAAAGGGAAATATAATAAATGCTGATACCGATTTAAAGTAATATGTTAGGATGATCTGTCCGGTTTAATAATCGGGCATAACCTCTTTGTTAGAAGGGTGCAGTCTGAACAATGAATCCTGGAGTTCGGAACCTTCAAGTTTCCTTTTAGAGAATTCATATCCCAGTTCATTATATTGTTTCTCCAGCCAGTAGGTAAGCGGTTTCGGTTTTAAGAATTCTATAGATTTAATTTTGTATTCCATTAATGCACCTTTACACATCTCGCAAGGTTCATAAGTGGTTACTATTTTCATTGAATCATGATTAAGATAGTTGAAAGTTTCAAGCCCTACATTTTTTATTGCATCTGATATCGCATTAATAATTGCATGCCCTCCGGCTTCGGAATCTCTTAACACTGTATTATGTCCTCTTCCCATTATTTCAAAGTTGTAGATAAGAATTGCTGAAATAGGCATATCGTCACTTTTGAGTGCATTTTGCCCTATTGCGTCAAGTTCTCTTTTGTACTGGTCAATCAGTTTCTTTTTAGAGGAAACCTGATAAAATTGTGTTCGCAAAGCAAAAACACTAACAATTAAAAAGAGAATTATTGAGAGGAAGAGTGTAAATTTCTTGAGTTTCAATTTATATTACCCAAATTATTGATATAAAATTTTCTTCTAAAAGATTTTTATTAAATTTCTATTACTGCTTGCTGGTGATGAATTACATTCAAGCGAGCAGCCGCCTTTGGCGGATTTTATATTATAAAGCAAAAACTATGCGAATACCTGAAAGCAAAATAGAGGAAATTCGGTCTGCTGCCAGCATTGTAGATGTAATTTCTGGATATGTACAGCTAAGGAAAAGAGGAAGAAATTACATCGGGTTATGTCCATTCCACCCGGAAAAAACTCCTTCTTTCACCGTAAGCGAAGAAAAACAGATATTTCATTGCTTTGGCTGCCACGCAGGCGGCAACGTTTACAAGTTTTTAATGGATTACGAAAAGATATCATTTGTTGAAGCTGTTCAGGAACTTGCAAAGCAACTTGGGATTGAAATTGAATATGAATCAACTCCAGGAGATGAGAGGCAAAGCGAACAAGAGCTTCTTTATGATATAAATACAGAAGCAGCAAAATATTTCTACAATAATCTTCAGAATTCTGATGAAGGAGAAATTGCAAGAAAATATTTAAAGGAAAGAAAGATAAAACCGCAGACTATTACCACATTTGGCTTGGGTTATGCTTTAAAAGGATGGGAAAATTTTCTTAGCGTTGCTAAAGAAAAGAAACTTGATCTTGACAGAGTAACTGAATTGGGACTTGCTGGTAAGAATGATGAGGGAAGACCTGCCTCGCCGGCAGGCAGGTATTACGATAAATTTGCCGGCAGATTAATCTTTCCGATTTTTTCACCCAATGGTCGTGTTGTTGCTTTTGCCGGAAGAATTCTTGAAGAAAGAGAATCCGCCAAAGGCGGAGCAAAATATCTAAACTCACCCGAATCTTCAATTTATATTAAAGGCAGAGTTTTATATGGGCTTTCTTTTGCAAAAGATGAAATAAGAAAACTTGACAAGGCAATTCTTGTTGAAGGTTACATGGATTTGATTTCACTTTATCAAAGCGGAATTAAAAATGTTGTTGCTGTCTCCGGAACAGCATTAACTGAGGAACAGGTTCAGCTTCTTTCCAGATATTCAAAAAATGTTGTTCTTTTATTTGATGCTGATACAGCCGGTATTAAAGCTTCAATGAGAAGTATTGAGCTTTTATTAAAAAGAGATATTGAAGTAAAAATCGCAGCACTTCCATCGGGCGAAGACCCCGATTCATTCATTAATAATTATGGAAAAGAAAAGTTTGAAGAAACAATTTCTTATGCACAGAATTTTTTAGAGTATCAATCTGAGTATTATGAAAAGCAGGGAATGTTTAATGATCCTGCAAAAATGAGTGAAGCAATAAGAGAGCTGGTGAAATCTGCAGCATTAATAAATGATGAATTAAAACGTAATCTCCTGATAAAATCAATTGCAAAGAAGTTTAACCTGAGAGAAATTCTTATAGAAAAGGAACTTGAAAAGATTCTTAAGAAAGAAAAATCATTTAGAAAAAGCACAAAGCCTGTTTCAGAAGAAGATTCATCTAAAAGGATTATTGAAACTACTTCAAATACAAAAATAACTGATTCAGAGTTCAGTAATGAGAAAGAAATAATAAAGCTACTATTTGAAGGCGACAAAGAAGCTATTGATTTAATAATACATCATGTTGACCAGGATGACTTTAATATCGCTTTTAACCAAAAGCTTTTTATGCTTGTAACAGAAGCTTATGAGGAAGGAGAACCAGTTGTAGCCGGTGCTATAATAGATAAGATAGAAGATGAAAAACTGAAGTCATATTTAAGAGAGGTTACTTTTGAAAAATATGGTATCAGTAAAATCTGGGATGATCTATATCCGGCAAATGTAAAACAGGTTCTGATAAGATATGCAAAAGATACGTTAAAGAAATTCAAGCTTCAGAAAATAACCAGGGAGATAAATGAGAACCATAAAAGGCTTGAAGAAGCAACAGAAGAAAATAAAAAGCTTGGGATAATGAAGAAGAATATTGATCTTGAAAAAGAAAAAGCTACTGTTATAAAAGAATTAAGCAGCGAAGAAGTTTTATAATAAAAATTCAATCCCACATCATTTAAGTTTTCATAAATATAATTGGATAAAGCAAAACAAATATTAAAAGACGTTTTTGGGTATGACTCTTTCAGACCTCTTCAGGATGAAATTATTCAGAATGTCTTAAATAAAAAAGATACTCTGGTTATAATGCCAACCGGTGGAGGAAAATCTATCTGCTATCAAATTCCTGCTCTCATCTTTGAAGGCTTAACAGTTGTTATTTCTCCTCTCATCTCTTTAATGAAAGACCAGGTTGAACAGCTAAAGCAGCTTGGAGTTCAGACTGCCCTGCTGAACAGTTCTTTATCTCCTGAAGTTTATAGAAATAATTTCCAAAGCGTGAAGAATAATAAGGCAAAGCTTCTTTATATCGCCCCGGAATCTTTGGCTAAAGAGGAAATATCAAATTTGCTAAAGAGTATCAGAATTGATTGCATTACTATAGATGAAGCACATTGTATTTCTGAGTGGGGACATGATTTCAGGAAGGATTACAGACTGCTTGGAAACTTCAGAAAGAATTTTCCTTCTGCTGTTTGCATCGGTTTTACAGCTACAGCCACACCGAGAGTTCAGGATGATATAGGTAAAAATTTAAATATGTTTCATCATAACAAATTTATTGCAAGCTTTAACAGGGAAAATCTTTTTTTGCAGGTAGTGCCTAAAAGAAATTCATTCCAACAAACAATTGATTTTTTAAATGAGCATAAGAACCAATCCGGAATTATTTATTGCTTTTCACGAAAGCAGGTAGATGAACTTAGCGAAGATTTATCTGATCAGGGTTTTTCAACCAAGCCTTATCACGCAGGTTTATCTGATGAAGAAAGAAATGAAAACCAGGATCTTTTTATTAAAGATGAAATTCAGATTATAGTTGCTACAATTGCTTTTGGGATGGGAATAAATAAATCGAATGTAAGATTTGTGCTTCATCATGATCTTCCTAAAAATATTGAATCTTATTACCAGGAAATCGGGAGATCGGGCCGGGATGGGTTAAGATCAGATTGTCTTCTTCTTTTCAGTTATGCAGATATTTCAAAGATAAATTACTTTATTGACCAGAAGGAAGATGATGCTGAACGGCTGTCTGCTAAAGTTCACTTAGAGGCAATAGTTAAATACGCTGAATCAGAAATTTGCAGAAGAAATCCGCTTATAAATTATTTTGGTGAAAGTTATAAACAAGATAGTTGCACTATGTGTGATAACTGTACAGCAGATGAAAAGGAAATGACTGACATAACTATTCCTGCACAAAAATTTTTATCTGCCGTAAAAAAAACCGGGGAAATTTTTGGTGCAAATTATATTATTGATGTTTTGGTGGGAACAGAATCTGATAGAATTTTAAGTAATAGTCATCATGTTTTATCTGTTTATGGTATAGGGAAAGAATTTAACAAGAAGCAATGGCAGATGTTTGCTCATCAATTTGTACGAAAGGAATTTCTTACCAGGGATATTGAGTTTGGCAGTCTTAAACTTTCTGAGAAAGCTAATAGTATCTTATTTAAGAATGAAAAGGTTCTTGGCTATATAAAGGAACTAAAAACTGCAACTGAAAAGTTAAAACAAGGTGAAGATAAATCTTACGATCATGAATTATTTGAACTGCTGAGGAAAAAACGTAAAGAACTGGCTGATGAAAATAATGTTCCTCCTTATGTTATTTTTTCAGATATATCTTTAACCGAAATGTCAACAACTTATCCTCGTGATGAATCAAGCTTTTTAAATATAAGCGGAGTGGGAATTAGAAAGCTTGAAAGTTATGGAGGGATATTTTTATCAATTATTAAAAGCTACTGCTTAAGAAAAAATATTATTTATACATCCGTCGAACAAAAGAAGGCGAGACACAGGCAAAATCGAAGTGGACTGGAAAGGCCTAAACATATTTTTGTCGGCGAATCTTATAATGATGGGAGCTCTATTGATGAGCTTGCTAAAGAATATGATGTAAAACCGCAAACAATTCTTAGTCATATTGCCCGGTACGCAAATGAAGGTAATAAAATCAGAACAGATGGATTATTAGAAAAATTGACTATCAGTTCAGAACAGCAACAAAAAGTTTTTGAGGAATTTGATACAGAAGGAACTGTAACATTAAAAAATATTTATGATAAGTTTAACCAGGAAATTTCTTATGAAGATTTACATATTCTTAGAATTATTTATTTGCAGAAAAGAAAAGTTTCCTTTTAATAAGGGAGACAGTTATGACTTAGTCGGAACCAGCGTCCTTTTTATTCACGCTTTCTTTCTTTAAGTTTTCAATATAAAAATACATTTGACGTTTCATTTTTCACATTTTGTATAATGCAATACCGGCAGGCTAAAACAGGGAAATTAATGATTGATATTCTTCCGGATAAATGCGACTTCTGCGGATGCTGTGTTGGCATTTGCCCTGAAGATGCAATTGAATTAAAGGAAGCAGAAATTTTTATAATTGATCCGCGCTGTACAAATTGTGCAAAATGCGTGTGGAGCTGCCCAATTGAGGTGATTAAGTTTAATCGCGAAGGAGTTCTTAAATAATCAGTGTAAATCTGTGTCATCCGCGTTATCTGTGTGCAATTGAATTTAAGAAAATAGAACACGGAGAACACAGATTAAACGGATTATCACAGATAAAATAAAGAATGAAAAACGAATACGACATAATCGTGGTGGGAGCCGGTCCTGCCGGAAGCATTGCTGCAAGATATGCAGCTGAACAAGGAGTTACTGTTTTACTGCTGGAAAAAGACAGAGATGTTGGTTACCCTGTTAGATGCGGTGAAGCAATAAGCAAAGCAGGAGTAGAAGAATTTATAGAACCAAACTCTAAATGGATTGCAGCAACGATTAGCAAATTCTCTTTTAATGCACCGGATGGGACAGAGGTTATTTTAGATTTTGGTGAAGCGGGTTATGTTCTTGAAAGAAGAATTTTTGATTATGAACTTGCCAGAACTGCCGCAGATGCCGGTGTTGAAATATTAACAAGAGCTTATGTGAATGGATTGATTTTCGATGATGGAAAAGTTTCCGGGGTTAAATATGAATACCAGGGTGAACAGAAAGAATTAAAAGCAAAAGTTGTAATTGCTGCTGATGGTGTTGAATCGAGAGTTGGAAGATGGGCTGAACTAACTACTCATATAGATTTCCGTGATATGGAAAGTGCCGTGCAGATTACTGCTGCTAACATTCCGGTTGATCAGAATACATTATACTTTTATTTTGGACAAGATTATGCTCCCCAGGGGTATTTCTGGATTTTTCCTAAAGGAGATAAAAAAGCTAATATTGGTCTTGGCGTAAGCGGATTAATTGGGAAGAAAAAATCAGCACTCTCATTTCTAAATGATTTTATGGAAAGATATTATCCTTCAGCTCCGGTTCTTACAACTATTGCAGGTGGAGTTCCATGCAGTATAACCTTGAGTAAGATTTCCGCAACGGGAATAATGCTTGTTGGTGATGCTGCGAGACAAGTAAATCCTTTAAGCGGTGGTGGAATTGCATCTGGAATGATTGGTGGAAGCATCGCAGGAAAAATTGCAGCAGAAGCAGTTAAGACTAATAAACCTGATCATATACTGACTTATGATAAAGCATGGAAAGACAGGCTTGGTAAACGACATGAAACTTTCGACAGGATTAAAAACGGCATCTATAATTTTTCTGATGAGAAATTCAACAACATTGCTCATGCTATCAATAAAGTTCCTTACCAAAAAAGATCACTGGGACGAGTGTTTACAACCGCACTCATAAACCAACCCTCACTGCTTATAGATGTAGCAAGGGTTTTTATGGTTTGATCAAGGGAGTTAATCAAATTTTATAATGGCAAGAAGAAATAAAAATTCTACTGATCATATAGAAGTTCTGAACGATAATCAATTCAAGAGTCTTATTAATGTATTTAATGATGAATTCTTCTGGTTTAAAGATGATTCGGGCAGTATCTATTTTTCTGAAAACATTACGGAAGTAACAGGATTTTCTTCAGATGAATTAAAATCTTTAGACGATATTATTCTTGAAGACGACATACCTCAATATCGGAGAGCTTATAATGAATCATTAGATAATTTACGTAATGAACTTGATCTTGAATTCAGGATCACTACTAAAGATGATAAAATAAAATGGGTGAAAGAAAGTGTAAAAATATTCTATGATGATAGTGGAGAGATTTTAAAATCTATTGGAAGAGTTAAGGATATTACCCGTGAAAAACTGAATGAGATTAATCTTATTGTGGTGAATAATGAATTAAAAGATCAGAATACGGCAAAAGATAGTTTTTTAAATTTGCTATCGCATGACCTTAGAAGTCCTTTTACAAGCATTCTTGGGTTTACTGAAATTCTTTTAAAGGAATCATCTCTTACAGAAGCTGAAAGAAATGAATACCTGACTTACCTTTATTCTTCTTCAGAAAAACTTTTGCAGTTAATCAATTATTTACTTGACTGGTCTAAGCTAAGATCGGGCAAATTGCACGTTGAACAGCAGAAAATTAATCTTCAGTTGCTTGCTTATAATTGTGTTTCTTCTTTAACCGGCACTGCAGTAAGAAAAAATATTGAAATAAAAGTTGAGGCAGATAAATCTCTTAAAGTACAGGGAGATGAAAGATTATTAAATATTGTTATTACTAATCTTATCAGCAATGCAATTAAATTTTCAAGGAGTGAATCAAAAATTATTGTAAAGGCGGTAAAGTTTAATGATGATTTTATAGAAGTAGTTGTTAGGGATGAGGGAATTGGAATCCCGGACAATAATAAAATCAAATTGTTTAAAATAGAAAATATATTTTCCACAACCGGTACTGCCGGAGAAAAAGGAACGGGATTTGGCTTAACAGTATCAAAAGAAATTATTGAAAAGCATAACGGCGAAATCTGGTTTTATTCTGAAGAAGATAAAGGGAGTGAATTTCATATAACTATTCCGGCATCTCCAAATGTTATTCTTATTATTGAAACAGATGCGGATAAATTGAATGCCTTAGCTTCTTCTGTAAAGAAAAACTTTAGGAACTTTAAAGTTATAACTGCACGAAATGCTAATGAAGCAATAAATTTTACAGATAGTTTGTTTCCATCTATCATAATCCTCTCTCATCAATTGCCTTTAATGAATGGTGCGCAGATTATAGAAACTATTACAAGGAATAGGGATTATTCGGAACTAAAAGTGATGGTATTTAATGATTTATTTACAAGAGAATTAAAAGATTATTATAAAAATTTGAGTAAAGTGATTTTCCTTGAAAAAACGGCAGGGGAAAATCAGGTTATAAAAGCCCTTCAGGATTTAGTTAAATAAATAAAATAAATACTACTTCTGTAATACAATTCCAAATTATTCCATCAATGCTTATATTTTGAATTAAAAAATCGGAGGATATGTTGAACATTGCAGTTGTTGGAACCGGCTATGTTGGATTAGTAACCGGGACTTGTTTTGCGGAGACAGGAAATAATGTTATCTGTGTTGATATTGATGAAAAGAAAATAGAGAAATTAAGAAGTGGTGTGGTTCCTATTTTTGAACCTGGGCTCAGTCTTCTTTTTGAAAGAAACATAAGAGAAAATAGGCTCGTTTTTACAACTGATCTTCATGAAGCTGTTAGAAAGTGTGAAGTAATATTTTTATGCCTGCCCACTCCGCAAGGCGGTGATGGTAAGGCGGATTTAAGTTTTGTTCTTAAAGTTGCCGATGACCTTGGAAAATTTTTTAAGAAAGAACCAACCATTGGTTATAAAATTATAGTTGATAAAAGCACAGTACCTGTAGGTACAAGTGATAAAGTTAAAGAAGCAGTTAAAAAACATGCACCAAATTTTGATTTTGATGTTGCATCAAACCCTGAATTCCTTAGGGAAGGAATGGCAGTTGAAGATTTCATGAAACCTGAACGAGTTGTAATCGGCGCAAGCAACCCTAAAACAAAAAGTATTTTAGATCTTCTTTATGAACCTTTTGTAAGATCGGGGAACCCAATTTACTATATGGATGAGCGTTCTGCTGAAATGACAAAATATGCAGCCAACTCTTTTCTTGCGACAAAAATTTCTTTTATGAATGAGATTGCCAACTTGTGCGAGTTAACCGGAGCTGATGTTGACAAAGTCAGAATAGGGATCGGTTCTGATTCAAGAATTGGAAAGAGATTTTTATTTCCCGGAGTTGGATATGGCGGTTCCTGTTTTCCGAAAGATGTAATGGCTTTATGGAATACGGCAAATGAAAATAAATATGACTTCAGCATTTTGAATTCAGTTATTAAAGTTAACAAGAGACAGATAGAATTATTCTTTGATAAAATATTAAATCATTATAATGGAAAAATTTCAGGAAAACATTTTGCGGTTTGGGGATTAGCATTTAAACCAAACACAGATGATGTTCGTGAAGCTCCTGCTCATGCTTTAATAAAATTATTATTAGAGAAAGGGGCAACTGTTTCAGCTTATGATCCTGAAGCCGTTGAGACATCAAAGGTTGTTCTTGGCGATACTATAAAATATGCAAGCCATGCTTATGATGCACTTGCTAAAGCCGATGCGCTTATTATTGTAACTGAATGGAATGAATTCAGAACGCCAAACTTTTCAAAAATAAAAGAAATGTTAAAAGAACCGGTTATCTTTGACGGCAGAAATCTTTATGATCTTGATAAAATGAAAGAGATGAAGTTTAAATATTATTCGGTAGGCAGAGAAAAAATAAAGAACTAAGTATTGTGATAAAAGAATATGAAAGAGCAAACACATTATCAGATAGTAATAAGAGATGGTGGTTTGCTCTTTATACAAAACCAAGAAGTGAATTTAAAGCTGCAGAACAAATTCAATCTGCAGGGGTTCAATATTATTTACCCTCAATAACTAAAGTAAAACAATGGAGTGACAGGAAGAAGAAAATAACAGAACCTTTATTAAGAGGTTACATTTTCATCTTCGCAAATGAGAAGGAAAGAATTATTTCTCTCGAACAATATTCAGTTGTAAGATGCATTAGTGAAAGAGGCAGACCTTCAAAAATTCCTGAATGGCAGATTGATAACTTAAAGAAAATGTTAAGCACCGAATCAGATGTTCTTGTTAAAGAAGGCCTTGTTCCCGGGGTTAGGATAAGAATTAAAGAAGGACCTTTTGAAGGAGTTATTGGAACTCTCCAGGAAAGCGATAATGAAAAAACTCTTGCGGTTACAATTGATTTGCTAAACAGATCTGTTGTTGCACATCTTTCCAAAGAAAGTATAATAGAAATTATTAAAGGTTGATAATGCTTAATCAGAAAGATTTATCATTGCTTTTAAAAGGTGATGCCGTTGATCATTATTTATTGATCAGGAAATTTGAAGTGCGGTTTTCCCGCCAGAATAAACAATACCTGAATATGGACCTTGGTGATAGGTCTGAAACTCTTAATGCAAATATGTTTGATAATTTTGAGGAGATTTGTAATTCATTTAAGAATGGCAATCTTGTAAAAGTTACTGGGGTTATTGATGATTATCAAAGTTTAAAACAATTAAGAGTAGCTACAATCAGAGCAGTTGATCCTTCAGAAAATATTTCTATTAATGAGTTCCTTCCTAAATCTTTAAGAAATACTGACGAGATGAAGGAAGAATTTTTAAGAAGAATAAATTCTATTTCAGATTATTACTTAAGAATTTTAATGAAAAAAATTTTCGAAGGGGAAAGATTTGAAAAATTTACAACAGCACCTGCAGGAAAATCCTGGCATCATGGTTACATTCATGGATTGATTGAACATACTTTGGAGATAATTAAAATTTGCGATCTTATGTGCGACATTCATCCTGAGTTAAACAGGGATTTGCTTATCTCTGGTGCTATGATGCATGACTTTGGTAAAACTGAAGAATTGAGATATGACGGAGTTTTTGAATATACAGATAAAGGAAAGCTGATCGGGCATATAGTTATTTCTGCAATGATAATTAATGATGAAGTAAATAAGATTCCGGGATTCTCTGAAGATTTAAAAAATTGTCTGCTTCATATCATTCTCAGCCATCAGGGAAAACTTGAATACGCTTCTCCCGTAGTTCCCAAAACTCTTGAAGCGATTGCGCTTTACCAGGCAGATGAATTAAGTGCAAAAGTTAACGCTTATAAAAATGCCCTTTCAACACAGATAAAAGTTGAAAGTAAATGGACAAATTTTCTCAACCTTGCTTCAACAGATCTCTTCAAACATGGAATAACTCCAGAATTAGAAGAGCAGATTAATAAAACTTTATTTGATTAGTAGAGACGCTCCGCTGGAGCGTCTATTTTTTTAAAAAATAATTGCAAGGTCTAAGCTGTTTATTAAAGTTTTCCAATAAAAAGACGCCCCATCGGGGCGTCTCTACGTTTATGCAGATAGATAAAAACTTAATTGAGAAATTAAAAGCGAGCAAATCAATTGTCTTTTTCACCGGTGCCGGCATTTCTGCTGAAAGCGGTATCCCAACTTTCAGGGGGAAAGATGGAATTTGGAATAAGATTAAACCTGAGGAACTCGCCAGCTTTGATGCATTCCTGAAAAACCCTGAGCTTGTTTGGGAATGGTATAACCACAGAAAAAATATTATCCATCAATCACATCCAAACGCTGCTCATATTGCAATTGCAGAAGCAGAAAAAGTTTTTTCTGAAGTAGCAGTTGTAACACAAAATATAGATAATCTCCATCGAAGAGCAGGAAGTAAAGTTGTTTATGAACTACATGGAAATATTGAAAGAAACTACTGCATTAAATGCAAAGCATTTTATAATGAGGAACTGGATTTCTCCGAAGGAATTCCTAAATGTAAATGCGGCGGTTTAATAAGACCTGATGTTGTTTGGTTTGGTGAATATCTTCCTGAAGATCAGTTTGATGCTTCTGAAAAAGCTGCAAAAAATTGTGATCTATTTTTTATTGTGGGAACTTCTGCAGTTGTTTATCCTGCAGCATCTTTAATATTTACTGCAAAGCAGAATGGTGCTTATCTTGTGGAAATTAATATTGAAGAGACTGAAATAACTTCACTTGCAAATCTATCCTTCTTTGGAGAAGCAGGAAAAATTCTTCCTGAAATAATGAAAGAAGTTAAAGCTCCCTAATATGAATTCTTCAGGCCGACTTTTTTACAAAGCTCCTGAAGCTGCTTATGCTCTGTATCTCCCAGCACATTCAATTCATTTTTTACAGCAGAAAGAAATTCAGGAAATATTTTATCCATTAAATTCTTCCCAGCCTTAGTAAGATGAATAGTGAAATACCTTCTGTCTTCTTTACCCCGAACTCTTTTTACATAACCTTGTTTCTCAAGATTATCTATAACAAGAGTTATGTTTCCACCGCTTCTGAAAACTTTCTCACCAATATTCTTTTGAGTTAATGGACCGGAATGATAGAGAGAATCAAGAACATAAAACTGGCTTTCAGTAATCTCACTCGTGTTTATAATAGAAAATATCCTGCTTCTTACCGAATCTGCAGCCCTGGTTAATTTTATAAATGAGTTAAGAGTATTAACCTCTTTTTTTGTCCCTTTATATTTTGTTCCCATAATGAAAGTTTTTTTATTTAATTAATTTTTACTTCTTGGCGACAGTAAGCTTAATATTCCTGTGAAAATTGCTGCACCTATTATTGCCCAAAAAACAGGGAAAGCAACATCACCAATGTTTAAAACAAAAATTTCACTCAATCCTAGTTCACGTGCTATCCAGGTGCCGAGCAATGCACCAACAAATCCAACAATAATTGAAATAAAACAACCTCCTCTTGAAAACCCTGTCAGAGCCTGACCAATCGAACCGGTTATCCCGGCAATTAAAAGAAGAAGGAGGAATTCTATAACAGTCATAAAAATTATTTTTGTTTAAGGATAATTAACTCCATTCACTCTCGCACTGCTTAAAGTTAAATTAAATCTGAAGCCGGTTGATTCCACAAGACCAACTTCAGGTGCATAGCGGTTAAATTCAGAAACATCTGAGACAGATCTGTGATTCATAAAAACTTCGATTACATTATTAAAACTTCCGGCTTCAACCTGCACAGAAATATTTCTCTGCTTAATGTATCCGTAAAAATCTCCGTATGAATTCCATTCTTCTTCAAGAGGTTTATCAAAATCAATAAAGATATAATCGCTTCCTTCATAATAAATCAGTACAATATTATTTTCTGCAATTCTAAAATAGATAGTATCTTTAGTTCCATCTGAAAAGGTTCTGACTCGTTCAAAATAAACATGTTCACCAAAAACTTTTGTGTCAGTAATCTCATATACCTGTACACTGCTATCAGATGAGCTTTTGAATGTCCACATGTTTCCAACCTGCAGGGGAAAATAATCCGCACTTAAAGCAGGCATTAAAGGTGAATTTTCCCTGCTGCAGGAGCTGAAGAATAAAATTGAAATTGTAACTAAGACTAACTTTTTCATTCTAAAAGCTTTAATATTAAGTTAAATTCTAACTTAACTTTAAAAAATTCTTAGTAAAGGTCATAATCTGGTGTGAGCCTTATTATACCGCAGAATTAAAATTATCCTGTTAGCATTTGACGGTAATCATATCCATCAGAGGGTTTAGGTCTGCTAAAATTTTTTTTTAACTGCTTTAGATGATGGAGAACAAATATGAATAATAAAGAAGATTAATGCGAAAGGTTATTCTAAAGAACATTCATTGAGTTGATTGTAAACAGATATAAAATATCATTCCGCACTTGATGCGGAATCTCAAAGCTTAATTTTCTTCGAAAAATAGATACCGGATCAAGTCCGGTATGACAAGAATGGATTTTTGAGCTATCCCTTTAAAAAGGTTTAAGAAAATTAAGGATTAAAATCTTCTTGGGCCACGACCTTTTTCTCTTTGGGGTCTTGCTTCATTAACATTTAGTCTCTTTCCTTTAAGCTCATAAGTGTTCAGCTCAGTAAGTGCTTTTTGAGCTTCAGCTTTTCCCGGCATTTCAACAAAGCCAAATCCTTTTGATGTCTGGCTAAACATATCACGGATAATCTTAACACTGCTTACTCTCCCATGTTTTGAGAAAAGTGTTTTAAGTTCGTCTTCCTTTACATCAGATGCTAAGTTGCCAACAAAAATATTCATTTTATTCTCCT